>CAYOQK010000046.1:0-50737 GCA_964406105.1 uncultured bacterium | reverse complement strand
GGGCTCTGACGTTCCTGGTCCTTGGCGTTCATAGCGTTAATTATAGGCCGACGGATCGGAAATTCCTGCAACCTTTACGATCCCTGCGATGCCTCGTATAATGCCTGTGTTCCGCTGAAAAACAAGGAGTTTCGCCATGGTTTTCAAAGAGGTGATTGCCAAGAAACGCGACGGATTGCCCTTGAACGACGAGGAGATCCGATTCTTCGTGCAAGGGGTAACCGACGGCTCCTTGCCCGACTACCAGATTGCAGCCCTGCTCATGGCGATCTACATCCGCGGCATGAACGATCGGGAAACCGTGGCCCTCACCCGGGCCATGATGGAAAGTGGCAGAGTGCTGGATCTCTCGGACCTGCCTGGGGTCAAGGTAGACAAGCATTCCACCGGTGGAGTGGGAGACAAGATCTCGTTACCCCTCGCGCCCCTGGTGGCGTCTCTGGGTGTGGTGGTGCCCATGATTTCGGGCCGTGCCTTGGGGCACACTGGCGGCACCCTGGACAAACTGGAAGCCATCCCTGGATACCGTACCGACCTCTCGGTAGAGGAGTTCAAGGATGCCTTGCGCACCGTGGGGGTGGCCATCATCGGGCAAACGGCCGAACTGGCACCTGCAGATCGGCGGCTGTACGCTCTGCGTGACGTCACGGCCACGGTGTCCAGCATTCCTCTGATCACCTCGTCCATCCTTTCCAAGAAACTGGCCGAGGGCATTGATGCCTTGGTGCTGGATGTAAAAACAGGGTCTGGCGCCTTTATGCGGCGATACGAGGATGCGCAGGCCTTGGCCCAGAGCATGGTGAAGATCGCAAAGGGCATGGGAAAACAGGTGGTGGCCCTGATCACCAACATGGATCAGCCTCTGGGCTGGGCCGTGGGAAACGCGCTGGAAGTGGTGGAGGCCGTGGAGATCCTGCAGGGCCGTGGTCCTCAGGATACCACCGAGCTCACCAAGGCCTTGGCGGTGGAAATGCTGATGCTTGCCGGCCGTTCTCCAGAGGAGGCTCGCCGGCAGGTGGACCAAGCCCTGGCCTCCGGCCAAGCCTACGCCAAGTGGCAGGAGATGGTGCGATACCAGGGCGGTGACCCCGAGGCCGTCCTCCAGCCGGAGTTCATTCAAACCCGATACCAGGAACCTTGGCCTGCACCGACCACCGGCTACGTGGCCGCCTACGACACCTACGCCATCGGCATGGCCGCCACGGTGTTGGGCGCTGGCCGGCTCACCAAGGAGGACCAGATTGACCCTGCCGTGGGGCTCCGGGTGTTTAAGAAGGTGGGCGACCCCGTGCAGGCTGGGGAACCAGTCTTGGAACTCCGGGCCAACGATCCCGAGCGCCTGGCCCAGGCCCGAAGACTCTTGGAAACGGCTGTTCAGATTTCACCCGAGCCTGTAGCCCGGCCGGCTTTGATCCTGGAGCGGCTGGCCTAACCGGGCTGCCCTGAACAAGGCAAGGGCACTTTCCCGAACCTTGGAACAGGGCAGAGAAGCCGAGGTTTTGGGCAACGCCCGTATAATAGCCAACATGAAGCACGGGATCTCGGAACGGGTGAGCCGTTTGGGGGTTTCCTCCTTTGATCTGTTTGCCAAGGCCGAGGCTCTGAGGGCCCAAGGGGTTGAGGTGATTCATCTGGAGGTGGGAGAGCCCGACTTTCCCACACCGAAACACATTGTAGAGGCTGCGTACCGGGCAATGTTGGAGGGCAAAACCCATTACGCCCTTCCCCAAGGGGTGCCTGAGCTTCGGGAAGCGATTTCCGAGTACGAGTATCGCCGGAAGGGTGTCCGCGTGGATCCGTCGCAAATCGCCGTGACCCCGGGGGCAAAACCAGCCATCCTGTACACCCTGTTTGCCATTGTGAACCCTGGCGACGAGGTGCTGTACCCCGAACCCGGCTACATGAGTTATCCCTCCTTGATCCGGTTGGCCGATGGTCGCCCCGTCCCCTATCTGCTCCGGGAAGCCGATGGTTTCCAGCCCGATCCTGACGCCATCAGTCGGTTGATCACGGAGAAAACCGTGGCGATCATCCTCAACTCTCCCAGCAACCCCACCGGTGCTGTGACCCATCCGGATCGTCTAAAGGCCATTGTAGATTTGGCTCGCCAACGGGACATCTACGTGATCTCGGATGAGATCTACTCCCGTTTGGTGTACGATGAGGCCTTTGCCTCGGTGATGGACTACTGGGACGACGACGGCCCCATCGTGTTCATTGATGGGTTTTCCAAAGCCTTTGCCATGACGGGGTGGCGTTTGGGCTATGGCCTGTTCCCCCGACACCTGATCAAGGCCATCGTGAAGATGATCACCAACAACGTGTCCTGTGCCCCTTCCTTTGCTCAATACGCCGCTGTGCAGGCGCTTTTGGGGCCCCAGGAGCCCGTGGAGGAGATGATCCAGGCGTTCCGTCGTCGCCGAAACCTGATCCTGAAGGCGGTGGAGGAGTCCCAAAACCTGCAGGCGTTTCCTCCAGGAGGTGCCTTTTACCTGTTCCCACGCTTTGAAAAGGTGGGGCTCACATCCCACGAGCTCACCATGAAACTCTTGGAAGAGGCCCACGTTTCCGTATTGCCGGGTACCTTTTTCGGACCCAGCGGCGAGGGTCATCTCCGGATCTCCTTTGCCGCCGCCGACGAGGACATCGTGGAGGGGATCCGCCGAATTGACCAAACCCTGAGTTCACTCCGGAAATAGGCGCCGCCCACATCCGGCCCTCAAGCACAGGGGGAGGGTTACCGCTCCCAGGGTGAGGAGCAGAAGCCCTGCAACGAGAAGGGTGGGCTCCATGCCCCACAGATCTGCGAGACTGGCCAGCCCAAAGGAACTCAGCAGGAACACGCCACTCAACAGGATTTCCTTTAGGCCAAAGACCTTTCCGAGGGCCTCGTTCCGAGCGTGCTTCTGCAGAAGGGTGTCCTGGAGGATGGCCACAACAGCCGCCAGGCCACCGGCGAGCAGTGTGCCCCCGTAAAGCACCTCAGGGTGATGCACCTGGGGCACTGCTGCCACCCCCAGGCCCAGGATCCCGAAGGCCAGGGCCAGCACCCAGGGGGCCCATGCATCCTTGATGCCCACCCCGGTAAAGGCTGCCCCCAGGAACATGCCTGCCGCCAGGAGACCGCCCAGGATCCCCACGCCTTCGGTGCCTAACCTTCTCCACTGCTGCACGTAGGGCACCAGGAGCGTGTAGGACAACGAGGCCAGGAAGGCCAGGAAGACCACTGTCAGGAGCACTGCCCGCACCGGGGGATTGTGCACGGCCTCCTGGAGGCCTTCGCGAAGGGTTCTCCCTGGGGCTCTCCTTTCTGGGGAGCGCTGGAGCGCAGGGGGATGGATTCCCAGCACCAGCCCGAAACTCAGGCCATAGGTGAGGGCGTTGATCCCAAAGGCAGGGGCTGCACCGAGCCGATCTACGAGGATACCTCCCAGGACAGTACCCGACACGGTGGCCACCCGGGCAATCAGTGTGAGGAGGGCATTGGCACGGAGCAGTTGGGCAGGGCCCACCAGCTCGGGAATCAGGGCGTTCCGAGAGATGTTGAACATGGCGCCGAAAAGGAACACGAAGAACACGAAGCCGTACAGCAGGGGAAGGCTAAGATCCCGGTGGAAAACCCGGATCGCCAGCAGGGCGAGGAGTGCCAGCCGCGCTGCATCCCCCAGAAGGAGCAGGGTTTTTCGGGAAACCCGGTCGGCCAGGTACCCCGAGGGCAGGCCCCAAAGGATTACAGGCAAAGCAAAGAACAGGGCCAGGGTGCTGAAGGCCAGGGCGCTGCGGGGCTTTAGTTGGGCCACGAGGGCGATGAGCCCCATGTGGGTAAGCCGATCTCCAAACTGGGAAACCAGGTTGGCCGCTGCCAGGAAGAGGAAGTTCCGGTTGCGGCTAAGGGGTGGGCTCATGGGGAGGTGTGGTGGCCCTTCTGGGCCGGTGCCCCAGAAGGAAGTCCCGGGCTGTCATAGCCCGTTTGCCGGCAGGTACGAGTTCCAGGATCTCCAGAGCCCCCTGGGAGGTGCCCAGGAACAGTCGGTGCCCTTCCACGAGTACCTGCCCTGGAGGCACCTGGCGGGTTTCCTCTGCCCTTGCCCGCAGGATACGAACCACCCGGCCGTCCAAAAGCACCCGCACCCCGGGTTTGGGGGACAATGCCCGTACTCGCCGAGCCAGGACTTGTGCTGGCAAAGAGAGATCCAGCCAGGTCTCCTCCGGTTGGATCTTGGGGGCATAGGAGACGCCGGTGTCGGGCTGGGGTTGGGGGTGAATTTCGCCTCGCTCGTAGCCTTCCACGGCTTGGAGCAGGAGAGCCACACCTCGTTGGGCAATCTCAGGCAGCAGGTCGCCCTTGGTGGCCCCCTCGGGCACCGGGAGCCGGTCCTGGAGCAGCACCGGGCCAGCGTCCACCTTAGGCTCCATCACCAAGATACTGAGGCCGATCTCTTCCGCGCCCTCCATCAGGGCTCGTTCCACAGGGGCTGCGCCGCGGTACCGTGGCAGAAGCGAGGGATGAAGGTTTAGAGCCAAGCGTTCTGGAATCCTGAGCACTGCTGCAGGCAGGATCTTCCCGTAGTCTGTGAGTACCAGATACCGAGGAGCGATGGCCTTTAAAGCATGGAGGAAAGAGGCCTCTTTCAGCCGTTCGGGTTGGAGTACCGGGATCTGTGCCCGTTGTGCGAGTTCCTTGACCGGTCCCGGGCGGAGCCGACGCCCCCGGCCTCGGGGACGGTCGGGGGTGGTGACGACCTGGACGGGGCGGTATCCCCGGCGCAGGAGTTCTTCCAGCACGAGGTAGGCCAGGTCTCCGGATCCAAAGAACACGAAACGCCCTAAGGGCGCCTTTTCCGTTTCCTTCGCAGGGTCCATCGGATGGGTACCCCCCAAAAGCCAAAGCGTTCACGCAGTTTTTTCTCCAAAAACCGCACGAAGTGGCCAGGCATGTCCCGGTCTACAGTTTCCAAGAGGAACTCCGGTGGTTCCCATCGCAGGGGGACGAATCGGCTGACGCGGGCCGGCGGTGTGTGCTGCTCCAAGACTTCATCCCAGAACTGCAGCAACTCGGCCTTGGGGATCCTCTTTTTCCGTTCCTGATGCACGCGTACGAGCACATCCTTCAGGTAATCTATGCCCTCACCGGTAACCGCGGAGGTGAAGAGTTTTGGAGCGTAGTCCACGAACTCCAGCTCCTGCTGGACCTCTGGGAACTTCTCGCGGCGGGCCTTGGAAGACAACAGATCGGCCTTGTTGAGGGCGACAACGATCCCCTTGCCTTCTTCCACGGCCAGGCCGATGATGCGCTTGTCCATCCGGGTGATGGGTTGCGACACATCCAGCACCACAATGACCACCTCGGCGAAGTGGAGAGATCGCTCAGTGCGGACGGCGGCGAAGTACTCCAGATCGTCGGTGTACCTGCGTTTCAGCCCAGCGGTGTCTACGAACAGGAAGGGCTCGTGGATGAAGTCCACGGCGTCGCGGGTGGTGCCCGGGATGTCCGAGATCACGCTGATCTCTTGGCCCACCAGGGCGTTGAGCAGCGAGGACTTCCCCACGTTGGGCCGGCCCAAGATAGACACCCGGATCAGATTCTGGGGAGGCTCCGGTGTTGCCTTGACTCTGCCGAGACGTCCCAAGGTTTCCACCACCGTGTCCAGAAGGTAGGTGATGCCTTGGTTGTGCTCAGCGGAAATCTGCAAAGGCTCGCCGTATCCCAATTTGAGGAACTCTAAGGGGTCTTTGCGTTTGACATCCGCCTTGTTACCCACCAGGAGCACGGGGCGGCCCATGCGGCGAAGCCACCGGGCGATCTCTTCATCGTACGGAGTCAGCCCCTCCTTGAGATCCACCAGGAAAAGCACCAGATCCGCCTCAGCCACCTCCTGCTGAATGTGTTGGACAACGCGCTCAAAGATCTCGTCCTCGTTGGGGGGATACAGCCCGCCGGTGTCCACCAGCTCAAAGGTCACCCCTCCCCATTGCACGGGTTTTCGCAAACGATCCCGGGTTACGCCGGGGGTGGCGGCGGTGACCGCCAGCGGTTTCCGAATCAGCCGGTTGAACAGGGTGGATTTCCCGGCGTTGACCTTCCCGACGATGACGACCTTAGGCAGCCTCTTCGGCGTGCTCACCCTCCGATTCCTTTTTCTCTTGTCGGATCTGCTCTTCCAGCGCGTCAATGGTTCGTTTGAGCTCGTCAATGTGGTCTATGGCGCTCCGGATCCGGGGGTCGTCGGGGATGCTCTCGCCTTGGTCTGCCTTGAGCAGCTCATAGGTACGGATCCCGAGCTCTGTGAACTCTTGGATCATCTCCCGATTGCGGCGGGCGATCTCCAGCCGGAGTTTGGCCACCGAGGCCGTTTCCTTGGATTTTTGGACAGCGGTTTCGGCCACATCTTTGGCCACTGCCAAAGCCGCTTCCAGGGTGTAGCGCAGTTCCTTCAGGAAATCCATGGATGTCACCTCCCTCGGGTCTTCGGGAAATTATACGCTCAGGCATATAATTCTGGCATGACGCGCAGGGAGTTCCTCAAGTGGATGGCTCAGGGGTTGGCAGTGGCATGGTTGGCTCCTCGGATATGGGCGGCATCTACTCCCAAGGATCAAGATCAACGTTCCCGGCCGCCACACCCTCCGCGGTTTTGGCTGAAAGGCCGGCCGGGACGCTGTGCCGCTGTGGAGGAGTTGCCCCTGTGGCCCCCTGATGCTCTATGAAAATCCTGTTGATCCGCCTCTCCGCCTTGGGAGATCTGGTATACGTCAGCGCTGTACTGGAGGGGCTTCCAGGACATGAGGTCCATTTGGCCCTGTACGCACCGTTCCAGGACCTCTATGCCGCAGATCCTCGGGTGGCTCGGATCTGGCCGATAGAACCGGGGGCTTCCTGGGAACACCTGCGAGGCCTCGTCCGTCAATGGCGTTCCGAAGGCTTTGATGTGGCCGTAGATCTCCACCGGAAGCCCTTAACCCACTGGCTGTTGTGGCAGAGTGGAGCCCAACGAAGGCTCCATATCCGCAAAGCCAGCCTTCAAAGGCGGCTCCATCTCTGGTTTCGCTGGCCACTCCGCGAGGTGCCAGTGTATCGCCGTTACCTGGAACCTCTGGTCAAAGCAGGCCTGATTGCCCACCCGCTGCCCCAACCCCGTTTGATGATGCAGCCGATGCCTTCTCGTTTCCCCCTGCCCCATCGGTACGTGGTACTGGCCCCCGAAGCCGTGTATCCCACTCGGGAGTGGCCCGGCTTCAGATCCTTGGCCCAGGAGCTGGAGCGACGCGGAATCCCCGTGGTTACCGTGGGGATCCGCCGCCAGCCGGCCTTTGTGGGCGTGAACCTCACCGGGCAAACCTCCTTGCGAGAGATGATTGCCGTGGTACAGCGGGCCACAGTGGCGGTCTCCAATGATTCCGGCCCTGCCCACGTGGCTTCGGCCTCTGGAGTACCCACGGTGGTGCTCTTCGGCCCTACGGTACCAGCCTTTGGATTCCGCCCCCAAGGACCTGCCCCGGTAAGGGTGGTGGAAAACCCCCGTTTGGGATGCCGACCCTGCAGTTTGCACGGTGAGCGCCCCTGCCGATTCGGCACCCTTCAGTGCCTGCGGAGCCTCAAGGTGGAGCAGGTGCTCAACACTGTGCTGGAGTTTTGGCGATGATCTATGCCGGCTTAGCCGTGCTCCTTTGGTCCACCGTCGCCACGGCCTTTAAGATTGCCCTGCGAGGCCTCACCGAAGTGCAGCTCCTTTGGATCGCTTCTGGCACCGCAACCCTCGTGCTTGGGGTGGCACGGGTGGCTACAAAGAGGCGGAAAGAAAGGCGAGAACCATGGAGACCTTCGGTGTTCCTGGGATTGCTCAACCCCTTTTTGTACTACCTGGTGTTGTTCCAGGCATACCGACGCTTGCCCGCCCAGGAGGCGTTGGTGCTCAACTACACCTGGCCCTTGGTGCTCACAGTGCTGGCAGCCGTGGGGCTCCGCCGGCCCTTTACGCGACGCGATGCCTTGGCTCTGCTGATGGGATTTCTGGGGGTGGTGTGGGTGGCCACCCGTGGCCAGCCCCTGGCACTGCGTTTTGGAAACCCCGTCGGCATGACCCTGGCCCTGGGTAGTGCATGGATTTGGGGAGTCTATTGGCTATTGAACCTCAAGGACCCGAGGCCTCCGGTTGCCAAACTCTTTTGGAACTTCGCCTTTGGCTTTGGATACACGTCCCTTTGGATGGTGGCTTCCGGAGTGCCAGTGCCACCCCTTCGTTGGCACCTTTGGGGGCCTGCAGTGTACGTGGGCCTCTTTGAAATGGGGGTGACCTTCTTGGTGTGGCTCCGGGCTCTGCAACGGGCATCCACGGTGGCCCGCGCGAATACCTGGGTGTACCTTACCCCCGTGCTTTCCCTGCTGTGGATCCGCGGAATCCTGAAAGAGCCTTTGGCGTCTGGGACCCTCTGGGGCCTGGCCTTCATCCTTGCGGGGATTCTTCTTCAGGAGCTTCGGAAACCCCAGGCCGACGCGTCGGCACGACCCCCAAGGCCTTGAGCAGGGGATAGAGGATCTCAATGGGCAGCCCCACAACGTTGTAATAGGACCCCCGAAGGTATCGGATGAACAAGCCAGCCATCCCTTGGATCCCGTAGGCCCCGGCTTTGTCCAGCGGAGCCCCATGCTGGAGGAGAAGATCCAACTCGGGTTCTCCCAGGGGGCCAAAGTACACCTCCGTGACCACCGTACCGCTGAGAATCTGGTTTTCGGGGTGGGCAGCGATGGCGTAACCGGTGACCACCCGGTGCACCCGATCCGACAGTTTCTTCAGATATTCCCGTGCCTGCTCTAAGGTTTCGGGTTTGCCCAGGGGTTCGTGGCCTACAAACACCATGGTGTCGGCTGCCAGGTACACCCCAGGGCCCCGCCGACGGGGGAGTTTTTCCAAAGCCGCGCGAAGGGTGTCGTTGGGGTGTCGGATCTCCACACGCTCTTCGCGAGGGGGCAAGAGTTCAAAGGCGTAGCCGAAACGACGAAGGATCTCCGCCCGTCTGGGTGAGGTAGACACCAGGTAGAAGCGACGCTTTTTAGCGTTCATGGCTCGCTTCCTTCAGTTTGGAGTTTGGTGCGGATGTACGTGGCGCGTCTTAAATCCCGCTCTCGGGGTTCCATGTCGTGGCCAAAGAGTACCTGGAGGTGGCCGGGTTGGGCATAGAGCAGGATCTCGTTGAGGGTTTGGATCCTCACGTCATAAATCCGGCCCAACCCTACGCCTAACCGGAGGGCCGAGGTGAGCCGTGCAGTTTCCTCAAAGGAGATTAACCGCGCGTTCTCCAGCAGGGCGCGGGCGCGCTGAATGCGATCGTCCAACAGTTCCGGTGACTCCTGTTCCAACTGCTGCCGAGCCTCCTGCTCCAAGCGGATGATCTCGTGAACCGTGTCCTGAAAGGTCAACAGGAGTTCCTCCTCAGAAAGCCCCAGGTTTTGGGTGGTGGAAATCTGGAACAGGTTGCCCAGGATTTCGCTGCCCTCGCCGTATAGCCCGCGAATGCTGTTGCGGGTCCGGGCCAGGAGTTTGACCAGGTCGGTGAGGCGTTTGGAGAGCACCAATCCAGGCAAGTGCATCAGTACGGAGAACCGAAGCCCCAGCCCAGTGTTGGTGGGGCAGGAGGTGAGGTAGCCGAACTCGGGGTGATATGCCAGGGGCAACAGGAGCCCCAGGATCTCGCCCAGGCGCTGGATCCTTTGGGCAACGGTGCTCAGGGCTAAGCCATTGGCCAGCACCTGCACCCGTAAATGGTCCTCTTCGTTGATGAGCAGGGCCAAGGATTCATCGGCTTCATAGAGCACCACGGTGTGCTCTGGATGCTTAAGGGCATCGCGGGTAAGCAGGTGACGCTCCACCAACACCTGGCGGGCCAAGTCGCTCAGGGTTTGGACCTCCAGCACGTGCAAACGATCAAATTCCGGGTAAAGTCGGAGTCGCTCCAGCACGAAATTGCGGACCTCTTCCCGGTCTTCGGGGGTGGCCTTGGCGGAGAAGCGGAAAGGGGAGAGGTTTCGGGCCAGCCGGGCCCGGCTACTGAGGACGATCTCGGGGTACTCCCCAGTGGTTTGTAACCAAGCCGGGATTTGTTCTACCTGTTTTCGGATGCGGTCTTCCATCCCAATTGCTCCAGGAGGGTTTGGATTTGATCGCGGAGTTCCGCAGCCCGCTCAAAATCCTCCTCCAAGACAGCGGTTTCCAAGAGGTCGTGGAGACGCGCAAGTTCTTGAACCCACTGTTCCTTTTGAGGATGGGGGTGATGCGGAAGACCCCGGTAACGGTAATCCCCATGGAGCTCTTTTAGGAGAACTTGGAGGTTTTCGGCGAAGGCCGTGTAGCAGTCAGCACAGCCGAAGCGGAGGGTTTTGAGGAATTCTCGGTACGTGAGACCACAGGTGGGGCATCGGAGCGTAGCCCCTGGAGGTGGCGCAGAGGGGGATTCGGGTTCGGCCTGGGTTTCCTGGGGTTCGGTGGCGACCAGTCCGTAGGCCACCTCTGTGGCGCACTCTTCGCATAAGTGCCATTCCCGGCGTTTACCAGCCACCACTTCCACCACCCTTTGGGTGGCAGGCCTCAGGTTGCACCGTTCACAGAGCATGGGCTTTGAGGAAGGCGCGGATGCGCTGCGTCATGGCCTCAGGCACCAGGCCCAGGTCTTGGAGCAGCAGGGCACGGTCGCCGTGGGGCACAAAGGCATCCGGTAAGCCGAAGCGAAGCACCGGAAGGGCGACGCCTTCTTGAGCCAAAAACTCCAACACCGCCGAGCCGAAACCGCCAGCGAGGACGTTTTCTTCCATGGTGATCAAGGCCCGAAGCCCCTGGCGGAGGAGTTGGCGGAGCAGTTCTTCGTCCAGGGGTTTGATGAATCGGGCGTCCACCACCGCCAGATTTGGGCGTTCCAATTGTTCTGCCACTTGAAGGGCTGTGGCCACGAAGGGGCCCACGGCCAGGATGGCCACCTCGCCACCTTCCCGGAGAACCTCCCATCGGCCGATTTCCAGGGGCTCGGGATGCTCTGGCAGAGGAACCCCCAAGCCTCGTCCTCGGGGAAACCGGAAAGCGATGGGCCCCTCCTCGTAGTGATAGGCGGTGTAGATCATGCGCACCAGTTCAGCCTCGTCCCGCGGGGCCATCACCACCAGGTGAGGAATCATCCGGAGGTAGGAGAGGTCAAACACACCGTGATGGGTGGGACCATCGGCCCCCACCAGACCCCCACGGTCCAGGGCGAATCGTACGGGCAGTTTTTGCAGTGCCACATCGTGGATCACCTGGTCAAAGGCCCGCTGTAGGAAGGTGGAGTAAATGGCAACAAAGGGTTTGAGTCCTCCGAGGGCGAGCCCAGCGGCAAAGGTTACGGCGTGCTGTTCTGCGATACCCACATCAAAGTACTGGTCGGGAAATTGGTCCCGCAGGAGATGGAGCCCGGTGCCCAGGGGCATGGCGGCGGTGATGCCCACCACAGTAGGGTCCTGTTCCGCAAGTTTCAACAGGGTTTGTCCAAACACCGAGCTGTAGGAGGGGGGGCCTGGTTTTTTGAGGGGTTTACCGGTTTCCCTCTCAAAGGGACCCAAGCCGTGGAAGAGTTCTTTGTTTTCCAAAGCGGGTGGGTACCCCCGCCCCTTTTCTGTGAGCACGTGCAGCAGTTTGGGCCCTGGGATTTCCCGAATTCGCTGCAAGTATCGCACCAGTTGAGGGATATCGTGGCCGTTCACCGGGCCAAAGTACCGGATCCCCAGTTCTTCAAACAGGATGGTGGGCACCATTAGGTTTTCCAGGGATTCCCGAATGCGTCGGGCCAGGTCGCGAGCCCGCTGGCTCAGCCCTTGAGCGGGCAGTTTGCCCAAGAGGTTCCACACGTCATCCTTGAGACGGTTGTACAGGCGAGAGGTCTTTAGGCGGTTCAGATACTCGGGGATAGCGCCCACGTTTTCGTCAATGGACATCTCGTTGTCGTTGAGCACGATGATGAGGTTAGGCTGGAGTTTGCCGATGTTGTTCAGTGCCTCATAGGCCATTCCGCCGGTAAGGGCACCATCGCCGATGATGGCCACCACGTCGTAGGTTTCCCCCTTACGATCCCGGGCCAGGGCCAAGCCTAAGGCCGCAGACAAGGAGGTGCATGCATGGCCAGCACCGAAGATGTCGTGGGGGCTCTCGGTGCGAACCAGAAAGCCCGAGAGCCCGCCGTACTGGCGGATGGTGGGCATACGTTCCCGTCGGCCCGTGAGCACCTTATGGGCATAGGCTTGGTGTCCTACATCAAAGATGAGTTTGTCGTGGGGGGAGTCAAACACGTAATGCAGGGCAATGATGAGTTCCACTGCTCCCAGGTTGCCTCCCAAGTGGCCACCGTGCTCTGAGACCACATCAATGAGGAACTCTCGGATCTCTTCCGCCAATTTGGGCAGGCGGTTTATGGGGAGTTGCTTGAGGTCTTCGGGGCTACGGATGTACTCCAGGATTCCCATGGTGGGTCAATTATACGGCGGCAAGGGACGCCACCAGGCCCCTTGCCTACGCCAGAGGGAGTTCGTAGGAGGGGATGTACAGGATGCCGTGCTCCTGCAGATAAGGTTCCAGGGAAGGAGGGATCAGGTACCCCACGAACACCCGCACCTGCTTACCGCCCACCTGCTGACTCTTTTTAAGAAAGGCGTCCACGGCACGTTTGCTGATCCGCGATTTGGCCTCGCCGATGAGGATAAGGCTTTCTCCGTTGCGGCGTACCTCGCCGTAGATATTGACCTTTATGTAGCGGTTGCCCCTTCGGAGATGGGTTCGTCGGAGAGCCCCCACCACCTCCAGCCCGTACCGTTCTTTGAGGATCTTGGGAAGCCCCCGCAGCGCCCGATCTTCCAGCACATACCCCAGGGTGTCTGAGAGCCCTTGAAGGTGCTCTCGTGTTTTCCGGTGGTCGCCGATCAGTTTCTGGAGCCGTTCTTTGGTAAGGCGTTGGGCCTCGGCCAGCTGATTGACCCGCTCAGTCAGCTCGTCCATCCGCTCGGTGAGCTGGTCCATGCGTTAGGCCAACCGATTGACACGTTCAGTGAGTTCGTCCATGCGCTGAGCCAGTTGGTTGACACGTTGGGTGAGTTCGTGGAGGGCCTTCCAAAGATGGTCAAAGTTCTCCTGGGTGGTGCGGGCAAAGTCCAGAAACTCTTATCGGGTAATGATGGCTGCCTGGGCCCGCTGGAGCTCCTCTACCAGAATGGTAAAGGCTTCGCGTGTGGCGGGATCCAGCTTCTCAAAGCTCCGCAGAATCCGGGCAATGTTCATCATCGTGCTTTAAAGGTACGGCCTTTTTGAGCCGATGCAAAGGATCCCCGGCGCTGGAACGTTATTTCAGCAAATGTGGGCAGAGGGCACGACAGGCTGCCGGCGTATCTGCCCGATCACAGGCTACGATGGCCACAATCCGGCCCTGCCGGTTCCGATGCACCGCCACGGTTACGGGATCGCCGTGAGGACTCGTGCACTGGAGGATATCCAGGATCCGTCCTTCGGTGGTGGTCAAGTAGAACCCTTCGGGGTCAATTTCCTCTCGCAGCACCCGGAGCTCCTCTTCGGTGGGAGGAGGATTCTCGTCCACATCGTCGGGGATCAGGAGTTCAAAGCCGGTGTTCTGGACCACATCGTCCACGGTGACCCCAGGGTTAAGGGCGAGGAGTTTCATGCGCTTGGTTTCCTCGTCAAACCCCAAAACGGCCAGGTTGGTGACCACCCGATACGGCCCCGACCCCTTGGGCAGTCCGGCCTCGGTGTAGCGGGTATCGCCCCCTCGGTAGTAGCCCACTGTGGTCAGGAAATCCACGCGTTCCACGAAGCGTTTGGCTTCGTGTTTCATGAGGATAACTGTTCGCCAGCAGAGGCTTCCTACGTCGTTGCCTCCACCAGATCCGGGCAACCGTACCTTGGGATGCTCGTAGGGGCCGATCACCGTGGTGTTCAGGTTGCCGTAGGGATCAATTTGGGCTGCACCCAGGAAACCGTACTCCACCAGGCCTCGTTGGGCAGTTTCCATGATGTCGCAGATGCCAGCGGCCCAGACTGCGCGGTCAAAGGTGCGTGCCTCGCCTACCGCCCGAGGTAACTGTTGGAGTTGAGAACCCACACCACCAAACTCAAAGATGGGGACCAAGTTGGGCGTGTACAGTTTGCGTGCCAAGGAAGCGGCCAGCATGGGGATTCCGGTGCCAATAAAGGCACTGGTGTTATCCTCAAACAGTCGGGCAGCCAGCACAATCAAGAGTTCTGTGGGAGAGTACTCGGGTTTCATCGTTTCACCCCCAATTTGGCCAGGACCTTCATTCGGCCCCACCCGCCTACCCGTTCAATGTATTCCTCGTGGTTCTTGGGGCCGTACACGTACTCTTGAAGGTACTGCTGGGTGCCCTCCTCAGTGCGGATCATCTCCATGTACATCCTCAGGTGGGGCTCATCGCGGTCGTAGAGATACGCCATTTCCCCGGGATGGGAGCCGAAGGGGGCGTGGACTACCGCGTCCACCAGGAAATAGGGGATCACGGTGCGTTCCGGGTATCGCCGGATCTCCTCGGGATCCACAATCTCCTCGGCACTGATGATCAACCGTTTAGATGCGCGGGCCAACTCAATGGCAAAGCCGGAAATGCCGTCTATCTGAGCATTGCCATAGGGATCTGCCCGGTGTACGTGGATAAAACCCACGTCCAGTACGATGGCAGGGAGAAGCACCACCTGGATGCCGGTATAGGGGTCCTTCATGACGTGGGCGCCGTTGGTTTTCAGCATGTCGCTGCCCAACATGCTGCGGACAGGGATAAAGGGGACTCCCATGGCAGCGGCCTTGAGCCGCCAAGCGATGGCTCCGTTAGACCACTCTGCGGTTTTCACCTTTCCCTGTTCCACTGCCCGTCGGAGGATGGGCGAGAGTCCATACACCTCATAGCCCACGTAGGTGATGTCCATGCGATCCACCAGTCCAGCCGCCAGCAGGAAGTCCACCTCTTGAAGCCCTTGTCCGAGAACGCCCAAGCGTTTTTTCCCTTGGCGCACGAGCTCCCGAACCAGCGACATGGGGCAGCGTACCGTGGCGTATAGTTCAAAGCCGATGTAATCGCCGTCCTTGACGAAGCGGGAGATGGCCTCCTGCTCCGTCATCAGCTTCTCTTTGAGTTCAAAGGACTTGTTCTCCCGGAGCCATTGCCGAAAGGCTTCCACATCGGGAGAACCGAACAGGGTAGGCTCCATAGACACCTCCTGGATTCCGCGGTAGGGGCCCCGAAGGCCCCTGGATGTTCAAGGTTCAGCGCGGCGCGCCCGCACCGGAGCCAGGGTTCGGGGGGCCAGCCCGCGGGTTACCACCTGTAGCAGGTCTGGATCCGGAGGGTAGCGGTCTACGAAGAGGGATGTTTCCTCATACTCGTAGCGCACCAATGTGTGGGTTTCGGAGTCAAAGAACAGGCGTACCCTGCCCACATCGGAGAGGCCGCTGTAGGTGCGGACCACGATGGTGTGGTTCACCGGGTCCTCGTAAGCCTCGCGCATGCCCCGTCCATCAAAGCTCCCCAGGATCAGGTCAATGCCAGGAACCCTGCGGGCCAGCATGGTGTCTCGGGACACACCCAGGTTGGTGAGGGCGATGATGAAGTCTACCCCCTGCTGCCGAAGTTCCTGGACCATCCTTTGGGCGGTTTCCACATCCCGGGCGAAGTAAAAGGGCTTTTGATGGTGCAGCAGCAGGAAAATCGGAGCCATCTCGGTGATCAGGCCGAAAACCCCGATGCGGATTCCCTGAACCTCGTAGATGCGATACGGTTGCAGATAGGCCGGAGGGCGGGTGGTGTCCTCTCGGCTGCGGAGATTAGCGGAGATCATCGGGAAACGCGCCACTCGGGCCATTTCCTTGAGGCCACTACCGCCCCGGTAGAGATCCCGGATTCCCACGTTTTTCAGGTCGTACCCCAAGAGGTTCATGATGCCTGCAGTCCACCGGGGCTGGGAACCTTCGCCCATCAGGTTGCCGCCCAGGGAACCGCCAGCGTCAAACAGGAAAAAGGCAGCTCCTTGCGCTTGGGCCTCGGCTCGTGCTTCGTCCAAGTAGGTTTTGAGGGAAGCGGCACCTCCAATGAGCGGAGGAAAGTCGGGATTGATCCAGCGTGCCTCCCGAACCTGGAACAGGCCGGCCATCTCCCCCGTAAACACGATGTCCACCTGCACCAGGTTGCCAGCGATGAGCCAGAGGGTGAGAAATAGGGTGTTCATCGGGGCAATAGGTACTCTGGCACCTCGGGGGTGGACAACCGAAGTACGCTCTGGAAGTGTTCCTCGTAAGCCCGGGCCACCTCTTTGGAAACCACCTTTACCGAGGCTTCGTTGTTGCGTTCCAGGGCGAAGTAGCTCCAGTTGTGGGAACCCACGAATACCAGGGAATCGTCTACGATCACCAGCTTGTCGTGGCTGGTGATGTCCACAGGATCGTAGTACACCTCAATGCCCACCTTCTTCAGCGAGTCGCCCACCATCTTGTTCTTCAAAGTGTTGGAGCGGTTCCAGGAGGAGCAGTCCATGATCACCTTTACGTCTACACCCCGCTGTTTGGCTGCGATCAGATCGCCGATGATCACGGAGTTGGCATCGTGGGGGTAGTTGGGATAGTAGCGGAAGGTGAAGATGAAGATGTGGATGCTTTTGGTGGCGTTCTGAAGGGCTTCGTGGAGGGCCGGCACGTACTCCCGGTTGAAGATGGGTTGGATTAAGCCCGGTACAGCGGGATGCACCTGGATGGAATCCAGGTATTCCGCGATGGACCGGTTGGAACTCTGGCCCGCGGCGCTGGGCGTTTGCAGGGCCTGGCGACTACAGCCCGCCAGGGCCAGGGTCAGCACCAAAGAGATCCCAAGGGTGCGATGCATGGTGGTTTTCATCGGGGCTCAATAACCTCCATTCCGCCCATGTAGGGGCGTAGGACTTCAGGGATGATCACAGACCCATCGGCCTGTTGGTAGTTTTCCAAAAGAGCGATGAACACCCGCGGAGTAGCCAACCCCGAACCGTTGAGGGTGTGCACGTACTCCACCGAGCCGTCTTTGCGGCGGAACCGGGTTTTTGTGCGGCGTGCCTGGAAGTCCTCCGTGTTGGATACCGAGGAGACCTCCAGCCAGCGTTGCAGCCCAGGAGCCCATACTTCCAGGTCATAGGTTTTAGCAGCGGCGAAGCCCATATCCCCGGAGCAGAGGAGCACCACTCGGTACGGGAGTTGGAGCCTTTGGAGGATGGTCTCGGCGTCCCGCCGCATCTTTTCCAGTTCCTCGTAGGAGTCTTCGGGGCGCGTGTATTTGAACAGTTCCACCTTATTGAACTGGTGTAGTCGGATCATCCCCCGCACGTCTCGGCCATAGGAGCCAGCCTCTCGGCGGAAACAGGCTGTGTAGGCGGTGTAGTACAGGGGCAGGTCCTTTTCTTGAAGGATCTGGTTCCGGTGTAAGTTGGCCAGGGGCACCTCCGCGGTGGGGATCAGATAGAGGTCGTCACGCTCCACATAGTACATTTCCTCTTCAAACTTGGGGAGTTGCCCGGAGCCATACATGGTATCGGGCCGGACGAGCACAGGGGGAAACACCTCCTGGTATCCGTGTTCTCGGGTGTGTACGTCCAGGAAGAAGTTGATCAGTGCCCGTTCCAGCAGGGCGCCTGCACCCTTGTAGGTGACGAACCGGGCTCCGGAGATCTTGCCAGAAACTTCAAAGTCCAGGATGCCCAGGGCTGGCCCCAGATCCCAGTGCGCCTTTGGCTCAAAATCAAAGGTCCGGGGTTCGCCCCAGGTGCTGACCACCTGGTTGCCGGTTTCGTCCAGGCCGAAGGGTACACTCTCGTGGGGAAGGTTGGGGATCAGGTCCCATTCGCGCTGGAATTCGGCATCAATAGCCTTTTTCTTTTCCTCCAGTTCCTTGATCTGGTCGCCGATGCTTCGGACTTCTTCAATGATGGCAGAAGGGTCTTTGCCCTCGCGTTTGTACTGCCCTACCAGTTTGGATTTGGCGTTGCGGAGATTCCGGAGATCGTCCAGTTCCTTTTGGAGGGTTCGCCGCCGGCGGTCCAGCTCCTGGAGCCGGTCCACAATGGCAGGGTCCATCCCCCGCTTTTTGAGCCCCTCCCGGAGTTCGTCGGCGCGTTCCCTCAGGTACTTAAGGTCCAGAATGGTGGCTACCTCCGTTTTTCGGCACTATTTTAAGGCAGCCCCGCACTATTCGCACTTGGAGTAGCCGCATTCACGGCAGGTAAAGCAGCCGTTTTCAAAGATCAGGGGACCTCCACACTTGGGACAAAGGTCAAAGTCTTGGCGGCTTCGGCCGTTGGATTTCTTTTCCTTCTTGCCTTCACCGTTTCGGGGAATGATCAGCATCAGGCCGCTGCCGTTGGACCCCCCCGGCCCTCCGGCGGTCATCAGCGACTCCCGTTGCCGGTTCAAGAACTTCAACAGGGCCTTGGCTACGGCGTCCGGTAGGCTGAATACCACCGATCCATCCGGTTGTCGCACCGGTGTGCTGGACTTAATGCCGATCAGCTGATCCACAATGGCCTCAGGGTCCACGCCGGAGCGAAGGGCCAGCGACACCAGCCGTCCCAGCGCTTCACTCATGGCGGTAAGGGAAGACCCCGGTTTGCCGGTGTGGATGAACACCTCCAAGGGACCGTACTCGTCTTCGTTGACCGTGATGTAGGAGGTGCCCATCTCGGTTTTGTACTTGTACGTGATGCCCGAGACCTCGTCCTTACGGGGACGAGGGATCAGGTGGCCCGGAAGAACGAAACTGCGACCGTTCCGGGTGGTCACGGCGGTAGCCCCTCCATCACCTTCACGAGCCTGCTGTTTTTTCTCAAAGTCCTCGGTGATCAAAATCCCTTCTCGGCTGCCCTCCCGGTAGACGGTGATCCCCTTCAGCCCTGCCTTCCAGGCTTCCATATACACCAAGCCCACGGTTTCCTTGGAGACATCGTGCGGCAGGTTCACCGTGCTGCTGATGGCATGGTCAATATGGCGCTGGATGGCCGCCTGCATCCGCACCCGCATCTTGTAGTCAATCTGGTGGGCTGTAACAAAGTAGTCCGGCAGGTCCTCTTCGTTCTTGATACCGAAGGTTTCCATGTAGGTTTTCACCAGGGGATGGAATACGCGGAACTCCTCCTTGCTCAGGGATTCACTCCGGCGTTTATAGGAAAGGCTGAAGATGGGTTCAATACCGCTGGTGGTACCTGCCAGGAGCGCACCGGACCCCACCGGGGGCACGGTCATCAAGGCCACGTTCCGCAAACCGTGTTTCACCAGGTAGTCAAAGAGTTCCTCGTTTTCCTCCTGGATACGCAGCAGGAAGGGTTGATTGAAGTGTTTGTCGCGGTCAAAGGCCGGGAAGGTGCCCTTTTCTATGGCCAGATCTGCGCTGGTGCGATAGATGATGTGCTTGATGCGGCGGAACATCTGTTCCACAAAGTCAATGGCCTCTGGGGTATCGTACTTCAGCCGAAGCATGGCCAGCATGTCGCCCAGGCCGGTGAACCCCACACCGATCCGACGCGACCGCATGCTGGCCTCTGACTGCGCCCGAAGGGCGTGCTTGTCGCGATTCACAGTCAAAACGTTGTCCAGAAACCGGGTGGCATACCGGGCAGCCCGTTCCAGGTTGGCCCAATCCACTCGGGCCTGGTCTGTGAAGGGGTCCAGAACGAATCGGGAAAGGTTGATGTTGCCCAAGCAGCAGGCACCATAGGGCTCCAGGGGGATCTCGGAACAAGGGTTGGTGGTGAGGATCTCCATGCCATTGTACTGGCTGGTGGAGTACCGTTCCGCGGTGCTCCAGAAGAGGAGGCCTGGCTCAGCGCTGGACCACGCATGTTGGATCAGCTCGTCCCAAATCTGACGTGCTGGCACCCGCTTGCGGATGGGCTTTACCCACTGGTTTTCAAAACGCAGCACAAACTCCTCATCCCGTTCCACGGCGTGCATAAACTCATCGGTAACCTTCACGCTGATGTTGGCATACCGTACCCGTTGCCGTTTGGCGTCGTCCTTGATGCGGATGAACTCCAGCACATCGGGGTGGTCTACGTTGATGGTGATCATCAGGGCCCCCCGCCGTCCTTGCTGGCCGATGGTGCCCGTGGTGGTGGAGAAGATATCCATGAAGGACACCGCACCCGTGGAAAACAGGGCCGCATTGTTCACTGGGGTCCCTGCGGGTCGCAGGATAGAGATATCGGTTCCCACGCCGCCCCCAAAGGAGTAGGTGCGGGCCGCCTCCTTAGCCGCTTCAAAAATGGCCTCTAAGGAGTCCTCTTTGATGGGGATCACGTAGCAGTTGAGCATGGTCACCCGGCGTGGGTTGCCCGCCCCGAACATGATCCGTCCCCCTGGGACGAACCGGAAGTCCTCCAGGAGCCAATAGAAGTTCCTTTCCCAGAGGGCGCGCTTCTCGGGGTCTTCCTCTGCCGAGGCCATGACCCGTGCGATCCGACGCCACATCTCTGGGGGAGTTTTTTCCAGGAGATGGCCCTCCAGGTCGCGCAGAGCGTACTTGTCCAAGAATACCCGGGCTCGGAGCTCATCTCCTTGAAAGAAATCCAGGGTTTCGGGGAGAATCTCAGACCCTTTTACGGTGGTGCCCATGGAAACCTCCCTTGGTTATACATAGGTTCCAAAACCGTGCTTTGCAAAACCACACCCTCGGGCACAGCGCTGAAACTGCACCCGTGGAATCTGCGCTTTTCGTTGCGTGTCAATGAACCCCCGGGATGGTTAGGGAGAAGTTTTCCACACTCCGGGCCCTGGTTATAGGTCTCCCCCACCGCCAAGTCAAGGGCCTTGAGAATTAACGGCTTAGGGGTCGCCTTGGACGCGCATCTGAGGGCAAAAAACTCCCCTGAAGGGTTCCATCCCTACAGCCCCAAGGGGACCGTTCAATCGGCACACTGGGCCTCCTCTAACTCTGCGATCAGATCCAGCCGGGTTTGGTGGCGGCCTCCCTCAAAGGGGGTGTTCAGAAAGATCTGAACGTAGGTCCAGGCCCGTTCCCGGCCGAGAAAGCCCCCAGACAGGCACAGCACGTTGGCATTGTTGTGCCGTCGGGTGAGGGCCGCCAATTCCTTTCGCCATACCAAGGCCGCGCGCACTCCCCGTACTTTATTGGCAGCCATGGACATGCCGATGCCCGTATAGCAGATCAGAATGCCAAACTGGGCTTCCCCACGGGCCACAGCCTCAGCCACCTTCCGGGCGTAAAGGGGGTAGTGGGTGGACTCCGGAGAGTGGGTTCCCATGTCTATCACCTGGTGGCCGGTGGCAATCAGCCGTTCCTTCAGAAACTCCTTAAGGGCATAGCCCCGATGGTCGGCGCCCAAGGCAATCACGGGTTTGAAGGCCATGGGATTACTCCGTGGGCAGGATTAGGGTGTGGCACGGCATCTCTGCCAGCACGGCCTCCGTAGTGGTACCCAAGAACAGGTGTTCCAAGAAGGAAATGCGGGGGAGCGTCATCACCAATAGGCCCAGGCGGTACCGCGGTACCGCCTGCAGGATGCCCGACACTGGGCGGTCCACCTCCACCACCAGGCGGTCCACCCAAGAGGTGGCCCCGTGCTCTTCCAAGAACCTCTGGATCTTTTGACGGCCAGAGGTTTCAAACTCTTCCACGATCTTCCGAACGCCCTCTGAGGGGTTGATGGCCTCAATGAGGCCCAGTTCCGGAATTTCCACAAAGTGCAGGGCATACGCCGGTCCACCAAAGAGCTCCTTTAGCGTTTGGGCCCATTCCAGGGCCAGGGCTTCGCGGGGGTGTCCCTCCAGGGGGATGCCGATGCGACGGGGGGGAAACTTGCGACCCTGGATCACAGCCAACACGGGCACCTGTGCCGTTTGAGCGGCCTTCCGAAGGGCCGGATCCAGGCCCCCTCCGTCTTCCTCAACCTCTACGATCACGAGGTCCACCTGTTCCTCGCGCAGGGCCACCAACAGCTCATCCCGGAGTTTGCCGAACTCAACACGCACCCGGGTGCCTCGGGGAAGCAGGGGAGTTACCTGCCGGGCCACCCGTTCCCGCAGGGTTCCCAGGTCGCCCAACCGGGTTACCTCTTCTTGAAGCACCGCCAGAAACACGCTTTCACTTTGGAAGTGGCGTTCAAAGAAACGAGCGGCACTCTTGAGGGTTTTACCAGGAAGCCCGTTGGGATCCAAAAGGAGCACCTTGCGAATTTGAATCATGGCCTTCTCCTTGTTTCGCCTGCAATTATCCGGTTTTCGGGGAAAGGGGGCAACCGCACCGAGGTGATCCGAAACGACACACTTTCGGTTGAACCCCTTAGGGGCTGCAGTTATACTAAGCCCGATGACCCCAGAACCAACCGAGGAGGTTCCCATGGACATTCGTAAGGTGGGCGTCGTTGGCGCCGGCACAATGGGGAACGGGATTGCCCATGTGTTTGCCCTCTCGGGCTATGAAGTGGTGCTCCGCGACATCTCCCAAGAGATCTTGGAACGGGCGCTGAAGACCATTGCCAAGAACATGGACCGGCAGATCAAAAAGGGCGTGATCACCGAAGAGGACAAAGCACAGGCTCTGGCTCGGATCCACCCCACCACGAACCTTGAAGATCTGCGAGACGTAGACTTTGTTGTGGAAGCCGTGATTGAGAACTTTGACGTCAAGGCCGAGGTGTTCAAAAAACTGGACGAGATCACCCGGCCAGAGGTGATCCTTGCCAGCAATACCTCCTCCATTTCCATCACCCGTTTGGGGCGAGTCACCCAGCGGCCTGAGCGGGTGGCCGGTATGCATTTCATGAACCCTGTGCCGGTGATGAAGCTGGTAGAGGTGGTCAAGGGGGTGCTCACCAGCGAGGAAACCCTCCAGGTCATCCTGGACTTGGCCCGGAAGCTGGGCAAAGAGCCCGTGGTGGTCAACGACTATCCGGGCTTTGTGGCCAACCGCATCTTGATGCCCATGATCAACGAGGCCATCTACGCCCTAATGGAAGGCGTGGCCGATCGGGATGCCATTGACACGGTGATGAAACTCGGGGCCAACCATCCCATGGGGCCTTTGGCTTTGGCCGATCTGATTGGCCTGGATGTGGTGCTCTTCATTCTGGAGGTCATGCACCGCGACTTGGGAGACCCCAAGTACCGGCCGGCGCCCCTGCTTCGGAACATGGTGGCCGCAGGCCTCTTGGGCCGCAAAACCGGCCGGGGGTTCTACGATTACTCCAAGTAAAAGCCCAAGGCTCCGGAAGGAGCCGGTGAGATCTTGAAGTACGGAGTGTGGGGCGGCACCCGAAAACCCCGCTTTGACTGGCCTGTCATTGCCCTGGCCAGTGTGAGCATCGCAGGCGCCATTTTTGCCCTGTGGGAGTTGGTGCAACACCGGTTCTTCTACACCACCGATCCCACCACCCTCCACATCCTGTTCATCACCCGTGGGGTGGCGGTGGCCGTGCTGTTGGCCCTGTGGGCCGCCTGGTACGTACACCGCTCCCGGGAAAAACTCCTGGAAGCCCTGGCCGAGTCCGAGGAACGGTACCGCACCATTGTGGAGTTGGCCCAAGATGCCATCGTTCTCTACGATCCCGAGGGCAGGGTGGTGGACTGGAACAAGCGGGCCGAGGAGATCTACGGCTACGCCCGCGAGGAGGTGGTGGGGCAAGTGCCCCCATACGTGGAATCGCTCCCGGAGTTCCAAGAGATGCTCCGGGCCGTGGTGCAGGGGAAGGTCATCCGCCGCCGACACGAAAAGCGGAGGGATCGGTCTGGCCACATCCGGGAGGTGGTGGTGGCATTGGCTCCCCATCGGAGCGAGCAGAACGGGAACACCCACGTCCTGGAGATCGCCCACGACATGACCGAGTTCTTAGAGATCCAGCGACAGATCTCCCACATGGACAAAATGGCCACCCTGGGCCAACTGGTTTCTGGCATTGCGCACCAACTCAACACCCCCTTGGCCTCCATCCTGCTTTTGACCCAGATGATGGAGGAGGAGTGTGAGGGGGCCCCCGCGGAGTTCCGCGAGAACCTGAGGAAAATTGAGAAACAGGTGAAGTTCTGCAAGCAAACGGTACAGCGGCTCCTCAGCCTGGCCCGCCCCTCCGTGAGCACCCGCTCGTGGGTGGACCTCCGGTCCATTGTGGAAGACCTTTTCGTCATCTACGACAAGGAGTTCCGAAAACGCGGGATCAAGCCCCGCTTGGTGTGTGAGTGCGAGGAAGCCGAGGTCTATGCAGACCCCAACGAGATGGAGCAGGCGCTCCTCAACTTGATCCACAACGCTATGGACGCCATGCCCGAGGGGGGTGAACTCACGGTGAGGTTCCGAAGCGACGATTGGTACGTGACCGTGGAGGTGCAGGATACCGGAGTGGGCATTGATCCAGAGGTCCAGAAACGCATCTTTGAGCCCTTCTTTACCACCAAGGGGTATGGAAAGGGCACGGGGCTGGGGCTCGCCATAGTGAAGCGGATCGTGGAAGACCATAACGGTGAGATCTCCGTGAAAAGCGAAAGGAAAAAGGGAACCACCTTTATCCTTCGTTTACCGAGGGAGGCGAATGAAAACGCCCAAACGCGTACTGATCGTTGAAGACGATCGCACCATGGCTGAGGCCCTGGTGCAGCTCCTGGGGAAACACGGCTATGCCACCCGTGCGGTGGAGTCGGCCGAAGAGGCCCTGAAGGTGCTGGAACGCGACCCTGACTACCACGTGGTGCTAACCGACCTGGTGCTCCCTGGCATGGACGGTATGAAACTCCTGACCACGGTCAAGGAAACGTATCCGCACCTGGAAGTGGTGATCATGACCGGATACGGGACCATCCGTTCCGCAGTGGAAGCCATGAAACTGGGGGCCAGCGATTACATCACCAAGCCCTTTGACAAGGACGAGTTGCTCAAGGTGCTCGGTCGCATCTTCAAGATGAAGAGGCTGGAACAGGAGGTAGAAGAGCTCCGAAGCGAGATCGCCCGTAGCGCTTCCTTCCAAGGGATGGTGGGCAAAAGCAAGGCCATGCAAGAGGTGTTTCTCAAAGTGAGCGCTGCCGCCAACACCGATGCTCCTGTACTGATCATCGGTGAAAGCGGGACCGGCAAAGAGTTGGTAGCCCGTGCCATTCATAACCTCTCCTACCGCCGACAGGGCCCCTTTGTTCCTGTAAACTGCGGTGCCCTGCCTAAAGACCTCGTGGAGTCTGAACTCTTCGGCTACAAGAAGGGGGCCTTTACCGGGGCCATGACCGATTCCATTGGTCTGTTCCGGGCGGCCGATGGGGGCACCCTGTTCCTGGATGAAATCGTGGAAATGTCCCAAGAGGCCCAGGTGAAACTCCTCCGGGCCATTGAGGACAAGAAGATCCGGCCCCTGGGTGGCACCCGCGAGGTGCCTGTGGATGTCCGGATCTTGGCCGCCACGAACCGCGATATCCAAAAGGCCCTGGACGAGGGGCAGTTCCGGGAAGACCTGTTCTTCCGGTTCGTGATGCACATTGAGATTCCGCCGCTTCGGGAGCGCAAGGAAGATATCCCCATCCTGCTGGAGCACTTCATCCAAAAGTTCAACCGAATTTACCGCCGGCAGGTGGAGGGCGTGGAGCCCGAGGCCTTGGAGGTGCTCATGTCCTATCCTTGGCCGGGCAACGTGCGGGAGCTGGAGAACACCGTAGAGGGGTTGTACGTACTGGGGCTTCGCCGGATCATTCGCGTCACCGATCTGCCACTCCATATCCGGAAACGGGCCGACCTGGGTGTCGCGCCCACAGGCGCCATGTCCATCCGAGAACTGGAAAAGGAAACCATTCTGAGAGCCCTCAAGATGGCGGGTGGGAACAAGTCCAAGGCCGCCAAGATCCTGGGAATCAGCCGTAACCGCCTGTACCGAAAACTCAAGGCCTACGGCCTGGAGGAATAGGGTGAACTTACCGCTTGGGCTTTTGACCCTGGGCCTCCTCCATCTTCCCTTTGATGCCGGTGAGCGTTTGATCTTCACCGTAAGGTTTGGAGTGGTGCCCGCCGGCCAACTCACCTTGGAAGTGGTGCGGTGCACCCCCACCCCAGCCGGCGATACGGTGCTGGAGTTCGCCATGGAGGCCCGAACCCAAGGCCTGTTCAATGCGGTGTTCCGGGTAAACGACCGGATCCGATCCCTGGTGTTGGTACCCCCCTTTGCCAGTTTGGAGTATGAGAAACACCTGCAGGAGGGCCGGTACCGGGCCCATCGGCGGATCCGGTACGATCCCCGGCGGAACCTGGCCATCTACGAAAACGGAGATACCCTGCCCACCCCTCCAGGAGCCCTGGATCCCTTGGCCCTTTATTACTATCTGCGCACCGTTCCTCTGCGGGCAGGGGACACCCTGCGGGTGCCCTACCACGTTGACCGAGAGAGCACCTGGCTCCGCATCTACGTGGATCACGAGGAACGGTTCCAAGGACACCGCCCGGCATGGGTTCTGCGATCCGACCTCAAGGCCTCTGGAATCCTGAAAAGCGGGGGTGACTTTGTCTTGTGGCTCTCCGATGACCCCCAGCGTATCCCTCTAAAGATCCGAACGTCCCTGTCCTTTGGGTCCATGGTGGCTGTGCTGAAACGGGTGGAGACGAAGTCATGAGGCCTCTTCGCTGGCTGGGATACGTGGTGTTGTACCTTTTGGCCGCTGCCGGGGCTGATGTGTTCTTGTTCCCCAGGGTGCCCCACCGGGAGGGCGCAGGGTGGTGGATTGCACTTGCGGGAGTACTGGTGTTCCTGCTGCTGACGCCCAGCCTGGGAGAATGGCTCCACCGCCAGGCCCAAGGGTTGCCCGTGCCCTCAGAGTCCCGCAGGCGGTGGACGGCTTGGTTGGAAACCTCCATGATCGCGGTGCTGGCCGTGGCCGCTGGCAACCTATTGGTGGCTTTGATGGGAACACCCGACCTCGCGGAAACCCTTTTGGTGCTTGGCTTTTTCCTGGTGCTTTGGCGCCTGAGGAGGTGGCTCGCGTGAAGATCGGTGTGGTGGGAGACGCCCACTTCGGGGCCCGAGCCTTTGCTCCCTCGGAGCAGGAACGACGCACCAGTTTCGTGCGATTCCTCCGAGAGCGGGCCCCGGAGTTCCAAAGCCTCGTGATTGTAGGCGATCTGTTTGACTTCTGGTTTGAGTATGGAACGGTGCTGCCCTCGGGCTTTGAGGATGTGCTGTGTGGGCTCCGCCATGTGGCCCGTCGGATCCCTGTGTACTTCCTGCCCGGCAATCATGACCTTTGGGTGGGGCGAGGTTTGGAACAGGCGGTGCCCGGTTTGCGGGTGGTGCGGCGGGGCCTGTTCCTCACCCTTGGAAACCGCCGGATCTGGATGATCCACGGCCATGAACTCTCCCAGGATTGGGGGGCTCGGCTGGTGCACGCGGTGTTGGGCAATCCTGTGGCAACCGCATTGTACCGTTGGCTCCACCCGGATGTGGGCATCGCCTTGGCTCGGTGGGTGGCCTACCTCTCCCGGCTACGGGAGGCTGAAAACCCCGAAGTCCTCCGCCGCAAGATCCTGAACCGGGCTCCGGTGGGCTACGATCTCGTGGTCATGGGGCACTATCACCTGCCCTTTGTGGGCCGCAAGGGACGAACCACGGTGTTGGTGCCCGGCGATTGGCTGCTGCACCGCATCTATGCGGAGATCACCCCGTACCGCCTGGCCCTGTGGGACTTCGCCCGGGGCCAACGGCTTGCAGAGTTCCCCTATCCGTAACGAACGGGGCGGGGAGGCACCGCCTCCCCGCCCCGTTCGGAGAGCACAACCGGGTTTAGAGTTCCCCCTTCAGGAACAGGTCTATGCCCGTGGCAGCGTGGCGTCCGTCGGCTACGGCGCTGATGACGTCGGCTCGGGGGTTGAAGATGTCGCCCCCCACAAAGATCTTGGGAACAGGTGTTTGCCGATGCACGTTGGCCACCACCTTTCCCCGTTCATCGGTGATGGCTTGGCGGATCTCCTCGGGCACGAAGGAAAGGTCCACGGTTTGCCCAATGGCCTCAATCAGCATATCTGCTTCCAAGGTGTACACCTCGTCGGTGATGGGCACGGGCTTGGGCCGTTTGCCAGGACCTTGATCCACCATCCGGGTTTTGACGTACTTGACCGCCACCATCCGGCCTGAGGTGTCCTTTACGATCTCCACAGGTAGGGTTTGGGGCAGGAACTCCACGCCCTCATCCAAGGCTTCCTGTTTTTCCTCATCCGAGGCGGGCATGTCCTCAATTCGTCGGCGGTACATCACATAGGACTTTTCGGCTCCCAGTCGGAGGGGGGTGCGGCAGGCGTCCATGGCCACATCGCCCCCACCGACCACCACCACGCGTTTCCCAACCTCTACGGGTTCTCCGAGGTTCACGCGTTTGAGGAACTCAATGGCTTGCCAAACGCCTTGGGCGTCTTCTCCGGGGATGCCCATGGTCCAGGGTTTGTGGTGTCCTACGCTGATGAACACGGCGTCGTACTCGTCTAACAGTTGTGGGAAGGGAACGTCGGTGCCCACGCGCGTGTTCAAACGCAGATCCACGCCCAGAGACAGGATGTAACCGATCTCTTTGTCCAAGGTTTTCTGGGGAAGTCGGTACCTGGGGATGCCCACGCGCATCATGCCACCGGGCACGGGTAGAGCCTCAAACACGGTTACCTCGTGGCCCTTGAGGCGCAGGTAATAGGCGGCGGTCAGGCCGGCGGGGCCAGCGCCGATGATGGCCACGCGTTTGCCTGTGGACGGAGGGATCTGGGGGTTCAGCACCCGCCGGTAATCGTCAATCTGGCTGGTGGCGAACCCCTTGAGAAAGCGGATCTGGATGGGTTCACCCCGGTGGGCATACACGCAGGCGGTTTCGCACCGGTGGGTGCACACGATGCCGCAAACCTCGGAGAAGGGGTTGGTGCGGAACATGATGCGCAGAGCCTCTTCGTAGTCGCGTCGGGCGATGGCGGCGATGTACTCAGGGATGTCCATTTGGGTGGGGCAACTCTGGATGCAGAGGCCGCAGCCCAGGCACCGTTCGGCTTCCAGTACCGCCTGTTCTTCGGTGAATCCCAGGAGCACCCACTCAAAGTCGCGTTTTCGCTCTTCGGGGTCACGTTCGGGCATTTCTACGCGTTGGTACACCAGCAGGGAAGCCTCGGGGTCGGACCGCCAGCCCTTGCCGTCGTCGCGCGTGTTATCGGGCACGAACACGAAGTCGTCGCGGTTCTCGGAAACCAGCAGGAAGTCCCGAGAGAGTTTCAGGGAGCCAGTGGGGCACACGTCCACGCATTGGGCACAGAAACTGCACCGGCCGTAGTCCACTCGGGGGCGGAGGGTGGTTCTGCCGGGCTCGTCAGGAACGCCCTCCACTTCCACCATTTCAATGGCCTCGCAGTTGCAGATTTTGGCGCAGTTGCCACAGCCGATGCAGAGGTCCAGGTCGTTGGCGTGGAAGCCCCGGGTGCGATCCGCCGGCTCCTTCTTCTCAAAGGGCAGCCTAAGGGTGTGGGGCTTTTCGGCCAGGTACTTTAAGGCCGAGAGGGGATTCAAAAGATCCTTGACTTCTGGTGCCATGGTTTCACCTACCGGTCAATGTCAGGAGGACACACGTCCAGGGAAAACATGAAGGGGGCGACGTCGGCGATCCGGGCGCCCTTGAGGAGGTCTTCCAGCACCAGGATGCCGTGGGTCATGCTGGGACCTCGGACATGCACCCGGTAGGGTTTGATGCCCCCGTCCGACACCACGTAGTAGCCGTACTCGCCCTTGGAGGATTCTACGCGCACGAAGGCGTCCCCAGGGGGTGGGGCCCAGTCAAAGGGGTTCCGGATCACCTCTTTGTTGAGCACAGGTTCAGGAGGGTGGTGGTCCAGCCAATCCAACACCTGATGCAGGATGTGGATACTCTGTTCAAACTCCAGGCGGCGCACCATCACACGCGCGTAGATGTCGCCCTCCTCCAGGGTGGGAACCTCAAAGTCCAGGCCTGGATATACCAGATAGGGGTCGTCGCGGCGGACATCGGCTGGGACCCCGGTAGCCCGCAGGTTGGGGCCGGTTACGCCCATTTGGAGGGCGTATTCCCGTTTGATTACGGCCACGCCCTGGGTGCGGCGTTTGAACACGGCGTTGTCAAACATCAGGCGATCGTACTCCTTGAGACGTTGGCTCAGGTAATGGAGGGTGTCGCGCAGTCGTTGTGAGAATCCCTCGGGCAGGTCGCGGCGAACCCCGCCGATGGTGGTGTAGATGTGGTACACTCGGCCTCCGGTGAGCTCCTCAAAGCGGTCCAGCAGGTAATCGCGGTCGCCCACGGTCCACTGGGGAATGGTGTACAGGCCCAAGGCGCCCGCGACGCCGCCAAAGTACAGCAGATAGGCTTGGAGTCGCGACATTTCCAGCACCATGGTGCGCAGGTATTGGGCGCGGAGGGGCACGTCCAGCCCAGCGATTTCCTCTACAGCCAGGGAGTACGCCACTTCGTTGACATCGGGATCGGGCACGCAGATCCGACAGACCATGGGGATGTTCTGGATCCAGCGGCGTTGTTCCATGAGTTTCTCAAAACCCCGGTGGAGATACCCTGGGTTGGCGCGGGCCTCTACGATTTCGTCGCCCACGGCCTTGAGGTGCACACCGAAGTTGCCGGTAATCCCCACGTGTTGGGGCCCGATGAAGTACTCAAACTCTCGGACCTCGGTATCGGGAAAGGGCAGGTGACTCATTTCTTTTTGAACCCCTTGTACGGTTGCTCTAAACGGGTGAACAGTTGGGTTTCCAGGGTGCGCATGCCGTACACCTCTTCGGCGAACTTGCGGGTGTCAAAGTCCTTGCGCAGCGGCGGTGGGCCTTGCCAGTCTTCCAGCACGAAGGGGATGAGCCGTGGGTTGCCGGGGAACCGAACCCCGAACATTTCGTGGATGTCTCGCTCGTAGGTTTGGGCGATGCGGAAGATCTGGCGGGCTGTGGGCATCTCTGCCTGATCGCGGGGAATCCGGGTTTTCACCATCACATGGATCCGGTGGGAATAGGACCACAGGTGGTACACGAGTTCAAAGGCCTGGTCTTTTAGCCAATCCACGCAGGAGATGGCTACCAGATGGCCAAAGCCCAAGGATTTGAGGTAGGCGAGGGCGGGCAGCACCTGGGCAGGAGGGAGGTGCACCTGCACGCGGCGAGCGCGTTGCACCCGGGCTTGGGCTTCGGCAAAGGCATGCTCCAGGGAGGCCTTCACTTCCTGCTCGGTCATGGCAACACCCCCCATCGGCCCACGTCCATGACCTTGGCCTGGTTGGCGCGGTACCACGCGAGGTTTTCGCGGTAGCGTTTCCAGCCGTCAAACTCGCCCCGAGCGATGCCTTCCTGGAGCCGTACGAAGGCTTCAATAATGGCTTCGGGCCGCGGCATGCAGCCAGCGATGTACACGTCCACAGGCAGGTAGAGGTCCAGGCGTTTGATGGTGTTGTAAGAGTCCCAGTACATGCCTCCGTTGAGGGTGCAAGAGCCAAAGCCAATCACCCATTTGGGGTCCTGCATCTGCTCGTAGGTGCGGATCACCCGTTTGAGGGTTTTCACGGTGAGGTAGCCGGTGATCAGCAGAAGGTCGGCCTGCCGGGGAGTGGCCATGGGGATGATGCCGAAGCGTTCCATATCGTACCGGGAGGTCATGGTGGGGGGCATTTCCATCGCCCCGCACCCGGTACAGAAATGGATCATCCACAAGGACCGTCCCCGGGCCCAGTTGGAAAGGGTTTTTCGGGGTTTTTCCTTCACCTGCATGGTACACACTCCTAAAGGGCCAAAGCCCACACCAAGCCGAGGAGGCCCAGCAGGGCGGGCCACTTCCAGTAGAAGGTGAGGGCTTGTCCAATGCGGAACCGGGGAGCCACCGCATGGATCAAGACCGCCACCAGGAACACCACAAAGGTCTTCGGCAAAAAGGTCCAGAGCGGACCACCGCCCAGGAACAGCACGGTGAAGAGGGCAGTTTCCACGAAGATGGCAACCGCATGGTAGAGTTGGAGCATGGCCAGGTACTTGCCTCCGTATTCCACCATGGGGCCGGAGGCGATTTCGTGGGGGGCCACAGGTTGATCAAAGGGCTTTTTGCCCATCATCCCCTGCAAAGAGATGTCGGCCACAATGGCGGAAAGGGGCAAGACGAAGAGGTTCCAGTGGGTCCAGCCGCCGGCCTGGGCCTGCACGATGTCCATGAGGGTGGTGGTGTTGTACTTCACCATGACGGCCAAGATGGCCAGCACAAAGGGAACCTCGTATGCCAGCATCAGCGTGAGGCCTCGGGCCATACCCACGGCGGAGTTGGGGTTGGCCGAGTCGCCGGCTCCCAAGGCCATGCCTAAGGGGGCAATCACCACTAAGTAGAGCACCACGATGAGGTCGCCGTGGAAGCTCAGCAGAGCGTATCCGCCAATGGGCAGGAACAACAGGGTGAGCAGACCACCGGCCAATGCCATGATGGGGCCCAGGTCAAAGATCACTCCGTGGGAGACCGCCGTGCGTTTGGACAGGAGCTTGAGGGTGTCCAGGAAGTTTTGGTACACCGGTGGGCCGTATCGCCGCTGGATCCGGGCGATGACCTTTCGGGCGATCCCCATGTACAGGAGCCCTGTGCCCACCGCCAGCAACGGAACCCAAAGCAAACTGGTGATCTGAATCCAGCTCATGATACCCCCCGAAGGTAGAAGAGCAGCAGTAAGGTGAGGAACCCCATCAGGTACCACACGTACGCCTGGCCATTGCCGGTGTACACGCGGCGAAGGCCGTCGGCCAGGAACTGCGTGAGGTTGGCGAGGTTGCGAAAGGCTCGGTCTGCACTCCACCGGAGGAGCCAGAGGAACTCGCGACGCAGGAAACGGTAAAAGTCAGAGGCGTAATGCATGGCCACCTGCTGTGGGGCCTCACCAGCGAAGTAATTGTCCATTTGGGGAATGCGGCGCGACCGGGCGGTGAGGAGGAAGAGGAGCAAGGCCAGGATCAGGGTCGCTGTGAAGGCCAGGCCCACCACCGTAGCGTTGAAGGTGCCGAGCGGGGTGGAGATAGCCCCCAGGGTATGGGGCAGGGGAGGGTAGCCGAACTGCTCCAGGATGGGGTCAATCCACTGCAGCGCCAGGCCCGGCCACACCCCCAGCACCAAGATGGCCCCGGTGAGCACCATCTGGGGTAACACCCACAGGAGGTGGCCCTCCCGCACGGACTCGTTTTCCGGTTGGAGTTGTCCCAGGAACACGGAGAAGATGAAGCGGTAAGCGTACAAGAAGGCGGCAGTAGATGCCGCGAACACCACGGCCGCCAGGAACACCAGGTGTTTTTCAATGGCGGCCTCGTACAGGAGCCACTTGCTGGGGAACCCCACGGTGGGGGGGACCCCTGCAAGGGCGATGACCCCGATGAGGACCGCCAGGAAGGTCCAGGGCATCCTTCTCACAAGCCCCCCGAGGCGGGCGAACTCGTCGGTGCCCGTGCGCTGGATCACCGTGGCCAAGGAGAGGAACAGGAGGCCCTTAAAGAGCAGGTGCGACAGGGCGTGGAAGAGGGCACCGGTAAGGGCCAACGGAGTGCCCAGGCCGATCCCGAAGATCACATAGCCCAACTGGCTGATGGACGAATAGGCCAGCAGGCGTTTGCCCTGCTCCTGCACCGCTGCGTACAGGGCACCCAGGAAAGCCGTGAGGGCTCCGAGCCAGGCCAGCAGGTAACCGGGAAGCGGGATGCCGTGGATCTGCCCCAGGCGTCGCAGGACGGGGTCCAACAGCGTGAGGATCACCAGGAGCAGCCCGAACACCCCCATTTTGCTAAGGGCGCCGGACAGAAAGGCCGTGAACCCGTCGGGAGCGTCGGCATAAGCGTCGGGCGCCCACACGTGGAGGGGCATCACCGCCGCCTTCACGCCGAACCCCAGCACCATCAGCAGGAACACCAGGACCCCTTCGGCAGAGGGCAATCCCCCGTAGGCCAGGGCCGACGCAAGGGTTTGAAGGCTCAGGGTGTGGAATCGGGCATAGAGCAGCAAGATGGCAAACAGCAGGAAATAGGCGCCAGCCACGCTGAACAGGAAGTACTTGAAGGCTGAGGTGCCTGCTCGTGAGCCTCGGCTCAGGATCAGCAGGTAAGAGGTCCAGGTCATCATTTCCCAGAAGAAGAACAGGCTCAGCAGGTTGGTGGCCGATAGGATGCCCATCACAGAGCCCAGCAGCCACAGGTATCCTGCGGGGTAGAGGGAGGAGTGGTGACGCGCGGAACCCAGGTCAAAGAAAGCCACGAGAGCGCCCAGGCCCAAGCTCAACACCGCAAAGAACCATCGCAGGGGATCTAAGGTGTACGGAAGGCTCAAGCCCAACTGGGGGAAAAGCACGAGCCCCTGCTTCATCGCTCCCGGGGGCAGGATAAAGAGAAGGCTCAGGGCGGTGACGCTGAGGAGGAGGTTCAGCCCCTGGGCGCCCGTTCGGGAGAACCGGCCCAGGAGGGCGGTGATCACCCCACCAACGAAGAGGAGCACCAAGATCCAAGGAACCGAGGGGAAGGGCATCATCAGAAGCCTCCTGTGGCAAGTACGCGGGTGATGTACAGGCCCCGCTGAAGCAGCTCAGCCGAGGCCGGCCGGAACCATTGGAACAGCACATGGGGAATCAGACTCAGGATCACCACCACACCAGCCAGGGCAGTGATGGCTGCCACCGAAAGCCAGGGAAGGCGGTTCTGCTGTAGAGAGGAGGCAGCAGGCCGAAGGTACAGCACCTGAAGGAGCCGTAGATAATAGGCGGCTTCCAGCACGCTTCCCAGCAACACCACCCCCAGCAGGCCGTACCAATGGGCGCGGGCGGTGGCATACAGGATGAAGAACTTACTCCAAAAGCCGCTGAAGGGTGGGAGCCCCAAGGTAGCCAGGAGGGCCAGGGCGAAGGGCAGGGCCACCCAGGGCATGCGTCGGCCCATGCCAGCAAGGTCGTCCAGCCGTTCGGATCCTGTTTGCAAGGCCATAAGTCCCAGTCCCAGGAAGAGGATGCCCTTAAACACTGCGTGGTTCAGGATGTGGAACAGGCCGCTGGTCACAGCCACCGGGGTTCCGACACCAAAGGCCAGCAGGATCAAGCCGATTTGCCCAATGGACGAATAGGCGAGCATCCGTTTGACGTTTTGCTGCCGCAGTGCCGAGGCCTCCGCCACCAACAGGGTAAGGGCACCCATCAGGGCCAGGCCGTAAAGGAACTCGCGGGCCCCAAACAGGGTGTAGAACATCCGCAGCAGTGCATACAGGCCTGCCTTAACCACCACGGCGGAGAATACGGCAGTAACTGGTGTGGGAGCCCCTTGGTAAGCGTCGGGAGTCCAACCGTTGAGGGGAAAGATCTCGGCCTCCACCCCAAAGGCCACAGTGATTAAGGCCAGGGAAAAGTAGAGGATATGGGGGTCTACCTGGTGGAGATGTCGGGCAATGTCTGCAATGTTGAGGGTGCCGGTCTGGGTGTACAGCAGGATCAGGCCCAGCAGATACAACGTGGAACCGATAGACCCGATCACCAGGTACTTGAAGGCGGCTTCCGTGGCTTCGGCGGTGCGGGGAAAGCCGGTGAGCGCATAGGCAGCGATGGAGGTAATCTCCAGGAACACGAACAGGTTGAAGGCGTCGCCAGTAAGCACCATGCCCGTGGCTCCCAAGAGGAGTAGCAGGAAGAGCATGGAAAAGCGGTCGCGGGGTTCCTCCGTGGGGAAGGCGGCGAGGTACACTGCAGCCACCAGACCCACTGCTTGGATCAGCAGGGCCAGAAACAAGCCCAAGGGCCCCACCGTGAGGTTGATGGCCAGTGGAGGTGGAAACCCGGCAGTGGTGACCACGATGGGGCCATGGCTCCACACTTGGGGCACCAGGATAACCGCCAGGATGGTGGTGAGGGAGAGGGAAAGCACGGGGATCCATCGTTGGAGCCTGCGGCTCACGAACCCCACGATGGGCACCGAAAAGGCAAAGAAGAGCGGCAGAGCGATGAGCAGGATGGGGTTCACCATTTCAGCAACCTCAGGTTTGCGATGTTCAGGGTTTTCCGCTTTTCGTAAATGCGGATCACGATGGACAGGGCCATAGCCATCACTGCGACCCCGATCACGATGGCCGTGAGCACCAGGGCATGGGGCACGGGGTCCACCACCTTTTGAGAGGGTTCTGCCAGTAGGTCCGGGCGATTCAGGATTGGGGCGGTGCGGTCTTTGATGTATCCGGAGGCCACGATGAACAGGTTCACCGCGGTTTCCATGAGATCCAGGCCCAGCACGATTTTGATGAGGTTGCTTTTGACGAGCACCATGTACAGGCCGATGAGGAACAGGGCGGCGGATCCTCCAAAGTAGAGCAGAGCGGTGTTCATTCGGTGATCTCCTTCATTTCGGAGAGCAGGCCGGTCATCTCCGATCCCACCTTAAAGCCGATGGTGATGTAGATGAGGGGGATGATGCCTGCGCTGAAGAGGCGGCCCGGGGTGCCAGTGGGCAGGAAGTTGGCCAGGAAGGAGCCGGCCAGGTAGAGGCCCAAGAGCCCGATCACCACGTAGGTCATGCCTGCAAAGCTCTCAATCCAGCGGATCCATCGGTGGTTCACCGTCCAGTGATCGTGGGCCAGGAAGCCCAACAGGTACGCCAGGGCCACTGCCACGCCGCCGGGGAACCCTCCGCCTGGGGTGAGGTGTCCATGGACAAAGATGTAGGCACCCAGCAGCAGGAGTGGGGGGAACAGGACGCGGGTGGCCGTTCTCATGATGAGGGAGGGGGCGGCCTTGGGACGGCGCTTTTGGGATTCCGAGCGTTTGAGTCCGTGCAGCAGTGCGCCCAGGCCCGTGGCTGCCAGGAAGAGCACCGTGACCTCACCCAGGGTGTCAAAGCCCCGGTAGAGCACCACCACGCTGGTGACGATGTTGATTCCACCCAGATCGTCAACCCCGTGGTCCAGGTAGTAGCGGCTTACAGCCATGCGGTCGGTGCCAAAGGGCACGTGGGAAAGGGCCTGGTAAAGGGCCACGGCCAGCACCAGGAGCAGGAGGAGAGCAGCGAGCCGTTTCATCGTTCGTACCGCTCCGTTTTGCGAAGGGCTACCAGAAAGATGACGGTGGTAAGGCCTGCATCAATGGCGGCTTCGGTGATGGCCACATCGGGCGCCTGAAGCACGTAGAACAACAGAGCCGCCACCAGGCTGATGACGGCGGTCACCACCACGGCCACCAGGAGGTCGCGGGTGTGAGCCACGAAGGCGGCGGCGCCCAGCATTCCCAACACCAGCAGGGTTTCCAAAAGGTTGAGAGGGGTCACGATGAGCCTCCTGTGCAAACTTCTGCGTCTTCGCAGTGGTCCACCACGCTCCCCTCCCACAGGGGATAGCCGCTCTTGTAACTGGCACGGGCGATGGCGTGGGAGGACACCGGATTGGTAAGCAGGATGAAGAGCATGATCACCAGGGCCTTAGGGAGCCAAGCGGGGTGGGCCAGCCCCACCCCCAGGATGAGGGACAGCGCTCCCAAGGTGGTGGACTTGGTGCCTGCCTGTAGACGGTTGTACACGTCCGGAAACCGGTACACACCAAAGGCTCCGAGGAACAGGAAGAAGGAGCCGATGAGGATCAAGACAGCAGCGAGGCCGGTGAGCAGGGGGGTCATAGGCCTCCCTCCAGGTATCGGGCGATGGCCAGGGTGGCGATGAAGCCGAGGGCACCGTAGAGGAGGGCGATGTCCAGGTAGATGCCGCGCTGGAAGAAGAGGCCCAGGAGCACCATGAGGCTCATGGTGATGGTCACAAGGGCATCCACGGCGACCACGCGATCTGGGGCCTTGGGACCCAGAAGGCCGCGGAGGAGGCCGAAGACCACCCCCAGGCCAATCAGGCCGAAGTACAGGGGCCAAAGACTGTGGGGGATCATGGGAACACCCTCTTGAGGCAACGTTCAAACACGCCGGGGATCTGCCGACGGGCTTCCTCGGGATCGGTGGTTTTGACGTCAATCCAGTGGATGTATAGGGTGTCGCCATCCACCTCCAGGGTGAGGGTACCGGGGGTGAGGGTGATGGAATTGGCCACAGCCATTTTGCCGATGTCGCTGGTCATCTGGGTTTTAACGCGGACAATACCGGGGTTCAGGGGCATTCGGGGGTGCAGAGCGCGGTAGGCCACGTCCAGGTTGGCTTTGATCATTTGCCATGTGAAGTAGGGCAGGTAGGCGAGCAGGCACAGAATCCTCACGGGGGACAGGTTTTGGAGCCCGGCGGTGGTGAATCGCCGGTGGGTGAATAGGGCGATGGCCGCAGCCAGCAGGGCACCCACGGCCACCTCCTGGGGGTCCAACGTCCCCGTGAAGAGAAGCCAGAGCCCAAAAAGGACCAGGGCGGTGAACAGGAACTGACCAAACCGGTGCGCCATGAGGCTCTCCTTGTTGGTGAAGGCTGTCAATTGTAGGGGTGACGGCCGATTTTCTCAATAACATTTGCAACTTTTCAATGATTTGTGCGTTTGAAAAAAGCAAAATTTTTTGGAGCATTCAGCATCCCATACAATCAAGGAGACCATGTGGCGTGAAATCCGCGAGTTCCTGAGCCAACACAGTACCGATCAGATCCAGCTGGAACTCCGGTTTCAGCGCGAGGCGTTTGCCCTCCTTACCCTGGGAAGCCTGCTGGGGATCCCTCTGGCACCGGGCGAGGTGTCGCTACGGCTCTTGCCCCACCTGGAACCTGAACTCCTGCTCCTGCTGCAGCGCACCCAAACCTTAGAGGATCGTTTGGCCGAACTACTGGGACACTTGGAACTCGGATGATCACCTGGTTTTTCTTGGGAAAAGGGGGCGTGGGCAAAACCACGTTGGCCTTGGCTTGGGCCTTGACCCAGGCCCAACAGGGCCGACGCACCCTGGTGCTCTCCCTGGACCCAGCCCATAACCTTCGGGATTACACCGGTCACCCCGTCGGCGACCGCCCTGCTCAGGTTGCTGAGCACCTGTGGATCCAAGAGGTGGATCTCCAACGCCGGGCCAGGGAGGTCTTGGAACGGGTGCTCCGCACGGTGCGAACCTCGTATCGCCACCTGGAGGTGTTGAACCTGGAGAGATCGCTGGACACCCTGCGATATTCTCCTGGCGCGGAAGAGTCCGCACACTTGGAGGCCTTAGAAGAGGTACGGAAAGCGCAGTGGGAGGCCGTAGCTGTGGACCTGCCTCCCACAGGCTTAGCCCTTCGGTTGATCCACTACCCCTTTGCCAGTTTGGTATGGGTGCAGCGGCTATTGGCACTGCGGCAACAGATCCGACGGTTGGATGCCACCATCGCGCGGCTTCGGGGCCGCCCACCAGCCCAGGACCCTGTATTCCAAGAGTTGCTCCAACTGTTTCACCGCTATGAGGGTTTGATCCGTTGGTTCCGCAGTGGTTCGGTGGTATGGAGCGTGGTCCACACCCCAGAGCCCGCAGCCCAAGCCGAGGCCCAGCGCATCCAGGAGGCCCTGGGGCGGTTGGGCCTTCCGGGGATCCTTCGGGTGTGCAATCGCTGTGCCGAGGGGGTGCCTGAGTTCAAGAGTCCGCTGCGGTTTCCCGAGGACTTTTCTGCGTTGGGCCGGTGTCTTCCCCCAGGGCCAGGGGAATCACCAAGAACAGGGTGAGTGCTGGGGCCAGGAGGTACAGGGGCCACAGGCTGGCTCCAGGGAACACATGGGCCCCTTCATCCAGCAGGAAGAGGACCCCAGGAGGAAAAGCGGCCATCCACAGGCCCCAAGAGAGCACCTCTGCAAAGGAACGACCAGAGAGGGCCTCCAGTGCGGTGACCAGGGCGGTACCCATCAAAACCCCACCGGTGAGCCAGAGCAGGACTTCCAGGAAGCGCGGGAACCGCTCAGCCAAGGGTGGGGGATTTTTCCACGTGACCGCTGCCACCTCAGGCCGGTGCAAGAGCCGTTGGATGCGCTGACGGTGTTCTTCGGTGTTCCACTCGGCCCGCAGCCGGGCAGTCCACACCGGGGGTACCACCTCTGGCCCCACCGTTTGAATCCCTTGGTGGAGCACCGAATCCTGCTGGGCGATCCACTGGGCCACGGTTTCAGCCGGCCAGTAGTGCAGGCTCTCTAAGCCGGGTACGGATTCCAAGAGGGTTCTGAGGGCCCCAGCGGCGGTGCCCGGGGTTAGCACCACCTCCAGTTGGGCCCCTTGGTGTTTCCACCACTGCAAGCCCAGGGCTGCCCTCAGGTGCAGGAGCGAAAGGGTCCATAGGACCAGCGAGGCGACCAGGGTGCCCATGAACTTCACCGCTGGAGCACCTCCGGATTCACGGGGGTCAGTGGAGGTTTCCCTTGAAGCACCCGGATCAGGTTTTCCACGGCCAGTTGGGCCATGCCCTCCCGGGTGCGGTGGGTCGCAGAGCCGATGTGGGGGAGGAGCACCACGTTGTCCAGTTGTCGCAGGGATTCAGGCACTTGGGGTTCGTGCTCGTACACATCCAAGCCGGCTCCACGGATCTGCCGCTTCCGCAGCGCCTGGATCAAGGCACTTTCGTCAATGACCGGGCCTCGGCCGGTGTTGATCAGGATGGCCGAAGGCTTCATCAGGGCCAGTTGCTGGGCACCGATCAGGTGCCGGGTTTCCGGTGTGAGCGGCAGGTGGATGGACACCACGTCGGCGGTTTTCAAAAGGTCTTCCAGCGACATCCGCCGGGCACCGGTGGCTCCTTCCAGGGAATAATTGCGACGGCGGGACCAGTACACCACCCGCATGCCCAAGGCATGGGCCTTGAGGCCTGCCAAGGTGCCGATTCGGCCAGCCCCCACCACGCCAAAGGTCGCTCCGGCGAGTTCCATCCCCAGGAACAGGTCCGGTTGCCAGCCTGTGAACCGCCCTTGCCGCACATAGCGGTCGGCCTCGGCGATCCTGCGGGCCACTGCGAACATCAGGGCGATGGCCAGCTCCGCTGTGGCGTTGGACAGGATATCTGGAGTGTTGGTCACCACGATACCCCGTTCCGTGGCGGCATCCACATCAATATTGTCGTAGCCCACGGCGTAGTTGGCGATGACGCGAAGTCGGTGAGCGTGGCTCAGCACGTGCCGATCTAACCGGTCGCGCAGCAGGCACAGGATCCCATCGTAGCCCTGCACTGCTTGAATCAGCTCCTCTTGGCTGGGGGCTCGGTCTTCGGGGAACACGGTAACCTCGGCCACGGTGGCCAAGTGTTTCACGGCGTCGCCAGGAATTCGGGGGGATGTCACGAACACCCTGGGTTTTGAGTTCATGGCGACCTCTCCTGTAGAGGCTCCTTGGGAATCAAAAGGATTTCCACCCGGCGGTTGCGGGCCCGTCCCGCCTCGGTGGTGTTCGGTGCCAGGGGTTCTGAAGCCCCTTTGCCTTGGATTTCAAAACGGTCTTCAGGCAGCTTTTCCACCTGCACGAAGTAATCGCGTACCGACCGGGCCCGAGCCAGCGAGAGCCCGCGGTTGTCACGGTACTTCTTCCTCCAGGCTCGGCCGAGGGGTACGTTGTCGGTATGGCCTACGATGCGCACCCGGTACTCCGGATGGGCCCGGAGGTATGCGGCAATGGCCTGGAGTACGGGCAGCGAGGACACGGGCAGAGCGGTACCCCCGGGTTCAAAGCGTAGGGCTCGTTCGGTGGCCCGGATTCGGATCAGCGAATCCTCCTGGATCACCTCCAAGCCAGGTAAGGAGTCCAGCCGGGCCAGCGTCCAGGAAGGCTCCTTCTGTTGAAGCATCTGCCGGCGGGCCTGCTCTACACTCTGACGCTCACGTTGGAGTTGTTCCCGAGCCTGTTCCAGCACCTCCCACTCGTACTGTAGGCGTTTCTGTTGCCGTTCCAATTCCTGAAGCCGCGCCTCCAGTCGTTGGATCCGTTGGAGTCGCTCTTGTTCCTGCTGGAGCCGGCGTTCCCGTTCCTTTTTCTCCCGCAGGGCGTCGCCCCAATAAAACACCAGATGCGCGTGATGTTGCCAGTGGGAAAGGCCCAGAGTTTGATAGGGCAGGGTGGCGGTGTACTGGAGATCCACATCGGTGGCCTCGCGCCGGTGGCTTCGGAGGCCCAGGGAAACGCTCAGTCGCGGATTCAGGAAATCCTGGGAAGGGATCCGAACGGCCACCCCAGTGGTGATCTCGGGCAACGCCCAGGGAAAACGTGTGGGAGTGGGAAGCGACCAGGGACGCCAAACCCCCAGGGTGAGATGGGTGGTTTCCGGTCGGTACACGAACCCTCCCACGATCCAGGGGAGCCAGGAGGATGTCTGCGTGAGGTCCAAGGAGAGGCCGGCCCAGTACTCCCGAGTTCTGGGCCAGAGGGTAATTCGGCGAACACCAAGGCCAAACAGTCCGTATCGGATCTCCGGGGGTTGGTAAAACACCGAAAGGGCCACCGAGGGCCCTCCTCGGCGAGGGATGGGCAGTGCGGTGCTATCCGAGGGGGGAAACACGTTGCTCACGCTGATCCCCACGTGCCAGCGGCGCCACCGGTACGCAAGGGCACCCCCCAGGGCACTGCCCCATTGGTGTGTTTCCCGGTTTTCGCCGTAGGAGGCGATGAGGCCTGCGTACAGCCCAGGGAGGGGTTTCCAGGCGAAGCTCCCGTGGACCAAACCGGAGCCCGTGCGCCATAGCCGGTGGTCCCAAAGGAAACCCACAAGCCCCAGGGTAGGGCGATGTAACCGGGTGAGTACCGAGGGGGTCGCCATAAAGGCCGTGGGAGACGATGCGAAATCCAGGCCCCCGAAGAGGGCCGATCGGGCATCGCCCATCCACATCATCAACACCAAAACCCAAGCCATGGACACAAGGGTAAGCGAGGCCTGCCTTTTCTTCAAGGAAACCAAAGAAGGAGGAAGGCAGGCCCGTACCTGAGAAACCTACTCGGGCATATACTTAAACGCCATGCAGCGGCGGAGGTTCTATCTGCAAACCTTGGGGTGCCGGGCTAACCAGTACGATAGCGAGGTGCTCCGACGGTACCTGTTGGGCTCGGGATACGAAGAGGTGGATCGTCCCCAAGAGGCCGATGTGGTCATCGTAAACTCCTGTGTGGTCACCCATAAGGCCGAACGGGATGTCCGCAAACTCCTCAGCCGAGCCCGTCGCGAGGGTAAATCCGGTGCCGAGGTCATCCTCACCGGTTGCATGGTACCTTTGCGTCGGCAGGTGGATGCCGATTTCCAAGGGAACCTTGCTGAAGTGCTCCGGCACCTGGAGGCCCATACCCCTCAGCGGGTGTTTCGCCAAAGGCGTGCTCGGGCCATCCTTAAGATTCAAGAGGGATGCAGTTTTCGGTGTGCCTATTGTATCGTGCCCCGGGTGCGGGGCCCGGCTCGGTCGCGCCCCTTTGAGGAGGTGCTGGCTGAAGCCCGTGATCTGGTGCGCGCTGGATTTCAAGAGATCGTGATCACCGGCATTCAGGTGGGGGGATGGGGACAGGGCTTGGGCTACCGCTTGCCCGACCTCTTTCGGCGTATCCTGGACCTGTCTCCACGCCTTCGGCTCCGTCTTTCCTCCCTCCTGCCCCATTACTTGACCCCGGATCTTCTGGACTTTTGGGCCAGTGAGCCCCGGATGGCACGTCATTTCCACCTGCCCCTGCAGTCGGGATCCCCCCGGATCCTCCGGGCCATGCGTCGCCCCTACACCCTGGATCGGTTTGAGTCTTTGGTACAGGAGATCCACCGCCGGATGCCAGAGGCTGCCATTGGTACCGATCTCATTGCAGGGTTCCCCGGGGAAACCGATGCCGACTTTGAGGAAACCTACCGGTTGGTTCACCGCCTACCCTTTGCCTACCTTCACGTATTTGAGTTCTCCCCGCGGGAGGGCACCGAAGCCGCTCGGCTGCCCCATCCTGTGCCTGCGGCGGTTCGTAAGGAACGAGTGCACCGGTTGATTGCCTTGGGTGAGGCCAAACGGCGTGCCTTTCAGAAGCGTCATTTGGGCACTCTGCAGGAGGTGCTGGTGGAGCAACGGCGGCCCGAGGGCACCTTCCGGGGCACCACGGGCAACTACCTGCGGGTTATCCTTCCGGGCCCGCAGAGGATTGGTGAATTGGTACGTGTGCGACTCCTGCGGGTGGAGGGCAAAGAACTTTGGGGAGAGCCGGTGCCCTGAGGGTTGACCTTCACGCGGCTGCTGTGTTGGGGAGCAGAGCCACCCCTTCCAATTTGGCCTTGTACATCCGTTGATCGGCCACCTCTAAGAGGGCCACGATATCGGCCCCGTCTTCTGGGAACGTGGCAATCCCGGCGTTGACCTTCACGTGGAACACCTGGCCCCGGGCCAGGATAGGGGGTTCCAACAGGTTGATGATCCGTTGGGCTGCCCGTTCGGCCTGTTTGTAAGTGGCTGAAGGCAGCACCACGACGAACTCATCTCCCCCGTATCGGCCCAAGATGTCGCCCTTTCGGATGGCCGATTCAAACCGACGGGCCACTTCCATCAGAACCTCATCGCCCACCAAGTGGCCGTAGGTGTCGTTGATGTGTTTAAAGTTCTGCAGGTCAAAAAGGATCACCGATAGGTGGTCGCCGTTGCGGCGGGCACGAGCGATTTCGTCTTGGGCACGTTCCAGGAGATAGCGTCGGTTCTTGAGGCCGGTGAGGGGGTCAGTGATGGACTCTTCCTGCAGGCGTTCCCTGAGTTGGAGGTTTTCCAGGATCAGGGCAAGGGTTTGGGCGAACTCCTGCAGGTGTTCCACGTCCTGGCGTGAGAAGGCATCCACCTGGGTGCGGGCCACGAGCAGCAAGCCCATCAAGGCCTTTTGATGGTGCAGCGGAACCACGGCTACGCTGCGCAAACCGGCTCGCCGCAGATGCAGGATCAAGGGGGTATTCTCGGCTTTGAACGTGTCCTCAATGAGCATGGGCGAGAGGGTTTCCAACACTTCGTCCAGGTTGTTCTCCTCTAAGGAGAACCGTTGGCCGCTGAAGAGGTTCAAGCCCACCTGGGGCTGGCGGCTGGCAGAGTACTGGCCAGAAATCGCCTGTTTTCGGTGGACATCCACCTGGAAAAAGGAGATGAAGTGGTACGGCACCACCTCTTCCAATTGCCGGAATCCTTCGTAAATGAAGTTCTCCACACGGGTTTTCTCAAAGCCCAGTCGGGTGATACGGCTCAGCATTTTAACCACCCGGTCCACCTCTTTGCGGTCCATGATGTTGCCCACCATGCGGGCGAACACGTGCAGAAGTTCTCGCCGTTCCTCGTGGAACCGGGGGGCTTTGCTGATCACAGCCATCAGGCCCAGGAATCGGCCTCGGGTGTGGATGGGGAAGAAGGCCAGGGAACGGGCCTCTTGATGGTTCATCCGGATGGTTTGAAGGATCTGAAGCATCTCCCGGTCCAGCCGGGTTTGGGTACGGAGGGATCGGAACTCGCGGATGCCCACGGACACAGGGGCGTCCCGCTCCCGTAGGGTTTCCAGCAGGGTGTTGCTGGCCCGCAGGTAGATCCCTTGACCTGTGGGATCCTTAAGGGGACCCAGGTCTGGAAACTTGAAGCCTTCCCCTTCGGCGGTGGCGCTATAGGTGAGGTAGTTGCCGGTGGCGATCCAGAGCCGGGCACCCAGGATGTCTTGGAAGTTCAGCAGCATGGAGGCGGCTTGGGAGAGCAGCCGATGGATGTCCACCGCCTCGGAGGCCGAGGTCATCATCAGTTGGGTGATGGCGTAGTAAAAGTGGTTCAGGTCTTTCCAACGGAGCCCCAGCGACGAGTAGGCCTGGGCCTGCTCAATCATGACGGCCAGCAGCATGGCCACGTGTTGCAGGAACTGGAGATCCGTGTCATCAAAGGCGTGAGGGTACACCGACTCAATGTTGATCACTCCCAAAAGGCGGTTGCCACGCATGATGGGCACCACGATTTCGGACCGGGCCTGTGGGATCCCCTGGATGTAATCCTCCCGTTCTCGGACGTCGCCGACGATCACGGGTTTGCCCTCTTGCGCGGCCCTGCCTGTGATGCCTTCACCCAAGGGGATTCGGTAATTCAAGCGGTTTTCGTAGCCCTGGCCGGCTTTCAGTACCAGTTCTTCCTGTTCTGGGTCATACAGGAGGATGGCAGGGTTGTTGTACTTGGGGTTCATGGCCAGGATAGCCACGGCCCGATCCAGCAACTTTTGGAGATCACCGGCAAAGGAGAACACCTCTGCGGTTTTCAGCAGGAGTTGGTAATCCTCGCTGGTCTTTTCCCAGCGTCGTACCCGTCGTTGGTACGCAGTGCCCAGGGCACCGGAGATGACACCCGCCACCATCACCAGCAGAGGGGGCACCAGGGTTTCCACAGAGGTCCAAGAGGTGAAGAGGTTAGGGGCCACGGTGGGCAGGATGAACAGGTACTGAAGGAAGGCGTACAGGCTGGCCAGAATGCCCCCAATGATGCCATAGCCGAACCCCGCGATAGAGGTGGCGAGGATCAGGATGGGGGTGCCAGCCAAGGCGACGAACTGCGCACCGTAAAGGAAGGAGAACAGGATGTAGAGCAGGAAGAAGACAACAGACCCCACACCAGGGAGCAGAATCCGCCACAGATAGAGATCTTGATTCCGGTCCCTGTGCAAAGATCCCAGCCCTCGTTTCGTGGTCATAAACCCCCGATAGACTTCTCAATATTGCATGGCTGAGCCCGAGGGCTCCGGTTCCCACCAAGATATCCTAATTGTAACCGATTTTTGCCGGCCCGTCAGGCCGAGCGTTCCAGGATTTTGCGGTACCGATCCTCCGGGTAGATCTCCAGGGCAAACACCCAGGAGGAGAGTTTTTCCACCCGGTCTTTGGGATCTTGGGGCAGTTCCAGAGGACGGCCGCGGCCATCAAAGATCAGGCCCACCACGCCGCCTTCCACGTCCGCCTCCACGCGGCGGCCCCGGCCCTCACCGACGTCAAATTTCCGGTCCGGCTCCAGTACCACGTGGGCTTTTTCACCCACGCCCAGGGGCAACTTCAGCATTTCGCCGTACTTGAGTTCCACGGTGCGGGTATCGCCCGAGGGGAGGGTGACCGTGGCCTTCAGGATCACGGTGCCGGGCTTGGCCTTGCCCTTAGGAGCAATGGCTGTTCCCAGGCGGATCAAGCAGTCGCGATCAAACACTTCGGTGGCGATCTTCTCGTCCACCTTGGAGAGCACGCCCAGGTGGGGCATCATGAAGATGGAGTCCACCGCCAGCATGGTAATGCCTTCGGGCTGGAAAGCGTCCAGCATCATCAGGGCAGCCTGAGCACGTCGTGGGGCGTGGGACAGAGCTCCTCCGGATCCGATGATCAGATTGAGGGTCATGAGGTCCACCAAGGTTTCTCCGGAAAGGGTTTGGTCAAAGGCGTCGGAGATGGTGCGTTCCTTTTGGACACCCTTCAGGGAGGTGGCCATGGCCTTGTGGTGCTCAAAGGCCAGCCGCAGCGCCTCCCGGGCGATGGCCTGCTCAATGATGAGTTCCTCCAGGGTTTGGGGAATGGTGGTGGGTCGGATCATCTTGTTCCGGATCCGGTTGCGCAGATCTGAGGGATCAATGTGGAAGGGGACCCACCGCAGGATGTTCTCAATGCCCGCTTCCACGAGCACGTTGGAGATGGAATAGGACATCCCCAGGTTGGCCGATACGGTCCGGTTGAACACCCCTTTGAATACGGAGAACACGTCGGTGGTGGCGCCGCCGATGTCTACGCCCACCACTTCAATGTTCTCCTTGCGGGCCACCTTTTCCACGAGCATCCCCACGGCGCCCGGGGTGGGCATGATTTCCACATCGGTCCAGGTCATGAGTTTGGCATAGCCCGGGGCGTGTTGCATTACGTGTTCCATGAAGAGCTCGTGGATTTTGTCGCGGGCTGGCCCCAGGTTCTCGCGTTCCAGTACGGGCCGGATGTTGTCCACGATGTACAGGGCGGTCACGTCGCCCAGGATCTTTTTGATGTCTTCCCGGGCGTCCTTGTTGCCCGCGTAGATCACGGGGAGTTTGTAGGTGACCCCGAAGCGGGGCTTGGGATCGGCGGCTCGGATCAACTCGGCCAACTCAATCACGTGTTTTTTGGTGCCACCGTCCACGCCACCGGCCAAAAGGATCATGTCGGGCCGAAGCCGGCGGATGAGTTCCACCCGTTCGTGGGGCAGGCGGCCGTCGTTGGAAGCGATGACCTCCATCACGATGGCGCCGGCCCCCAGGGCGGCACGGGCGGCGCTTTCAGCCGTCATGCTCTTGACCACGCCGGCCACCAGCATCTGAAGCCCACCACCGGCTGAGGAGGTGGACACGTAGAGGTCCACACCTTCGGTTTCGTTCTTCTTCGGCTTGATGATCTTTTCGCCCTCTAAGATCTTGCGGCCGGTGAGTTCTTCCAACTCGCGGAAGGCGTTGAGCACACCTCGGGTAACATCCTCAAAGGGTGCTTCCACGGTGGTGGGGGCTTCTCCACGGGCCACCAGGCGGTGCTCGTTGCCTACTTTTTCAATGAGGATAGCCTTTGTGGTGGTACTTCCACAGTCCGTTGCCACAACCCGTTCAAGTTCTTTTTTCTTTTCCATTGTTCAACTCCCCTGTGATCTCTCGGCCAATTGTACAAAACCCCTATGGTTTTTTCAAGCCACTCTTTTCATTCCGGAAGAGGGGCACCAAGAAAATAGGGGCCAGGAGGGTGGTCACCATGGTCATCATCACGGCCACACCGTACATGTCCTTTTGAATGGTGCCCTTGGCGATGGCCACCCCAGCCACGATGAGGGCCACCTCTCCCCGGGGCAGCATTCCGATGCCGATGCGGGAGGCGCCCAAGACATTGAACCCCATCCCCACGGCGGGGATACCACAGCCCAGCACCTTGGTGAGCACAGCCACTACGGTGAGGGCCACGCCGAACCCAATGGCATGGGCCATGCTGCCCAGGTCCACCATCATGCCCATGACCACGAAGAAGATGGGCACAAAGATCTGGTACACGGGTTCCAACTGTTCCATGAGCCAGGAGGCGTCTTCGGTTTTGGACAACGCCAGGCCCACGGCATAGGCCCCAATGATCATGGCCAGGCCGAACACCTCGGCCAGGGCTGAGAAGAAGAAGGCAATGGCCATGACCACGGCCAAGACCGATCCTTGGTTTTGGAACACGCGTTTGAGAAACCGCATGAGGGGATCAGCCACCAGGATACCCACACCCATGAGCACAGCCCAAAAACCCACAGCCTTCAGGGTGATCCAACCGATGTGACCCCACGAGGGGGCGCCTCCGGCGGCAATGGCCACCACAATGGCCAGCACCAGGATGCCCATGACGTCGTCCACCACGGCTCCGGCCAGGATCGTGACGCCCTCAGGGGTGTTCAACTTGTTGATGTCAGCCAGAACCCGAGCCGTGATGCCCACGGAGGTGGCGGTTAAGGCGGCGCCCATGAACAGGGCCGTGGGGTGCATGAATCCATCGGCGAAGCCGAACCACACGGTCACCAAATCGCCCAGCACGAAGGGGAAGATCACGCCGCCCAAGGCGATCACCGTGGCCTGGCGGGCGTACCGCAGGAATTGTTTGAGGTCGGTGTGCAACCCTGCGATGAAGAGGAGCAGGATCACTGCAATCTGTGCCAGGCTGTAGAGTTCCGGCGATACCGGGATCCCACCGTGCTGGGTATGGAGCCGGAACAACGGGCCCAGATGGGGCAGGTGGATCTTGCTGCCCAGGGCATAGGGCCCCAAGACGATGCCTGCCACCAGTTCTCCCAGCACACCGGGTTGTTTCAGGTATCGCTCGGTGAGTTCGCCGGCAATCTTGGCCAGCAGCAGGATGAACGAGACCTCAAACACCAAGCGAACTATGATTTCCGTGATGCCATGGGTTTCCACGGTTTCACGCCTCCTGTAAACCAAGGTTCCAAAAGGGACTCCGACACGTGGGGGCCCACCACACCGGCCGACCATTGTTCTGGCACCAGGTAGCGGGCTGCCACCTCCCGCAGATCCTCCAACCCTACCGCCTCCACCTCCTGCAGCAATTGGGATAGGGGCACCACTTGGCCCAGCAGAAGTTCGTGGTTTACCAGCCGAAGCAGCCGCTGGCTTAGGGAGTCTTCAGAGATGAGAGTGCTGCCCCGCACCCGCTGTTTGACCCGTTGGAGTTCTTGGGGGCTGATGTCGCCGCCAGCCAGATCCAGGAAAAGGGACCGGATGAGTTCCAGTGCCTTGGGGGCCGCCTCGGGCGACACAGTGATATGGATCCCTAAAACGCCCACATCGCGGAAGTGCTCCAGAAAAGAGGACACGGTGTACACCAGCCCGCGCTTCTCTCGGAGTTCCCAAAAGAGGCGGGAACTCATGCCACCACCCAGCAGGGTGTTGAGCAGGTGCAGGGCCGCACGGCTTGGGTGTCGGTACTCCGGCACCCGGATGCCCAAGGCGATCTGCACCTGTTGAAGCCGGGTTTCCGAGTGGAGCCGCCAGGGGAGAGGAGGAGGAAGGGGCGTGGTGTCCAACCTTGCGGGCGTCTGAGGGAGTTCCAGGTACTGCTGAGCCAAGGCCACCAGGGGTTCGGGACGGATCGGCCCGGCAGCGACCAGGATCACCTGTCCCCGAGCGAACACCTCTTGCCAACGGCGATAGAGATGGGCTGGGGTGATCCGCAGGAGGCTTTCCTCGGTGCCCAGGATTTCCCGTCCCATAGGGTGTTCTGGGAACAAGGCTTCAAAGAGGAGTCGGAACGCCAGGTCGTCGGGGGTTTCCTGCACGCTGGCCAGTTCCTCCAGGACCA
>CAYOQK010000045.1:0-21730 GCA_964406105.1 uncultured bacterium | reverse complement strand
TTCCCCGGCCCATCCAACGGTCCATTGAACCAGACAAACGAGGATTCTTGACGGACCGGGAAATGGGAGGGGAATTTCAAAACCCCAGGAACATGAGATTCCCGAACGGGGAACCCGTCCAAAGGTGCAAAAATCAGGTTTTTCTGCTGCCGGTGGGAGCCCTCACTCGGGAGAGGATAAGCCCCACGAAGTAGAGGATCCCAATGATCTCCAACAGAGATCCCCCTAAACTCACCACATAAAACCCGGTTTTCTCCAAGGCCCACGGTTCGGCCAGGCTCCGGAATACAACTCCCAGGTTGAAGATCCAGAACAGGATCATCCCCTGTTCCTCCGGGGTCCAGTAGGGCGGGGTCTTTCGGCGAGGAAACATCCACAGAGCCACAGCCATGATCAGTTGGATCACGGTGCCCACCAGCAGGAGATGCACATGGGTGGTAAACAGGCGGTGGGCCCAGTGGAAGGCAGGATACGCATAGGCCAGGTACAGGAACAGGCCCAGGAAAAGGCCCACCACCAAGTACACCAGGGAAGCCCGCACCATCCAACGCTGATACCGAAACTTCATACCTGGATTTTACGGCCGTTGACAGCCCAGGGCTTCTCCCGTATGTTTTATTTATCGGCGTGGGTTGTGTAAGTCTACTGGACTAACAAAACCTGCTAAACCATATAAGGAGGTTCACATGCAGCGGACGCTTCTGTTCATCCTGGTCTCAGGGATTTTGGCTGGGGCACCCTTCGCTCATGCTCAGCCAGGACCCGGCATGGGTCCCATGATGCACGGTCATCACGGGATGATGGCCGAAGGCCCCAAAATGGGCCCCATGATGCACAACCTGGGGATGGAGCCGGGTGGTCACCTGTTGATGCTCTTGAAAAGAGCCCGAAGGATAGCCCCCCAGGAGCTCCGGCGCCAGATTTTGGACCTGGAAGACCGTTACTTCGGCAAAGTCTTGCGCCACCGGGCAGAAATTCAAGCGGCCCAGCATCACCTTTTCCGGCTCCTCCAGGACCCGGAGGCCTCGGATCAGGAAATCCAAAAAGCCCACCGTGCGGTAATGGAGAAAAAGAAAGCCTTGGGGCAACTGTGCCTCCAGGGCCTCCTGGACCTGAGAAACACGCTGGGGCCCGATGTTTTCGCCCAGCTCTTTGAGATGGCTGGTCCTCCTCAGCGATAAGCGATGGAATTGGACGCGTGGGGGCGGCCCGGCCGACGGCCGGGCCGCCCCCACGCATTTCCACTGTCTTCATAGAATTTCCGCCCTCTAAACATCCCGATTTTTCTTGACGCCTTTGGGAAACATGCGTATGCTAAAGGCGGAAAAAGGAGGCCGGTGATGAAACGTTTTGCTGGAATCCTATTCCTTGCCCTTTGGTGGAGCAGCTGCGGCGGCCCAGGTCCCCTCCGGGTGGCCGTGGTGACAGACCCCCAACACGCCCAGGAGGCCGAAGCCTTCCTCCGGGGAGTGCAATACGCCCTCCAAACCTCGCCACATCCAAAGGTAGAATGGGTTTCCCTCCAGCCGAAGGAACTCTCCGCCCAATTGGACCAAGTAACCGTGGTGCTGGCCGGCCCCATGGATCTCCGAGATCTGCGTGCCCTGCTCACCCTGGGGGAAAGCCAGAACCGCCCAGTGATCGTGGGAGCTAACCACACCTTGGATCTGGCCCGGTTTCCCCATGCCTGGCGCGTGCCTTTAAACAGCGATTACTTGGCCAACGCCGCCGTTTTCTTCGCCGTCAAGATGCTCAAAAAGAAACGCCTGGCCGCTGTGGGCAATCCTCAGGATCCAGAGATGGCGTTGATGTTCTCTGACCTCCGGCGGTACCTGAAGGCATACCAGGTGCCCGACACTTTAACCGTGCTCCCTTTGGAGCATCTTCAGAACCCTCGGGCTCTCCGCCGCTGGCTTCGCCGCGTTCGCCCAGAGGTAATCTTTTGCTTGCTACCCCCAGGAGAGGCTCCTGAAGCCCTATCCCAGCTCCGGAAGGCGGGCTTTCGGGGCGCAGTGATCGGGTTTCATGAGTGGCAACCCCAGACACCAGAGGGAGAGGTGTACGGCGTAACCGACTATTGCTCTGCAGACCCCCGTTTGCAGGATTTCATCGCTCAGTACACCCAGGCCACCGGTGCCGTGCCCACCCTTTGGGACGCCTTGGGCTATGACGCCATGCTGCTGATCCTCACAGTGGCCAAGCAACTGGAGGCCCCCACCCCTGAGAACTTCATGGCCCGTATCCGGACGGTCGCTGTGAAGGGCCTCACGGGCACCCTGGAATACGGCACTTCGCACGATCCCATTGGCAAACGCCCCCTCATCGTGCAGTTCACACCCGAGGGGGTGAAGGTGGTGGCACGGCCGGCTGTTTCTCCCTACCGCTAAGGGTCATGACGGGCTTGCTGGCCCTCGCACTCCTGGCCGGGGGGCTGGAAATGCCTCCCCTTACCCCTGGGAGTTCCCTGTCCCCAGCCCTATTGGCCGAGGAAGGGCCTTGGCTTCCAGGCTTGGCCGCCAGCGAACAGATCTATGCGTTTGTCGCCAACCCCTTTGGCATCCCGGATCTTTGGTACATGGGGCTTGGAATCCGGAAACACCCCTGGAGTGTGGCCGCTCGCCAGTACGGCAACCCGCTGTACCGGCACCTCCGGCTGAATTGGGGGGTCCGCAGTCCTCAGATCCCTGTGCTCCTCGGAATAGGGGTAGAAACCCTACGGCTCGGCCCCGAGTCCTTAGAGGGCTTGTGGTGGGAGGTGGGAACCCCAGTGTGGCACCGATCACCGGTACATCTGGAAACCGTGGCTTGGGGCCACTTGCTCCGCAAAGGGTATCGCTGGGTGGGCCTCCGGGTGCTGGGCAGGTTAACCACCTCGCCCATCGTGGGGTTCGCGCTGGACCTGGAGCCCAACCGGCCTCCCACCTTGGCCTGGCATGTCGCCCAACGGATCCACAGGCTCCTGGCACTTCAACTGGCGTATCGGTCAGCACCCCGGCTCCTGGTCCTGAGCGTAGGCATGTACACCCGCCCAGCCCTTGTGTACTCGGTGGCATACCACCCAGACCTGGGGCTAAGCCACGGCGCAGGAATGCTGTGGTGGACCCATACTCCCAAAGAATGACCTGGACCCTGGTACTGGGCGGAGGGGCAGCCCGCGGCTTGGCCCATATCGGCGTTCTGAAGTTTCTGGATGAGGAGGGCCTAACCCCCGGGTTGATCGTGGGAACCAGCATGGGGGCCCTGGTGGGAACCCTATACGCAGCTGGTTTGAGGGCCAGAGATCTGGAACAGTTGGCCCTGGCCGTTAAACCCTTGGACCTCCTTCAACGGTTCCTGCGGTTCCCTGGGCTTCAAGGCATCATGGACTCCCGTCATGTAGAAGAGTGGGTGCGCGAAGTGGCCCCCGTATCCCAACTGGAAGCGTGCCCCATCCCTGTGGCGGTCACCACCGTGGCCCTGCATCAAGCGGAAGAATGGGTGATCACCCAGGGCGACTTGGCACGCGCCGTCCGTGCATCCTCTGCCATCCCCGGGGTGTTCTCGCCCGTTCCGTACCAGGGAGATCTGCTGGTGGACGGGGGCGTTCTGGACCCCGTGCCCGTGCGTGCTGCTCACCGCTTAGGGGCCCAACGCGTGGTGGCGGTCAACGTCTTAGGAAGACCCCGTCGTGCCCCTCAGATCCGGGGGTTGGAACAACCGGATCCTTCGGTTTCACGCAGTTTCTCCCTGCTCCAAAGGCTCCACCAAAGGGAACGGCCTCGGGTACTGGCCCTCAGTTTGATGCTGGAGGCCCTGCTGGTAATGCAGCAGGGAATGATTGCCACAGCGTTGGAAGCCCACCCTCCAGCGGTGCTGTTGGAACCCGAAGTCAGCGAGATTCGGGGGTATGATTTTCACCGCGCTGCCGAGGCCATCGCCGCGGGCTATGCCGAAGCCCAACGACACCGTCAGCGGATCCGGTCGTTGGTTTCCCGGTAAAAGAGTCTACCGGTCCCCAAAAACCCCAAGGCCACAAAGGCCATGAACAGGAGGCTGCTCACCGCCAGCTGCATACCGCCTGATAGAATATGTCCGCTGGTGCAACCGCCAGCCATCCGAGCGCCGAAGATGAGAACAAAGCCCCCTACCAAGGCCCAGGCCAGCCGTCCTCCAACGCTGGCTCCCCGGTAGTGACGCCATCGTTCATGCACCACCACAAGGCGAAACCTCCCCTGTGCCAAGGCAAAAGCGAGCCCGGCCAAAGCCGCTCCCAAAAGGAACAGGACCTCCCACGAACCCGAGGTTGCAATCCTTTGGAAATACGGGTGTTGAGTGGTACCGGTAAGGCGGTCGGCCAGGTAAGGGTATGCGGTGCTGGCCCCAATGGGGCGGTTTTCCGCCACCTTCAGAAACACCCCGGCATCCAGAAGGGCCAGCAGCAGGCCCGCCACCAGCCAGGGTCGCCGGGGTTCGGGCCTCCACCGATGGAGTCCGTAGGCCAACCACAGGAAGCCCGCGGCGGAAACCCCCACGATGGCAACCCGAATCGGTGCGGCGGCCATTCCCGTTGCCAAGGCTGGTTTCCCCAGGGAAGGCCCCAAGATCGGGATCAACGAGGGCCACAGGAGGGTGAACACCCAGCCGCCCAGCAGCCCTCCCAGAACACCGGCCAGGGCGTCCACAGACCCCTCCCCCAGGGACACGGCCAGGGTGCCTGGACAGTACCCCAGGATCGCCATGCCGGCGCCGAAGAGCAGCCCACCCAGGGCGATGCCGCCAACCACTAAGGGTTTGATGTGGAAACTCGCCCACCCGAGGGCCACCTCACCGTGCACCAGGAGGATCCCCACTCCGATGGCCACAGCCAAGGCTTTGGCCACCGTGAGATCCTCCAGGGTGGCCAACCCGCTGATGGTATCGTAGCGATTCAAGCGGGCGTACCGCAGGATCGTACCGAAGAGGAAACCCAACACCAAAACCTTAAGAGCCTGCATGGCGATCCCTCCTTTCTCGGGGTTTCCTTCGGGGCCAGAGCAATACCCCCAAGGCCCCCAGCAGCGTCAACAGGGAAAGGGCCGCGCCCCATCGGAAGAACACGGCATCGTAGTAGAACTCCACCGTGTGGCTACCTGCGGGCACGGCCACGGCCCGTTGCGAGAGGTTGGCCGGGATCACGGGTACCGAGCGACCATCCACCCGGGCTTTCCACAGGGGGTAATAGTTCTCAGCCAGTACCAGGAGGCCAGGGGCAGGCGTTTGCACCCGAAGGCGGATCCGATTGGGGCCCAAGTGCTCAATCTTTGCGGGCACCAGCGTATCGGGCCCGGCCACAGCAAGGCCCGGATCCTGCTCTAAGAGCACCTCTCGGCGGGGATCAAAGGCCGGAGCCCCCAAGATCCGCAATGCCTGGGCAGTGTCCACCACCTGGTACCGAAACACCACATAGGCCCGGGGCAGGTACGTGGTGCGACGGGCAAAGGTGCGATAGCCCTGGGTGGGATCTGGTGCGAACTCAGCGCTGTATAAGTCCAACACCCGTTCCCGAGGAACCCGTCCCCTCTGCTTCACCCGGCTGTACCGTTCCAGGATCAAGGGGTTATAGCCTTCCAGGGTGTACAGCCGATGGATGGAACCGATATTGCGGGGCAGCAGGATATGGCCCGGCGCACGGATGCTCACCCGGGTGTAGTGGGCGCTTTGGGCCTGTTGGAACCGTTGAATCCAGGGGGTGCGGGCAAAGTAGCGGTCTGGGTGCACCGTGCCCAAGTGGAACCCGTGCCCAAAGAGGTACAAATCCCAGAAAAGCACAGCTCCCAAGCCCAGGGCAGGCAGCAGAGACCGGGGAGCCCGGTACACGCTTAGCACCACCGCAGCGCTCAGGGTTAAAAGCATCAAGGCCTTGCCAATTTCCTGATGGATCACGGACTGCACCGGCGGGGGGATCCGGAACACTCCCAGGGTCAAGAGGATCAAGCCGGCCAGCAGGCCCACCCACAGGAGCCAGGGCTTTAGAGCCGGACGGCGGTGGGGTAAGGCATCCAGGGCTAAGGCCACGAGCAGCGTATTGCCCAGGGTGGTGAGGATCAGGAACCGCGATGGAGACCGCATGTGATGGAAGGGCACGAACACCTGAAAGAGCGCCAGGTACACCGGCGAGTACCGACCCAGGGCCAGGAGCAAACCCACAGCCACCAGGCCAAAGGCGGTCCACACCAAGAACCGGCGGGGGTGGTGCCAGGCAAAGGGCCACAGCAGGAGACTGGCCAGGCCCAGGTAGCCGGCGAGTTCCCAGTACATATAGGTGGCTCCGCTGCCCCAGTAGGTTTGGGCTCTTCCCCCCTCCACCGCACCGAAGAGTTTAGGCACAAGAAAGGTGAACAGCCGAGCGGGATCCAGCGAGATTTCCAACAGTTCCTGGCGGGTGTAATGGGCTCGCACCGATTCCAGAAAGGCGGGCACTGTGGGCAGGTACTGTACCAGGGCCAGGCCCACGCCCACTCCGAACACCACCGCCAGGGCAGCCAAGGGCCAAAGCCACCGGCGGGTTTGGGCGATCCACACGCCCACTGTGGTCAACAGCAGGAAAAAGAGCCACACCACGGCCTGGGGATAGCCGGCCAGGGCTGCCATCCCCGTGAGGAGCCCTGCGGAGACCACCAGTCGCCATGAGGAGCGTTGCAAGCCCAACACAAAAAGGCCAAAGATCAGGGGGAACCACACCTGAGCGTGAAAGCTGTTCAAATGGATGATCTCTACCACCAGCCGGGCCGAAAACATGTAGGCCACCGCTGCAGGCAGGGCGGCTCGGGGAGAAAACCTTAGGAGCCGCAGCGTGAGATATGTGCCCAAGCCAGCGAACCACACGTGGAGGATGGCCTGGATTTCCACCGTGCGGTAAGAAAGCCATCCGTGGTGAACAAACAGGGTAAGGGCCAGGTTTAGGGGATAGAAGACGGCGGCCTGCACATCGCCCACAAAGGGCAGGCCGGCCCAGATGTAGGGGTTCCAAAAGGGCAACACACCCTCACGGAGCCAAGTGGCGGCGAAAAAGCGGTACACGTAGTTCTGTTCCAGGAAGTCTTCCCAGAAGAAGAATCGGCCTTGTAGGATCTCGCGGAAGAACACCAGCACCAGGATCCCCAGCACCAGGGCCACCACTCCGGGCTCACGCCACCCTTGGAACCACGGGGCCAGGGGATCCGAGGAGACCGTTGGGGTTGTGCGTTTCTTCGGGGCCATGGCGTTTATGCAAGTGATTCCCGAAGCCGTTGCAGTTGATCCACGTGGTCTAAGGCGTGGTAATGGTACTCCAGCACGGTGCGGGCGATGCGGCGGAACCGGCCGGGATGGGGGAGATCCTCTACACGGAGGCCTTGGAGCAGCACTTCACTCTCGCGGAAGTCGCGCCGCAGTTCGTCCAACAGGTCTTGGATATGGGGGTGGGTGGTGAGGATGGCTTCCAGTCGGATCTGTAGGCCCAGGGGGTCGGTTTCCAGTTCCAGGGAGCCGGCGCCCACCACAGCCAAAGCGATGTCCTGGTGCAGTTGTCGTTCTGCCACGATGAGATGGGCCAGGATCTCCTTTATGGACCACCGAATCTCGCCGTGATGGCTCACGGCCACCTGGTCTGTAACCCCGGTGAGGATCTCGGTGATCCGGTGCAGGAGTTCCTGGTGCAGGCGATGGACCCGGTGATACAGGTCTTCGGGGGTTTCCGGCAGATCCAGGGCCTCAGATGGCCCCAGCACCACCCGAAGGGAGAGGGGTTTTCCGGATCGCAGCAGGTGCACCTCCACCTCTTGGCCGGCTCTTAAGTTGGCCAAGGCCTGCCGAAGCCGATGCCAGGAGTCCAAGTCCATCTGATTCAGGCGGGTCAGCAGATCACCGGGTTGGATGCCGGCTCGGGCCGCTGGGGAGCCGGGCAGCACCCCCCGCACCGCCACGCCGGGCGAGCCTGTGCTGGTGAGTTCCTCTTCCACTACGATCCCCAGGACGCCGCGCTGGCTCTCCCGGAGGTCTTCACCGGTTTCGTACACGGACTTCAGGTTGCGGAACCCGGCGCCCAGGAACTCAGCCAGGGAGTCTATGCCCTCACCTTCGGAGGTTTCCAGCAGGACGTCCAAATGGGTACGCTGTGCTTCCTCGGTGCGGAGGTCCATTTGCAGCCGGGCCTGGTTCACCCACGGGGGTGCAGCCAGCTGCCAAACCACGCGTTGGGTTTCGGAGAGTTCGGCGAAGGTCCCAAAGATCACCGGCACACCTGGGGCAAGCAGGGCGAAACGTCCCCCTGGGAACGGCTCGGCCAAAGCGCGCTCAGCGAGCCAGTCCTCCAGCAGGGCAGAGCGAAACAACGCAGGGTACAGTTTCCGGGCGGGTGCCCGGATGTCCAAAGCGATCCTGTACATGGTCGTTATGGGTTTGAGGTACCGGCTTGGACCTTATCCAGGCCCCGCAGCCGGCACACCGCGCACACGTCTAAGTTGGTAGGCATCCCGCAGATCCGACATTCCCGAAGGGTGGCGTACTGTTCCTCAGGGGAGGTGGCCAAATGCTCCCGCTGGAACCGAAGGAACTCTTGGTAAAACCGCAGTTTGGTGCCAGGCGACACCACCTCAATGTCGTTCAACACGTGCTTGTACAAGCGGCTTTTGGCCCCTTCGGAAAAGGGGCAATTGACCTCCACGTACTCAATGCCCTGCAGGATGGCGTACAGGGCGGTTTCTTTCTCCGTAAAGAAGGCAAAGGGCTTAACGCGGCGGGCCAGTTTGGGATGGGGAGAGGGCAACACTGGCCCTTGCTTCACCAGATAACTGAAGTCCCATCGCAGGGTGTTGCCCAGCAGGGTGGCCACCTCATCGTCCAGGTTGTGTCCAGTGGCAATCACCCGAAACCCTCGTTCGTATGCGGTCTTGTTCAAATAGTACCGTTTCAGCATTCCGCACACACGGCACACCCGTCGTTCCCGCCGTTTCCTTGCCCATTCGGGCACGGTTTTGCCGGTTTCCTCTTGGATGCTTACGATGTGGATGGGGATGCCAAAGCGGTCACGGAAGGCCTCCACCCTTTGCCGGGAAAGCGAGGAGTAATCCAGTCCCCGCCGGATCCCCAGGTCCAAAAACAGGCCTTCCACCTGAAAACCGTGTTTGTGCAGCAGGTACAAGAGCCCCAGGCTGTCCTTTCCCCCGGACACCGCCACGGCCACCCGCTCCTCGCGGGTGAACATCTGATACCTGCGGATGACCCGCAGGGTTTCACGTTCAAAGCGTTCCAAGAAATGGTCGCGGCAGAGGGCCAGGTTGTGCTGCCGAAGATGGATCACCGCCTTCTTACCACAAATCCGGCATTTCATGCCGTCAAGGATAACCCTGGCCCCTGAAGGTTGCAACGACCATCGTATAATAGCCCTCAAACCTGGGAGGTTCGCCTATGACCCTATGGACCGTGTTGTTTTCCTTTGTGATTTTGAAACCCGTGTCGGTGCCCTCCACGGCCTACCCCCACCTGGCCCAGGCGTTTCCTGGCCAGCCCGACACGGTTCGCGTGTACCAAACGCCAGACCGTCGCTACTGGGTGGAAGCCCAATACCCTGATCGTCGGCTGATCCTTCAGCTCTCACCGGCCAATTACCAGCGGCTTCTGGCCGGGCTTCCGCCGATCACCGTGCGGCCGGTGGATCGCTTGGCTTACGTCGCCGGCCAAACGATCGTGGCGTTAACGGTGTACCCTTGGGCTGTTCCCGCCGCCCTCACCCCGGAAAACGAACCCCCCTCGGAGGCCGCTGTGGCCTTGGGCATGCTTTCACCGCTCTTTTGGGCCGGAGCCAGCGCCCTGTACGCCTGGCATACCCCGGTCACCTTCGCCCAGGGGTACGCTGGTCTTTGGGGAGGTCTGTGGGGTGCTTTCCACGGCGGCAACTGGGTCCGATCGGCCCGGGGCAGCCTGTGGGGCAGTTTGACCGGCAACCTGCTGAGCCAGTTTTTGGTGTGGCGATACCAGATCCCTGCGGCAGCCGTCCAGCGGTTCGCCAACAGCCAGGCCTACGGCTATTACCACTACCTGATGTTGGAAGGCCTTTTCCAATGGCAGTTTGAGGCCGAGTCTTCGGTGCCCCATCGGCTGGCCACCACCCTCTCCATAGCCGAAGGGTACGCCGACCTCTTCCTTTCGCGGTACGATACCACCCTCACCTTGGGCGATGCCCTGTTTGAACTCCGTTTGGCCATCATCGGTGGAGAGTTTTTGCCGGCGCTGATCCTCTCCTATGACCTCGCCCGCGATACCCTCTCCTCTAAGCGGGTGTACTCGGGAGCCTCCTTGGTGGGTCATGTGGCAGGTTTGGCCCTGGGCCGGTATCTGAGTCGCCAGTACAACCTCTCGGTGCCCGGAGCCCTCCTCACCTACCTGGTGCCCGGCTTGGCCCACTCCTTCACCGGCGGACTGATGCTCCTGCTGCGACCGGATCCTGCGGTGTACCCGGTGCTCTTCATCGGCACCGAGGTGGGAATCACGGCCCTGGCGTACCGACTCGTGCGGCAGATCCCAGAACACCGGTGGGGAGCCCTACAGCGTCTGCAGCCCTTTGCCCGGCCCTCCTCGCTGCCGGGGCAGGGCACAGTGTTGGGCGTGGCCCTTCGCTTCTAACCTAAGAGGCAGAGGAACGCTGCGGCAGAGGACGAAACAAGAACCGCAGCACACACAGGGGCGACCCTAAAAGCATGGGCACCTGACGTTGATACTCCCGGTACGCATCACCAAACTTGGCCAGGAGTTCGGGTTCCTCCACTCGGTGCAGGAACACCAGGATGCCTGTCCACAGGGCCGCACTCACCACGAGGAACACCTCCCCCACCCCCAGGGTAAGGAACAGCGACGACACGAAGAGCCCGATGCCCAAGTGGTGGGGATGCCGAAGGCAGGTGTACAGATCCGTGACCACCAGGCGGGTGGTGATTCCCCACTCCTCCCGGGGTTCGCCCAAGATCCGGAGCAGGCGGCCCGATCGTCGGAGCAGGGCCACGGCCACGAGCATCCCCAAAAGGCCCAAGAGGCGGAGCCCCAAGGGCAACGGTGGCCAACGCAACACCCGGTGAAGGGCCACCCCCACGGCCACAGCCCCGCCCATCAGAACGAGCCACCCTACGAAACGTCGCTGCATTGTGCTCATCGGTGTTCCTCCCGGCGAACCTTTGCTCTGGGTTCCGAGGATCTGGTCCTGTCGCCTTCCATCCCCGGGGTAAAGGCGCGCGCCGGCCTTACCCCTTGAAGATGTCCCATACCTTTCGGAGGGCTTCCACGGCCCGATCCACCTCTTCGGGGGTGTTGTACACGTACAAACTGATGCGGGCGGTTCCCTCTACGCCCAGTCGTCGCATCAGAGGTTGGGCGCAGTGGGACCCAGAGCGCACGGCCACTCCGTGGAGATCCAGGATGGAGGCGATGTCGTGGGGATGGATCCCTTCCAGGGCAAAGGAAAGGACACCCAGCCGATCCTGCACGTCGCGTGGGCCGTACAGGGTAAGGCCTGGAAACTCCAGGAGCCGCTTCAGGGCGTAGGCGGTGAGTTCGCGTTCGCAGGCCTCCACGCGGTCCATGCCAATGCGGCTCAGGTAGTCCACGGCTGCGGCCAGTCCGATGCCCCCGGCGATATTGGGGGTTCCGGCCTCAAACTTCCAGGGCAATTCGTTCCAGGTGGCGCGATCGGGCCATACCTCGTGGATCATCTCGCCCCCGTACAGGAAGGGGTCCATGTCCTCCAGCAGTTCTTCCCGACCCCACAGGAAGCCGATGCCGGTGGGGGCCATCATCTTGTGGCCTGAAACGGCCACGAAATCGGCCCCCAGGGCTTGCACGTCCAGGGGCATATGGGGGGCTGCCTGAGCAGCGTCCACCACCACAATGGCTCCCACCTCATGGGCTCTGCGGGCGATTTCGGGCACAGGGTTCACCGTGCCCAGCACATTGGAGGCCAGGGTGAGGGTTACCACCTTGGTGTGCTCGGTGATCTTGGCGAAGAGATCGTCCAGGTTCAGCCGGCCGTCATCGGTGACGTCGGCGAAGTCCAAGTGGGCACCCACGCGACGGGCGATCTGTTGCCAAGGCACCAGGTTGGAGTGATGTTCCATGATGGTGGTGAGTACGCGATCGCCTGGCCGGAGCCGCCGCAGTCCCCAGGCGTAGGCCACCAGGTTCAAGGACTCGGTGGCGTTGCGGGTGAACACCACCTCGCGCCACGATCGGGCGTTGATGAAGCGTGCCACGCGCTTGTGGGCTTCCTCATAGGCCTCGGTGGCCTCGGCCGCCAAGGTGTGCACCCCCCGGTGAACGTTGGCGTTGTATTGCTCGTAGTAACGTTGAAGAGCCTCAATGACGGGACGGGGTTTCTGGGTGGTGGCGGCGTTGTCAAAGTACACGAGAGGCCGGTCATTGACCCGACGCTGAAGCACCGGAAAATCCGGCCGAATCTCCTCCGCCAAACGGGTACACCCCATAGCTGTCCTCCTGATGGTTACGGTGTTTCCCAAAGGTCCAATTCCCGAAGGGTCGGCCGCTGCGGCCGATCCACTCCGATACCGTAAAAGGTTCGCGGAACGTTGTCAAGGGGCGGCTGGAACCACAGGGTATCGTTCCGGCTCCTGCCCTCGGCGGGGTACTCATCGTGTCCGCCGAAATCGGCAAACAGGGCAAAGGTCTTTAGGTCCCTGAGGAAGGGCAGGGTTTGCGATCGCTGGCGATAGGCCTTCCTTGGGGGTGTGGCACCAAAGCCCCAGGCCTTGGGCGGAAACCGGTACACGTCGTTGCCTCCCAGGTCCAGGAACAGGGCATGCGACCAGATCTCGGCGGTGCCCAGGGCGATGCGTTGGGCCTCGTAGGTGTCGTCGCCCCCGAAGTCCACGAACAGGGCCTGGGCAAAATCCCAACCAAAGCCCAAGGCGGCGCCCGCGGTTTCAAACAGGGGATGGCGATCGTTGCCGGCTTCGTCCACGAAAACCCCCAGGGCGAAATGGGCTGCCGATCCCTGGGTGAAGTAGCAGGAACGGTACTCGTCGTCGCCTGCCAGGTCCAACAGGGCTCCCAGGCCAAACCAATAGCCGGTGCCCAGCGACCAGTTGCCGGAGGTGTACCGATCGTGGCCTTGAGCGTCCAACAGCAGTCCGAGGCCTCCAGCCCAACTGTGTCCATCGGAGCCGTCGCCCCGTCGGCCTCCACCAAAGCCCTGGGCGTTGCTGGCATTCACCCGATACTGGGAATGGTAATCGCCCCGGTCGTACACCGAACTCCAGGGTTCGGCGAAGTACTGATCGTTGCCCTCCACGTCCACCAGGGCACCGATGCCCCCGTACTCACCATCGCCCTGGCCGTTGCCCAGCAGCCGATACTGATCTTCGCCCTGCCGATCCACCAACAGCCCCACACCCCAAAGGCCACAGCCCTGAGCCCCTTCGGCCGCCTGGTACCTGTCGTCGCCCTGGTGATCGTACAACAGGCCATAGCCCAACAGCCCGAAGCCCTGGCTTTGATCGCCGGATCGGTAGTGATCGTTGCCCTGATGATCCCAGAGGAGTGCCACCCCCAGGAGGCCGCTGCCCAGGGCCCGTCCCTGTGGGGCCTCGTAGCGGTCGTTGCCCTGAAGATCCAACAGCACGGCCACGGGTACCTGGCCGTTCGTGCCGGCACCGGTGGTGTACCGATCATCGCCGCCCACGTCCAGCACAAAGAGCGTGGGACCACGCCCCAGGGTGTCTTCACCAGGCCCCTGGAGCACCAAATCGCCCCAAGGGGTCTTCACCCGAGTGCCCGTGATCCGGGAAACAGCGTGGGCGGTGTCCAAGGCATGGGCTAAAAGGGCCGTAGCCTCGGCAACTTTCAAAGCGGCATAGGCCAGGGAGGGGAAATCCAACCCACGCCAAGCATCGTCCACCTCAGGAAGGTACTGGCGACCATCGGGCTGACTGCCCACGGGATTGGGCATGTGCTCCAAGGCCTGCATCGTGGTAGGGGAAAGGCGACGCCGGGCCAAACGAACCCAGTACACTGCCTCGGCGAGGTCGGCAAGGTACCGTGCCAGCAGCGGTTGCAGTTCCTGGGGAACGTGCAGGGCCAAGGTATCGGCTGCCGCCTGCCAGGGTGCGGGATCCGCATGTCCAAAGGAGGCTGGCCGGGGCACCGCGTCGGCCTGAAGCCAAAGGGTTTGCAGTGCTTCGGCCAATGTGGGAGGGGAAACCGTGGAATCGGTGGCCATCCACGTGTTGGCTCCGTAGTTCCGGAAACCGGTGAGCCAGGGGTCCACTCCCACCGCATACAGGGTGCGGTACAAGCCCAAGGGCGTGGTGTCGGTTAGGGCTTGCAATGCCGAGGTCGCCAGGGCTCGGAGCCAGGGATAGGCCTCCAGGGGATGGGCCAGGAGATCTGGCACCACGGGCAGGGTGCCTGGCAACCGCTGGGGATCCGGAATTCGCTGCCAGGAGGGCTGCAGCACGATCCCCAGGTCTGCCCGAGTCCAGCCCACCCTCAAGAGCAGGGAGTCCAGGAAATCCGGGGCGTTTGCGGCCCCTGGCAGATAGAGCACCAGAGCAAGCCAAATCGCAAGGGCCATGCGTGCCTAAGAGGATACGGCACTCAAAAGACCCAATTCAGCGATGCCGAGAAAAAGTGCCGAAGGGGCTCCAGGGCCCTTCGGTCGCCCGTGGCCGTGAGGCTCAGGGTGGTGCGGTTCCCTATGCTCCGATGCAGTTGGAACCGATACCACAGGTATCCTCCGGGTTCCAGGTTCAAGACCACAGCAGAGGCCTCGGTAGGCAGTGGGCCCTGCACCCACCCGTACCCCAGGGTCAAAGATCCCTGAAGCCGAAGCCCAAGGGACAGGGACCAGGTGGGCCGAAGCCGGAGTTCCACCCTGGGGTTCTGGTACATTCCTCCTTGGGTGGGCCATACCCGGTCGTAGCGTACTCTGAGTTCCCCTTCCAGGGCTTTGCCCCAACGATGGCCAAGGGCCAGCCAAGGGGTTTGGTGCCGTTGGAGGGTGGTATAGGTGCCCTGGGTTTGTCGGTCTTCCAAAGCCGCGGTGGCCTGCCATTGGGAGCTCCAGCGGTAAAGCCCCTGGGTCAAAAGCCACCGATCCCGAAACCCCGGATGCTGTTCGCTGCGATATTGGGCCTGCCAGCTCCAGGGTTTCCAGCCGCCGGTGTACTCTATCCACCACCGTTCTTGCTGTTGATGCTCGCCCTGGGTGTGTTGCCAGTCCACTGTCCACCGATGTTGCACGCCGCCTCGGAGCCACTGGCCCTCCAGCCGGTGTCTTTGCACGGCAGCGCCCTCCAGGGTGCCCAGGTCCACGGTTTCCCGGCGGTACTCGCCCTGCGGATCCGGGTGGTACTCCCCGGTTTCGGGATCAAAGGCGTAGTCGCCGTTGCCGGGCCCCACGTACACGTACCGTACTCCTTCGCCGGGCAACGCTCCACGGCCCAACTCGTGGTGCCCCCTAAGGGGGCCATGGTGCCAATCCGCTTGGGCCAGAAAGGCCCAGGCCGAGGGTTCCCAAAACACCTGCATCTGGGGATGCAGATGGGCCCAGGGCATAGGCCAATCCAGCAGGAGCCACAATTGGGTTTGACGGTGTCGGAGGGGTCGGCGACCGTAGAGTTCCAACCGACGGTGCTCCGGGGTCCATCGGAAACCCAGTTCACGGTAGGCGGCGGAGTCCTCGTGCAGTTCCAGCGCTTGCAGGGTGGGGTTTCCGAGCCAATGGTGCCAGGTCCAGCTGCCGCCCCACCGTTGGCGGTTCCCCCACGGGGCTTGTAGGACCTCGCCAAAGGTCCTCAGGGTGCCCAGGGACCACCGGGCCTCCGCTTGCCAGGCGGAGTAGGAGCCCCTCTGGCCTTTCAGGAGCATCTGGAACCCCTCGGTGTGCAATGCCCAACCGGGACGGAACCGGAGATCCACAGCCACACCGCCGGCCTGCACGCGGCCAGGTTCCTGGCCGGACAGTCGGAACCGACGGGTGAGGTCCAGGGGAATCCGCGCTCCCTGGGGTCGGTGAAACCGGGAGCTCGCCTGGAAGCCGTACACCTGCACCACCGGCTGCCAGGGCCAAGCGGTCCAGCGGTGTTGGAGCCGGAGCTCGCCGGCCATCTCCCGGTGCTTTCGGTTCAAAAGCACGTTCCGCTGCAGTTCTTCAGCCATTAGGCGTGCCTGTAAACGGCCCGAGTTCCACTGGGGTTGGGTTTGGAGTTCCAGCAATTGGATCTTGGAGGGCACGGTTTGCCGGAGGCGGGGCAGGTACCTGCCCCGCCTCCGGCCCACGAATCGGTATCCTCCCAGCAGGGCATCGTACTCGTAATCGCCTTGGCCTTCGCCCACAAATTCAAAGAACACCTGAAAGTCGCCTTGGCCAGGCCCCACGTATTGGAACACCGAGTCCTGGCGCAGGTACTCGCCTCGTCCCTCGCCCACATAGAGCCCACCCTCCAGCACCACCAGGCCTGAGGTATCGCCTAAGGAGGCCAACCGCTCCATATCGGCCTGGCTCAGGTATGTTCGGAGGGCCCCAAGGCTGTAGCCATCCTGAACCCACCCCAAACGCCAAAGGGAGTCGGCTGCAGTGGCTTCCACCACAGCCGTGGTGTGGCCAGGCAAGGCCTGGAGCCGTTCAAACTCCACCCGCAGGTGGTCCGTGTGTTGGATGCGTCGGCCCGGGGTAAACACCAGAGTGCCGGTGCGGTAATCCAGCAGATAGTCGCCGTGGGGGCCTGGGCGGAGGCGTTCGCCGTTGAGATACACCCGTTCGGAGCCGGGCAGCACCCGCACCGGTCGCCCTTCGGGGTCTAAGAAATAGGGGCCGGCGTAGCCATCCTGCAGGGAGATTTCCACCACTTGAGGGTCGCCCCGACGCAGGGCGTAAGCCGCTTCCACAGAACCACGGGGCTGGGTCCAGCGAAGGGCGCCCCCGCGACCGCGCAGTTCGGTGGTCCTTGTCAGGAGATCCAGGTCGCCGAGATGCACCACCCATCCCCCTCCCTGCAGGGAAAACAGCACACGGTCCACAGCCCCCAGTTCCTCCACACCGGTGGCCGAGAGGTTTTGATCGCTGAGGACGCCGCTCACCCGATACGGGCCCAGCACGCCTTGGAACTGTACCTGGGTGGCCTGCTGGAATCGGGCCGAGGTGCCCGGTCCGCCGGTCACGGTAAAACTCTTAAACCCTTGCAGCAGCAAGGTTTCCTTGGGTTGGAGGCGGGGCGAAGGCTGGGAGTGGTCCCCGGAGGGCGAACCGACCGGGGTTTGACGATTCCGATGATCCCGGCAGGGTTGCCACCGCAGGAACACCACCTTGGCAGATTCGGCAGCAAAGGAGGCCAGCAGCAAGGTGTCGCCACGCCATCCAGCAACACGGGCCCCTTGCACCTGCACGCTTTCCCGCCACGGGCAGGGCAGCAGCACGTGGGAAGACCTCACCCACAGGGAGTCGGAGACGAAGCCGCCGACGCCCAGCAGGATCAGGCCCAAAAGGCTATGCCACACCGCTTACGGGAACAGCCCCCGCTCCCGGTACACCTCCTCAATGCGGCGAATGGCCAGGATGTACGCCGCCGTGCGCCAATCGGTTTGGTACTGCTCGGCGGTTTCCTTGACCTCCACGGTGGCGCGTTCCAACTTCTTCCGCAGGCGTTCGTTCACCTCTTCCTCCTCCCACTGGAGGGCCATGCGGTCCTGCACCCACTCAAAGTAGGAAACCACCACGCCACCGGAATTGGCCAGGATATCGGGCACCACCAGGATGCCCTTTTCGTTGAGCACTTCATCGGCCTGAGGGGTGATGGGGCCATTGGCGCCCTCCACGATGTACCGAGCCTTAACCTGGTGTACATTGCCGGAGTGGATCTGGGCTTCCAACGCAGCGGGCACCAGCAGGTCTACGGCCAGGCCGAAGATTTGATCACCGGGCAGGGGATCGGCTTTGGGGTAGCCGGCCACGCCGCCATGCTCTTGGGCGTACCGGCCCAGGTCTTCAATGTCCAGGCCCTCCTCCCGGAACACGCCCCCGGTAACGTCGGTTACGGCTTGGATCTTTGCGCCGTTTTGCGACAGGAACAGGGCTGCGTGGTACCCCACGTTGCCGAAGCCTTGAACGGCCACGGTTTTGTTCTCCAGGCTCTCGCCGAAGAGTTCCAGGGCCTTGCGGGCCACGATGCACACGCCGCGGCCGGTGGCCTCGCGGCGGCCCGGAGAACCTCCGATGGTGCGCGACTTGCCGGTGACCACGCCGGGCGCATTGTACCCTGCGAAGATGCTGTAGGTGTCCATGATCCAAGCCATGGTCTTTTCGTTGGTGAACACATCCGGCGCAGGGATGTCAATATCCGGGCCCAGCAGGGGCATCAGGGTATAGGTGAACCGCCGGGTTAGGCGTTCCAGTTCCCGGTCGGAGAGTTCTGTGGGATCGCACACCACGCCGCCCTTGCCGCCGCCGAAGGGGATATCCACCAGGGCGCATTTCCAGGTCATCCAGGCGGCGAGGGCGATCACCTCTTCGCGGGTGACCTCGGGATGGAACCGGATGCCGCCTTTGAAGGGGCCCCGGAAGTCGTTGTACTGGCAACGAAACCCCTGGAACACCCGCACCTTGCCGTTGTCCATCTTTACAGGGATGGACACCTCCACCACCCGTTTGGGGTGCTGGAGAATGGTGTACAGGTTGGGGTCCAGGTTCATCACCCGGGCGGCTTTATCCAGTTGCATCCGGGCCATATCGGCCGGGCTCAAATGTTCTTCCTTCATGACTCCCTTCCTCCCGGTGTTCCGTTTGGGGTCAATGAGGGTTCCACGAACACCTTTTCGGTGGTGTTATCGGGGTATCGGAGCACATAGTAGAGTTTCAAGGCATTCACCTCCACCACACGGGCCTGGCCCTTAGGGGTTTCCAGGTTCTGGCCCAACTTGGGCAAAAACGCTGCCATTTCCTTGTAGTAGGGCAGTTCAAACCGCAGACAGCACAGGAGACGACCACAGATGCCCGAGAGCTTTTCCGGCGCTGAGAACAGGTACTGTTCACGGGCCATATCCAGGGTGACGGACGGGAGTTCCTTGAGGAAGGTGGTGCAGCACAGTTCCCGGCCACAACGACCGATACCTCCCAGCCGACGGGCCATGTCCCGTGCCCCGATCTGCTGAAACTTGATCTTCAAATGGAGCAGTTTGGCGAGTTCGGCCCCGTACTGTCGGAGGTCCAATTTGGTCTCCGCGGCGTAAAACACGTCCACCTGGCCGGTGTTCATGTCCAACTTCACCTCTACGATCTTGACGTTCACCCCCTTTTCCCACAGGAACCCGCGGATCATGTTCTTGAGGGTGTTGAGCACGGTTTTGCGGGGGGCGGGCCGGGCATCTACCACGCGGCGTTGGGCACGGGCGTTGCTCCAGGTACGGAACTTGACGAGCAACGGCTCGGTTTCCCCCTCCAGCCACACGTGCATGAACCGGCCAGGCTGCACCTGGTAAATCTTGGGAGAGGCGAATTTGGCCAGGCCTCCGCCGATGATGGAGACCTCCAGGGTGTTATACCGGGGGCCGGATCTTTCGGACCGTTTTCCTCGCCCTTTTGATCTTTTTCCCATGATGCTCCCTTGCGCGTTTGTGGGCGCGTTCCTTGATCTCCTTGAGGGCGTCCCGATACAGGGCCGCCTTTTCAAACTCCAACAGGTCGGCCGCCGCCCGCATCCGGCGCTCCAGTTCCTCCACCAGGGTGAGGGGATCCAGGGTTTGCTTCAGGAGTTCAATCTCCTCGCGGACGCCCGCATCCTCGGAGGTCAACACCCGCTCGTCGGCCACCTTGGTGGTCAGCAACACCTGCTCCACGGACTTCCGGATGGTGCGGGGCACAATGCCGTGCCGCTTATTATACTCCAGTTGCAGTTTTCGCCGACGTTCTGTTTCCTCTAAGGCCTGCCGCATGGCGGGCGTGATGTGGTCCGCGTACATGATCACCTCACCCGCTGCGTTCCGAGCAGCCCGTCCGATCATCTGGATCAACGAGGTGGGCGACCGCAAAAAGCCGGTTTTGTCGGCATCTGTGATGATCACCAGCGACACCTCGGGCAGATCCAAGCCCTCCCGCAGCAGGTTGACCCCCACAAGCACGTCAAAGTTGCCCAATCGCAGGCCCCGCAGGATCTCCACACGCTCAATGGCGTCAATCTCGGAGTGCAGGTACCGCACCCGGAACCCCAGCGACACCAGGTACTCGCTGAGATCCTCAGCCATGCGCTTGGTGAGCGTGGTGATCAACACCCGCTCGCCCCGGTCCACCCGTTTCCGGATCTCGTTGACCATGTCGTCCACCTGATGGGCCGTGGGCTTTACCGTAACCTTGGGGTCCACCAAACCGGTGGGTCGGATGATCTGCTCCACCACCAAGCCGCGCGATTTTTTCAGTTCGTAGGGGCCAGGCGTGGCCGAAACAAAGATCACCTGATCCCACAACTGCTCCAGTTCCTCAAACTTCAGGGGGCGGTTGTCCAGGGCCGAGGGCAAACGGAACCCATACTCCACCAACACGAGCTTGCGCGACCGATCGCCGTGATACATGCCCACGAGTTGGGGAATGGTCACGTGCGACTCGTCAATGATGGTCAAAAACTCCTCTGGGAAGTAGTCCAACAGGCAGGTGGGCCGTTCCCCTGGCTTGCGGCCCGACAAATGTCGCGAGTAGTTCTCTATGCCTGGACAATGACCCAACTCCCGCAGCAGTTCCAGATCATAACGGGTGCGTTGCTCCAGCCGCTGGGCCTCCAGGAGTTTGCCCTGTGCCCGCAATTCTCGGAGCCGCTCCTCCAATTCCTGCTCAATGGACCGCAAGGCTTCCTCCAAACGGGGCCGGGTGGTCACCCAGTGGCCCGCCGGATAGATGGCCACGCGGCGTTTTCGCTCTATGGTTTTGCCCGAAACCGGATCCAGCACGCGGATCTCCTCAATCTCATCGCCGAAGAACTCAATGCGCACCACGTGCTCCTCGTAGGCGGGCACGATCTCCACCACATCGCCCCGCACCCGGAAACTGCCCCGCGACAGGGCCACATCGTTGCGGGTGTATTGGATTTCCACCAGCCGACGAAGGAGTTCATCCCGGGGAATCTCTTGGCCCACCTCCAGGATCACATATAGGCGTTTCACCTCTTCGGGATCACCCAAGCCGTAAATGGCCGACACCGAGGCCACGATGATCACGTCGTCCCGTTCCAACAGGGCCGAGGTGGCCCGCAGCCGCAGCCGTTCAATGTCGTCGTTAATGGTGGCTTCCTTTTGGATATAGGTGTCGGTTTGGGGAATATAGGCCTCGGGTTGGTAGTAGTCGTAATAGGAGATGAAGTACTCCACGGCGTTCTCTGGGAAGTACTGCTTGAGTTCGCCGTAGAGCTGGGCCGCCAGGGTTTTGTTGTGAGAGATCACCAAGGTGGGCTTGCCGATCTGAGCGATGACGTTGGCGATGGTAAAGGTTTTGCCCGAGCCCGTGACCCCCAGAAGGGTTTGATACTTCACCCCCTGCCGAAGGTTCTCCACCAGTTGACGGATGGCCTTCGGCTGGTCGCCTGCGGGCTCATAGGGAGCGTGGAGTTTGAACCTTGCCATCGGCTTAATTCAAAGGGACCCACCCCAACAGGTCAAGACAGCCAGAGGCAGAAAACATCAACCCTCTTTTCCACTCCACTCCACCGGTCCAGCTTCCTTGGGTGAAAGAAGAGGGGCCGAGGCAAATTGA
>CAYOQK010000044.1:0-29290 GCA_964406105.1 uncultured bacterium | reverse complement strand
GTGTATCTGGTACGCCTCCAAACTTTGGAGGGTGTTGCTACCCAGCGCGTGCTCGTCCTGCGATAGATAAAGTGCTTGTTTCCTGTACCGGGCGGGGAGGGGGTTCAACGCCCTCCCCGCCCGGTGGTTTTCCGCATCCTTGAGGGTTTCGGACGATCGGCGTAAGATATGCCTATGAACCTGGCACAGAAACCCCTACATGAACTGAGGACCCTGCTGGGCCGGAACGAGATCACTCCGCTGGACATCGTAAACGATGTGCTGGACCGCATTGAGGAGCGTGAGGAAACCCTCAACGCCTACATTGATGTGTTCGCCGAGGAGGCGCGCCGCCGAGCCGTAGAACTGGAGGACCTCCCACCGGAAAACCGTGGGCTCTTATACGGCATCCCCATCGCCGTCAAGGACAACATTGTGGTTCAGGGGTTTGATACCACCTGTGGCTCCCGCATCCTGCTGGGGTTCAAATCCCCGTACAACGCCACCGTGGTGGAGCGACTATTGGACCACCACGGCATTGTGATTGGAAAGACCAACCTGGACGAGTTCGCCATGGGGTCCTCGGGCGAGTATTCCTTCTTCGGCCCCACCCGAAACCCCCACAACCCCGATTTTGTGCCTGGTGGCTCTTCCTCTGGCTCGGCTGCTGCTGTGGCTGCTGGTGAGGCCGTGGCTGCGCTGGGGTCGGATACCGGTGGATCCGTTCGGCTTCCTGCTGCCTACACCCACGTGGTGGGTTTCAAACCTACCTATGGCCGCTTGTCGCGGTATGGCCTGGTGGCCTTTGCCTCGTCGTTGGACCAAATCGGTTTCCTTACCCGAGATGTGCTGGACACGGCTTTGCTCTTTGAGGCTTTGGGAGGCTTTGATCCAAAGGATTCCACCTCCTTGGATTTGCCGGCCCCCAGCGTTTCCGAGGTGTTTGAACCCGGATGGGAGCATCAGCGGTACACCCTCGGGATCCCGGTGGAGTACCTGGAGGCCGAGGGGTTAGATCCCGAGATCCGGTTGCACTTCCACCGTTACGTTCAGGCGCTGGAACGTGAGGGCTTTCAGGTCCGGGAGATCCACTTGCCCCACAGTCGGTATGCTGTGCAGGTGTACTACCTGGTGGCAACGGCCGAGGCTTCCTCAAATCTGGCTCGCTATGATGGCGTGCGCTATGGGTTCCGCGCTGAAGGATACGCCGATCTGGAGGAGATGTACCGCAAGACCCGAAGCGAGGGCTTCGGACCGGAGGTTAAGCGGCGGATCCTCCTTGGAACCTTTGCCCTCTCGGCCGGGTATCATGAGGAGTACTACAACCGTGCCCTTAAGGTGCGCCGTTTGATCCAACGAGACTTTCAGCAGGCCTTTGAGACGGTGGATCTCATCTTGACCCCCACGGCCCCCAATTTTCCGCCTCGCTTGGGGGAAAAACAGCAGGATCCCTTGGCCATGTACCTGTTGGACATCTTCACGGTCTCGGCCAACTTGGCCGGAATCCCTGCCATCTCCGTGCCCGGCGGCTTCGGGGGTCCTCATCATCTGCCCTTTGGCTTGCAGTTCATGGCTCCTGCCTTTGAGGACCTGCGGGTGCTGCGGATGGCCCGCTGGTTTGAACGGTTCGTTTACCCCGGAACCTCCTCATAGGCTACAGAGGCTCCTGGTGCTCTCCGGGGGTGAGGGCGGTTTATAATGCACAATTGAAACCCTCTGCGGCAGGGAGCTCCTGACGCCCAACCTTTGAAGCGAAGGAGGTAGGACCATGCGGCTTTTTGCAGATACCGCACATCTGCCGGATCTCAAGGAACTGGTTAGCTGGGGCGCCATTGACGGCGTGACCACCAACCCTACCCTGCTCTCCCGAGAGGAGGGAGACCCCGAGAAGATCCTGTACGAAATCTGCGAACTGGTGCAGGGCCCGGTGTCGGCCGAGGTGGTGGCCACCGACTGGCAGGGCATGGTGGAAGAGGGCAAACGCCTGGCCCAGATCCACACCCACATCGTGGTGAAGATCCCCGCCACTGTGGATGGCCTGAAGGCAACCCGTGCTCTGTCGGAGGCCGGAATCCCAGTGAACATGACCCTGGTGTTCACCCCCATGCAGGCCCTGTTGGCCGCCAAGGCTGGGGCTCGTTACGTGTCCCCTTTCATCGGCCGGTTGGACGACATCTCCTCCTACGGCATGAACCTGGTATCAGACATCCTGGAGATCTTTGACCACTACGACTTTGAAACCGAGGTGTTGGTGGCCTCAGTACGGCATCCCATGCACGTCCTGGAGGCTGCCCGCTTGGGTGCTCCCATCGTGACGGCCCCGCCCAAGGTGATCCGCCAACTGATCCGGCACCCCCTGACGGACATCGGATTGGAGAAGTTCCTGGCCGACTGGAAAAAGGTGCAGGACCGTATGAAATGAACGGCCTTTTGGTCCTTTCCCTGCTCCTGGGGTCTTCCACATCTCTGGACCAAAGCCGTCGCACCGCCATTGTGACCGCAGCCGAGCGGGTATCGCCGGCGGTGGTCTCGGTGTCGGTGCTCTCCACGGTGGTGGCCTCGCGGCCGCTGTTTGAAGACCCCTTCTTCGGAGAGTTCTGGGGTCACTTCTTCCCGGCTCCCTACGTGCGGCGTCGGGTTCACTCCTTGGGCTCCGGTTTCATCGTGGACTCCTCAGGCATCGTGATCACCAACGCCCATGTGGTATCCGGGGCCGATGAGATCAAGGTCACGCTGCCCGACGGCCGAACCTTTGACGCTGAACTCTTGGGTCAGGCCGACAAACTGGACATCGCTGTGCTTCGGATCCCAGGCCAGAATCTGCCTGTAGCCCCCCTTGGAGATTCGGACCACCTGTTGATTGGAGAATGGGCCATTGCCATCGGCAACCCCTTCGGCTTCCTCATGGAAGACCTGGAACCCACGGTGACCGTTGGGGTGATCTCCGCCCTACACCGCACCTTCAAGGGCCGATCGGAACGGCTGTATCGGGACATGATCCAAACGGATGCGGCCATCAACCCCGGCAACTCTGGCGGCCCTTTGGTCAACGCCCTGGGTGAGGTGATTGGCATGAACACCTTTATCATCACCAAAAGCGGGGGGTCCGAAGGTATGGGTTTCGCCATTCCCATCAACACCGTGATGAAGATCGTCCGCGAGATCGTGCAATACGGACACGTGCGCGAGGGCTACCTGGGGATCACCGTGCAAGACCTCACCGACGCCCTGAGGGAAGGCCTGGGATACACCGGTACCGGGGGTGTGCTCGTGAACAGCGTGGACCCAGAAGGCCCTTTGGCCCACCAGGTGCAGGAGGGCGATGTGCTGGTCCAGATCAACCACCGTCCCATCCTGAACTCCGGCGACTTTGAGGACTTCACCTACGCACTGGTCCCCGGCGAACGGTTCACCCTTACCCTTTGGCGAAACGGACGCACCTTTTCCGTAACGGTCCGCAGTGTAGAGTTCCAAGTCAAAGCAGTGTCCGTGGGGTTGGGCCTGGAGGTGGCGGAGATCACACCGGCCCTGGTGCAGAAGTACAACCTCAAGGCCACCCAGGGGGTGATGGTGGTATCCGTGGATCCCAAGAGCCCCTTTGCTCGCATTGGCCTGGAACCCGGTGACGTGATCCTGGCCTTGAACCGACGGGAGATCCGGAGAGTTCGTGACCTGCAGGAGGCCCTTCAGCGACTGAATCGGCGGTACATAGAGGTGGTCGTAGACCGCCGCGGCCAACGGCTTTGGTACCAAGGCACCTTTTGAGGAGGCAGCATGGGGGATCGCTGGGAAACCATCAAGGTGGGCCTTTTCGTTACCGTGGCCCTGGCTCTGCTCTTCGGTGGCTACTTCTACCTCAAGGGCTTCAAGTGGTCCAAGGAAAAGTACTTTTACAGGATCCGCCTCACCGAGGCCTCCTGGATCAACAAAGGGGACCCGGTGACCATCCTGGGGGTACCTAAGGGGCGCATCCAGGACGTCCAACTCTATCCCGACTCGGTGATCGTGGTCATCTGGCTGGAGGACTACAAACTGCGGCAGGGAGCCTTCGCCCGGGTGGAAAGCCAGGGCATCATCGGTACGATGCGCATCTCCCTTACTTTGGGATCTGGAGATACCCTACCCCAGTGGACCACCATCCCCGGCTACACCCAGCGGGACATTGGCCAGGTGATCGCCGACGTGGGCGAATTCGTGGCCCAGTCCGACTCGCTGATTCTCTTGGTCAGCGACATCTTGGTGGAGCTCAAGAAGGTGCTGGTAGGCACCGAGAGTGAACTGGGGGAAGTGCTCCAAAGCGTACAGGCCACATTGCAGGAGTTGAACCAAACCCTGTGGGAAACCCGGAAAACCCTGCGGGTGGGCCGAGCCCGTTTGGACACCACGGGCCAACAGCTGGCCACCACCCTGAGCCGGGTGGACACCCTGCTGGCTCAGATTTCCCGAGGACGGGGCACCTTGGGGCGGGTGGTCCAGGATTCCACCCTCTATTTCCGGCTGGATTCCACGTTGCAGGCTGTGGAACACCTGCTCCGGGACATCCGCGAGAATCCAGGGAGGTACGTGCACATCAGCATCTTTTAGCGGAACCCCGGGATGCCCACAGGGGACAAGGTCCAACGATGAAGGCAGAAACACGGTTTCGGTGCACCCAGTGCGGCTATGAAACCTCGCGATGGATGGGGCGCTGCCCCAATTGCGGAGCCTGGGGCACCCTGAAGGAAGTGCAGGTGGCTCCAATCCGCCGGAAAGGGACCCCAGGGCATCGCTCGTGGTCCCCTCCCTCAGGTGAAATCACCCCTCTTACGCCTCCCCACGCCCCGGAATCCCCGGCCCAACGCCGCTGGCCCAGCGGTATCCAGGAGCTGGACCGGGTACTGGGGGGTGGGCTTGTGCCTGGCTCTCTCGTGCTTTTGGGTGGGGAGCAAGGGGTAGGTAAGAGCACCCTGCTGCTGCATTGGGCTCATGCCCTCGCGAAAAGAGGTGCAGCCCCGGTGGTTTACGTGTCTGCGGAAGAATCGGCGTCCCAGATCCTGGATCGGGCCCGGCGGTTGAACCTGGCCACGGAGCACGTCCAGGTGGCCCCGGTGGCCACAGTGGACGAGGTCCTCTCCTTGGCCGAAACCTTGCACCCCAAGGTGCTCCTCGTGGACTCCATTCAGGCCATCGTGGCGCCCGATCTGCCCTCGGTGGCTGGGAGCGTGGCCCAGGTGCGGGAGTGTGCCACAGCCCTGCTTCACCTGGCCAAAGGGCAGAACATCGCGGTGGTCTTGGTGGGCCACGTCACCAAAGACGGCACCTTGGCCGGGCCCAAAACCTTGGAACACATGGTGGACGCGGTGCTCTATCTGGAAGAACACGGCACCGGGCTCCGGATCCTCCGCGCCACCAAAAACCGGTACGGAAGCACCGAGGAAATCGGCCTCTTTGAAATGACCAGCACCGGGCTTCGGGAGATCCGAGATCCTGGTCGGATTTTCCTGGGGCATGGGTTTCGCCGCCGCAGTGGTGTGGCGGTGACTGCTGTATTGGAAGGCAAACGCCCCTTTCTCGTGGAGATTGAAGCCCTGGTGGCTCGCACCCCCTTTACGCTGCCCCAACGGGTAACCACGGGATTTGATCCCAAACGCCTGTCCATGCTGTTGGGGGTATTGGAAAACCGTTTGGGCTTGTCGCTGAGGGGCCACGACGTGTTCCTCAACGTGGCCGGTGGCCTGAAGGTGCGGGAGTCCGCCGCAGACCTCGCAGTGGTGGCTGCCGTGCTCTCCTCCCTCAAGAAGCGGGCCCTGCCCGAAGCCACCCTGGTGCTGGGTGAAGTGGGCCTCACCGGCGAGGTAAGGCCGGTTCCTGCGCTGGAAGCCCGACTCCGAGAGGCCCAGCGGCTGGGCTTTCGCCGTGCCTTGGTGCCGGCCCAAGAGCGTATCCACACCTTTGACTCCCTTAAAATCCTTGAGGTTTCCGACGTAAAGGAGTTGCTGGAGCAATGGTTTTCGTGATCCTTTACCGGCTTTTCTTCTTTGTGCTCACTGTGGTGGTGGGCCGGGCCTTGTTCCTGGCCCTTGGCTTTCAACCCACCCACGCTCTCCTTTGGGCGCTGGTGCTTTCCCTGTTCTTTGGCGCGGTGGAGTACACCGTGGCTCGCCGACGACCCCGCGAGGTGCTCTCCATTCTCCTCGCCTTGGCCATCACATTGATCGTGGCCAACGGCGTGGCGTTCCTGTTGGTACAGTGGACCCCGTTGGCCCAGGCCCGGCTCTGGGTGTTTTTGCTCAGTAACCTGTTTCTCATCTACGTGGTGGGCAGCTACGTGTACCTTCGCCGCCGACAACTCACCATTCTGGACATCTTCATCCGCAGAAAGGCCAGCCGACGCATCGCCCCTAAGGTGGTGGACACCTCGGCCCTGATTGATGGCCGCATCCTGGACGTGGCCCGCACCGGCTTTTTAGAAGGCGACCTGGTGGTTCCCCGATTCGTCTTGAGAGAACTCCAACACATCGCAGACTCCAAAGAGCACGCCCGCCGTGTCAAGGGCCGCCGGGGCCTGGATGTCCTGCGGGAACTCCAGCAGGTTCCCGGCGTTCAGGTGGAGATCTACAAGCAAGATGTGCCAGGCCGAGCCGTGGACCACAAACTGCTGGAACTCTGCCGCCGCCTGGGAGCCAAACTCATCACCGTGGACTACAACCTGAAAAAACTGGCAGAAGTCCAGGGCATTCCGGTGCTCAACATCAACGAATTGTCCACGGTGCTCAAACCCCGGTTCAGCGGCGGAGAGGAGATCACCGTCAAGATTCAAAAACAGGGCAAGGAAGCCCATCAGGGCGTGGGCTACCTGGAAGATGGCACCATGGTGGTGGTGGAAAACGGAGCCCAGTACATCGGCCAAACCGTACCCTGCGTGGTAACCTCGTACCTGCAAACAGATGCGGGCCGCATCGTGTTCGCCCGGCCAAAGAAGTGAACATGCCCCTCCGGCTGGACAGGATCCAGGCCTTTGACCCTCTGCCCCCTTGGGCCCGAGCCTTGGTACACCGGTGGGCTCCAGGATACGAGCACCCAGCCCAAGCCTTCTTTCGCCTCCTGAGCAAGCAAAACCACAAACCCATGCGCTGGCTGGACTTGGGCGCTGGCCGAAACTGGCTCATCCAGGTGTTTGAAGAGCGCCACCCCCAAGACCTGGCCTTGGGGGCTGACCTGGAGATCCCCCGCGACCTGGAGCACCGACACCGGTTCGTGGTGGCCGATGCGTACCACCTGCCCTTCGCCCCTCAAACCTTTGATCTCGTCACCGCCTACTGGGTGGTGGAACATCTCCAGGATCCCGTTACCTTCCTCGCAGAGGTGGCCCGGGTGCTTCGGCCCGGCGGCGCTCTGCTGATCCGCACCACCAACCCTCGGTCGCCGGTGGTGTGGCTGGCCCGCACCTTGCCCGAAGGATGGAAGCGCCGGATCCTACGGCGGTTCCTGCGGCCCCAACAGGTGCTCTACCCCACCTACGATCGCTTGAACAAACCTCGGATCTTGAAAACCCTACCGCCCCGCTTCGGCTTGGAACCCGTGGCCCTGGAGTTCCACGAAGCCCTGTGGCTTTTCCACCGCCTCACGGCCGTGGCCAGTGTGATCTTCTGGCGCTTGACCCAGCCGATCCCTTGGGTCCGCACCGACATCATCGCCCTGTACAGGAAAGCGTCATGAGCCGGTGGCTGCGGAAAACCCCCCGCACCTGGATCGCCCTGGGCCTGCTCTTCGCCTTGGTGCTCTACGCCTTCTTGCTGATGCACACCATTCCCAATCTCCTTCTGCGGGTGCAAGCCCGGGAGGGCTGGGCCCTCATGCGTGTGCTCCTGCACAGCCTGGAGGTATCCCAGGCCACCGAGGCCGAAATGGGGCGGCTCACCGCCGAAGGGATGCTCGCATCCCTTCGGCTCCTGGCCCGCTTGGCCCAGCCCAGCCAAGACCTTCTGGCCTATGCTGCCCACCTGAACCATTGGAACGAGGTGCAGGTTTTGGATTCCTCGCTCCACGTGGTGGCCTCTTCCTTGGGGCGATCTGTGCCGGCGGTACCCCGGGACTCCCTCCGCCGACTGCTCCACCGGGAAGCCGGCGAAGGGCTGCTGCTCATCGGAGACACCTTAGCGGTGGTGGTCCCTGCCGCCCAGGAAGGCCGATACCTGGTGGCCACCGCCTCGGTACAGCGGCTCCTGGAACTCAAACGCCGGTATGGCCTCCCGGCCACTTTGGCCAGTTTGGCCCAGTCCCACGGCCTGGCCTACGTGGTGTTCCAAGACCAAACAGGGGAGGTGTTGTATGGCTTCCCCGAGGGTTTGAGGCTCCCCTCTCCAGAGCAGGATCCCTGGATGCAGAAAACCTTAAAGGCGCAAAGGATCCGCGAACGCCTGACCCGGGATCCTCAGGGACATCGTATCCTGGAAATCGTTGCCCCTTTGGAGTATGAGGGCCACAGGGGCGCTGTGCGGTTGGCGCTTAGCCTGTCGGTGTACGAGCAAACCCTTTGGGGGCTTGTGGTGGTGGGCGTGGGGCTCTTGCTGCTGGCCATTGCTGTGGCCTACCTGAGTTTACGGCTCGGCACCGAGCGCACCCGACTCCAAGCCCAGATGGAAAGCCGTCGCCACACCCTGGAACACCTGCCCCTCGCTGTTTTGGAACTGGACCCCCAGGGACGGGTGACCTTTGCCAATCGTCGCGCTCGGTTGCTTACGGGCTTAGAACCCGGCCAGCCTTTGGATACCTGGGTTCCTCCACGTCTCTTAAACCCCCAGGCCTGCGATTCCCTGTGCCAGGGAGAGTTCCGTTGGCAACAGCGGCACCTGTCCTACGCATTGGTGCGTGAGGCCCACGGATGGCTTTTGGTACTCCAGGATCTCACCCCCCAGAAACAACTGGAACAGCAGGCCGAAGAAGCCAAGGAGCTGGAAACCCTAACCCGCCTAATCGGTGGCGTGGTGCACGAGCTGCGGAGTCCGCTCAATGCGCTGGCGATCCGCATTCAGTCTCTGCTCCTGGCGGAGTCCTTGGACCCGGAAAGCCGTGAATCCCTGCGTCATGCACTTCAAGAGATCCGACGGATGGAACAGACGGTGCGCCGAGTGCTGGACCTTTCGCGCCCGTACCGCCTTCGGCCTGAGCCTCTGAAACTGCGGGAGTTCCTCCAAGAGGTGCTGGCAGGTTTCCAGGAGCGTGCCCGGCAGGAGAACCGGACCCTCCTCCTGCAGCTGGAGATCCCGCCCGACATGGAACGAATGGCCGATCCCAAGGGATTGCGGACCCTACTGGAGAACCTTTTGGAAAACGCCTTTGAGGCCACCCAGCCCGGCGACCGCATTGTGGTGCGTGCTCGGCAAACCCCAGAGGGTATCCTGTTGGAGGTGCAGGACACCGGCCGCGGCATCCCCCCCGAACTGCAGGATCGGGTGTTTGAGCCTGAGTTCAGCACCAAGCCGGGCGGCCTGGGGTTGGGCCTGCATTTGGTGCGGCGGGTAGTGGAGGCTCACGGGGGCCGTGTGGAGCTCCACTCCGTACCCGGGCAGGGCACCACCGTTAGAATATTCCTGTGAAACCCCGCATTCTGGTGGTAGAGGACGATCCGGGCCAAGCGCAGGCGCTGGCCGACTTCCTACGGGCCCGGGGGTTTCAAGTCAAAACCGTGGCCACCCGGGCGGAGGCCTGCCGCCCGCGTTTGGTGGACTTGGCGCTGGTGGATCTCCGACTGCCCGATGGCAACGGCCTGGAGGTGCTCCGCTGTCTCAAGCACCGCGATCCCGATGTGCCCGTGATCCTGATGACCGCTTACGCGTCCATTGAATCGGCCGTGGAGGCCATGAAGCAGGGGGCCTACGACTACCTCACCAAGCCCCTGGACCTGGCCCGCCTGTGGATCACGGTGCAACGGGCCTTGGAGCACCGTGCACTGCACCGTGAGGTGCGGGAACTCCGGGAGGAACTGCAGCGTTTCCACGATCTGCCGGACCTCATTGCCCGATCGCCAGCCATGCAGCAGGTGCTCTCCCTGGTGCGTCGCGTGGCTCCCACCGATACCACGGTGCTCATCACGGGCGAGAGCGGCACCGGCAAAGAACTGGTAGCCCGAACCCTGCACCGGCTCTCGGGCCGCAAGGGCCGCTTTGTGGCTGTGAGTGTGGCTTCCCTGCCGGACACCCTGGTGGAAGCCGAACTCTTCGGCTACGAGCGGGGGGCCTTCACGGGCGCGGAACGTGCACGTCCAGGGCGGTTTGAGGCAGCCCAACACGGCACCCTGTTCCTGGACGAGATCGGAGAACTCCCGCCGGCAATCCAGGTGAAACTCCTACGAGTGCTCCAGGAACGCACCGTGGAACGCCTGGGGAGCCACGAACCCATCCCGCTGGATGTTCGCCTGGTAGCCGCAACGAACCGCAATCTGGAGCAGTTGGTTCGGGAGGGAAGGTTCCGCGAAGACCTGTATTACCGGCTCAACGTGGTGCACATCGTCCTGCCCCCTCTCCGGGAGCGGCGGGAGGACATCGTGCCTCTGGCTGAGTACTTCCTGGACCGATTCCGGCGGGAACTCCACAAACCCGTGGAAGGCTTCACCCGCGAAGCCCTCTACGCACTGCTGGAGTATCCCTGGCCTGGCAACGTGAGGGAACTGCAAAACGTCATTGAGCGCGCGGTGGTGCTCACCCGCCACAGTTTGATCACGCCCGAAGACCTTGCGTTGCCGCACCCCACCCCAGGAGGTCCAGAGCGACCGGTCCCCACCCTGGAACAGGTAGAACGGGAGCACATTCAAAGGGTGTTGGCCCTTACCCGGGGCAATCTTTCCGAGGCGGCCCGTCTGTTGGGGATCCATCGCAATACCCTACGCCAGAAACTCAAGGCCTGGGGGCTCCGGTCCGAATCGTGAGCCGGCCTTTGGCTCCCGGAGAACGAATCCTATAGGGTCAACCCCCTGAGATGTCCTGATAGCCAGCCACCACAATCTGCCCCAACGCCACACCCCCATCGTTGGGGGGCACCTGTTGGTGCACATACACCCGAAAGCCCTCCTGCTGAAGCCGTTGCCTGAGTTGCCTGAGAAGGTAGCGATTTTGGAAACACCCGCCCGAGAGCACCACCCTGGGCAGGCCGGCCCGTCGGGCCATTTCTACCCCCCAAGCCACCAGGGTGTTGTGGAACCGGGTAGAGATCCGGGCTGGAGATTCTCCCTGTTGGATCTCATGCCAGATCTCCCGCACCATGGGGCGCCAGTCCCATCGCCACACCCCTTGGGCATCCTGCTGGAGTTCCAGAGGATAGGTGCCTCCCTCTGTCGGTTGAATGGCCCATTCCAGGGCCATGGCCGCTTGGCCCTCGTAAGAGGCCGTTGGCCGGATCCCCAGCAAAGCGGAGATGCCATCAAACAGGCGACCGCAGCTGGTGGTGAGGGGGCCAGCGGTGTCTTCGCGCTGGAGCAGTTGTACCAGCCAGCGCTGCCGCTGGGCCTCGGGCCAATGCCGTTGCTGAACCAAGGGCACGTCGGGGCCCAGAGCCGCATGAAGCAGAGCCAAGGCGATACGCCAAGGCTCGCGGATGGCCCGCTCCCCGCCAGGGAGGGAAAAGGGCACAAGGGTGCCGAATCGTTGGAATTCGGTGTAGCGGGCCACCAGCACCTCGCCCCCCCAAATGGTACCGTCGGTGCCGTAGCCGGTGCCGTCCCAGGAGAGGCCCAGCACGGGCTCGTTGGGCAGTTCATTCTCGGCCATGCACGCAGCCACATGGGCGTGGTGGTGGTACACCTGGACATGGGGAATCCCCCATTCCCGGGCCAGGCGTTGGGCCTCTTGGGTGGTGAAGTAGTCGGGGTGGGCATCGGACACCACAGCCTGGGGCCGATGGTCATACAACCGCAGGAAGTCCTGGACCACCCGGCGAAGGGTTTCACGGGCCTCCCAGGTGTCCAGGTCTCCGATATGTTGGCTGAGGAACACCTGGTGCCCCCGGGAGAGGGCAATGGTGTTCTTGAGGTGGGGGCCCAGGGCCAGCAGGTCAGGCAGAGGGTGCCGCAGCAGGATAGGCAACGGGGCAAACCCCCGGGCTCGTCGGATCATCACCCGGAGCGGGCCCTCAAAGAACAGCACGGAGTCATCGGCGTGGCGTGCAATGGGCCGATTGTGGGTCAGCAGCAGATCCACCAGGGGCCCGAGTTTGCGGAGGGCCTCGCGATCATCGGTCACGATGGGCTCATCGCTGAGATTGCCTGAGGTGCAAACCACCGGGAATCCCAGGTCCCGAAGCAACAGATGGTGCAAGGGGGTATAGGGAAGCATGGCCCCCAGGTAGGGGTTACCAGGAGCCACAGAGGGGGCCAGGTCGGTGTTGGGCTTGCGATGGACCAGGACGATGGGAGCCTCAGGCCCGGTGAGGGTCCGAGCTTCGGCCTCCGACACGTGGGCGTAGGCGCTCAGGTGCTCCAAGGTGGGGAACATCAGGGCAAAGGGCTTTTCCTCTCGGTGCTTTCTGCGGCGGAGTTCTCGTACTGCCCGCTCGTTCCGAGCGTCCACCAAAAGCTGATAGCCCCCTAACCCTTTGAGGGCCAAGATTTTGCCTGCCCGCAGGGCCTCTTCTGCCTGTCGGATTGCCTCCTCGCCACGGGCGACTTCTTGGCCCTCGGGGGTCCAGAGGAACACCTCCGGACCGCACACCGGGCAGGCATTGGGCTGGGCGTGGAACCGGCGATCCGCGGGGTCGTCGTACTCCCGCTGGCACTCGGGGCACATGGGAAAGATCCGCATGGTGGTGTTCGGTCGGTCGTAGGGAAGGGCAAGCAGGATGGTGAACCGTGGCCCGCAGTTCGTACAGTTGATGAAGGGGTATCGGTACCGTCGGTCTTGGGGGTTCCAAAGTTCCCGTAGGCAATCGGGGCAAGTGGCGATATCCGGTAGGATCAGCACGGTTTTGGGGCCCTGGTCGTCGCTGTGCAGGATCTGGAAATCTGGATACCCTTCGGGATCCAGGTACACGTACTCCAGGCTCAGGATCACCGCAGCGGGGGGCTTCTCGGTTTGCAGCCGATGCAGGAAGGTCTCCAGGGTGCCTTCAGGGCCCTCCACTTCAATGAACACGCCGCGGCTGGTGTTCCGCACCCGGCCGGTGAGGGCCAGTTCGGTGGCCAAACGATACACGAAGGGGCGGAATCCTACCCCCTGCACCGCGCCCTGCACCACCACCTTCAGGCGTTTCTTCATGGGTTTGCCCACACGGCTGCGCCCATCGGGGGCAGCCAAAGGGTATCGCCCCGTACTTCTGCCCGTCCCCACACGAGAGAGTCGGGGATGGATGAGGCCAAGGGCAGGCCCACCGAAACCCTTTCTGGATTCACGGCCACGAGCACGCGTTGGTTCCCCAGGGTTCGTTCAAACACCACGCCTTGGGGGTGCCACCGCAGGTCTCCCCGTTGCAATGCGGGCCATTGGTTCCGCAGGTGGATCAGGGTTCGGTACATTTGGTACACGTGCCGTCGTTGGACTTGAGGAGCCCAGGGGAACGCCCGGCGGCAATCGGGATCCTTGTCGCCCAGCATCCCCACTTCGTCGCCGTAATACACCACCGGCATGCCCGGAAGGGTCATCTGCAGTACCACAGCCAGCCGAAGCCGGGCGGTGTCGCCGCCCAGTTGGGTGAGGATCCGAGGGGTGTCGTGGCTATCCAGCAGGTTGAAAAGCACCGAGTGCACCTCTGGAGGATAGGCCATGTACACGGCCTGAACCTGTTGGCGAAACTCGTGGGCTGAAATCCTCCCGAGCACCAGGTCCCGTACGGCATTGGCCAGGGGATAGTTCATCAGAGCATCAAACTCGTCGCCTTGGAGCCACTCTGGGCCGATTTGCCAGATTTCACCCACCAGGTACAGGTCGGGCTGGATGGCTCGGAGGCGTTGGCGAAAGGCCTTCCAAAAGTCATGGGGCACCTCATTGGGCACATCTAACCGCCAGCCATCAATGCCTCGGCGGGTCCAGAACTCGGCGGCCTTCAGCAGGTACTCCCGCACTTGGGGGTTTTGGTGGTTCCACTTGGGTAAACTCCCAAAGCCCCACCAGCACTCGTAGTAATCCAGGGGTTTGTGGCTCTCATCAAAGCGTTCGGGGAAGGGCCAGCGTTTGATGATGAACCAGGAGTAATAGGGCGATTCCGGCCCTCGTTCCCTCACGTCCTGGAAAAAGGGATGCTGGTCAGAACAATGGTTGAACACCCCGTCCAGCAGGACCCGAATTCCCAAGCGGTGAGCCCGCGCCAGAAGGGAATCAAAATCGGCCAGGGTTCCCAAGCGCGGGTTGATCTGGAAATAGTCCGTGATGTCGTAGCCATGATTGGAGGGTGAGGCGAAGATGGGGTTCAGGTACAGCACGGATATCCCCAGGTCTCGCAGATAGCCCAGGGTGTCCCGAAGCCCTCGGAGGTCTCCGCCGTAGTACACGAACCAGCCCTCGGGAGGAGCCAAGGGCTCGTATCGCCAGGGCCGGGTGCCCGGAGGGTCATTGGAGGGGTCGCCGTTTCGGAACCGATCGGGGAACACTTGGTAGGCCACTGGACCTTGAGCCCAGCGGGGCACCCGGAACACCGGGTACCGGGGGCCGAGTACCTCTTGGCACCAGGCTGTATCGCCGTCCTGGAGCACCAGGTGGAACCGGGCCGCCCAGGGAACTCGTCCCAGGAACCGTTCTCGCCCGGTGGGCACGGGAAACCGCTGCAGGGGAAAGGTGTCCTGGTCCGTGACCACGAACGCCTGTTCCACGTCGCCCGGGGCAGTTTCCACCAGAATCCGAAGGGACCCAGGCACAAAGGCGTTGACATAGAAGGCCTGGTGGGGGTCAAACCGTACGAGTTCGTCAAGAATGTGACCGTCCCCACGGGCCAGAGGTACCCGTGGGAAAAGGCCGGGTGCCACCTGAAGCACAGAGTTTCGGCCCCCGAAACCATCGGGCACGTAAGACAGGGCTTGAGGATCTTCAAACCACTGGTTGCCGTTCACCACGAACTTGTACTGGTAAACCCCTGGGGCCAGGAGCAGGCTCACCTCGTACACGCCATCGCCGTCCTCATCGGCCATGGGCTGAGCGTTGGGATTCCACTGATTGAAGGTGCCGGCCACCGTGACCTGCTGGGCGGGCACCGGGGGCCGAAACCGGAGGGTCACCCGATAGAGCTCTCCGGCCTGGCCCAACAGGAACAGGAGAAATAGCACCATGGCATAAGCATACAGGGGCTTACCGCCTCAGAGGAGGGGTTGCTCCGGGCCCTGTTCCCGTTGCCGCTGCACCGCAGGGCAGGGAACGCTGCCATAGGAGCAAAAGACACAGCAATCGCCGGGTTTGGGAACGAGCAAAGCCCCACATCCGGGGCACCGGTACCGCGACACGCAAGCGGTTTCCGGCATCTGCACGGGTTCCCGGTGCCCACAATGGGGACATGTGACTACGGAGATGCGCGGCTGTGTCATGGTGCTTGGGAGGATACGCTCAAGCTGTTCCCGTGGCTATGGGTGTTGGGCGCGCGGGCCACTTACGTTTACACGGGCTGTCTTTTCCACAACCGGGCTCGGCGGTGGCGGTTCCTGGGCCAGTTGCAGGATCTCCGCGGCCACGCTGATGCCCACCTCTTTGGGGCGTCGCCCTTTGAAGAGCCCCATAGGGCACCGTACCCGGGCCAACTGCTCCGGAGAAAAGCCCTCCCGTTCCAATCGGATCTTGAGGGCTTTGCACTTGCTCTCGCTGCCGATAACGCCCAGGTACCGGTGTGGCCGGGGCAGTACCGCACGGGCGATTTCCTCATCTATTTGGTGGGCGTAGGTGGTGACCACCACGTAGGTGTACCGATGATCAAACACCAGTTCGGGCATCACCTCCATGGCCGATTTGGGGAGCCACCGCACATTGGGGGGCAGGGTGGGCTTGCGGTGGGGCTCAATGACCACCACTTCAAACTGGGTGCCGGCCATGGCCTCGGCCAAGGCGGTGCCCACGTGGCCGCCCCCAAAGATGTACAGGATGGGATCGGGCTCAAACAGTTCCAAGAACACCGTTACCACGCCCCCACATCCCTCGTGGGTGAAGGCGTATCGTTTCAGGGTGGAGGTTCGGGTACGGAGCACCTCCAAGGCATCCTGTACCACGGTTTGCTCGGTTTCACCTCCGCCGATGGTGCCCAGCAGGGTGCCGTCTTCCAGAATGATGCTTCGTGTGCCTGGCTCCCGCGGACCGTGGCCCTTCTTTTCCACCAAGGTGGCCAAAACGAAGGGTTTCCTTAAGGCCAGCAGGCGCTGTACTTCCCGGATCCAGGCGAACTCAGGCATGGCTTAGCTCCTCCAAGGCCTCCTGTAACAGCCCAAAGGTGGTGGCAAGCCGGTACTCGGCCGTGGCCCGCACGTCGGTGATGGGGTGAATGTCAGCCTGCAGCGCCTCCCAAAGCGCCTGGCGACTGGGAAGCTCCCCTAACGCCAAAAGGTGTTCCACGTGTTGCAATCGGGTAACCGTGGGGTTCACGGCGCCCGCACTCAATCGGATCTTTCCACAGGAGGTGCGTACTGCCGCCAGAGAAACCACCGCGATGGCCTGGCTCTGCCGAAGCCCCACCTTGCGGTAATAGTGGGGCAACTCCAGTGAGGCAGCTGGGATCCGGATCCGTCGGATCACCTCATCAGGGGCCCGCACGGTTTGTCGGTATCCGGTGTAAAACTCGGCCAGCGGCACTTCGCGGCTGCCCCGCGGGGAGAGGAGTTCAACCGTGGCCTCCAACACCAAAAGCGGAGGCCACAGGTCTGCTGCAGGCGAAGCGTTGGCCAGGTTCCCCCCAAGGGTGGCCATGTTCCGAATGGGTGGGCTACCGAAGCTCTGGGCAGCCGCGTGGAGCACAGGGGTTAAGGTGCGCACCAAGGGCGAATCCACCAGGTCCCGCACCGTGACCAGCGCCCCGATTTCCAAAGCGTCGCGGTGAACCCAAATCTCGTTCCACAGGGGCTTTAACCGGGAGAGGTCCACGTCATGGATCTCTTCGGTCCAAGGCAGTTGCCCTCGTTGCAGGGCCACCGACAGGTCCGTGCCTCCAGCCCAAAAGGCCCGGATGGGATACTGGGCCAAAAGCCTTAAAAGGTCCTGTTCAGTCTGTGGAATGTGAAGCATGGTGTGCCCTCACTGCACGTTGAACGGCCCTGATGATGTGAACGTAGCCTGTGCAACGGCACAGGTTGCCAGAGAGCGCCTCGCGGATCTGCTGAGGATCGTCCGAGCCACCGTTGAGCACGTAGGCATAGGCTGCCACCAAAAAGCCGGGGGTACAGAAGCCGCACTGCAGGGCGTCGTCTTCCAAAAAGGCTTGGGCCACGGGGGTGTTTTGAAGTCCCTCAGCAGTCCACACCTCAGAGCCTTCCAATTGCACGGCGGGCAGCAAACAGGAGAGAACCTGGCGGCCGTTGTACAGGATGGAGCAGGCCCCGCATTCTCCTTCGCCGCACCCTTCCTTCACGGACAATGCACCCAATCGGCGGAGCACGTCCAGAGCCCGCTCCGGGGGACGCACGGGGGTTTCCACCCACTTACCGTTTAGGCGAAACCGCAGATCCATCGCTTTGAGAATGCCGTTGCACCCAAGCCCATAAACGATCGGGAGTGGCTGGAATCTGGGAGATCTCGGTGCCGAGAGCGTGCACCACGGCGTTGATTACGGCTGGTGCGGTGCCATCCATGGGGAGCTCGCCCAGTCCCTTGGAGGGATCGCCTTCCTGGTACACAAATTCCACAAGGAAATCCGCGGGGACATCCATCGCTGTAGGCACAATGTACTCGGCCAGCCGGCTTTGGACAAACCGCCCTTCCTGCACCTGGAGGTTCTCCATCAGGGCGAAGCCCAGGCCCTGAGCCACACCGCCATGCACCTGGCCCTCCGCCAGCAGGGGATTGACCACTGTGCCCACGTCCTGAACCGCCACAAACCGCAGGGGTTTCACCTGGTACGTGGTCAGGTCCACCTCCACCTCGGCCACATAGCACGCCCAGGCGTAGTCCAGATACGCCTTGCCTTGGAAGCGTTCCTCGTCCCAAAAAAGGCCAGGGGGCACCCGGAAGGACTCCACCACTTGAAGCACCTCAGGATGGCCTTCAAAGTAGCGATGCACTGCTTCGTGGTAGTCCTCCTCAGTGGCCAGGGAACGTCCCAGCGCCTTTTCCAATCTTAGGCGGATCCTTCGGCCGGCTTGTCGCAGCAATCCTCCCACCACCATCACGGTGCGGGAGGCCACCGTGGGCCCGCTATCCTCGTTGTACCGGGTATTGGGGGTGGCGTAGCGCACCTGTTCCAAAGGAGCCCCCACGGCGTCGGCTACGATCTGGCTGAGCACGGTGATGGTGCCTTGTCCCATGTCCACGCTGCCGATGCGGATCCAAAGAGTGCCCTCGGGGTGTAGCTCCAGGCGTACCCGTGAGGCCAGCTTGACCTCTCCGCTGCCGGTGAACCCTGCGCCGTGCATGAAGAGCGCCAGGCCAATGCCCCGTTTCTTGCGGGGGTTCTGCCGATTCCATCGTTCCAACTCGCGGCGGCGTTCCTGGAAACGAGAAACCCCCAGTGCTCGGCGGAACACCGCTTCTATTCGGTGGCTCTGCTGCATCCGTTCTCCGGTGGGAAAGGCTTGCCCGTTGCGGAGGATATGTCGCTGGCGAAAGTCCGCGGGATCCTCGCCCAATCTCCGGGCCAAATCGTCCATGTGGCGCTCCAGGGCAAACTCCGTTTGAGGAGCTCCGAAGCCCCGGAAGGCTCCGCTGGGGGGCAGGTTGGTCGCCACCGCATAGCCCCGGATCACCACCTCAGGGATGTGGTACACCCCGGTGGCGTGGAGCACTGCGCGGGCCAATACCACCGGGCTTAGGGTGGCATAAGCGCCGGCGTTGAGATACACCTCTATCTGCATAGCCCGGATGCGGCCATCCGGGCCAAGGGCGGTTTTGTGTCGCACCAGCGAGGCATGGCGTTTGGTGGTGAACGCCATATCCTCATGGCGATCGTACACGATGCGCACGGGACGTTTGGCTTTCAGAGCCAAAAGGTAAGCGTAAGCAGCCAAAAGCGAAGGGTACTCTTCCTTCCCGCCAAAGCCCCCACCCGTGGGGGTTTGCTCCACCTCTACCTCGCGTCCCCCCGTAAGGGCCCGTAGGGCGTTCCGCACGTAAAAGGGACACTGCATGCTGCCTAAGATCTTGATGTCGTCCCCAGGCCGGTACAGGGCCAACATGCCCTGGGTTTCCAGATACACGTGCTCCTGGAAACCGGTACGATACTCTGCCTCCACCACCCGCACCGAGGGGTCTTGGAACACGCGTTCCGGTTGACCCCTGCGGATCTCATACTGCACGAACACATTGTTGGGGGGATACACCAAGGGGGCCCCAGGAGCCAAGGCTTCCTCAATGTCGTACACCGCGGGTAAGGGGTGGATTTCCAGGCGGATGTGGTTTAAGGCCTCCCGGAGCCGCTGAGGGTTGGGGTGTGCCAGCAGCAAAACGGGCTCGCCCAGGAACTTCACCCGGTCTTCGGCCAAGAAGGGTTGATCCGGCAAGATCATCGGGTTCCGGTTTTCCCCGGGGATGTCACGGGCGTCCACGATCACGAACTCGTCCCAAGGGAACTCAGGATCCAAGTGGATACCGAGGATCCGTCCATGGGGCACAGGAGACCGGAAAAGGGCGCCGTGCAGCATTCCGGGCACCTGGAGATCTGACACGTAACGAACCCGACCTGCCAGCTTATCCCGACCGTCCAGCCGGGGCACCGATTTCCCCACAAAACGCCCCATCGTGCCTATTATAGGCCCCTACGGGGCATTGGGGAAGAACCGGCTCCATCTGGAGCCGTGCCTCAGAACGGCGTAAAATTGGGCCGACATGAAACGACCTCTGCGAAACTCGGTAGGCCTTCTCGTTGCCTTGGTGATCGGCGCCCTTGGGGCGACCCTGTACGACAGTTACCAGCAACGGATCACCAAACGCCAAATGCTGGAGGTGTTCACCCGCGCCCTCGTCCAGATTGAGCGAAAGTACGTAACCGAAAAGGACCCGGTGAAACTCATTGAATCCGGCATCCAGGGCATGGTACAGGATCTGGACCCCTTCTCTGCCCTGCTCACCCCCGAGGAGTCGCGCGAGTGGATGGTGCAAACCCAGGGCGAGTTTGGTGGCCTGGGGATCCAAATCGGCATCCGCGACGGTTGGCTCACCATCATCGCCCCGATAGAGGGCACACCGGCCTATCGCGCCGGGCTCCGCGCGGGCGACCGGATCATCAAAATTGAGGGAAAATCCACTCGCGGCATCAAACTCCAAAAGGCGGTGAAACTTCTGCGGGGCCGTCCAGGAACCCAGGTGACCATCACGATCCAACGCCCCGGCTTGGAAGAACCCTTTGATGTGACCATCACCCGGGCCATCATTGAGATCCACGCCGTGCCCTTCTACACCCTGCTGGACCACCGAATCGGCTATGTGCGGTTGACCACCTTTTCCGAAAAGGCCAGCCGCGAGGTGCGGGCCGCCTTGGACTCTCTGCTGGCTCAAGGGGCTCAGCGGTTCGTCTTAGACCTGCGGAGCAATCCCGGAGGCCTGCTCCGCGAGGCACTGCGGGTGTCCAGCCTGTTCCTGCCTAAGGGCAGTGTGGTGGTGTCCACCCGCGGCCGAATCCCCGAAGCCGACACCGTGCTCCGGGCCCCCTTTGATCCCGAACTGCCCGATTCCATTCCCGTGGTGGTCCTCGTGAACAAGGGCTCCGCTTCGGCTTCGGAGATCGTGTCCGGTGCCCTTCAGGACTGGGACCGCGCCCTGATCGTGGGCGATACCACCTTCGGCAAGGGCTCCGTGCAGCGCATCTACCCCTTGGGCTACGGCTACGAACTGAAACTCACCACCGCCCATTACTACACTCCCTCAGGCCGCTGCATCCACCGGGAACGCAAAAGCCTGAACGATCTGGACTCCTTAAACGCCGATACCACAACCACCGACACCGTACCTCCTCCGGCATACCACACCCTGCGCCTGAAACGGGTGGTGTACGGTGGAGGCGGGATCACGCCCGATCGCGTAGTGGTCCCTCCCCAACCCCCTAAACTCGTAGTGGAAGCGGTGTCCAAGGGAGCCCTGTTTGACTTTGCCGTTCGCTATTCCCAGGAACACCCCGAAGTGCAGCGGGACGAGGACCTGATCCTCACAACCGCCGATCTGGAAGCCCTAAAGCAATACCTCCGGAACGAGAAACACCTGGACTTCACCGACCAGGAGTTTGAGGAAGCCCAGGAAGACCTCCGGTACTGGCTCTCCCTGGAGATCGCTGAGAAGTACTGGGGGATCCAGGGGCGGTACCGGTTCGCATTGAAACGCGATCCGGTGCTGGAAACCGCCGTGCAATTGCTGGCCCAAGCGAACCACACCGAGGACCTGTTCCAAGAGATTCAACACCGTTGAGGGTTTGCTGAAAAACAGGAGGCAGTGCCGTGAACCGGCACGTTTACAAAGAAGTGTTGAAGGATCAAGGCGGACGGATCCTGCTGTTGGTGGCCGACGGCTTGGGCGGGATCCCCCACCCTGAGCACCACCAGAAAACCGCGCTGGAGGCTGCCCGAACCCCTCACATGGATGCCTTGGCCCGTTCCTCCGCTCTGGGGCTGACCATTCCAGTGGCCCGGGGAATCACGCCTGGATCGGGCCCGGCCCACCTGGCCCTCTTCGGCTATGACCCCCTGGAACACGAGATCGGCCGAGGTGTGCTGGAAGCCTACGGCATCGGCCTGGAACTCCAACCGGGCGACGTAGCCGCCCGCGGCAACTTCGCCACCTTTGACGCCGAGGGCCGAGTGGTGGACCGCCGCGCTGGCCGAATCTCCAGCGAGGAGTGCCGCCGGTTGATCCAAAAACTCCGGGCCCACATCCAACGCATTGAAGATGTGGAGATCCTGCTGGAACCGGCCAAAGAACACCGCTTCGTCGTGATTTTCCGAGGCGAGGGTCTGGGGGCCAACCTGCCCGATACCGATCCCCAACGGGAAGGCGCCTTCCCCATTGAGCCCCAAGGGCAGGACTTCAAATCGCGAGAAACCGCTCGGGTGGTGCGGGCCTTTCTGAAACAAGCCCGAGAGGTGCTCAAAGACGAGCCCAAGGCCAACGGCATTCTGCTCCGGGGCTTCGCCGCAAAGCCCAAGTTGGAGCCCTTCGGCAAACGCTTCCGGCTCAACGCCCTGGCACTGGCCTCCTACCCGATGTACCGCGGTGTTACCCGGCTGCTGGGCATGGACACTCCCCTGGACCTCAAAACCTTTGACGACGAACTCGCCTACCTGAAGGACCATTACCAGGCCTACGACTTCGTGTATCTGCACTTCAAAGATCCCGACAAGATGGGCGAGGACGGCAACTTCCCCGGTAAGGTTCAGAAGATTGAGGAATTGGACGCACACCTGCCCGAGATCCTGAACCTGGAGTTTGATGTGATCGCGATCACCGGCGATCATCCCACCCCTTGCCTCCTCAAAAGCCACTCGTGGCACTACAACCCCTTCCTGTTGTACACTCGCAACGGCGCCGCAGGTATGGACGGCCTGGAGGCCTTCCACGAAAAGACCTGCCGCCAGGGATCGCTGGGCGTGTTCCCCTCCTTGGAGGTCATGCCCCTGCTCCTGGCGGCCGCAGGACGACTGAAGAAGTTTGGGGCGTGAGTTTGCCAGAGAGCCCCTGGCCTCCAGGGGCTCTCCATGAACCGCACAGAACAGGAGGTGTGCCATGGCAAGGTTTCAAGGTGCTAAGGTCACGTGGTTTGGGCATTCTGCATTCCAAATCCAAACCCCCGGCGGCAAAGTGATCCTGGTGGATCCCTGGCTGGACCATCCTACCGCTCCCGCTGGGGCCAAGGACCAGATCCAACGGGCTGACCTTATCGTGATCACCCATGGCCATGGTGATCACATCGGCAATACCGTGGAACTGGCACAGCGGACCGGTGCCACCGTGGTGGCCATTTACGAGATTACCCTCTTCCTTTCCAAAAAGGGCCTGAGCAATCTGGTGGGCATGAACATCGGCGGCACATACCAGCACGGCGACATTGCAGTCACCATGGTGGAGGCCACCCATTCCTCTGCCATTGACGACAACGGCACCTTGGTGCCCGGTGGCGACCCTACAGGCGTCATCCTCACCCTGGAAAACGGCTTCCGGATCTACCACATGGGGGATACCGGGCTCATTGGCACCTTGGACGCCATTCGGGAACTCTACCATCCCCACCTGCTGCTGGTGCCCATTGGTTCCCTGTTCACCCTGGGGCCCCAAGAGGCCGCCTACGTGGTGCGGAAACTGGACCCCCAATGGATCATCCCCATGCACTACAAAACCTTCCCTGTGCTCACCGGCACCCCTGAGGCGTTCCGAGAGGCCCTGCCCTCTGAGTACAGGGATCGCTTGATCGTGCTGAATCCCGGCGAGACAGCCGAATGATTCGCCAGCCCATCAAGGCTCCAGAAACCACGGTGATCCTGGGTCGCAGGCGGGTGGTACTCACCCGCCTGGACCCGGACCTCTGGCGCGTGCGCTTTGAGGCCGACACCGGCGAAGTGTTGGAGTCCCGTCTGGTCCTTACCGACTTGGAGGGCTTTGATCTTGTGGCCCTGCCCGACTACCTGGATCTGCCGGTGCTCCTCCGCTTTGAGGAACCCCTCAAGGTGCCCGCCGACGTTCGCTCCGAACTCTATACCCTGCTGCCGGTGCAGTACGAGATCCTGGTGGAAACCCGGGGGCACCGCATCCTGCTGGGAACCCTTGCCCCCATGGACCTACAAACCTCTTGGGAAGGTCCTCCCACCGAAGGGGAACTCGCCTACTACTTCCAGGCCCCCCTGTTCCGCACCCTCCAGGCCGACCGCGTGCCCGCCGGCACAGTGGCCCTGCCCCTGGAGATCCGCAACGTCTCCGGCCAGGAGCAACAACTGGACCACTTGATGGTGGACTCGTACCAACTCTCCCTGTACGACCTGGATGGGATCCTGGTGGCCGAAGTGGTGGAGGTGCATCTGGACCCTCACGGAACCGAGATCCGATACACCGACCGACCGCCGAGCCGCCAGGCCAAAGAGATCCGACGCGGCTTAGAGAACGTCCGGAAGCGTGGCCTGGCCCGGCTCACCAGCCGCACCCTCAAATCCTTGGTGTTCCGGGAGTTGATCTGATATGGCAAACCTGTGGTTTTCCAGTGAAACCCTGCTGCGGGGACTTCTGGCTTTCCTGGCCCGCTGGGGGCTGAAGTTGCTCTGGGTGGTGTTGATCCTCCTCTTCGCCCGGATTGCCGAGAAACTCGGCCGCCACCGGGTGATCCCCCGCCTCACCCAAAGAGCCGCCACCCACACCCGTGTGCTTATCCAAACCTTCTACGTGTATGCCGTGTACGTGGTGGCAGGCATCTGGATCCTGGCCGTGTTCGGGGTGAACCCTGCGGGCATTTTCACCACCCTGGGCCTCTTCTCCGTAGCCATTGGCTTTGCCGCCCAAACCTCGGTGTCCAACCTGATCTCGGGGCTGTTTCTCCTGTTTGAACGCCCTTTCTCTGTAGGCGATGTCATTGAGGTCAACGGTCAAACCGGCATCGTGCTCTCCATCGGACTCCTGTCCACTCGGATGCGCACCTTTGACAACGTACTGCTCCGGGTGCCCAATGAAAACATCCTGAAGAGCACCGTAAAAACCTTTACCGCTTACGACATTCGTCGCATTGATCTGGAGGTGGGCATCTCCTATGACGACGACATTGACCACGCCAAGGCTGTGATCCGCCGCTTCCTGGACGAGAATCCGGTGTTTCTCATGGAGCCCCAGCCCATCATCATGGTCTCCTCTTTGGGCGACTCCTCTGTGAACCTGAAGGTGATGGTCTGGATCCGCCGCACAGACATCCTGAAGGCAAAGGATACCTTGGTGGGCGGCATCAAAAAGGCTCTGGATGCTGCCGGTATCACCATCCCCTATCCCCAGCGGGTGGTGCACATCGTAAACCCCCTGGAGGAGGTGGAAAACCGGTGATCGCTCGGTACCAGCGGCCAGAGATGGCCCGCCTCTTCTCCCTGGAACACCGATACCAAACGTGGCTCCAGGTGGAACTGGCCGTGGTGCAGGTGCTGGAAGAGGCCGGCACCGTGCCTAAGGGAACATGGCACCGCCTGCAGGAACGCTTGTCCTCGTGGAATCCCCAGGATCTGACCCGCCGCGCCCTGGAACTGGAACGGGAAACCCAACACGACGTAGTGGCCTTTTTGATGGCCTTAGAAGAACGGGCGGGTGAAGACGGCCGCTGGATCCACTACGGCCTGACCTCCTCGGACGTGGTGGATACCGCCTTTGCCCTTATTCTCACCCAAGCCTCAGACCTCTTGCTCCAGGGTTTGGACCGGGTACTGGCCACCCTGCGGAGCCTGGCCCTGCGGTACCGAGACCTCGTGATCATGGGGCGCACCCACGGCATGTTTGCCGAACCCACCACCCTGGGCCTCAAGTTTTTGGGCTTTTACGAAGAGTTCCAGCGGAACCGACACCGCTTGGCTGAGGCCCGTGAACAGATTCGCTTTGGCAAGCTCTCCGGCACTGTGGGCACCAACGCCTACCTGCCACCCGACCTGGAGGAGCGCGTTCTCCAGCGGTTAGGCCTTCAGCGGGAACCCGTGGCCACCCAAGTGGTGCCTCGGGACCGTCATGCCTTCCTCATGCAAACCCTGGCCCTCATTGGGGGGGCAGTGGAGCGCCTGGCCACCGAGATTCGCCTGCTCCAACGCACCGAGGTGGGTGAACTGGAAGAGCCCTTTGGCCAACGCCAAACCGGCTCCTCGGCCATGCCCCATAAGCGGAACCCCATCCGCTCGGAGCGTTTGTGTGGATTGGCCCGCGTGCTCCGCGGATACACCCTTACCGCTCTGCAGAACATCGCCCTTTGGCACGAACGCGACATCTCCCACTCCTCCACGGAACGGATCGTGGTGGCCGACGGCTTTCAATTGCTGGACTACATGCTGCACCTTTTAAACCAAGTGCTCCAGGGGCTACAGGTGCACGAGGCGCGGATCCGCGAAAACCTGGAACGCTTTGGAGATTTTTACTATTCCCATCCCCTGCTGTTGGCCCTGATCCGTCGGGGCGTTCCCCGACGTCAAGCCTACTACTGGGTTCGCGAGGTCTCACAGCGGGCCTACGATCGGCGCACCTCCTTCCTGGACGAGGCACAGCAGCACCCGGAAATCCGTCGGGTTCTGGGAGCCCAAGACCTCAAGGCCGTAGTCCAGTTTGACTTTACCCGCCACGTTCGCGAGATCTTCCGGCGGGTGCTGGGCGACACCACAGAATGAATGCCCATGTGGCCGTTGTGTTCAATCCCCGGTCGTTCCGGGTGCCCTTCCTAAAGCAGCGGTTCCGCCGGGCCCTTCAGTACCTCCGCCTTCACACCCGCAAGGTGACAGTGCACACCTTGGCCCCAGACCAACCCGGCCGACAGTTGGCACTCCAGGCCGTCCGGCAAGGGGCCGAGGTGCTGGTGGCTGCAGGGGGCGACGGCACCTTCCGCGAAGTGGCCACCGCCGGCTGGCAAACCGGATTGCCCGTGGGGCTCCTTCCCCTCGGAGCCACCAATGTGCTGACCTTTGAACTGGGCCTCCCCCGGAACCTGCTTCAAGCCGCCCGGGTGATCGTGGAAGGTCATCCCCGCCTACTGGACCTGGGACTGGCCAATGGTGAGGTCTTCGTGCTCATGATGGGCGTGGGTTTTGATGCCTACGTGGTGCATTCCCTGATCTCCGCCGCCAAACGGGCCCTGGGCCCCCAGGGGTACGTGATCACCGGCCTGCTGCGCGCCCCCCAGTACCGGTACCCCAAGTTCACCGTGACCGGCCAAGGGATCCCGCCCATACACGGGTACCAGGCTGTGATCTCCAACTGCCGATACTACGGAGGACGGTTCTGGTTCGCACCCGACGCCCAACCCGACGATGGTTTGCTGGATCTCACCGTGATCCAACGGTCCGGATTGCCTCAATTCGCCGCTTATGCCCTGGCCGTAGTGGTCCATCGGCTTCACCGGATGCCTGGGGTGCAACATCTCCAGGGCACCCACTTCCACCTGGAGGGCCCCCGCGTGCCCTATCACCTGGACTCCGAGCCCGTCGGGTTCCTGCCCGCCGAAGTCCGGATCCTGCCCCAGGCCCTTCATGTGCTGGTGCCATGACCCAACGGCTGGCAGTGCTGGACATTGGATCCCACTCGGTGTTGCTCCTGGTGGCAGAGGGCTCACCGGGAGAACGCCTTTGGCGTCCGGTCTACCAGGAACTCCGGATCACCCATCTGGCCGAAGGCTTCACACGTACGGGTATCCTCTCTGCCGAAGCCGTTCATCGTACCGTGCAGGCGGCGTGCTCTTTGGCTCAGCGGGCAAGGGCTCTGGGGGCGCAGAAGGTGTGGGCCTACGGCACCCAGGCCCTGCGGGTTGCCCGCAACCGGCAGGATTTCGTGGACCAACTGCGGCAAGCCTGCGGGCTGAGCGTGGAGATCTTGAGCGAACGTCAAGAGGCCGAACTCGCCTTTTGGGCGGCGCGGTGGTCGCTGCCCGAAGCCCCGGATCCCTTGGTGGTTTTTGACCTCGGCGGCGCCAGCACCGAATTCGCCCGCGGGAGCCAGGAAGGCGTGGAACAGGCCCTCAGTTTGCCCCTGGGCACGTTGACCCTCACCGAAACCTACCTGCACCATGACCCTCCCTTACCCCAAGAGGTGGAAGTTCTGCGTTCCGCTGTGCGAAGGTCCCTCATCCCGGTCCGTTCCCTCTTGCCCGTGGGCAGCCTGGTGGGTACAGGCGGCACGGTCACAAGCTTGGCTGCCCTGCTGTTGCACCTGAGGGCCTACGATGCTCAACGGGTGCATGGCACCCGTTGGCCTCGGGAAACCCTGCAGGCCTTGGCTCGGGAACTCACCCGTTTGCCTGAAGCCGAACGCGCTCGCCGCATGGCCTTTGACCCCCCTCGCGCCCGGGTGATCGTGGCCGGTGCTTGGTTCGTTGTGGAAACCCTCCAGGCTTTGGGGGGTCAAGAGCTCTGGGTGAGCGATGCAGGGCCTCGGTACGCCTACCTCGTGATCAAGGCCCAAACAGCGTAAAATATCCCGACCATGAAACCCAGGCGTGTGATAGTGATTGGCGGTGGGTTAGCCGGCTCTGAGGCCGCATGGCAACTGGCCCAGCGCGGCATAGAGGTGGACCTTTACGAAATGCGGCCCCGCCGCATGACCGAGGCCCATCAAACGGGGTATCTCGGTGAACTCGTTTGTTCCAATTCCCTAAAGGCCGTGGATCCTACCAACGCCCACGGCCTGCTCAAGGCGGAAATGCGCCGTTTGGGCAGCCTTATCCTGGAAGCCGCCGAGCACGCCCGCCTGCCCGGTGGCAAAGCCCTGGTGGTGGACCGAGAACTCTTCGCCCGGTATATCACCGAAACCCTGGAACAACACCCCAAGGTGCGGATCCACCGGGAGGAGATGACCGAAATCCCAGAAAACGAGATCGTGATCATCGCCACGGGGCCCTTGACCTCCGAGGCCCTGGCCCGCCGGCTCCAGGAGATCACAGGCGAGGAAACCCTTGCCTTTTACGATGCCATTTCTCCCATCGTGGACGCGGAATCGCTGGATTACAGCAAACTCTTCTTCCAGGATCGCCACGGTATGGACGAGGAGTCGTACCTCAACGCCCCCATGACCCAGGAGGAGTACGAACGTTTCGTGGAGGCCCTGATAAAAGCGGAGAAACATCAGCCCCACTTTGACGAAAAAATCCCCTACTTTGAGGGTTGTTTGCCCATTGAGGAAATGGCCCGCCGAGGCGTGGACACCCTGCGCTATGGGCCCCTTAAACCCATCGGGCTTGTAGACCCCCGCACGGGAAAACAGCCCTATGCTGTGGTCCAACTTCGTCCAGAGAACCGGGATCGCACCGCCTACTCCCTGGTGGGGTTCCAAACCCAACTCCGGATTCCAGAACAGCGGCGGGTGTTCCGCATGATTCCGGGGCTGGAGCGTGCGGAGTTTCTGCGGTACGGTGCTGTACACCGCAACACTTACCTCAAGGCCCCAGCCCTTCTCCTGCCCACGCTGCAGCTGAAGATGCGGGAGAACGTGCTGATTGCGGGCCAGCTTGTGGGAACCGAAGGGTATACCGAAGCCGCCATGGGCGGCCTCCTGGCAGGCATCAACGCCGCTCGCCTGGCGCGGGGCCAACGGCCCGTGGT
>CAYOQK010000043.1:0-10531 GCA_964406105.1 uncultured bacterium | reverse complement strand
GGTTTCCACGTGAAAGGTGTGGGGAAACATGTCAAAGGGTTGGATCTGTTGAAGATCGTAGCCCAGGCCCAGGAGCGTTTGGGTGTCGCGGGCCAGAGTAGCGGGGTTGCAGGACAGGTAAAGGATCGTTCGGGGCTTCCTGAGTTCTATGGCTTGGAGCACGTAGGGGTCCAAGCCCTTCCGAGGCGGATCCACCAAGAGCACCTCCATTTCTTGAACGGTGAGCAGCACGTCTTCCGCCCGGCCCTCTATGAACTCCACGTTCCAGGCCTCGTTGCGTTCAATGTTCTCCTGGGCATCCACCACGGCAGGCCCCACCACCTCAATGCCCACCACCCGACGGGCCAGATCGCTGAGGCCGATGGCAAACACACCCACCCCGGCATAGGCGTCTACCAGGGTGGAGATCTCCCCCTCGTCCAGGAGGTTCCGAAGGAACTGCAGGATCTGCTCCAATTGGCGGGTGTTCACTTGGAAAAAGGAAGGGGCGGATACCCGAAAGGTATGGTCCAGCACCCGTTCCAGGTAGTAGGGGTTCCCAAGCACTCGGCGGGTTTCGTGGCCCAGGATGCGGTTGGTCCGTTCTGGATTCCGATTTTCGGCCACGCCGATGATGTGTTGGGGGTCCAGGGCCACGATCTTGTCTGCCAGGCTGCGGGAGATGGCCCAGTCTTTGGTGACCAGCACCACCAGGATCTCGCCGGTGTGGGTGCCGGTGCGGAGAATCACATGGCGTAAACGGCCGAAATGGCGGGTTTCGTCGTAGATGGTGAGGGGTTCGGCTGCCAAGAGGTCTTTGAGGGGTTTGATCAAGTGATCCAAAGCCTCTTCGGCCACTGGACAGTGGTCCAGGTCCACGACGTAGTGGGTGCCCTCTTCGTAGAAGCCCATCAGGAGCCGGCCGCGGATCCTCTTGACGGGCATTTGGAGTTTGTTGCGGTAGTGCCATGGGGTTGGCGAGGGCTTCACGGGTGCCAGGGGCAACTGTTCCAAATGGGCCAGGTGTTGAAAGGCATCGCGAAGGATCTCGGCTTTGAGGTGCAATTGGTACTCGTAGTCCACCATCTGCCATTGGCAGCCGCCGCAACGGGGAAAGGCCGGGCACAGGGGTTCGGTGCGGTGGGGAGAGGGTTCTAAGAGGTCTACGATCTCTGCCCGTGCGTAGTCGGGTTTCCGCTCCAAAAGGCGAACGCGCACCCGCTCGCCGGGCAGTGCACCGGGGACGAACACGGTATAGCCGTTGATCCGGGCCAGTCCCTGGCCCCGGGGCACGATTTTTTCAATATGGACCACCAGGGTATCGCGTTTTGGGCTCATGTGTGGTTGCGGAGTATACGGCTTGGAGAAAAAGAGGGAAAAGCCGGTTGACACGCACGGTTGGGGCGCGTATTTATAGAGGGCAGCATAGAGATCTTTGACAAGTGGGGGCGTACGGATTCGACGGAGGTCAGGGAGGCTCTGAAGGCGCAGGCCGGGGTGCCGAGCCCCGTGATCAATCGGCGTCAGATAACTGCCAACAACAGTTACGCTCTCGCTGCCTAATCGGACAGGCAGCGCGTCCCCCTTCGGGGTTCTCCGGCCTGAAGGGTGTGGCGTCATACCCCGGAGATAGCCCTGGAGGCATCCCAGCCGGCCTCTGGGGTGAACTCCGTAGGCTGGGTCTTCCGTTCCCAACCCTGCCCGTCGGGGGGAACGGAAGTAGGAAAGACGGGCTAAGCCTGTAGGGCCTTCAGGGTCTCGGCCTTCGGACGGGGGTTCGATTCCCCCCGCCTCCACCATTCTTTTCGTAGATGTCCCCCTCGGATTTCATGCTCCCACCCTTGGACCTTCCGGAGCAGGGGGTCGTACGACCCACCCAGGTGATCGTGGACCTGGACGCTTTGGTCCACAACTTCCGGTTGATCCGCCAATGGGTGAGGCCAGCCCGGATCATGGCCATCCTTAAGGCCAACGCCTACGGCCATGGCCTTGTCCCTGTGGCCAGGCTCTTGGAGGCATTGGGGGTGGATTACCTGGGGGTGGCGGTGCTGGAAGAGGGGATCGTGCTCCGACGCGCGGGCATTCGCACTCCCATCCTGGTGTTGGGTGGGATCTTGGGCAGTCGGATTCCCCTGTTCCTGAAGTACCACCTCACCCTGACCGCCTCTTCGGTGGAAAAACTCCGCCAGATCAACGAAGCAGCAGAGGCCCTGGGTCGCCGGGCCCGGGTGCACCTCAAGATTGACACCGGCATGGAGCGCATCGGGGTGCACGCAGAAAACGCCGAGAGGTTCTTGGAAGAGGCCTTGCGATGCCGTCATCTCCAAGTGGAGGGCATTTACTCCCACTTCGCCAATGCCGACCTGGAAAACCCCGAACCCACCCGTTGGCAATGGGAACGCTTTTTGAAGGTGCTGGAGTTCTTTGAAAAACGCAGCGTCCCTGTGCCTCTGCGGCATATCGCCAATTCCGCAGCCCTGGTGCGGTTTCCCGAAACCCACCTGGACATGGTGCGGCCAGGCATCCTTCTCTACGGCGTGTATCCCTCACCCCAAGTTCCCCGCCGGTTGCCAGTGAAACCGGCCCTTTCCTGGAAGTCCCACGTGGTGTTCTTCAAGGTGGTGCCTCCGGGCAGAGGGGTGAGTTACGGTTGGACCTGGAAGGCGAAGCGATTATGCCGGGTGGTCACCGTGCCCGTGGGTTACGGGGATGGATACTTCCGCGCCCTATCCAACCGGGCCCAGGTGCTGATCCGGGGCAAACGCTATCCCCAGGTGGGAGCAGTGTGCATGGACCAAATGATGGTCCATATCGGTTGGGATACGGCCTACAACGGCGACGAGGTGATGCTCATTGGTTGCCAGGGCTCAGAGTGCATCACCGTGGAAGAGGTGGCCCGGTGGGCGGGCACCATCCCCTATGAAGTGCTCACCAATATCAATACCCGAGTGCCTCGGGTGTACCGGGGCTCGGAACAGTGGTTGCGGGTTCTGCAGGGCCATCAGAGCGATCCTGGATAATTGAAGCCCGAACAAGGAGGCTCTATGGGTATGCACCTGAAGCGTTGGGGGATCCTGTTGACGTTGGCTGCGCTCTCGTGCTCTGGTCAGCAAAAGATCCGAATCCAAGGGGCTGGAGCCACGTTTCCGTACCCGCTGTACGCTCAATGGGCGTATCTCTACGCGCAAAAGACCGGTGTGGAGATCAATTACCAGTCCATTGGCTCAGGGGGCGGAATTGCCCAAATCAAGGCCCGTACGGTGGACTTTGGAGCGTCCGATGCTCCCTTAACCCCCGAAGAACTGGAAGAAGCCGGCTTGGTGCAGTTTCCCATGGTGATCGGCGGGGTGGTGCCCGTGGTGAACCTGGAGGGCGTAGCCCCCCATGCCCTGAAACTCACCCCAGGCCTGTTGGCCCGGATCTTCCTGGGCGAGATCAAGCGATGGAATCACCCCGAGCTCCGAGCCCTGAACCCGGACCTTCCTCTGCCCGACCAAGAGATCACCGTGGTCCACCGAGCGGATGGGTCTGGCACCACATGGATCTTCACCTACTATCTCTCTCAGGTGTCTGAGACCTGGCGGGATCGGGTGGGCGTGGGAAAGGCCGTGCGATGGCCCACCGGCATTGGAGGCAAGGGGAATGAGGGTGTGGCCGCCTTCGTGCAGCAAACCCCCGGAGCCATTGGCTATGTGGAGTACACCTACGCAGTGCAAACCGACTTGGTGCCCGTGCAACTCCAAAACGCAGATGGCCGTTTCGTAAAGGCCAGTGTGGCGTCTTTCCAAGCCGCTGCTGCCCACGCGGATTGGGCCCATAGCCCAGGCTTTTATGTGGTGCTTACCCAACAGCCAGGCGAGGAAAGTTGGCCCATCACCGGTGCTTCCTTCATCTTGCTCCATCGGCAACAGGAAGACCGGAAAAAGGCCCAAGCCCTGCTGAAGTTCTTTGACTGGGCTTACCGCGAAGGTGCCCCAGTGGCCCAACGGCTGCACTATGTCCCGGTTCCCCTGGAAGTGGTGGATTTGGTAGAGGCCATGTGGCAGCGGGAGATCCGGGCTCAAGGGCAACCGGTGTGGCCTCCGACGGAGTAGAATTCCCTGATCATGATCCCCGAAGTGGGAACCCTTTGAATCGTGTGGGGGAATGGGCATGAGGAAAACCCCTCGCCGATGGCCTCTCCGGGCGTTTTTGGGGGATCGGCTTCTGTTGACCTTGGCCACCAGTGCTGCCCTTCTGGTGCTCTTGCTGATGGCTGGGATCTTTGTGGTGCTGGTGTGGCACTCTCGGCTGGCCTTCCAGCATCTGGGCCTCCGCTTCTTTGTCCAACAGATTTGGAACCCTGTCACCGGCGAATTCGGAGCCCTGCCCAGCCTGTACGGCACCCTGATCACCACCCTGATCGCCTTGGTGCTCGCCGTGCCCCTGAGCCTGGCCATTGCCCTTTTGCTTTCCGAGTTGGCACCTCCGTGGTTGGCCACCCCTGTGGGGCTGGCGGTAGAGCTCCTGGCCGCCATTCCCAGCATCATCTACGGGATGTGGGGCCTGTACGTGTTTGCCCCCTACATGGCCCACCACGTGGAGCCTTGGCTCCAGCGTTTCTTGGGCTTTCTTCCCTTTTTCCGAGGCCCCATGCACGGCATCGGGTTCCTCACCGCAGGGATCATCCTGGCCCTCATGATCCTGCCCTTTATGAGTGCTGTGATGCGGGAAGTGTTCCAAATGGTGCCTGCCGTGGTGAAAGAAGCGGGATACGGCATCGGAGCCACCACTTGGGAGGTCACCCACGGGGTTTTGCTTCGGTACGGCATCCGAGGGCTTTTGGGAGCCGTGTTTCTGGGGCTGGGCCGGGCTCTGGGAGAAACCATGGCCGTGACCTTTGTCATCGGGAACGAACACCGGATCTCCCTTTCCCTCTTTTCGGCGGGTACCAGCATCACCAGCACCCTGGCCAACGAGTTCACCGAGGCCTCGGAACCGGTATACCTCAGCGCCCTCATTGAGTTAGGCCTCCTGCTTTTCCTGGTGTCTTTGGTGATCCAGATCATGGCGGTTCTGTGGCTCAAACGGATGGAACGGCGTATGGGAGGCCAGCCATGACCCTGCGCTCGCACCGAACACGCCTGTGGACCGACCGGTTGCTCAAAGCCTTTGCGGGGTTCTCGGCTTTGGTGGGCATTGTGTTCCTGTTGTGGATCCTCATCACCGTGGTGGTCCGGGGGGCATCGGCCTTGAACCTTCACTTTTTCACCCGCAGCCCCGCTCCCCCAGGTGTTCCCGGAGGAGGATTGGGGAATGCCATTCTCGGGACCCTTCTCCTTACCGTATTGGCCACCTTGCTGGGAGTTCCCCTGGGCCTGTTGGCAGGCATCTTCTTGTCGGAATTTGGACGTCACCATCCTCTGGGCCGAACCCTGCGGTTCGTGGTGAACGTGCTGATGGGGATCCCTTCCATCATTGTGGGGCTCTTTGTGTGGGCCTGGTTGGTGGTCCCCTTGGGTGGATTCTCAGGGCTCGCCGGTGCCGTGGCCCTGGCTGTACTCATGGTGCCCGTAGTGGTTCGCACCACCGAAGATATGCTGCGCCTAATGCCGGACACCCTCAGGGAATCGGTGCTGGCCTTGGGAGCACCCCGATGGAGAATGGTGGCCATCCTGCTGCGAGGGGCACGGACCGGTCTCCTTACCGGTACCCTGTTGGCCGTCGCCCGCATCAGCGGAGAAACAGCACCCTTGCTGTTCACGGCTTTGAACAGCCCCTACTGGCCCCGATCCTTGCTGAAACCCATGGCCAACCTCACCGTGACCATCTATAACTACGCCATGTCCCCCTACCCCGACTGGCAGCGTTTGGCGTGGGGGGCTTCGTTGTTGATCACTTTGTCGGTGCTGGCCCTCACCGTGGTATCCCGTATATTCTTGGGCGGCCGGGAACCATCATGAGGTGGAAACAAGCCCTTCAAAACCGGTGGAACGGTCGGCGCTCGGGCACGGCTCCGGCAGAGCCCCCGCGTCCCCTGTACGTACCCCAACCTAAGATCATGGTGCGAAACCTGAACTTCTTTTACGGCGACTTTCAAGCCCTGCACGACAACAATCTGGACATCGCTGCCCACAAGGTAACCGCCATCATCGGACCCTCTGGCTGTGGCAAATCCACCCATATCCGGGTGTACAACCGCATCTTTGAACTCTACCGAGACCAGCGTGCCGAGGGAGCCGTGTACCTGGATGGGGTCAATATCCTTTCACCCGAGGTGGATGTGATTGACCTGCGGCGTCGGGTGGGTATGATCTTCCAAAAACCCACGCCTTTTCCGATGAGCATCTTTGACAACGTGGCCTACGGTTTGCGGCTCCACTACAAGTTGCCCAAAAGCGAACTGGAGGATCGGGTAAAGGCCGCTTTGCAGGCGGCTGCCCTATGGGATGAGGTGAAGGATAAACTGCACCAATCGGCCTACGCCCTGTCTGGAGGGCAACAGCAACGGTTGGTGATCGCGCGGGCTCTGGCTGTGGAACCCGAGGTGCTCCTCATGGATGAACCCACCTCGGCCATTGATCCTGTGGCCACCGCCCGAATAGAAGACCTGATTGAGTCGCTGAAGGAGCGGTACACCATCGTGATCGTGACCCACAACATGCAGCAGGCAGCCCGGATATCGGATTACACGGCCTTCTTTTACAACGGCCGCATCGTGGAATTCGGACCCACCGAGGAGATCTTCACGAACCCCAAGAACAAGCAAACGGAGGATTACATTACCGGCCGTTTCGGCTAAAGGAGTTCCCCATGCCTGTTCATTTCCGCCGAGAAATCCAACGTTTAAGCCAACAGATCCTGGCTCTGAGCCGGGAGGTGGAAACCCAGGTGTGGCAGGCGGTGCGTTCCGTAGAGGAACGCGATGCAGAGTTGGCTCGCCAGGTGATTGACAAGGACCGAGCCATTGATCTCCAAGAGGTAGAGGTAGAAGAAGAGTGCCTCAAGATCCTGGCCCTGTACCAGCCGGTGGCCATTGATCTCCGGTACGTGGTGGCGGTGCTGAAGATCAATAACGATCTGGAACGCATCGGTGATCTGGCGGTGAACATCGCAGAACGTGCACTGTTCCTGGCCCAACACCCTGAGTTTCGCCTGCCCGTCAACCTCACCCGCATGGCTCATAAAACCCTGGAGATGCTCCGCAACAGCCTGGAGTCTCTCCTCAACTTGGATTCTTCTTTGGCCCGCTCCGTGTGCCAAATGGACAACGAGGTGGATTCCTTACACCTGGACATCTACCGAATGGTGGAAAAGAAACTCTGCGAGCAATGCGACTGTGTGCGATGCTATATCTCCCTGCTGTCCGTGTCTAAGCATTTGGAACGCATTGCAGACCTCGCCACCAATATTGCGGAAGACGTGATCTACATGATTGAGGGCAAGATCATCCGCCACCATCGGGAAGAGGGTACCTCTGACCATGAGCCACAGCCGGTTTAACCTGTTCCTGGGCCTTTTCTGGTTCCCTCTGTGGGGATACCACGCCTGGGCTTGGCTCTGGCGGCGGCAATGGTACCTGGATGCGGTGGTGGAAGTGCTGCTCCTGTTCCCCTTTGGCCTTGCTTGGCTGAGCGATGGCTTGCGCTATTGGCGGACCCCTCAAGCCAACACCTGGGTGATGCCTGGGTACCATTGGCGTGATGCTCTGATCTACGCAGCAGGTTTCGGAGGCGCGATCACCCTGGTCATGAGCCTTTTTGGATTCGGCTTTCAAGATCCGGACATGGGGTGGATGGGCATGATCGTGGTGGCCATGGCTCTGCTGCACGGGTATCGCCGCTGGCCCTATCATCGGCTGTATAATTCGGGCTCCCAAGCCCACAGAGGAGGTCCTCATCATGGTAACCCGTGAGCAAATCATTGAAGTTCTGCGTCAAATTTATGACCCGGAAATCCCGGTGAACATCTACGACCTTGGTCTCATTTACGGCATTGAAATCAAAGACGACAAGGTGAAGATTCGCATGACCCTCACTGCCCCAGGATGCCCCTTGGCCGGATACCTGCAGCAAGAGGTGAAACAGCGCCTGGAAGCGTTGGAAGGCGTGAAAGAGGCCGAGGTGGAAATCGTATGGGAACCCCGCTGGACTGTGGATATGATGACGGAAGAAGGCAAAGAAGCACTGCGGGCCCTGGGATTCAACATTTAAGGAATTCACCATGAAAAGGTTCCTCGGGCTGGCGCTTTCGGCATGGATGCTGGGGGGGCTGGCAGGGCTTTGGGCCCAGGAACTCTCCCCCGATCTTCTGGAACTCCTCAAAGGGGGGCGAGTACAAGAGGTACTGGATTCCTTGAGGGAGGCCCAGAAGCAACGTCCACCTGCCTTTTATGCGGTGCCCCCTGAATCCGTGGCGGTCCCCGCTCCACCGGAGTACTCCCCCATTGAACTGGCCTTCCGAGCGGATACGCTGATTCCAGTATCCCGGGAATTGCAGCAGTTTGGCTATGAAGTGTTCCAAACCACTCAGGAGGCTCTCCAAAGCTTGGAAGCCGCCTTGGCCAGCGCCCCCATCGGCGGTTCCTATCCCTTGGGCCCTGGCGACCAGATCACCGTTCGGGTGTGGGGAAAGATTGACGAAACCTTCACCTTTACCGTAGACCGGAACGGGGTGATCGTTTTGCCCAAGGTGGGCCCCTTGAACGTATGGGGGATGCCCTTTGCCGAGGCTACCCGCACCATCCGGGAACGATTGCGGCAAGCCTTTGGCGGGGTGGACTTTGCCATCACCCTGAGCGGCCTGCGGCGGGTTCGGGTGTTTGTAATGGGCGAGGTGAATACCCCAGGCACCTATAGCGTGCTGCCTGTGGCCAATGTACTGGATCCCCTGATCATGGCCGGCGGTGTTAAGAAGACCGGGAGCCTCCGGAGGATCCGATGGATCCGCACCCGAGCGGATACGGTGCTCACGCTGGACCTCTACGATTTGCTGCTTCACGGGTCACCGCTGCCCGAGTTGTATCTGGAGGACGGAGATATTCTGTACGTGCCCACCATTGGGCCCGTGGTGGCTGTAGCGGGGGCAGTGCGGCGGCCCGCCATTTACGAACTCCGGGGCAAAGGAACCCTGTGGCAGGCGTTGCAATATGCAGGTGGCCTTTCCTTTCAGTCGGATGCCCACCGCATCCAGGTTCAACGCACAGAGAACCACGAACGCCGGGTGGTTACCGAGATTGACGTGCCGAGCGCGTTGACCCCCTCGGTTCTGCGTCGCTATACCCAAAGGGTTTCTTTGCAGGATGGCGACCTGGTCATCGTGCAACCCGTGCCTGCCGAACCTCGGCACTTCGTTACGGTTTTGGGGAATGTGTTCCGGCCGGGCACCTATCCCTGGCGGCCAGGCATGACCCTGTTGGAGGCTCTGAAAGCCGCAGCGGGGTGGAAACCCGGTTCCTACCTGGATCATGTGGAAATCCTACGGCAGCAAGATCAGGGTTATCCCCAGGTTCTGTTCGCCAACGTTCACCAAGCCTTGAAGGATTCCTCCCTGGACGTGGTGCTCCAGGAATGGGACACCATCCGGGTGTATGCGGTGCAGGATCTCCGGGCTCCGGACTCTGTGTGGGTCGCAGGGGCCGTGTATCAGCCGGGGGCTTACGCCTACCTGCCCAACCTTCGGGCGGCGGACCTCCTTTTCCGTGCCGGCGGTGCAAAGCCCTACGCAGCCCTGGAGCATGTGGAACTCTACCGCATTGACCCCGGAGAAGGGGTACGCACCCGGATCCTCAACCTTTTGGAAGAGTCCGATCGCGAGTATCCCCTTCGGCCTGGAGACCGTCTGTTGGTGCCCCGAAGCCGCGCCTGGCAACCGGATCAGGAGGTAGTAATCACCGGTGAGGTACGGTATCCAGGCCGCTACCCCTTTGTGCCTGGGCAGACCTTGGCTGATCTGTTACAACGGGCTGGAGGACTCACAGAACACGCCTATTTGCCGGGTTTGGAGCTTTATCGGTACTCCGTAGCCCGGCAGTACCGGGGTTTTCAGAAGAAGGCCCAGGGGATCCTGTACGAAGACCTGCTTTGGCAGCAGATGGGCTTGGCCCAGTCGGAACTCACCCAAGAGGAAAAGGCCTTTCAAGAGGCTTACCTTCGCCAAAAGCGGCAGGAGTTGGTGGCCGAGGCACTCCCTGGATTGCGGGGAGACACCCTGGACACCGCCCTGGCACTGCCCACCGTGCCGGAAACGGTACAGGTGTACCTGGTGATGCCGCCGGAGCGTCGGCGGGTGGGCCTGGTGATGGTGGACACCTCTGGACTCAGCCTACCGCTGGAACCTGGGGATTCGGTTCATATTCCCCTGCGGCCCACCACGGTGCAGGTACTGGGTGCCGTTTACCATCCTGGTGCCTTTGCATACGTGCCAGGCTACGGGCTTAAGGAGTACCTGCAGATGGCCGGGGGCCCAAGGGTAGGGGCCGACACCCGGCACGTGTATGTGGTGAAGGCTTCGGGGGTCGTGGGGGATGCTCACGGGCCCGTTGAGCCGGGGGATATCGTTTATGTGCCCTGGA
>CAYOQK010000042.1:0-30167 GCA_964406105.1 uncultured bacterium | reverse complement strand
TTGGATAGACTCATCCCAAATCTGAGGGGGTGTAGTGGTCAGAGCCACGTTGTCCACACCCACGGCCCAGTTCCACCCGCCGGGGTTCCGGTCCCAGTACCCGAAGGCCACGATGGTGCTGTCGGAGGGCAGGTAGGAGGCAAGATCCACGGAGGCATTCCCATTGCCGTTTCCTTCAGCAGGGGTGTGCATCCACACGATGTACCACCCGGTCCAGCCGGAGGCCTGCTTGAAGTTCACCATGGCGAACAGGGTGTCGCTGTATTCATAGGTCCGATAACCCCAGCCAAAGGAGAGGACCAGGGAACTCTGGTCGCCAATGTACAGGGTGTCGGTGGAAATCCAGTATTCCTCGCCACCAACACCGCCTCCCGCATCGTCGTCGGAGTAGTACGCATACTGAGTTCCGTAGTTGGGAGGAGTGTAGGAGCTGAGATCAGAGGTGGTTCCTACATTCCACGTGGCTCCATCACTGTTTCCATCCACGGCATACCAGCCCTGGGCACCGTCTTCAAAGTCCCAGAAGGCCAAGGTATCCCGGCCATAGATCACGGGAGCGGATTGGGTGGGACGCTGACGCGTGAACTGCACGGTGTTGTGGACTTTAGGCTGGGAGAGGAGCAGTTGGGCTGGAAGGATATGCCCCTTTTCCAAGGGCTTTTCCGCCCACATCACGCCGGCCGTGACCAGCACGACCAATACCTTACGCCACATAGAACACCTCCTTTTTGGATAGGTGTGGCGACACGGGGATGTCTCCCTATTTATACGGGGCTCTCTTTGGGCTGTCAAGGGAGAGAATCCTGCGGCTTCTTAGTCTTTCGGGGAAACCGAGGGTTTTCCCTCACGGACCTCCTTGTTGGGGGACTGGCCGGTTTCCGTTGACCGTACACCTGACGAGACAGTGCCACCAGATCTTGGTCGTTTACCACGTGGTCGCCGTTGACATCGGCGACCTCCAGCGGATCGGGTGCGGGACCATCGTAGTAGAGGTACTGAGCCAGGGCCTCAATGTCCAGGGCATTGATCTGTTGGTCCTGATTGATGTCGCCCACGAGCAGGGGACGGAGGAACAGGTGGAACACATGGTCGGGGTAGATCCCTACATAGGTTTCCGTGAGCCCGTCGTGGTCCACATCGCCGGTGATGAGGGCGGTGATGGGGTTGGAAAAGGTGATCAGCGTGTCTGAGGTCCAGTATGGCGACCCCTTTTCACTCAGGTAGAGGTGGCCGGTAGCACGGTCTCCACTGAGGGCCTGGGAGAGGGAGGTGTGGCGGACGGGCCCCGTGGCCAAAGCGGTCATCTGGGTGCCCCAGTCGTGGATGGTAAGAGTGGTCCAGCCCTTACCCTCTGTGTGCTGGAGTTTGAAGAGCCGGGTGGGAGTGATCGCGTACACCTCCGGTTGTCCGTCGCCATCCGCATCAGTAACGCTCAACGCTGTAAGGGTATCCCCTTCCAGATTGGCGATTTGCAGGGAGAACCATCCGGTGCTGTCCGTGTAGTCCACCACCTCCACGTCGCCATTGGAGAATCCCACGAACACTTCGGCGAAGCCGTCCTGATCATAGTCCCCAGCGTCCAGACAGCGGGTTTCCTTGCCGCTCCAATTGTAGATGCTGCCGAAGATCCAGGAATCTGCATCGGGATGGTGGAAGAGTTGGAACAGTGCACGCTTTCCATTGGTAAGGAAGTACAGGCAGGGCATCCCCAAGGTGTTGTGGGTTCCCAGGGTGAGGGCTGTGGGGTGGTTGTCGGCAGGCAGATAGGTGACGGTGTCCACGGTGTAGCCACTCCGAAGAGGGGGATTCCATTGGGCCAATGGGGCCCCTTTGGAGGAAGCCAGGGAATTGAAGGAGTGCCCATGGGGCTTCGGGTCCGATGAAGGAGCGATCCCTCTACGCGCCGCGGGAAATGCTCGGGAAGAGGCCAAAGAGATCTGGTACACGACGCCACTTTGAGTGGTGACATAGATCTCTGGGTGGTGGTCGTGATCTCCATCGCCGACGGCGATGGCTTGGATCTCCGAGGAGAAGGAAGCCACCGTGGAATGGGTCCAGGTGGTGCCGTCTCCTTGGAACATTTCCAAGGAGCCACCGTGGATCGCATAGAGTTCGTTTTGGCCGTCTTCGTCCAGGTCAAGGATCTCCAAGCCGCGGATCTCTTGACCCAGAGGGTTGGCCTCTATGCGGGTGGTGTCCACGGTCCACGGCCCTTGGGCCCGCTGGTACAGCACCACTCCCTGTGGCAGGGTATCGCTGGCAACCCGGTCCGAGACCACCAGGGTGTATGTCCCAGGAGAGGCGTCCGCAAGCTGGAAGGTGGCGAGGACTTGATGACGGTGGATCACTTGGATGTCCTGTGCGGGGATCACCGTATTGCCTCCCACTTGGACCAGGGAGACCGTGAGGCCGCGAGCCGGGTCAAACCCTTCGCCTAAGACCGTGAGGGTGAGGGTGGTATCCACCGGGAGGGTGGCAGGGTACACCTCGCTAACCCACAGGATGGGCCGGGTACGGTAGGAGAGGATGTAGGCGTACCAATCCACGTAGGTGCTGTCCATTTCGTAGAGTTCCAGGAGGCCGTCACCGTTGAAGTCCCCCAGGTCCAGGATATGGCTGGGGACAGCATAGGACGAAGCGCCCGAAACTGTATGGTCCATCAGGGTTGTTTGGTGCCAGGTGTGGTTTTCATACCAAACGCGTTGCAGAGGGACGTCCTGGGAGAGCAGGAACAGGGACACGGTGCCGTGGTTGGTGGCGTCCCCAGCCATCAGATCCCAGGCGTGGTCATGGTTCACGGGCCAGGAGGCGATCTCTTGCCGTTGCCAGGTGCCCGAGGAGTACACGAATTGGAAGAGCCGGAGGGTGCTCTTTTCCCCTTCGCCTCCGGCAGCCACGTAGAGTTCACTCAGGCCGTCGCCATCGGCATCGGTGATCGCCACCTGGGTGGCATACAGGGGCAGGTCTTGGGCAATGGCTTGCTTCACCCAAGCTCCGCCGTTCCATCGGATTTGATAAACCGAGCGGCCTCCGTCGGCGACATAGATCTCCTGTTCGCCGTCGTTGTCGGCATCGCCGATGGCCAGGTCCATCACCCTGTGGTTCGCAGGGACGCCGATGTAGCGAACGGTATCGCTCTCCCAGCCGTAGTCCCAATACATGCGTACAAAGCCGTCACGCTCAACGGTGTAGAACTCCACGGTGCTGTCGTTGTTGGCGTTGCCCACAGCCACAGCGTCGGGCATGGTGTCTAACACACAGGTGAAATCATAGGAGAGGACGAACTCGTCCGCATAGTACACGTCAATGAAGTAGTACCGCTCTTCGCCATCGTCATAGTAGCCCACCACGATGAGATCGGGCAAACTGTCGTTGTTGCATTCTGCCACCAGCAGTTGGTAGACGTTTTGATAGCCCGCGATGATGAAAGCGGTCCAGGTTTCCAACTTTCCTGAGGTTTTGGAGGCAAGGGGTTGGGAGAGGGAGTATCGGGGTAATCTTCTGGCCCGTTTGGGGGCCGGAGCGCCTTTGTTGCCTTTGCTGCCGGAATAATCGCCCCAAACAAGGAAATTGCTGTTATCTGGTGCCAAGAATATCTCGTCCCTGTTATCGTTGTCCACATCCCCCACAGCGATGTGGAAGAGGTATCGTGTGAACCCAAAGTCCAGTGTAATGGAATCGGCGTAGTGCTCTGCGTATGCTCCCACGTAGTGGTTGATAAAGAGGAGGTGAGGATAGGAGCGCTCGTAGCCATCCACCACCACAGAGGGGGTGTACCAGCCCGTGGGAACACCGGTCAGGTTGAAGGTGGCGGAAACATGGGACCGACCCAGCACCTGCACGTTGCTTCCGGTGATGGTGTAGCCGTCCGAACTCTTCCGCAGTTGGAGGATGGGAGAGGTCTCTCCCAGATAAGGGCCCAGGAACCGAAGGACAACGCGGCCGCTGTCTGGAGCCGTAGGAGGATAGGAGAGCATGGGGCGTGGGGGTTCCACCACATACTCGTACGCATCAGGATAGGGCACGAGGGTGTCGTACCCATAAACATCGTAGGCTTGGATGGCATAGCGAACGGTGTCCAGCCACTGGGCCCCGGGGATCCAGGCTTCGTACCAGAGATACTGGAACCCCTTGTCCTTAGAGGGGGCGGAGGGTTGGGATGCTTGAAGCAATGAGGCAGAGAACCCCCGGGCTTTGGGGATGGCCCCTTTGCCCACCAGGGTCATGGGAACGCGGACCCACCCGGTATCCTGTTGCATCCGCTGGTACCACAGGAACACGGAATCCACACCGGTGCCATCGGCAACCCGGGCACGGATCCGGGTAGAATCGGTACCCGATCGCCACAGATACTGGGTAACCGAGTCAATGGTGGGAGGAGATTGGTCTATGCCCCGGTACCGGTAAAGGGTATCGTTGACGCAGAGGTAGTATTCCACGAAGCCGTCCTGGTCCACGTCGGCGATCACCGCGCGGGCCCCGGAGGGACGTCGCTGGTCCTGAAGGGTATCCAGGTGCCACACAGAGTCCTTGTACACGGCGTACTGGTAAAACTCAGCATCTACGATGAAGAGTTGGGTTTTGCTGTTGTGGAAGAGGGGACCAGTGGTCAAATCTGAGACCATGAGGTTTAGGGTCCCCAAGGGGGTAAGGGTCCAGCCGGTGCTGCTGTGTTTCAGTTGGAACACGTTTTCGTAGGCCAAATAGGTTTCCAGCTGTCCGTCGTTATCCGCATCGCCCACTACGGACATGGTGTATCCGATGCCGGAGACGGGCAGAGTGTCCAGCCAGGTGGTGTCGGGGTACACATGGCAAGCGTAATAGATGTCTCCGATGTCCGAGACATAGTGGAAGTACACCTCTTGGCTACCGTCATAGTCCAGATCGGCCACGGCGAGGTCCACGATCTCGTTGTAGATATAGGGAGGATTCGTGGCACCATGCAGCCGCCGCTTTTCCCAGGTATGCCCATTCCAACGGGCTTGCACCAGGGTATCGCTTCCGAGCGAGGGGGCAGTGGGAGGGGTGATCACGTAGTACACTTCCATAAGGCCGTCGCCATCGGCATCGCCCACGGCTGGCGCAGTGTACGACACCGTTGAGGATTCAATGCAGGTGACCACGTAGTTCGGGGGATCCACCTGCCAAAGGTGTCCCCCGTAGGTGGTGATGTAGAACTCTGGCTGGGCGTCGTTGTCCCCATCCCCGATGGTGACACGGCTACCGTTCCAGCCTTGCACGGGTTCGGTGGTGGCCAGTAGGGTATCCTGGAGTCGGCCGTGGTTCCAATCCAGCCGATGGAGTTCCACCACGTACTCCGAGGAACTGATGGGGCGTTCCACCACGGCGTACATTTCAGCGAGGCCGTCGCGGTCCACGTCTCCCCAGGTGAGGTCCAAGATGTTTTGGTCCAGGGTGTCTGGGAGTTCGTACACCTGGTCTGATACCCAGTGGAAGGGAGGCCCCAGCCAGCGATGGACTTGAAAGTCCTGGGCGATTGTGTCTGTCCGATGGGGCCATTGAACCACGAAGCGGTACACCCCTGGGTTCAAGCCTGTGAGGTTGAAGGTACAAACCAGGTCGTGGGCGGCGCCTCGGTGGAGGCTTTGCCCCACGATTTCCAGGTTCCCCTGCACCAGTTTGATGGCCAAGGGCATGCGACCCTGGTGCAGGTAGGGGCCCAAGAAGTGCACTTCCGCCAAGGTGTCCACGATGCCCGCGGTGGGCGTGAAATGGGTGATCGTAGGGGAAGCAGTGAAGGGCGAGAGTTCAGCCAAGAGCCCCAGGGTATCGCCGGCGGTGAGCCCAGCGAGCAGGCGGAACCTGCCGCTTTGATAGGAAATGCTGGGCATAAGGGCATAGAGTTGACCAGGAAGGGGCAATCGCCAAGCCAAGAACACCCCGTCGGCATCTTCTTTGAAGAGCCATAGGGTGTCGGTTCCGCCCACAGCCACCTGATCGCCGCCCGTGCCCAGGAGGGGCCCGGAAAACAGCCGTTGGGCACCGGGTAGAGACTGAATAGCGGAAACGCTCCAGCCACCGCCGGTGTACTCGGCTCGGTGCAGGGTTGCTTGGGAGCCGCTGGGGGTCAGGTAGTACACCTCGGGGGTGCCATCGTGATGGAGATCTGCCACGGCCACGTCCAGTACTGTGCCGGAGGCGATCCACTCCAGGGCCCAGGTGCCGGCGGAGCGGTAGAGTCGGGCGAGGCCGGAATCGCTGGCCACATACAGTTCGGTTTCGTGATCCAGATCGGCGTCTCCCAGGGCCAAACGGTGTGCAGCGGGTATGGCATGGAGGCTATCGGCAACCCATCCTTCGGCCAGCCGGTAAAGGGCCTTCACCCAGGATCCATCGGTGATGTACACCGTGGGCACTCCGATGCCCTGCAGATCGCCCACCACGATGTCCTTCACCTGGGAGGTGATTCCTTGGATGATCCAATCCTCGGCGGTGTCGGTTCCATAGATCTCATGGAGTTCTCCGTTGCTTAGGAGCGTGAACAGGTGGGGCGTGCCCGTGCGGGCACCATCGGCGATCACCAGTTTTTGCACGGTATCGGAGAAGGTGTGGAGTTCGGTGGGAGACCACTGGGTGCCGGTCCAGGACAGTTGATACACCCTGCCGTCCACAGTGCCCACGAACACATAGGCAGAATCGGGCTCCCATGCGTTGGCGTTGCCCCAATCTGCTGCTGAGATCCCTTCGTACTCAAAGAGTTCGTGGAGGACAACCACGCGGAGCCCCGCGGGCCCAGGGATCCGTTCGTGGAGATAGACAAGCGTAGGGAAAAGCCACCGAGTCCTTAGGGTGCGAATCTCCAGCCGGTAGGGACCCGGGGTGGCGTTTTGGGTGGAGATCTCGCACGTTAACGTGTTGCTTCCCTGTGGTTGGACAAGGACGGTGCTCACTTCGGAGCCGTCCAGCACAGGGATCAGGTGAACGCTGGTGATCTCCGGCGCTGTGAACCCCCGTCCGGTCAGCTGGAGAGTGAGGGTGGTGTCCACGGGCAGGACCTCTGGGTGAATCTGCACAGCAGCCTCAGGAGCTCCCGTTAGCACTTGGAGATCCGAACCCACCACGCTGGAGGTGGCGAACAGTTCGGGAAGACCGTCGGGTTGGACCTCGGCCACGGCCAGGGCTGTGGGAGCGCGGACCAGCCCGGGCAGGGCTTCCACAGCCCACCCCCGGGAAGCCGTGGGGTGGATGCGGAAAAGGAGCAGCGGCTCGGTTTCCGAGGTGACGTAAACCTCGGGAACGCCATCCAGATCCACGTCACCCAGAGCCCATTTGCTGACCGGTTTGCCAAGGCTGGCCAGGGTTTGTCGTTGCCACGGCGAGGGGTACACGCGATACAGGGTTCCAGAGTCACTCAGTACCAGCAGGTCCAGGGTGTCGTTGTGGTCCAGGTCGGTCGCCTGGATTCCCCGGCCTCCTGGTACCTGGGAAAGGGTGTCGGAAGACCACAGGGTTCCGGTCCAGTGGTATTGCAAGACCTGCCCGTTGTTCAAGAGGTAGAGTTCCGGGTAGCCGTCCAGATCGGCGTCGCCGGTGCACAGGTCGTAGAGAGGCGTGCTGAAGGAATCCACCGAACTCCATTGCCACCCGGCGTCCGTGTACACGGCTTGGTCCAGGAAAAACCAGGAATCCCGTTGACCGATCAGGTAGATCTCCGGTTGCAAATCACGGTCCACGTCGCCCAACGTGCCTTGGAGCAGAGTGTCCCGGGGGAGTTGGAGGATCCTTTCGGTGGTCCAACCCGCTGCGTCCAGGTGTACCCGATAGACATCGCCTGGGGGAACCAGGGCAACGAGGTCCTCTTGCAGGTCAGGGGGGAGCACACCGCACAGCAGATCTGAAGGCTCCTCCAAGAGGTACTCCAGGGTGTCCTTTTGGTAGGTGCCTTGATTCCAGCGCAGGGCAAAGAACTCCTGGCGCTGGCGGTCGTATCCGTAGATCTCCAAGCGTCCGTTATGATCGGCGTCGCCAGAAACGAGCAGGGTGCCCATCTCCACGGGGGGAGCGGTGGTGACTCGCCAAGCAGGGTCGCTACCCCAGTTGGGAGTGATGGTGAGGCAAGCCTTGAGGGTGTTCCAATAGCCTTGATCCTTGCTCTGGAGGTGGTAAACGCCGGTGTCGGCGCCTGTGAGGTCAAAGGTGAGGAGCACGGCGTGCGGGTGGATCGCCTGGAGATGGGTGGGAACCAAGGGGTGACCGGCCAGTGAGATCAGGCGGAAGGTGGGCAAGGGAGCCACTCCGAGATTTTGCCCGGTCACCACCAAACGGACCGGTTGCTGGTTCGTCACCGTGGAGGGCCAAAGGGCAAGGGCTCCACGGCTCTTGAGATGGGCCTGATACAGATGGCCGTTGTCGTGAACGGCATACACCTCCAGATGGCCGTTGCCATTGCCATCGCCTACCGCTACACGGAAGGGGAAGGGATACGAGGTGCCGGTGTTCTGGGTGGTCCCCACGGTTTCCTGGGTCCAGGTGGTGCCGGTCCAAGAGAACTGCACGATGCGGTTATCTTCGGCCACAACATACACTTCGGCGAGGCCGTCGTTATCGCCATCGCCTACAGCCACGTCGCGCAGGCGAGCACCGGCGTCTCCAAGGTCGTTCTTTACCCAGCCGGTATCAGTGTGGACGAATTGGTACACGTGGTGGTCCAACCCAGCGGCATACACTTCCAGGAGGCCGTCGTTATCGCCGTCGGCGACCTCCACGCCAATCATGAGGTCGGTTCCGGCGCCCAGATCGGTGGTGGTCCATGCGGCGTTTTCGTAAGAGATCTCGTACACGTGGCCATTGCCCGAGGCCAGGTACACCTCCAGGAGGCCGTCGTTATCGCCGTCGCCCACGGCCACATCAAAGCCTCCCACGTTGGCGATGGTGTACACGTTCCACCAACTGGGCTGGCGAACGATCATGTACACATGGCCATCGGCGTTGGCGGTGAAGATCTCAAAGCTGCCATCGTTGTTGCCATCCCCCACGGTTACCGCGTAGTTGACGCGGTTATTGGGTGTGGTGGCCGAGGAGACCTCCCAGGAGGACCCGTTCCATTGGAGTTCGTACACCTTGCCGTCCCAGGTGGTGGCGTACACCTCCAGTTGGTTATCGTTGTCACCGTCCCCCACCGCCACATCGTTCACCCAGTTTCCTAAGTCGGCCAGGGCTTCCACAGACCAGGTGACGCTGTCGGCATTGAGGTGGTATTGGTACACGTGGTCGTCCAGGCTGGCCACGTACACTTCAGGCTGGCCATCGTTGTCGCCATCCCCCAGGGCGATGCCCCGGAGGCGGTTGCCCGAGAACCCCAGGTCCTCTGTGGTCCAACCGGAGGGGGAGGGGATGCGGGAGTACACCACCAGGGCAGCGGGCAGGGTGTCGGCCCGGTGGGTGCTGTGGAGGGAAACGGTGTACAGCCCGGGTTCCAGGTGGGTGAAATCTACGGTGACCTGTGCCAGGGAATCCCCTAAGAGGGTGGGGTGTGTGAAGGTGTAGGTATGGGTGGCGTTGAAGATCCGAATCTCCGTTACGTCGCGGTAGGCGAAGCCCAAACCATAGAGGGTGAGGGGAACGGTGGTGTCGTGAGGTACAGCGTTGGGTACCACCTGGGTGAGGAACTTTTGGCGGTCTGGGGAGCCCGAAACGAGCCCAAAGTCGGGGGAGGTGATATAGAATTCCAGGTAGCCGTCGCCGTCCAGGTCAGAGATCTGGGCATCCATGCCGCCCACAGGACCCAGATCGGTGATGTCCCAAGGGCCAGTGCCGGCCACCCGGTATGTGGTTCCTGAGGGTTTGATGAGGTAGATCTCCAAACCTGCATCGTTGTCCGGATCGCCCATCTGCAGGATTTGGACGCCGCCCGTGAAACGGAACACTTTTTCCCGTTGATCCTCATTCCGGAACACGTAAAGGCCCGAGTCCTGGAACACCGCGTAGAGCTCCACGGCATAGGGATCGGGCCGGGGATCGGCCAGTAAGCCCACCAATCCCCCACTGGAGGGCAGTACTGCTACCACACTTCGGTGGTACGTGCGGTTGTGGGCGTTCCACTCAAAGACCACAAGACTGTCGGAGCCGTTGGCCAGGAAGAGTTCCAAGGGGCTCTGCTGGTTAGGTTCCTGGGCAATGTCCAGATTCGCCAGGGCCAGGTCGTAGGCGGGCCCTCCGGTGGGGCCCACGATCAGCACCGTGGTATCGCTCCGATGGATATCGTAGGCGTATACCAGCGAATCGTCTGCGAAGGCCACCTCTGAGGTTCCGTCAGCATCCAGGTCTCCCACGAGCAGGGCTGAGAGCGAGTCGCCCCGAGGGGTTTCGTAGAGGATTCGGAAACTCCAGCCCCTGGCGGGGGTATAGGTCCAGCGAAGCAGTTGGCCTGCTGAGGTGACGGCGTACAGTTCTCCGGGGCCGTGATCCAGAACCCGGCCCACCACAGGGCTTGTGGAAATGTGGCCTCGCCAGGAGCCGGGCAGGGGGGTGAAGATCCATGCGGTGTCGGCCCAACGAAGTTGTCCCATCTGCTCACCCACAGTATCTCCGGCCAGGAAGAACCACGAGGCGTAGAGTTCGGGCAAGCCGTTTTGGTCCAGATCGGCGGTGGTGCAGTAGAAGGGTATCCTTTGAGTGGACGAGTACACGATTTTCCAAACCCACGCGGCGTCGCCAGGGTTTTCGGGATGGTAAAGGTACACCAGGTTCGGCAAGGTGTCTTCAAACCCTGGGATTGCGTAAACCACAGAGTACAGCCGGCCGGATTGGGCTGAGGCCAAAGAAAAGGTGGCCTCCATGTGCCGGCCTCCGGGAGAGTTCACCGAGGAGGCGGGGTAGGTAATCCCATTTTGAGTGAGGGCAAAGGACGAGAACGCCGGGAGAACCGGGAGGTTCGCCCCGTAGAAGTGGAAGGTGGCAGAGCCCCCCACCCCTTGGTTTTGAGGGAACCCGCTCCACAGACGGGGAAGTTGATGATGGTAGAGCAGGAGCCGCTCTGCCGAATCGGCCACCACGAGCCCCACGGTTTGCTGCCCAAGATTGGGTACGGGGACTACGGCATTCTGGGGACGAAGGCCGGAGGAGGGCAGAGAGGTGATCTCCCACGAGGTGCCCGTCCAGGCGATCCGTACCGCGGGGCCGGAACCACCACCGTAGATCTCAGGAAGACCGTCCGCATCTCCGTCGCCCACGCTCAGGCTTCGGACCACCACACCTGGATTCCCCAGATCCGTGATGTTCCACACGCCAGCGGTGTATTTGAGCAGGTAAACGTGGCCGTTCTGACTGCTGACCACCACCTCTTCAAGCCCGTCCCGATCGGCGTCTCCTACGGCTACACTCTTCAGCGGGCTGGAAGCCACAGCACCCAGATCGGTGATTTGGTATGCGGAGCCAGAGTAGGAGATCTCATAGGCGTGGCCGTTGGAGGACACACTGTAGAGTTCCAGGAGGCCGTCGTGGTCTCCATCACCAGCGGTGAGTTGCACCAGGGAATCGGGGCTTAGGGGTCCCACGAATTGGAATACGGTGTCGCCCGCGTGCGGGCGCAGAACCGCTACCTGGGAACCTTCAAACGCCATGCCGGAGGAATCCGTTTGCCAAAGGATGGCGTAGATTTCAGGGCGGCGGTCCGGTTGGAGATCAGAGACCACCACATCACGCACAAGCCACCGCTGATGGGGCAGTTGGAAAGCCAGAAGGGTGTCTAAGTGCCAGGAGTCGCCTTGGGGATACGCTCGGAACAGGTGGGTCAAGTCGGCGATGTAGAGTTCCCACGGGGGATCTCCAGCGAAGGTCTGCCCCAGGGCTAAGCCTGTGAGCCTTTGGTTTTGATCGTTGTAGAAGTTCCAAAGGCGTTCCACTTCCCAGGTGTGGCCTGGTGTTTGCACAATGCGGTACACCTGGGGCCAATAGTCGTAGCCATCGTACTGGGTGGCTCCGGCAAACAGGACCACACCCCCCTGGCGGTATCCCGCCACCACGAACCGTTGGAACATCACCTCGGGCAGCACCTTCAAGGGTTCGGCTAACGGTTCGCGGGGATGGCTCCGGGGATACACGTAAAGGGCATTTCGCAGGGTGTCGGTACCCCCATCCTGGAAGACCACCACCACATGGTAAGGGGCTGTAGCCACATCTTGGAGGTTTGCCGTGACCGTGAGGTAGCGATCGCTCTGTACGCTAAAGGTGGTAAAGGCGTACTGGTGGGCTTCAAAGCCTGGTGGGCTCACCAGTTGCACCTCTTGGACGCCTGAGGAGAACCCGGCCCCGTACAGATGAAGGGTGAGGGTGGTGTCGGCTACGGCCATGCTGGGCCATATCCTGTGGAGGCTCTTGGGCCGAGCGGTGACCTGGTACACATGGCCGTTTTCGCTCCCGAGGTAGATCTCCATCTGGCCGTTGCCCTCCAGATCTGCGATCACCCCTGCCTGTAGAGGTTCACCTTGTTCCACAAGGGAGGGCACCCAGGTGGAGCCCATGATATAGATCTCGTGCAGTTGCCCTAAGGTGTCACCCACGAAGATCTCTTCTGCGCCATCCAGGTTGCCATCCCCAAGGCACAGGACCGGCAGGGCGTGGCTGAACTCAGCCACCGGAGATTGATGCCACGCTGCGTTCTCCCACCGTTCCTCGTACACTTTACCGTTTTCCAGGGTGTAGTACAGGGCGGTTTGTCCGTCGCGGTCTGGGTCGCCGATCCGCAGTTGGAGGCCAGCAGCCGAGAGGTTCTCCAGGGGTTCCCAGTACCATTGGTCTCCCCACACGTAGTACACCCGTCGCAGATGGTTTCGGCCCACGGTGTAGAGTTCCTTGGACCCATCGCTTTGGGGATCGGCCACCAGCATGTCCAGCACGTCTTCACCGCTGTAGTAGTAGACCACCACATCGTGCTGCCACGTGCCCAGCACGTACCAACAGGTGTGGATGGCCACCTGGTTGGTGGCGAAGTACACCTCCCGGGTGTTGGAGTTATCCGCATCCCCTACGGCCACCGCAGTGATGGGACGCTGAAGGGGTTCTTGGTACACGGTGCTGGTGGACCAAGAGCCGAAGAGGTATTGGATTTGGATGACCTTGCCATTTTGGAGACCAGCGTAGAGTTCTAAGGCTGCGTCGTTGTCTCCATCTCCGAGGGCAAGGTCGTTGATCCGGGCGCCCAGGGAGGCAATGGTGGTGAAACTCTGGTCGTGATAAAGGTAAAGGGTACCATCCTCGCAGCCGATGAAAAGAGCATCGTGACCCCAGCCGGCCAAGTCGCCGGCCTCAAGGGCGGTGATGGGAGAACCCAACCCGCCCAGATCCACCATTTGCCAATTCTCCTGGTACTTGGGGGAGGCTCCCACCAGGAGAAGAAGGCCCAACCACAAACCTGGAGACATACCAAACCTCCTGATAGGCCACACCGTTGATGGCAGGGGAGAAGGAGAGCAGGGTTACACACCAACTCACCGTTTTTACTCCTTGAAAACCTTGACAAGGACGGCGTTTGGATCCTGGGGATGAGAATACTTTCCCACTTACACCCCCAAGACCCCGGAAACTTTCCTATCAATCATAGCCTCGCAACCCTGATATGTCAACCGAGGGGCTGCTTGTTTTTCCTTGTCTGCGCCTGTAAACTTAGCGTCCTTCCTGGAGATCCCCTCTCTGGGAGATTCCCCGAGGACAGAGGAGTGTGAGAGATTCATGAAGAAGGGCATCGTATATCTTCGGAACCTTGGGCTGGTGGCCCATATTGACGCTGGCAAAACCACCACCACAGAGCGGATCCTGTACCTCACGGGTCGGGTCCACAAACTCGGTGAGGTGCACGAAGGCACCGCCACCATGGACTGGATGCCGGAGGAACGGGAGCGGGGCATCACCATCACCATGGCCTCCACGGTGTGCTTTTGGCGGGAACACCAGATCAACATCGTGGATACCCCTGGCCATGTGGACTTCACCGTGGAGGTGGAGCGCTCGCTGCGCGTACTGGACGGCGCCATCGTGGTGATGGACGCCGAGGCCGGCGTGGAACCGCAAACCGAAACCGTGTGGAACCAGGCGGACCGGTACCAGGTTCCCCGTTTGGTGTTTCTCAACAAAATGGACAAGGTGGGTGCGGACCCCTATGCGGTGCTCCGCCAGATGGAAGAACGACTGGGGGTAACCCCTCTCCTGCTCCAGGTGCCCCTGGGGCGGGAGAAGGCGTTCCGTGGGGTGGTAGATGTGATCAGCGGTCGGGCCTATACCTTTGATGCCCACGGCCATGCCGTGGAAATCCCGTTGGAGGATGCCGAGGCCCGTTTGGACCTGGAACACTACCAGAACGTTCTGCTGGACACCCTGACCCAACTGGACGAAGAACTCACAGAGCAGTTTTTAGAAACCGGGGCCTTAGACCCCGAAACCGTGCATCGGGTGATCCGTCGGGAAACGCTGCGGCTCCGCCTGGTCCCTGTGCTCCTGGGCAGTGCCTATCGCAATCAAGGGATTGGCCCGCTGTTGGACGCGGTGGTGCGGTACCTGCCCTCCCCGCTGGATCTTCCTCCTGTGGTAGGGGAAAACCCCCAAACGGGTGAGCCAGCGGTACGGCAACCCGATCCCCATGCGCCCCTCGCGGCCTTGGCGTTCAAGGTGATGACCGATCCGTATGTGGGGAAGCTCGTGTACGTGCGGGTGTACTCGGGAACCCTCACGGCCGGTTCGTATGTGTACAACGCCTCGCGGGGACAGCGGGAACGTGTGTCCCGAATCCTGAAGATGCACGCCAACCACCGGGAGGAGGTGGAGGAACTTCAGGCAGGGGACATTGGCGCTGTGCTGGGACTCAAACACACCCTTACCGGTCATACCTTGAGTGAAGAGGATGCGCCCATTGTATTGGAGGCGCTTACCGTGCCCGAGCCGGTGATCTCGGTGGCTGTGAAGCCCAAGGTCCGAGATCACGCCAACCGGCTGGGCTCGGCCCTTCGGAAATTGAGCGAGGAGGATCCTTCGCTTCAGATCCGGTACAACGAGGAAACCGGCGAAACGCTGATGTCGGGTATGGGGGAGCTCCACCTGGAGATCGTGGCCCAACGGTTGAGCCGAGAGTTCCGGACCCCGGTGGAACTGGGGCGTCCTCAGGTAGCCTATCGGGAGACCATTACCCGAAGCATTCGGGTGGAGGGCAAGCACATCAAGCAAACCGGGGGGCATGGCCAATACGGGCATGTAATCCTGCAGGTGGAACCCCTGAACCGCGGCGAAGGAGTGGTCTTTGAAGAGGTGCTGAGGGGAAGCAATGTTCCGCGAGAGTTTGTGCCCGCGGTGGAAAAGGGGGTGCGTAAGGCCCTGGAGAAGGGGGTTCTGGGGGGTTTCCCTGTTACCGACTTGAAGGTAACCCTGCTGGATGGCTCCAGCCATGAGGTGGACTCCTCGGACCTGGCTTTCCAGGAAGCGGCCCGAAAGGCCATCCGCCAGGCTTTGAAGGAATCTCAGCCGGTTCTCCTGGAGCCCGTGATGAAGGTGGAGGTCGTGGTGCCCGATGAGTTTTTCGGCGAGGTGCTGGCCGACCTGGGCAGCCGCCGGGGCCAGGTGCAGGAGTTCTTTGACCGCAATGGTCGCAAGGTGATCCGTGCTCGGGTCCCCCTGGCAGAACTGCTGTCCTATGCTACAGTGCTGCGCTCCCTCACCCAGGGACGGGGTTCCTTTGCTATGGAATTCTCCGAGTACCAAGAGGTGCCCAGTTTTGCGGCCGAGAAGATTCTGCAGAAACGACAACCCTAACCCTCATCGCACACCTCCTGTTTTCCCGGGCCCCCGGTGTGGGGCCCGGGGGCTTTGCCCGATTGCCGGGGCTGGGCCATTCCCTTACGGGAATGCCAAGGGTTTGAGGGCAAGAGGTGCTTGACGGGTTCGCTTCCGCACCTTATATATAAGGTCCTCCCACGCGCCCGTAGCTCAATTGGATAGAGCGTCTGGCTACGGACCAGAAGGTTGGGGGTTCGAGTCCTCCCGGGCGCGTTCTTCTTTATTTTCCGATGGACCTGGACCGTTATTTCATGGGGGTGGCCTTGCAGGAGGCGCGCCGTGCCCAGGAGGAGGGTGAGGTCCCGGTGGGAGCCGTGGTGGTGTGCCACGGTCGGATTGTGGGCCGAGGCCATAATCAGGTGGAACGTTTGCAGGATCCCACTGCCCACGCGGAGATCCTGGCCATTACGGCCGCTGCCCGTTTCCTTCGGTCCTGGCGGTTGGAGGATTGCACCCTTTATGTCACCTTAGAACCCTGCATGATGTGCACCGGCGCCCTGTTATTGAGCCGGATTCGGGAAGTGGTGTTTGCCGTAGAGGATCCCCAAAGGGGGTTCCTGGTAAGCCGACAGCGGGTGAACGAGGTCTCGTGGACCGGCCGGCCGTTGATCGTGCGCCGGGGGCCAGGCAGAGACGAAGCGAAAGGATTGCTCCATGAGTTTTTCCGGAACCTCCGAGGAGTGGCTTAGAGACTACATCTCCCCCGATACCCCTTTAAATCAAATCGCCTACGTGGCTCTGGACCTGGAAACCACTGGCACCACCTTTCACCGCGACGGCATCCTGGAGATCGCATTGATCCGCTATCAACCGGGGCAAAGGCAGGAGGTGTTTTCCACCCTGCTGAATCCTGGGGTTCCCATTCCAGAGGCCTCCACCCGGGTGCACGGGATCACCCCTCGGATGGTACAGAATGCCCCCACTTTCCAGGACATTGCCCGCAAAGTGGAGGAGATGACCCGGAACACTGTGCTGGTAGGCCACAGCATCACCAACCTGGACCTTTCCTTTTTGAACCGAGAGCTCCGTCGGGCCGGCTTGATGCCCCGGTTGAACTACACCCTGGACACCTTCTTCTTGGGACGGTACCTGTTCAAGTCCCACAAACGACGCGGCCTTCAGGAGTTGGCACGAATGATGGGGGTGTCGGTGGAGGAAGGCCACCGGGCCCTTCCCGATGCCCAAATGACCATGAAGGTGTGGATCAAGGCCTTGGAGTGGTTTTTGAAACAAGGCTTCCGCACCCTCCGCGACCTCATGGATCGCAACCTGATTGATGCCGGCTACACCCGTAGGGGGCGAGAGATGCTCCAGGTGATCCGCCGGTACCGCTTTCTCCACATCGTGTACGAGTCTTACGTGTCGGGCCGTACAGAGCGGGTCATTGAACCCTTGGCCCTCCGAGGAGACCGCCTGGACGCCTACTGTCATCTGCGGGAAGACTTCCGTTCCTTCCACCTTCGCAGGATCCGCCGGATTCGCCCCTTAGAAGCCCAGGGCGAAGAAATCCCCTTGCCCCAGGAGTAGGGGATTGTTGCAAAACCCGCATATCCTTTATATGATTTGGAGGTTATGCCACGGAGGTGAGACCATGTGGGGCAAGGGTTTCGGACGAAGAGGCTGGGGCTGGGGAGCCCGGCTCGGCTACTGTCCCTGGACGGGTGAGCCTGCTGGCCGGTTCCGCGGCTACCGGTGGGGCGGGGGTCGCTGGCAACCCCCAACCCCTGAGGAAGAACGCCGAGCCTTAGAAGACCTGGCCCGGCAACTGCGGGATCAACTCCGGTGGGTGGAGGAGCGGCTCCGCACCCTGGACACTGCCCAGGGATCCGAGGCTTGATCCCCGAATAGGGAGCCGGAACAACGCCCCCGCGCGGGAGCCTGTGCTCTCCCTCCTTGACACCTCCCGTGCGGGGGCGTAAGTTCTGCAAAAATCGGGGAGGAGAGATCATGGAGGTCATCCGTGCACCCAGAGGCAATCGGCGAACGGCCAAGGATTGGCACGCCGAGGCCGCCATGCGGATGCTGATGAACAACCTGGATCCTGAGGTGGCGGAGAATCCCCAGGAACTCGTGGTGTACGGGGGCACTGGCAAGGCCGCCCGCAACTGGGAGTCTTTCCACGCCATCCTTCGCACCCTCCGGGAGATAGAACCTGATGAAACCCTGCTGGTGCAATCGGGGAAGCCCGTGGGGGTGTTTAAAACCCATCGCTGGGCCCCTCGCGTGATCCTGGCCAACTCCAACCTGGTGCCCAAGTGGGCCACCTGGGAACACTTCCATCACTTGGAACGGTTGGGGCTCATCATGTACGGCCAGATGACCGCGGGCTCCTGGATCTATATCGGCACCCAGGGCATCCTGCAGGGCACCTACGAGACCTTTGCAGCTGCTGGCCGCAAACGGTTCGGCACCGACGACCTGCGGGGAAAACTCATCGTCTCCGGCGGTTGTGGCGGCATGAGCGGAGCCCAGCCCCTGGCTGCCACCATGAACAACGCCACGTACCTGGCCGCCGAGGTCAACGAAGAACGGGCACAGCGTCGGATCCGCACCCGCTATCTGGATGAGATTGAGCATAACCTGGATGCGGCCATCCAGCGAGCCTTGGAATACAAGGAAAAGGGCTTGGCCCGCAGCATCGTGTGGATTGGCAACGTGGTTACCCTGTTGGAGGAACTCGTGCGCCGCGGTATCACCCCGGATCTGCTCACCGATCAAACCAGCGCCCACGACCCCCTCAACGGCTATGTGCCCGAGGGCCTTTCCTATGAGGAGGCGCTGGAACTCCGCCGCCGGGATCCTGAAGAGTATCTGAAACGGTCGTACCAAACCATGGCCAAGCATGTCCGCCTGATGATCACCCTCCAGGAACGCGGGGCCGAGACCTTTGATTACGGCAATAACCTTCGGGGAAACGCTTTGGCCGGGGGCTTCGTTCGGGAAGAAGAGGTGAAGAACCCCGATGGCTCCTGGAAGTACCCAGGGTTTGTACCGGCCTACATCCGCGACCTCTTCAGTGAGGGGCAAGGGCCCTTCCGCTGGGTGGCCCTTTCTGGAGATCCCGAGGATATCTACACCATTGATGAGGAACTCATCCGTCTGTTCCCCGAAAAGGAACATCTCCGCCGCTGGCTAACCTTGGCGCGGGAACGGGTGGCCTTTCAAGGGTTGCCCGCCCGCATCTGCTGGTTGGGGTATGGCGAGCGGGACAAGGCCGGGCTCCTGTTCAACCGATTGGTGCGAGAGGGCCGTGTGAAGGCGCCCATCGTCATCGGGCGAGACCATCTGGATGCGGGGTCTGTGGCCTCTCCGAACCGGGAAACCGAAAACATGAAGGACGGCTCCGATGCCATTGCCGATTGGCCACTGTTGAACTTCGCCCTGAATGCTGTGAGCGGAGCCTCCTGGGTGTCCTTCCACCATGGCGGTGGTGTGGGCATTGGCTACTCCCTGCACGCCGGCCAGGTGATCGTGGCCGATGGCTCGGAGGAGATGGACCTTCGCCTGCAGCGGGTGCTCACCAACGATCCCGGCTTGGGGGTGGTGCGACACGCCGACGCCGGTTACGAAAAGGCCATCGCCTTTGCACGGACCCACGGCATCAAGATGCCCATGCTGAAGTAACCCGTTCGGTGGACCCTCTTCTTTAAAGAGCCCCCTCCGCCAGGAGGGGGCTCTTGGTTGGATTGCCCGTTCCATTCGCCTTTCTCCTTCCCCTGTAGGGGCTGGGCGGCCCTCTGGCCGGGGTGGGCAATCCCGGCTTTACAGGGTCTCATAAGTTTGTCAAAGCCCGCTTGCATCCTTTGGGGGATTGCTGTAAGTTTGGCGAAAACCAGGGGGTAAGACAATGGCGGCCTATGAACCATCGGGCAATGGCTCTTTCCCCTTTTGGAGAGAGCCGCTGGACGCCGACCAGATCCCCCGGCCTCAAACCCAAATCACCATTTTCCGCGATCTCTGCAAGGGTTGTGGGTACTGTGTGGAGTTTTGTCCTGCCCAGGTGCTTCGGATCAGTGAACAGTTGAACGCCAAAGGATACCATCCTCCTGAGGTAGCCCGTCCTGAGGCCTGCACTGGTTGCCAGTACTGCATGCGAGTGTGTCCTGAGTATGCCATCATCGTGGAAAAGCACCTGGAGGTGACTGCATGAGGGTGCTCACGGGAACCCACTTCATGCTGGGGGATCATGCTTGTGCCGAGGGGGCGTTGGCCGCGGGCTGCCGCTTCTTTGCGGGGTATCCCATCACACCGGCCACGGAAATCGCAGAGCGGATGGCCCGGCGGCTGCCCCAACTCGGTGGCGTGTACATCCAGATGGAGGACGAGCTGGCCTCTATGGCGGCGATCCTCGGTGCCTCCTGTGGTGGGATGAAGGCCATGACCGCGACCTCGGGCCCCGGCCTCAGTCTCATGCTGGAAAACATCGGGCTCGGCATCATGTTGGAGGTCCCGTGCGTGGTGGTAAACGTCCAGCGAGGGGCTCCCTCCACCGGGCTGCCCACCCTGGTGGGCCAAGGTGATGTCATGCAGGCCCGCTGGGGCTCCCACGGCGACTACGAGATCATCGCGCTGGCCCCCTCCTCGGTGCAGGAGATGTTTGACTTCACCATCAAGGCCTTCAACCTGGCCGAGCGATACCGTACGCCGGTGATCCTGCTGGCCGACGAGGCTGTGGGGCACCTCACCGAGAAGGTCACGATCCCTCCCGCTGAAGAGATTGAACTCTGGGAGCGGCCCCGGCCTCAGGTGCCGCCGGAGGAGTATCGTGCCTATGCCACCAACGGCGACCTGGTGCCTCCCATGGCTTTGGCGGGTGAGGGCTATTTTGTGCACATGACCGGCCTCACCCATGACGAGCGGGGATACCCGGCCATCAATGGAGAAGCCCACGAACGTTTGGTCCGACGCCTCATTGAGAAGATCCGCCAAAACGCCCCCCATATCGTGGAATACGAGGAGGTGATGACCGAAGACGCCGAGGTGCTGGTCATCTCCTATGGCATCACGGCCCGTAGTGCCCTCCGGGCAGTGCGAGAGGCCCGGAGAAAGGGGATTCCCGCGGGCTTGCTCCGCTTGATCACCCTTTGGCCCTTCCCCGAAGAGGTGGTGCGACGCTTGGCCCAGCAAGTGGAACGGATCGTGGTGGCAGAGATCAACCAGGGTCAGATCCGTCGCGAGGTGGAACGGACCGCGGCCGGGCAGGTGTCCGTGGCCGGGGTCCACAAACTCGGGGGCGATCTCATCACCCCCGACGAAATCCTGGAGGCCCTATGGGTACCCAAACCGTAACCCCCAAGGCCGTGCAACACCCTTACACGCGGTATCTCCGCACAGAGCGCCTGCCCCATATCTGGTGTCCAGGGTGTGGCATCGGCATCGCCATGGGCGCCTTTATCGCCGCCGTGGATGAACTGGGGATCCCCCAGGAGAAGCTGGCGGTGGTCTCGGGTATCGGGTGCACCGGTCGGGTGGCTGGCTACCTGAAGTTTGACTCCTACCACACCACCCACGGCCGGCCGATCCCCTTTGCCACAGGCTTGAAGATCGCCAAGCCTGAGATGACCGTGGTGGTGTTCTCTGGGGACGGCGATCTGGTGTCCATCGGTGGCAACCATTTGATCCACGCGGCCCGACGGAACATTGACCTTACCGTCATCTGCGTCAACAACTTCAACTACGGCATGACCGGAGGACAACTGGGCCCCACCACCCCCCACAAGGCTCGGACCACCACCACCCCCTACGGCAACTTTGAGTATCCCTTCAATCTGCCGTATCTCGCAGCTGCAGCGGGTGCCGTGTACGTGGCCCGGTGGACCGTGCTGCACGTGTTCCACCTTCGGGAGTCCATCAAAGAGGCCCTACAACGCCGAGGGTTCTCCTTCATTGAGGTGATTTCCCCTTGCCCCATCGGATTTGGCCGCCCGAACAAAATCGGCGAAGGCCTGGACGAAATGCGGTTCTACCGCGAACGCTCCGTGATCATGAACGGTTTGCATCCCAAGGATGCCGCCCTCTCCTTCCGCGACAAGATCATCGTAGGGAAGTTCGTGGATACCGCCCGCCCCTCCTTCCTGCAGGTGCTCCAGGACTTCTTCCAAGGCCAAAAGGAGGAGTAGCCGTGGAGGTCCAATTCGCGGGTTTCGGTGGCCAAGGCATCGTGTTGGCAGGGTACCTGCTGGGCAAGGCCTTGGCGGTGTATGAAGGAAAAAACGCCTCCATGACCCAGAGTTATGGCCCTGAGGCCCGAGGCGGCGCCTGCAGCTCCGGGGTGGTGATCTCCCCCGACCCCCAACAGATCGTGGATTACCCCAAGGTCACCCGTCCCGACGTGTTGGTGGTGATGTCCCAGGAGGCCTTGACCACCTACTTACCTCGCCTGAAGCCCGGGGGCACCCTAATCTACGATGCCGATTTGGTGTCCCCCCAGGATCTGCCCGAGGGCATAACGGCCTATGCCGTACCCGCCACCCGCATCGCAGAAACCGAGATCGGCAAGCGCATCGTGGCCAATGTGGTGATGCTGGGCGCCCTGGTGGTGCTCACCGGGGTGGTATCCCAGGAGGCCATGGCCGAGGCGATCCGTACCACCGTGAAACCGGACTACGTGGAACTGAACCTCAAGGCCCTGGAGGTGGGCATGGCCTATGCCAAGGGCCTGCTGCAACCCCAGGAGGTGTAGCCATGCCGCTCAAGATTGACCCCGCCTTCCGAAGGATTGTCCGCGAACGGCTCCGCCATCTGGACTTCCATGAGTGTTACCAATGCGGCAAATGCTCCGCCTCGTGCCCCGTGTTCCACCGAGACCCCCGCTTGTTGAACCCCCGGCGGATCATTCACATGGCCGCTCTGGGGATCCGCGAGGTGCTCACCGATCCCTCCCTTTGGCGGTGCACCACCTGCTACGAGTGTGTGGAGGGATGCCCGCAGATCGTGAACTTCGTGGACCTGGTGGTGGCACTGCGGAACCTGGCCTATGAGGAGGGATTGGCCCCCAAGGGCGTGCAAGACGAGGTGAAGGCTGTGCTGAAACAGGGGTTTGTGTACCCCATCACCGGACGGGTACAGCAGATCCGTGAGCGGTTGGGATTGCCCGCTTTGTCCCAAGACCTCCAGGATACCCTGGCCCTGTTCCAGGGAGGTGAAGCATGAGCGCTTACACCCTGTACACCGGCTGTTTGATCTCGCGGCGGTATCCGGGCTTTGAGGCCGCCTCCCGCTTTGTGGCCCAGAAACTGGGCATTTCCCTGGAACACCGGGAGGGGTTCACCTGTTGCCCGGATCCCGTGTGGATGCGGTCGGCCCACGAGGACCTCTGGCTGCGGATGGCCGCACGGAACCTGGCCTTGGCACGGCCTGAATCCGGGGAACCGGGCACCTTAGTGGCCCTGTGCAATGGGTGTTTTGAAACCCTAAAAACCGCCCAGCACCTGCTGGCCACCCAAAAGGAAAAACGTCAAGAGATTGCGCGATTCCTGGAGCCCTTGGGGTTTAGCCCTCCGGACCAGTTGGAGGTGAAACACCTGGTGCAGGTGGTGTATGAAAACCCGGGCCCCCAGAAGCTTCGGGAGCTGCTGGTCCGCCCGTTGGAGGGCCTGCGGCTGGCTACCCATCCCGGTTGCCACCTAACCCGCCCTTCCGCTGTGGCCCAGTTTGATGATCCTTTAAACCCCCGGGCCCTGGACGAACTCGTGGAGGCTCTGGGGGCTCAGGTGGTGACCTATCCTGGGAAAACCCAGTGTTGTGGTTTGCCGATTTTCGTCACGGATCGGGAACTCTCGCTGACCTTGGCTGGAGAAAAGATCCAGCGGGTGGCAGAGGCCGGAGCCCACGCCTTGGTGGTCACCTGCCCCTCGTGCTTTCAGCAGTTTGAAACCGCCCAAATGTTGAATAAGTCGCTCCCGCGGATTCCGGTGTTCTACTACTTTGAACTGTTGGCCTTGGCCTTGGGAGCAGAGCCCTCTGAGATCGGCTTAGAGCAGCACCGCATCAAAACCGATCCCGTGCTTCAAAGGGTTTCGGCCCTATCGGCCTAAAGGGGGAGAGGAAGCATGGCCAAGGAAAAGTCGCCCCGTGCTCAGGAAGAACTCCGCATTGGCGTGTACGTTTGCCACTGCGGTTTGAACATTGCCGGTAGTGTGGATGTCAAACGCGTGGCCGAGTATGCAGCCACACTGCCCGGCGTGGTGGTGGCCCGGGACAACCGGTACACCTGCTCGGATCCCGGGCAGGAACTCATCAAGAACGACATTCGCGAGTACCGATTGAACCGGGTGGTGATCGCCTCTTGTAGTCCACGGCTCCACGAGCCCACCTTCCGCAGGACTTTGGAGGAAGCGGGGCTGAACCCCTACCTTTTAGAGATGGCCAACATCCGGGAGCACTGCTCCTGGGTGCACCTGTACGACCGTGAAGGCGCCACCCGGAAGGCCATGGACCTGGTGAAGATGGCGGTGGCCCGGGCCCGGTATCTCCAGCCTCAGGTAGAACCCACAGTGCCCATCAAACAGGCGGCCCTGGTGATCGGCGGAGGTGTGGCGGGCATTCAAGCCGCCTTGGATCTGGCCGATACCGGTTACCAGGTGTACCTGGTGGAAAAGGAGCCCTCCATTGGTGGGCGTATGGCCCAGATTGACAAAACCTTCCCCACCATGGATTGCTCCATCTGTATCCTGGCCCCCAAGATGGCCGAAGCGGGCCGACACCCCAACATCACGCTGCTGACCAACGCCCGGGTTAAGGAGGTTACCGGCTTCATCGGCAACTACACGGTGACAGTGCACCAGCGGGCCCGGTACGTGACTGCGGAATGCACCGCCTGCGGCGATTGCGCCAAGGTTTGTCCTCAAACAGCGCCCAACGAGTTTGATGTGGGTTTGGCCACCCGAAAGGCGATCTATATCCCGTTCCCCCAGGCTGTGCCGGCCCAGTACATCATAGATCCCTCCCTTTGCTTGAACTTCACCCACGAGGGTGTGATGGTGTGCGAGGAATGCACCCGGGCCTGCGAGAAGAAGGCCATTGACTTCACCGATCAGGACCGAGAGCACGTGGTGGAGGTGGGCACCATCATCGTGGCCACCGGCATGGACGTTTACGATCCCTATGAAAACCACGATTACGGTTACGGCATCTTCCCGAACGTTATCACCTCGCTGGAATTTGAGCGGTTGATCAACGCCGCTGGCCCTTCGGGCGGGCACCTGATCCGGCCATCGGATCGCAAGATCCCCAAGACTGTGGCCTTTATCCAGTGTGTGGGGTCGCGGTCTGAGCGGGCCGGGCATCCCTATTGTTCCAACATCTGCTGCATGAACACCATCAAGGACGCCCTGCTCATCAAGGAACACTGGCCCGAGGTGGACATCTTTGTGTTCTACCAGGACATCCGCGCTTTCAGCAAGGGCTTTGAGGCCCTGTATCGCCGCTCCTTGGAGGAAGGCGTGGTGTACATTCGGGGGTTGCCCTCTCGGGTGGAGGAAACCGAGAACCATAACCTCATCCTGTATGCCGAGGACACCCTATTGGGTGAGGAAGTGGCCCTGGAAACCGAACTGGCGATCCTCTCGGTGGGATTGATTCCCCGGCGTGATCGCGATGAGGTGCAGAAACTCGTGGCCCTTTCGCTCACGGAAGACGGCTTTTACCTGGAGGCCCACCCCAAACTTCGGCCTGTAGACACGGCCATCGGCGGCGTGTTCCTGGCTGGGGCCGCCGAGGGCCCGAAGGACATCAAGGACAGCGTTACCCAGGCCTCGGCCGCTGCGGCCCGTGCAGGGATCCTGATGGCCAAGGGCGAGGTCAAGGTGGAGGCCTTGACCCCGGTTATTGACCCCGACCTATGCATCGGCTGCGGGTCCTGTGCGCGGGTATGCCCCTACCACGCCTTGGTGTGGAGCAAGGAGGAACGAGGTGTGCCTCAGCTGATTGAGGCCTCCTGCGCCGGATGCGGGACCTGCTCCGCCGAGTGTCCTACCGATGCCATTACCATGCGCCATTTCCCTGATGCCTCCATCTACGCTCAAATCAATGCCCTCACCGAGGAGAACCCCGAGGAGAAGATCCTGGTGTTTGCCTGCAACTGGTGCTCCTATGCGGGTGCCGATCTGGCCGGCGTTTCCCGGATGCAGTATCCCCCGAACGCTCGGTTGATTCGCACCATGTGCTCGGGTCGTATTGACATGGACTTCGTGCTCTACGCTCTGCAGCGACGGATCGGCATGGTGCTGGTATCGGGATGCCATCTGGGGGATTGCCACTACATCAACGCCAATGAGAACACCCTGCGGCGGGTAAAGAACCTGTGGGTGAAACTGGAACGTCAGGGTGTGGATAAGAACCGGGTGCAGTTGGCCTGGTTCAGTGCTGCGGAGGGAGCCCAATTTGCTGCCAAGATTCGGGAGATGGCCGAGTACCTCAAGAAGATCTCCCGTGAGCAGATTGAACGCGAGGCCGAGATTGTGGTGAAACTGCGGCGACGAAAGCCCGAAGAGCGGCTGCTGTCCCAGCCTTTGCAGGCGTAAATCAGCGTTTGATCGCCCGTTGAAGCCGCACGAGGCGACGGAAATAGTGCCATTCGGCAAATTCACCGAAGCCCTCTGAGGCCAAAAGGCCCTTGAGGTCGCTCCGGATGAACTCTTCAGCCAACGGACATTCCACGCGGCGGATGAAGAACCGCACCGGCCAAGGGGATCGGTCCACATCAAACTCGTTGTAATCCAGGATGTAAAAGTGGCCCCCTGGTTTCAAAGCCCGGGCGGCATTCCGGACGATGAGCCGGCGGTCGGGCTCTTCAAAGCCGTGGAGCACAAAGGAGATGAACACCCGATCAAAGTCCTCGTGGAAGGGTAGGGGCTCATCAATGCGCTGATTCCGAAAGGCCACGCGATCACCGTAAGGTTTGCACTTCCGCTCCGCCTTGGCCAGCATGATGGGGGAGATGTCTAAGCCCAGGTAGAAGCCCGAGGGGCCCAAAGCTTCGGCAATGGGGCAGGCGGCGATGGCAGGCCCACATCCGAATTCCAACACCCGATGGCCCGGTTCCAGGTCCATATGGGCCACAGCGTCCCGCAGCATCCGCTGGTAACCGCCCAGGGTAAGGATGGCCATCAGCGTGTCGTAGTGCCGGGCCTCAAAGCCCTGGATTTCCACTCGGGAACGGGGTGATGTGGCCATGGCTATGCCCAAAACACGATCTTGAGCAAGCGGTGCCAACGGATCTTTTTCCAAAACTGCCGAAGCGGTGGGTCTGGGTTCCAGGAGAAGTAGATGATGAAGGGCCGCCCTTTGACGAGTTTCACAGGAAGGGGACCCCAGAACCGGGAGTCCAGGGAGTAGTCGCGGTTATCGCCCATCACAAAGATGTGGCCTTCGGGCACCACCACGGGCCCGAAGTTGTCGCGCACTCCGGGGTTGCGCAGATATTGCCGCTGGATCCACGCTTGGGTGTACTCCTTCATGGCTACGGTGTCCTGAGGCACGAACACCGGAGGGTACTCCCGGGGATCCTTGTGGACTGCGTAGGGTTCCTCCACGGGCTTGCCGTTGATGTACAGTTTTTTGTGGACGATTTGCACGGTGTCGCCCGCCACGGCTACGCAGCGTTTCACAAAGTCTTTGCGGGGATCCAGGGGGAACGGGAACACCACGATCTCCTGACGATGTGGCTTGTAAAAGTCCAGGAATCGCACGTGGGTGTAAGGGATCTCCAGGCCGTAGAGAAACTTGGCCACCAAGACAAAGTCGCCGGGCAGGAGGGTGTCTTCCATGGAGGCCGAGGGGATGGTGTACGCCTGCACGATGAAGGCACGGATGAGCAACACTACAAAAACGGTCCAGATGATGCCTTCAATCTGCCGTTTGAGTCGGGAACCTCCTTTGGATTCGGAGGATTGCGGGCTTGTGTCGGTCATCGGGCGTAAAGTATAATCGGTGGGCGTATGTCCAGCAATGAAACCCCCGAACGCCCCAACAAACCGCGGGTTCCTTGGTCCTGGCTCCTGAGGGGACTGCCCCTGTGGGCCCTGGGGATAACCGCTTGCGTGTACTCCTTTTCCGGGTTTTTCCCCGGTCGCCTGAAGCGGGTGTGGGTGCCGGTGTTCCAGAACCAAACCCTGCGGTACGGGTTGGACGAACAGGTGACCCGGGCCTTTGTGGATGCCATCCGAGCCGATGGCCGCCTGGAGGTGGTGCCTGAGGATCAAGCCACCCTGGAAATCCGTGGCACCGTGAAGGGCTACGACCGCACCCCCTTTGAGCACGACGATGCCGGCCGCGTGATCAGCTACCGGATCACCCTTAGAGTGGAGATCGGCTTTTACGACCGCCAGGAGGAAACCTACTACCTGGAACCCCGGGTGTACACCGGCCGAGGCCTTTATCGGGTGGAAGAGGAGTCTGAAGATCAGGGCATCCAGGAGGCGGTGGAGGATCTGGTGGATCAGGCCCTCCGGGCTCTGTTCTTGAAGGAATTCTGATCCATGCGGTACCGATCGGTGTTCTCCTTCGCCGGCGCCACATTGGTGAGCCGGATCCTGGGACTGCTGCGGGAAGCCGGCATTGCCTATCTGCTGGGGGCAGGGCGATACTCCGATGTGTTCTACGTGGCCTTTCGGATCCCCAACTACCTGCGGGATGTTTTGGCGGAAAACGCCATGCAAACGGCCTTTGTGCCGGTGTTTGTGAAAGCCCTCAAGGAGCCAGAACGGAGCCACCGCTTGTTTGCCACCGTTTTGGTGCTCTTTGTGGGGGCTGCTGCCCTGTTGGCCCTTTTGGGAATGCTGTTGGCCCCCCTTTGGGTGAGCCTTACGGCTTATGGGTTCCGTCAGATCCCCGAAAAGTTCACCCTGACGGTGCACCTGACCCGGTGGATGTTCCCGTACCTGGTGCTCGTGTCTCTGGCGGCCGTGCTGGGTGCGGCCCTCAACGCCCTGCGCAGATTTTTTTGGCCTGCCTTGTCGCCCGCCTTCTTCAATTTGGGGGTGCTTGGAGCCATCGGTTTGGCCGTGGCCTTCAAGACTGGGCCTAAGCCTGGCCTCTTCTGGGTGGCGGCAGGGGTCATCTTTGGGGGTGCCCTTCAAGCAGGAGTGCAGTTCCCCTTGCTTCGGCGCCTGGGTATCCGGTGGCACACCCCCAACTTCCGAGAGCCCCTGCTCCGAGATCTCCGAAAACTCTTGGGCCCCGTAGTGCTCAGCACAGCGCTAAGCCGGTTCACCTTGGTGATCAACACCCTGGTGGCCTCCTTTCTGGTGGAGGGAGCCGTGTCTTACCTGAGTTACGCTTTTCGCTTGATGCACCTCCCTATTGCCCTCTTTGGGGTGGGGGTGGCCACGGTGTCACTCCCAGAACTGGCCAGCCGTACAGACGAACCCGAGGCCTTCCAGCGGGAACTCTGGCGAGCACTGCGGGGCGTGCTGCTGCTTTCGGTGCCTGTTACCCTCTTTTTCCTGTGGGAGGCGCAGGATCTGGTTGCTGTGGTGTACCAGCGAGGGCAGTTCACTCCTCAAGCCACTTGGGCCGTGACCCAAGCCTTGGTGTTCTATCTACTGAACGTGGTACCCTACGGCATCGTGCGGGTGAACCTCAACGTGTTCTTTGCTCGTTCCCAAGTGTTTTGGCCCAATGTGGCCTTCGCCATCGGGGCCGCTGTCAACGTGGCCTTGGCTCTCACTTTGCCCCGGTGGTTGGACTTCCCAGGGCTGGCGCTGGCCACCTCTTTGGCCACCACGGTGCAGGCTCTGGTGCTCATGGCTGCCCGGTGCCGACAGGTTCGTCTACCCCAGGGGATAGGGAGATGGACCTTCAAACTGATGGTGGCTTCGGTAGGTCCCCTCCTTCTCCTGGGGTGGATCCCAAGGCGCTCCCCTTGGGTGGCCCTGCCCTCTGCAGCGGCTCTATACTTCACAGGTTTCGCCCTGTTGGCCATGGGATTGCGATTGGAAACAGATGGCCGTGTTTGGCGGCGAAAACACTGATGAGAACTGAGTTTCACGTGTCTGCAGGGGGCGTAGTGTATCGCCGAGACGACCAGGGCCGGATCTGGGTGGCGGTGATCCGCGTGCGGGATCGCCTGGCTTTGCCCAAGGGTCTGGTGGAAAAGGGGGAGAATACCCTGGAAACCGCCGTCCGTGAAGTGCAGGAGGAAACGGGCCTGGAGGTGGCTCCCCGCGCCTTCCTGGACAAGATTGACTACTGGTACTACTGGCGCGAAAACGGTGAAAAGGTGCGACACCACAAGGTGGTGTACTTTTACCTGATGCAGTTCAAAGGGGGTGACCCTGCCCGCCACGACTTTGAGGTGGACGAGGTCCTGTGGATACCCATTGAAGAGGCCTTGGAAAAACTCTCTTACAAAAGTGAACGCGAGGTCGTGCGAAAGGCCTACGAGA
>CAYOQK010000041.1:0-2207 GCA_964406105.1 uncultured bacterium | reverse complement strand
GCCCCATGACTTTGTAGGGGCTGCGTACGAGCCTCTGGTTGATGCGGAAAATGGGAGGCGCCCCAGGGGCGAGATGCAGGTCCGTAGCCTCCCGCTCCACCGTTTCCCGAAGCAACTCCACCATGGAGGGGAGGATCCTGGACTTTTGCGAAATACCAAAGGCAGTTGGGTAATGATCTTCCCGTTGAATCATCAGTATACTACCCTCCGTTTATGTCGTGATGCTTATACTTCTTTTGTGACCCGAATTACTTCCTCGGCAGTGGTTAAGCCGTCAAAGAGTTTATACAAAGCCGATTCCCGAAGGGTGATCATGCCTTCTTCAATGGCGGCCGCTCGGATTTCGTCGGGTGTAGCCTTGTGGAGGATGAGATCCCGGATCCTTGGGGTAATGGCCATCACCTCGTAGATCCCGATTCGGCCCTTGTATCCCGTGTTGTTGCATTGGAAACATCCTTGCCCCCGGTAGATGGTCACATCTTCCACGTCTTCAGCCGAAAGGTTCAGTTCTTCTAAGATTTCGGGGTGCAGGGTGGTTTCCACCTTGCAATGGGGACACACTTTCCGTACCAGGCGTTGTGCGATAACCAGGGTGAGGGAAGAGGCCACCAGGAAGGGTTCCACGCCCATGTCAATCAGACGGGCGGGAGTGCTGGGAGCGTCGTTGGTGTGGAGGGTGGAGAGGACCAGGTGGCCGGTGATGGCGGCCCGTACGGCGATGGCGGCGGTTTCAAAGTCCCGGATCTCGCCCACCATGATGATGTCTGGGTCCTGCCGCAGGAACGCACGCAGGGCTCGGGCGAAGTCCAGGCCAATTTCTTCCTTCACCTGCACCTGGTTGATGCCCGGGAACTCATACTCCACCGGATCTTCTACGGTTAGGATGTTAACCTCCGGCCGGTTCAGGATGCTGAGGGAGGAGTACAGGGTAGTGGTTTTACCGCTCCCGGTGGGCCCGGTAACCAGGATCATGCCATAGGGCCGCCTCAGGGCGTCCATGACCAGGTCCAAGGACTCCTCCTCAAAGCCGAGTTTGGCGAGATCAAAGGTGAGGTTGGTCTTGTCCAAAATCCGCATCACGATCTTCTCCCCCCATACGGTCGGCACCGTGGACACCCGCAGGTCAATGTTTCGGTTGTGAAGTCGCATACGGATGCGGCCGTCTTGGGGCAAGCGTCGTTCAGCGATGTCCAGTTTGGCCATGATCTTGATCCGTGAGGTGATGGCTTCCTTAAGCCGCAGTGGGGGTTGCATCATCTCGTAGAGGACTCCGTCAATCCGGTATCGCACCCGGAAGGCCTTTTCCTGCGGCTCTAAGTGGATGTCTGAGGCCCCCTTGCGTACAGCGTCCAGGATGAGGCTGTTGACCAGGCGCACCACCGGGGCCTGCTCAGCGGTTTGGGCCAGTTCATCAACGGTTTCAGTAACCTCGGTTTCCTCCACCGTTTCCGCGAACTCAGCGGAGAGGGTGTCCAGGAGTTCCTGGATATCCAGGTCTGATTCAAAGAACTGGTCAATGGCCTGTTGGATAGAGGAGGGGGTGGCTACATAGGGTTGAACTTCGGAACCGGTAATGAACTCAATATCGTCAATCACCGAGAGGTTTAGAGGATTGGCCATGGCCACCTTTAAGGTGCGACCCTTGCGTTCAAAGGGGTACACCTTGTTTTTCCGTAGAAATTCTACCGGTAGCAGGTTGAGGAGCTTCTCGTCGGGTTCAATGGCCAGGGGGTCTACCCGGGGGAATCCATAATGTTGGGCGATGTAGTCTGCCAGTTCTTCCTCGGTGAGGATTCCCTGTTCTACCAGCAGGGAAACCACGTCACGGTTTTGTTTCCTCAGCGCGGCACGGATTTCTTCGGCCTGGTCTTCTTTCAGAAGACCCTCCCGAAGCAAGTCGTTCACGAGTTTCACATCCAGCATGGCACCCATAGTATGCAGCAAAAGGAGCCCTCTTTTCACGCCGCGTGTTCTATGGCTTTCGGCAGATCCGAGGGCCCTCTCCCCTGGGGAGAGGGTAAGGGCCTTCGCAGGGTAGGCTTCTCGCCTTGCTCTTGCTTACGGAGTACAATTTAGGCATGACGGCAAGAATCTACGATCCAGTGTATCGCCCCTCCAAACCCAAGATCCTGGCCGTGGACGATGAACCCTACGTGCTGGATATCCTGGAGCGTTTGCTCGTGGAGCACGGTTATGAGTATCAGGGT
>CAYOQK010000040.1:0-35510 GCA_964406105.1 uncultured bacterium | reverse complement strand
GTTCCTTCCGCAAATACTACCACGACTACATCGGCCTGAACCTGCGAATCAACAACCTGCAAGGAGTGGTTCTACGGGAGAAGGTTCAGCACCTGGATCGGTGGAACGAGGGCCGACGCCATTGGGCGCAACGGTACCGTGAACTCCTAAAAGACGTGGGAGACCTCCAGTTGCCCGAAGAGGCCCCCTACGCCCGACACGTGTACCACCTGTTTACTGTGCTCACAGAACACCGGGACGCCCTGTTGGAATACCTGAAGGCCCACGACGTGCAAGTGGGCATTCACTACCCCATCCCTGTACACTTGCAAAAGGCGTATGCCTTCATGGGCCTGGGCGAGGGCTCGCTCCCTGTTTCCGAACGGGTGGCCCGACAAACCCTCTCCTTGCCCATGTTTGCCGAGCTCTCCGAAGAGGAGGTTCGGTACGTGGCCGAACAAATCCAAAACTTTTTTAGGGGGGTATGATGATTCGCGTGGGTGTTATCGGTTTTGGGTACTGGGGGCCAAATCTGGTCCGGAACTTCAACGCCATTGAGAACGCCGAGGTCCTCTGGGTTGCCGACCTGAAGGAGGAACGGCGTACCTTGGCACAACGCCTGTACCCCCATGTTCAGGTCACCGCCAATCCAGAGGAGGTCATCCAAGATCCCAAGGTAGATGCCATCCTCATCGCAACTCCCATCTTCGCCCACTACGAACTGGCCAAAAAGGCCCTGCAGGAGGGCAAGCATGTGCTGGTGGAAAAACCCCTCACTTCCCGCTCCGAAGAGGCCGAAGAACTGGTGGAACTCGCTGAACGCAAAAACCTGGTGCTTTTGGTAGACCATACCTTCATCTACACCGGAGCAGTGCAAAAGATCAAAGAACTCATTGAGTCCGGTAGCCTGGGGAAGATCTTGTACTTTGACTCCATTCGGGTGAATTTGGGCCTCTTTCAGCCCGATGTCAATGTACTCTGGGACCTGGCTCCCCACGACCTCTCCATCCTGGAGTATCTTTTAGACCTCAAGCCTGAAGGCGTGGTGGCCACCGGTGCCTCTCACTATAACCCGGATTTGGAAAACATCGCCTACCTCACCCTGTACTACCCCAACGACGTCATCGCCCACATCAACGTGAGCTGGTTGGCTCCCGTGAAAATTCGGCTGCTGGTACTGGGAGGCACCAAGAAGATGATCGTGTACGACGACACCGAGCCCAGCGAGAAGGTAAAGGTATACGACAAAGGCGTAGAGGTGCTTCAGAATGGAATGCCCAATGAGCATCTCTACCGTTTTCTGGTGGAGTACCGCACTGGCGATATGTGGGCCCCGAAACTGAGCTCAAAAGAGGCCCTGCGCACCGAGGCTGAGCACTTCGTAGAGTGCATTGAAAAAGGCACCAAACCCTTAACCGATGGGGCCTTTGGCCTGCGGATCGTCAAGATCCTGGAGGCAGCCACCCAGAGTTTGAAAAAACGCGGTCAGTTCGTGCCTCTGGACCTCTAAAGGACACGCCCATGTGGCTCCTGCTGTTCCTCCTTGCCTTTGGCGAGGGGATAGAACCTCGCCTGTGGGAACGGGACTCTGTTCTCCAACAGGGTTCCTGGCCCTCAACGTTTTCCCTGGGCTTCTCTCCACCCTTCACCGGGGTTTTGGGAACCTTCACCACCCATCGGGACACCCAGCTCTGGACCACCAGCACCCTTGCATTGAGCTACGCACGCGGACCCTGGCGTTTTCTGTGGGAACCCATGCTGAAAACCGGCGATGACGGTGTGTATCCCATCCAGAAGTTCCACGATGCCTTCCGCTCAGACTTCCGGCGAGCCTTGATCCGGTGGCACCCCATGGAATCCCTGTGGTTGGCCGCTGGACGGGCACCCCTGCACTTTGGAGAATCGGCCCGTTTTCCTCTACTCTTCAGCGAAGAGGCTCCTCCCCAAGAGTTCGTGGCATGGCAGTTCCACAAGGGCCCCCTGGAGTTCCACCATGCCCTCTCCCAGTGGCCAGACATCCGAGCCCGCCACACCACCTTTCCAGGGGACACCTCACCGGAGGTCCGGGCCCACCGCTACATGGCCTTCCACGGCCTTTCCCTATCCTTGGGACAACGGCTTCGGGTGGGTTTCAGCGAGGCCTTCACCTACGGCGGCGACATGACTTTTCAGCTGCTCTTTGCCAACCCCTTCACCCTGTATTACACCAATCAGTTCAACCACTATCCCATGGCCAACGGCAACATCCTGTGGCTGTTCCACGGCCGCTGGCAACCCCTGCAGGGATGGCACCTCTATGGGGAGTTCTTGGTGGACGACTACCAGTACGCCCCCTCAGTGAATCGGGAAACCAACCACCTGGGATGGCTTGTGGGCCTGGAAGGAGCCCGTGGGGCCTGGGCCTGGCACGGAGAGTACACCAAGATCACCGCATGGGTGTACAACCACTTTTACGCTTACGACCGCTTTGAGATCTACGGCATTCCCGTGGGGCACCCCTTCGGGCCAGACCTGGAAATGGCCTGGGTGCGGGTACAACGGCACGGAAAAACGTTTCGCTGGGGCGGAGAGTTCCAATGGCGGGTGCGGGGAGAGAACCGGGCCACTACCCCTTGGCCGGTGCCCGAGGATCCTGCCGATTCCACCGCCCAGTTTCCTCAGGATAACTTCCTGCGAGGGACCCCCACCAAAACCGTGGAGGCCACTTTCCTTTGGGGCTGGCGGCCCTGGGAAGGCTGGGAGTTCTGCGGGCGGCTCGGCGTTCTGCAGACCCAGCGGGCAGGGGAAACCGAGTTTTCGCCGGTGGTGGAGATCCAGGGCTTCTGGCGACGGGATTTCCGTTAGATCATCCCTCCATCCACCACGATCACCTGGCCGGTGATGTAAGACGCCTCGTCGGAGGCCAAAAAGAGGATCACCCGGGCGATCTCCTCAGGTTGGGCCGGTCGCCCCAAGGCAATCTGCTGCCGGTAGGCTTCCTTGACGGCCTCGGGCAACCCCTCGGTCATGCGGGTTTCCACATACCCCGGGGCCACTGCCACCACCCTCAGGTTGCGGCTCCCCACCTCGCGGGCCAGGGAGCGGGTGAAGGCGATCATGCCAGCCTTGGAGGCCGCATAGGCCGATTGGCCTGGATTGCCGGTGATGCCCACCACCGAGGAAACATTGATGATCACGCCTTGCCGTTGCTTGAGCATGGGCCGTAAAACGGCCCGACTGAAGTGATACATGCCCGTGAGGTTCACGTCCAGCACCCGCTGCCACTCCTCGGGGCCCAAACGAAGCAGGAGTTTATCAATGGCGATCCCTGCGTTGTTCACCAGCACATCCACCCGGCCCCATTGGTCCAGGACGGCTTGCACCACCTCTTGAGCGCGTTGACCATCGGCTACGTCGGCCGGGAACAGGGCAACCCGGGACGCGTCGCTGCCCAGTTCCTGGAACCGTTGGCGCAGGGTTTCCTCGTTCCTGGCCACCAGGGCAACCCGGGCCCCTTCTTGAAAGAAGGCTCGGCTGGTGGCCCAACCGATACCGGTGGAGGCACCGGTGATCAGCACCACTTGATCCTGAAATCTCATGACGATTTCTCCTGTTCTGGAGAGGGTTCCTCTGACGCCTGCCCTTCGTATTCCTCCAGGGCCTCTTGGAGCAGTTTCCGGTCCTCCTCGCTCAGGGGATACCGTTCCAAGAGGTCGGGCCGGCGCAGCAACGTGCGGAGGAGGGATTGCTTTCGCCGCCACCTCCGGATCTGGGCATGGTTGCCCGACCGCAGGACCTCGGGCACCCGGAGCCCGCGGAACTCTGGGGGACGGGTGTACAGAGGTGCGTCCAGCAGGCCGGTTTCAAAGGAATCGGTCAAAGCCGAATCCTTATCGCCCAAACTCTCGGGGAGCCAGCGGGCCACTGCATCCAGGAGCACCAAGGCGGCGGGCTCGCCCCCGGAGAGCACGTAGTCACCGATGGAGAGTTCCAGGTCCACCCACCGTCGCACCCGTTCGTCCACCCCCTTGTACCGGCCGCAAAGGAGGATGAGATGGGGCTTCGTGGCCAACTCCTTCACGCGGGCGTGATTCAACCGCTCCCCTTGGGGTGAGAACAGAATCACGAGGCTCTCCGGGCCACGCACCGACTCAATGGCCCGCACAAGGGGCTCAGGTTTGAGCACCATGCCCGCGCCGCCTCCATATGGGTAGTCGTCCACCTCCTTGGGGCTATCGGCGAAGGACCGGAGGTCCAGGAGCCGGACCTCCAGGGTACCCTGTTCCCGGGCGCGTCGCACGGGACCCACCCGCAGGGGGAACTCAAAGTACTCGGGGAACAGGGTGACGATGTCCACCCTCAAAAGAGGCCTTCTTTCCTTCGGATGCGGATCCATCCCTCCTCCAGATTCACTTCCACCACATACTCGCGGGCGAAGGGCACCAGCACATGCTCACCGCCCGTGGTGCGGATTTCCAGGGTTTCCCCGATACCGAAGCGATGGACATCAAACACCTCGCCGATCCGGGTTCCCTCGGCATCCAGCACCTCCAAGCCCATGAGATCGTGGAAGTAGTAGGTATCGGCTTCCTCAATAGGGGAGAGTTCGTGGCGTTCTACGAAAAGGATCTTGCCCCGTAAGGTTTCGGCCTCGTCGCGGCTGTGAATGGTTTTGGGTTTGAGGATAAAGTGGTGTCCGCCACCAGGCCTTAAGGATTCCACCTGCAGGGTGTGCCGCTCGCCACCGCGTAGCAGAATAAAGCGGGAAAAGCGAAACAGCTCTTCTACCGTGTCGGTCAGGGCGAGGATTTTCACCTCACCCTTAAGCCCATACGGGCGTGTGATGCGGGCTACCGCAACGAGGGCGTGTGGATCCTTCCTTGGATTACTCAAGGATCTCGAGGACCGCCCGTTTGCCCTTCTTCATGGCGGCCGCCGAGATGATGGTCCGGATGGCCTTGGCCGTTTTGCCCTCCCGGCCAATTACCTTTCCGAGATCGCCCTCGCCCACCTTCAGCTCGTAGATGACCGTCTTTTCGCCAGGGATCTCCGTCACGGACACGAGGTCAGGGTTGTCCACCAGCGCCTTCGCGACATACTCGATGAGTTCCTTCAGATCTGCCATGGTTTACACCTCCTTTTAGGCTCAGCCCTCTTCAGGAGTGGTGGCGGACACCACCGTCGATTCCCCTTGGGATTGCGTTTTTCGCGCCAACTTGATTAAAGCCGCGGCCCGTTCTGTCACCTGGGCCCCTTTGCGAATCCACTCGTCTACCTTTTCCAGGTCAACCTTGTACACCCCGTCGCGCAGGGGATCGTAATGCCCGATGATATCCAGAACCTTCCCATTCCGCCGGGTGCGGGAATCCATCACCACCAGCCGGTAGAGAGGCCGGTTCCGCTTGCCAATTCGCATGAGTCTGATCTTTACCACAGTCGTCTCCTCCGTCGCTTGGTTTGCGGGGCTTATTTTAAGGCGTGGGTTTGACCCCTTTCAACACGGCAATGGCCCCCGCTGGATCCTTGGCTTGCACCACGTAGGAGCCTGATACCAACAGGTCCACAGGCCTTTGCGAAAAATGATGCACCGTTTGACGATTGATCCCCCCGTCCACCGCGATCCGTAGATGAGGATACCGCTGAGCCCGTAAGGCCAACAGTTGGTCAATCTTTGGCAACACCTCGGGCATGAAGGCCTGGCCGTAGAACCCTGGATTCACGGTCATCACCAACACCTCGGCCACTTGATCCAGGTAGGGGACAATGGCCTCCAGGGGCGTAACAGGGTTCAGGGCCAACCCGGGTGCCATGCCCAAACGGCGAATCTCCCGGAGAAGAGGGCGAGGATCGGGGGCCACCTCAATGTGGAAAATCAAAGTGTGGGTGCCCGCCTGGGCGAAGGGTTCCAGAAAGTCGCCGGGGTTGGTGATCATCAGATGACTCTCCAAGGGCAACGCAGTGATGCGATGCACGGCTTCCACCACCAACGGCCCAAAGGTCAAATTGGGCACGAAGTGGCCGTCCATCACGTCCATGTGGAACCGATCCGCCCCTGCCTGTTCCAGCCGACGCACAGCCCGCTCCAAGCAGGCAAAATCCGCAGCCATCAGCGAAGGAGCCACCTCCCTCACGGCTCAGCCTCCAGGTCGCGTTCCAACTCCTGGAGCCATGCCTGAAGCTCCGGAAACTCGGCCAGGGCTCTCCGGGTGTCGGGGGTGAAAAAGATGGTGCGGACCACCTCGCGGGGGTGACGGGCGCGTTCGCGGGCTTCCACCAGGAGTTCCAATTTGTCGGCGGCACGCACCAATCGGGCCTCCAGGGACTCTCCAGCCTCAAATTCCCGGTAGAGGTCTACCAACTCCGGATCTTTCAGCACCTCTTGGGCGGCTGCGCGCTCCCCTTGATCTACGGCAGGCCCAATCCAACGCCGAGCCTCCAAGTGAAGATCCCCGATGCGGGCCTCCCCGGCCTCGTGGATCAACGCCATCACCAACGCTCGTTCCAGGTTCACGGGCTTGCCTTGACGCTGGAGTTCCCGACCCAAAAGCAAGGTGAGCACAGCCACACCAAAGGAGTGGGCCGCCACGGTTTCAGGAGGCCCATAGCCGTAGTAATCCCAACCGGTGCGGAGGGTTCGCTTAAGCCGAAGGAGATCCTCCGCCGTTTTCCTCATGGACTTTTCCGTCAAGGTAATCCTCCAGGCTCACAGGGGTTCGGCCCAGCCACGCAAAGTACTCCTTGGCCTCAGGGGCCACGTTTCGGCCACGCAGCATCCGGATCTGATCCGGTGTAATGGGCCAAAAGGGGAGATGCTGCAGAAGGGTGGACACCCGCAGCATAAGGCCCTCCGGCACCGGTACCAAAAACACCGGGCCAGGGACATGGTGTGCCAAGGTACGCAAGAACTCCCGGTAGGTGTACACGCGGGGGCCTCCGATCCGCCACACCCGGCCGACCGCCCCTTCGTCGGCCAGGGCACGTACGAACCCCTCCACCACATCGCCCACGTACACCGGCTGCAACTGGTAAGGGGCCGACGACACGAAGTAGGGCATCACCCGAAGCCAGGCCATATACCGCATCAAGAGGTGCACGGCATCGTTGCCCGTGGGGCTTCGTCCAAAGATCACCGAGGGGCGAAAAAGGGTCCACCGGAGCCCGCTGTTTTGCACCACTTCCTCGGCCTGGAGCTTCGTTCTCTGGTACGGGGTTTCTGCGGCCTCCACACCCAAGGCACTCATGTGCAGGAACCGGGTGATCCCGGCCTCTTGGGCCCAGGAGACCAGGTTCCGAGTGACCTCTACGTGGCTCCGTGCAAAGGTAACGCCCTGACGAGGTCGCTCGCGCAGGATCCCCACCAGGTTGATCACGGCAGCCCAGTGTCCCTCTGGCTGAGGGTGCCAGGTGTGTGGAGGATCGGCCGCGTCGCCTTGGAACCACTGGATGCCAGGTTCCGCTGGCCGTGGACGACGGGAAAGACACCCCAGGGTGATCCCCTGGCGTTTTGCACGGCGGCGTAAAGCGGTGCCCACAAAGCCGCTGCAGCCTGCGACAAACACCCGCATTGTCACCACCGGATCACCGTGGCGCCCCAGGTAAACCCGGCCCCAAAGGCTACCAGTAGAACGATCTGGCCCTCCTTTAGAAGGCCCCGTTGGACCATCTCGTGAAGGGCAATGGGGATGGAGGCTGCTGAGGTGTTGCCGTAGCGATCAATGTTCACGTACACCTTTTCCGGGGGCAGGTTCAACCGTTTGGCTGTGGCATCAATGATGCGCCAATTCGCCTGATGGGGCACCAGCCAGTCCACATCCTCTGGACGAAGGCCTGCCTTTTCCAGAGCAGCCAGTGAGGACTCTTGCATGCCCAGCACCGCATACCGGAACACCTCACGGCCTTCCATCTTGATGTAGTGCTCCCGGCGGGCCACAGTTTCTTGGGAGGCTGGCCTTCGGGATCCGCCGGCCGGCAGGTACAGAAGGTCCCCCAGGGTTCCGTCGCCTCCCAGCACGGTGGCCAGAATTCCCCGGTCCGAATCGTCCTTTTCCACCACCACTGCACCGGCACCGTCGCCGAAGAGCACGCAGGTGTTGCGGTCGGACCAGTCGGTAATGCGGCTCAGGGTATCGGCGCCCACCACCAGAATCCTACGGTACACATCGTTGAGGCTGAGCATCCCTCGGGCCACTTCCAGGGTGAACACGAAGCCCGGACAGCCGGCCTCCACATCAAAACAGGGGCGATGGCGGATCCCCAAACGTGCTTGCAAGAGGCAAGCGGTGGCTGGGAACATCATGTCGGGTGTGGCGGTCCCCACGATGATCATGTCCAGGTCTTCAGGCTTCAGGCCGGCGTGTTCCAGGGCGCGCAGGCTGGCGTGGTACGAGAGATCGGAGGTGGCTTCGTGGTCGGCGGCGATCCGGCGTTCCCGAATGCCGGTACGTTCCACGATCCATTGGTCGGAGGTATCCACCATACGTTCCAGGTCCTGGTTCGTCAGGACCCGTTCTGGCACATAGGCTCCAATGCCCACAATGCGAACGCCCATTACATTGCTCCTCCCAGGGTGAGTTTTAAGCCAATGCGAAGCAGGGGTTGCAAAAACTGACCAATGGGATGAAACCCTACAAAGGCAGGCATCACCAAGAGCAGGAGGAGCAGCACCGGGCCAGACCGCTCCAAGGTATAAATCCAGGGCTCTCGGGGCAAAAAGAACTTCAGCACGGTCCAGCCGTCCAAAGGGAACAGGGGGATCAGGTTAAAGAAGGCCAACACCAGGTTGATGTACACGAAGTACACCAACAGCAAGTGCCAAGGGCCGCTCAGGGGCAGGGTGCGGGCCAGAAACCCGAAGAAAAAGGCCGAGAGCACATTGGACACCGGACCAGCGACGGCCACCAAGGCCATATCACGGCGGGGATTGCGGAAGTACATAGGATTCACGGGCACGGGCTTGGCCCAACCGATGCGCACGATAAAGAAAAGCAGGGTGCCGATGGGATCCAGGTGTCTCAATGGATTCAAGGTGAGCCGGCCGGCGAGGCGAGCCGTGGGATCGCCCAGTCGGTCAGCGGCCCAGGCATGGGCGAACTCGTGCACGGTAATCGCCCACAGGATGGGCAAGGCCAACAGAACCAGATCCGCCAAGCCCTTCATGTCCGCACCCCATGGAACACGACGGCCACCAGCACACCGAGCACTGCCCCCACCAATACCTCAGTAGGGCTGTGTCCCAGGAGTTCCCGCAGCCGAGTATCCTCCACCCGATGAAACTGGGAAAACTCCCGCAGCATCCGGTTGATCACCGCCGCCTGTTTGCCCGCCGCGCGCCGAAGGCCGGCGGCATCGTACATCACAATGAGGCTGAAGTACAGGGTAACCCCAAAAAGCGCCGAGTCAAAGCCGTGGCGGAGCCCCACCAAGGTGGACAACGCCATCACCGAGGCCGAATGGGAACTGGGCATCCCCCCTGTGGTGACCAACCACTCAAAGTTGGGGGTGCCTTCCCGGTACCAATGGTACACAAACTTCCACATCTGCACACCGATGCCGGTGAGCAGGGGCAACCAGAGGTATGCGTTGGTGAAGATCTGTTTGAGCACCAGCATCAGTAACTTCTTTCCACGATGAAATCGGCGATCTGTTGAAGCCGGAGGGACTTGGGGCCAAAGGCCCGTTGCAGAATCTCCTTGGCCTGTTGGGCATAGGCCCGGGCGTCCTCGCGGGCCCGTTCCAAACCAAACACCCGGGGATAGGTACACTTCCCCCGGGCTCGGTCCTTGTGAGACTTCTTACCCAGGTCCTGTTCAGAGGCCACCTCATCCAGCACATCGTCCACAATCTGGAAGGCCAGCCCCATGGCCAAGCCCGCCTCCTTGAGTATCTGCACTTCCACCTCAGGGGCTTGGGCGGCGATGCCCCCCAGGGCCAAGGAAGAGGCAATCAAGGCGGCCGTTTTTTTGCGATGGATTCGGAGCACCCGCTCGGCTGTTGGCGGTTGGCCTTCGGCCTCCAGGTCCTCCACCTGCCCTCCTATCATGCCCTCTGGACCCGAGGCCCAGGTGAGCTCGCGCAGGGCTCGCACCAACACTTCGGGTGGCAGAGGAGCCTGCAAGGCCACATCAAAGGCTGCAGCGAACAAGGCATCCCCGGCCAGGATGGCCATCCCCTCTCCAAATACCTTGTGGCTTGCCGGTTTTCCCCGCCGGTAGTCGTCGTCGTCCATGGCAGGAAGGTCGTCGTGGATCAGGGAAAAGGTATGGATGAGTTCCAAACTGCAAGCCAAGGGCATAACCCGGGTGTCGTCGGTGCCGCCGGCGGCCTCAAAGGCAGCCAGTGCCAGGATCGGCCGCAATCGCTTACCACCCGCAAACAGGGTATACCGCATGGCCTGGTGCAACACACGGGGTTCCTCCTGTTCCGGAGGCAGAAATCGGTCTAACGCCGCATCCACCCGTGCCTTTTGCTCTTTCAAATACGTTTGGAGGTCCATGAACGGTTAAGTTTAGGGAGCCCCCCCAACGAAGTCAAACGGAAAGGCCCATCCTCTCAGCAATGACGACAGTGGATTGCTTTCGTCGTCTCCAGGCCCTTGCCCCAGAGTAGGGGGACAACGTAACCTTTAAGCACCATGAGCGGGATGGCCATAGGGCTGATCTTGGGATTGCTTTTGGGGTCGCCGGAGTATCCTCCCATCTACGTTTCCATTGTGTCCCACAACGAGGAGCCCCTTACCGGCCAGTTCCCCGACTTCACGGCCGATCCTGATACCTTCTGGGTACACAGGAACGCTGTGGTGCGATTCGCCGAGATGCTCCATGAGGTCGGTGCCAAGTACAACTTCCAGTCGGATTGGAACTTCCTGCTCGCTGCGGTCATGTATGACACCGGCACAGTGCACACCAACGGCAAGAATTTCTTGAGATTCCTGGTGGAAGACCTGGGCTTTGAGGTCGATCCCCACGCCCACGAAACCATCTATAACTACGCCGACGTTGCCTACCTGATGGAACAGCTGTTGGGGTACGCACCATCCCATACGGTGGGAGGGTACATCGCCAGTCCCCCTTCGGAATCCAAAATTGAGTACTTCCGCGACACCCTTTACGGATGGCACTACCCGTACGCCTGGAAAGCCGAGATCCTGTGGGGTGGTTCTACCCCTGGCCACCTGAACGAGGACTCCCTTTACGTATCCGGCATCTGGAGACCCCAGGACAACGAGAACTACTTGTCCCACGATCCCGAGGCTCCCCTTCCGGAGGTGGGAGGATACAACCGTCAATGGGATGGCCTGTGGGATCTGTTGGCCAAGCAGGAAAACGGGGAACTGGTTCCAGGCCGCATCTACACCCACACCCTCTTTGTGGGGCAAAACCAACTTCTGGATACCGCCTTTGTCCAATCCTTTCGTCAACAGCTCCTGAGTTTGGCAGATTACGTGAGTGCCGGGCGAATCGTGTTCGTGGGGCTCCGAGAGGCGGTGGAGATCTGGAAAACGGAGTACGACGAGCGCCCCAACCTCTACTCCTACCTCTATGGAGACATCACCCGGCCCCTGAAGGACACCTTCTGGTTGACCATGGACGATGGAGTGCGATTGGAAGTCACCCTGTTCCGTCCGGTGGACGCACCACCCCCAGGAGGTTTCCCTGCCCTGGTGTTCATCCATGGTTTGGGGGGATCAAAACGACGGATGGAGCCAAAGGCCGAGCGATACGCCCGATGGGGATACGTCACCCTGGCCTATTCCGTTCGGGGCCAAGGAAACTCCGAAGGTCTCACCACCCTGTTCTCCTTCCGGGAGCGGCAGGATCTGGACAGCGTGGTTCGCTTTCTCCGAGGACTCCCTGAGGTGAACGACACGCTCATCGGGGTTTCCGGTGCATCCCAAGGAGGGTTCCACGCCTGGTTCTCCGCGGTGGATCGGCTTCCCGGAGTGCGGGCTGTGGCTCCAGAGAACAGCACACCCATGGTATCCGAAACCGTGGCCCGCAACGGCGTTTACCTTTATCCCGTTACCGTCGGGTTGGAGCCCACCCCCACGGTGCGGATAGACACGCTGGCCTATCCCATGCGTAGGTTCCTCCTGGCCGACGACTACGACTCGGTGCGAGCCCTCGCATCCCGAGGCCGGGACTTTGACTCCTCCCAAGTGGCCCAAGCCACAGCCCACTTCTTGATCATGGGAGCATGGCATGATCATGCCTTCTGGACCAATCGGCTTCCGGGGGCCTTTCAAGCCGCGCCTCACCGCTCCCTCCTGTACCTCGGCACCGGGGGCCATGGCTCCGAAGCCTCCCTGGCCGAATCCCTCTTCCGAGAGCAGCTCAAAAGGCTCTTCTTCAACGCTCTCCTGAAGGGAGAAACCGCAGCACTGGACACCTTGCCCTCGGTCATCGTTGCCCTGGGTCCGGATTGGCGCCACCTGGGGTTCGCCACCTGGCCGCCACCTGGTCTCAGCTGGGTCCGGTATCATCTCCACTCCGATGGGAGTCTCAGCCCCACTCCTCCTGGCCCTGAAGATACCACAGCCCATCTGGTACACCATCTCTTGGATCCCTCCTACACCTGGGAAGATGCCGTGGAGGACAACTTCCTGCACGTGCCTGCGGCCTTTCTCTTGAGTCGTCAAACCTGGCGAACCCCTCCCCTGCCAGACACCCTCATCCTTCTGGGTGCACCACGGGCGCGGATCTTTGCGCGCTCTACTGCCTCCAGAATGCAGATCAACCTGCAACTCTTTGCAGAAGCCCCTGGGGGTGATCCTTTGATCTTCCTCAGCCAAGTGAGTTTGGGGGTGCGAGAAAACCCCGATCCTTCCCAGTGGCATCTTTTGGAGGGCTCCTTTAACAGCGTGGGGTGGATCATTCCACCGGGATACCGACTCCGGCTGGATTGGGTGGCGGTGAACTTCACGGCCCAGGATACCTTTCTTTGGTCCATCCCCTACTGGGAGAGCGGCCTCCACACGCTAAGCCTCGGATGGCCACTGGTGTCCTGGATTGAAGTGCCCTTCCTGCTCCCCTCTTCGGTGACCGATGGAAGCCCCGGAGCTGCTGAGAAGGTGTGGTTCCGGGTAATCCCCAACCCCTGTTCCCATCAGGCGGTTTTGGAGATCCGCTCCCCGTATTTCGGGGTGGGAACGGTGGAAATTTACTCCTCTGCCGGCCGACGTGTCTCCGCTGTGGAGGTGGGGCCTCTTTCCCCTGGGTATCATTGCCTTCCGTGGGAGAACCCGAATCTCCCGACCGGGGTGTATCTGCTGCGGCTTCTTCTCAATGGACAACGGGTTTCCCAAACCCCTGTGATGGTGGTGCGATAACCCTTGTGGGTTTCTGAGCCAACTCGGAGCCCCTTCACAAGGGCCCACGGAGAAACGCCAGGGCTTGGGGGCCAAGTGTTCCGTAGAAATGCCCTTGCCTTTCCCCTATAATCCCCTTGCCATGCGGATCCTGTGGGTGGACGACGAAATTGAGGGGCTTCGCCCCCACATCCTGTTTCTGGAACGAGAAGGCATAGAGGTGGTGACCTTTGACCGCCCTGAGGACGCCCTGGAAGCCCTCAAGGTCACCTCCTTTGATCTGGTTATCCTGGACTATCGGATGCCCGGCATGGACGGGCTCACCACCCTGAGGGAGGTTCGGAAACTGGCCCCCCATGTGCCCGTGGCCCTGGTGACCATGGTCACCGACCGCGAAGTGATTGAGGAGTCCGTGGCCGAAGACGTCTTTGATTACATCGTTAAGCCCGTGCAGCCCAGCCAAGTGCTGGCGCTGATCAAACGCCTGGAGGCGGAGAAGATCAAAAGCCGGCTCAAAGGCCGAAAAATGGCCCAAGCCTACGCCGAACTCAATCGCCTGCCCATGGATTACCACGGCTGGCTCCAACGGGCCCGACTGCTCGCCGAACTTCGGTACCAAGAGGGCCTGGAAACCTGGGCCGACGAGATGCGTGCCGAGAATCAGGAGTTCGCCCGGTGGGTAGAACGCAACTATGTGAACGTGCTCCATGATTCCACCCTGGATTGGTCTCACACCATCCTTAAAAAACGGGTGTTGCCCGTGCTCCGTGAGCGGAAAACCGCTCTTTTCATCTTTGACAACTTTCGGCTGGACCAGTTCGTGGCCTTGAGCCACCGGCTCCCCAGCCCGGCCCGGGTGGAACAGCACCTCTACATGGCCATCCTGCCCACTGCCACCCCCTTCGCCCGCAACGCCCTGTATGCAGGCCTCCTGCCCTACGACATTGAACGTCGCCATCCAGGCTGGACCCTGGACAACCGCCACGAACGGGAACTCCTGGAAGAGTTCCTGCACGAGCATGGCCTGGGCTCCCTCAAACACGTGGTCCACAAGATCAACGATCTGGGTGCCTTCCAAGAGGTGCCCGTGGGCCAGGTTCCCTTTGAGGTGTTCTCGGTGAACTTCATTGACCTGTTGAGCCATCTCCGCCTGGAGGTCCCCTCCCTTAAGGACCTCACACCCGACGAAGGGGCCTTTATGCGGTGGGCTGAGTACGTGATCCAAGAGGCCCGGTTCCTGCAAAAGGTGGAACGGCTCCTGGACTTGGACTACACCGTTTTCTTAACCACGGACCACGGGTGGGTGGAGGGACGCGACGCCCTGGTGGTCTATGGCGGCGGCGAACTCACGCCAGGCCTGCGATTTAAGTTTGGCGATTCCGTACGGATCTCCGACCGGGGCGGGATCCTCTGGACCCACCTGCCCGAGTACGGGCTCCCCACCAACCGGGGCTCTCGGCTACTCCTGGCCACCGTGTACCATTACCTGGTGTATCCTTCGGACGTGCGCCGCTTTGAGAAAACCTATCGCGGCGGCATCTACCACGGCGGCGTATCCCTGGAAGAGATGTGCCTGCCGCTGTTGAAACTGGAAAGGTGAATCATCATGGAGTTTCGTGAAGACGTGGGCCTGCCCACCGAAACCGTGGAGCTCAACATGGGCCCTCAACACCCCTCCACCCATGGGGTGTTCCGGGTGGTGCTCACCCTGGACCACGAGACCATCGTCCAGGCCCGAAGCGTGATCGGCTACCTGCACCGCGGCACCGAAAAGATCGCAGAAAACCTCCAGTACTTCAAAATCATCCCCTACACCGATCGGCTGGACTACCTCGCCCCCCTCTCCAACAACCTGGCCTACGTGTTGGCCGTGGAGAAACTCCTGGGCATCACCCAGGAGATCCCGGAACGCGCCAAATACCTCCGCGTGATCCTGGCCGAGCTCTCCCGTATTGAAAGCCACCTGGTGTGGCTGGGTTCCCATGCCACCGATATCGGAGCCGTAACCGTGTTTCTGTATGCCTTCCGCGAACGGGAAAAGATCTACGATCTCCTGGAAGAGCTCACCGGCCAACGCATGAACAACGCCTTCCTACGCATCGGGGGCCTGATGGCAGATCTTCCTGAGGGCTTTGAGGATCGGCTCCGCCAGTTCATCCAACAGTTTCCCAAAACCCTCAAGGATTTGGAAAACCTGCTCACCAAAAACCCCATCTGGCTGAACCGTACCAAGGGCATCGGCGTGATCCCCAAGGAAAAGGCCCTGGACCTGGGAGCCACAGGGCCTGTGCTCCGAGGCTCGGGCATCGCCTACGACGTGCGGAAATACGAACCCTATTGTGTGTACGACCGCCTCAACTTTGACGTGCCCACCGGCACCCATGGGGACGTGTACGACCGCTACCTGGTGCGTATGGAAGAAATGCGCCAATCGGTTTCCATCATCCGCCAGTGTCTGGATCAACTCCCTGGCGGCGACGTGCTGATCAACGACTTCAAAGTGGTACCACCTCCAAAAAGCCGGGTGTACGCCTCCATTGAGGAGATGATCCACCACTTCAAGCACTTCACCGAAGGGGTGCTGCCCCCCGCCGGCGAGGTGTACGCTTCGGTGGAAGGGCCCAAGGGAGAACTGGGCTTCTACCTGGTTTCGGACGGCACCGGAAAGCCGTGGCGGGTACGCATTCGGCCTGCAGCCTTTATGAACATCCAAATCCTGGAGCACATCCTACCGGGCCATCTCATCGCTGATGCTGTGGCCATCATCGGCAGCTTAGACCCCGTACTGGGCGAGGTGGACCGGTAACGCCCATCGTGCCAGGGATCCATCCTGTTCCTCAGGTGCCCCTTTGGCCCCTCGGGTTCCCCTGCTCCAGGCCAGGGAAGGGAAGATCCAGACTGTAAAATTGCCGCAAACGGAGGGCGTATGTTCGCACGAAACCTCACCTTTCTGGAAAACGAAGAACACCGTCTCCTCAGGGAAACGGTCCGACGATTCGCTCGGCAGCGGGTGGAACCCGTGGCCGACGAGATTGACCGCCGGGATACCTTCCCCCAGGAACTCTTCCAAGAACTCGCCGCCTTGGGCCTCACAGGCATCGTGATTCCAGAGGAATACGAAGGCCTGGGGGAAGACGTGGTGGCCGCAGTGGTGGTACTGGAGGAACTCTCCAGGTATAGCCCAGCCCTGGCCCTATCCCTCCTGGCCCACGCCGTATTGGGTGGCCACAACATCGCCCTTTGGGGCAACGAAGAGCAGAAACAACGGTACCTTCCCCGCTTGGCCCGGGGAGAGTGGATCGGCGGAATGGCCATCACGGAACCCGATGCCGGCTCGGACGTCTATGGGATTCAAACCACGGCCCAAAGGGAGGGCAACACCTTTATCCTCAACGGCTCCAAGATCTTCATCACCAACGCCGCTGTGGCCGACGTGATCGTGGTGTACGCCCGCACCGATGATCCCCACCGCACCCGGGACTTCATGTCTGCCTTCATCGTGGAAACCTCCTGGGACGGTGTAAGGGTCACCAAGTCCTTTGAAAAAATGGGCATGCGGGGATCACCCACGGGCCTGGTATTCCTGGACCACGTGAGAGTACCCGAGGAGAACCTGCTGGGTACCTGGGGCAAAGGGTTCCTGCAACTGATGAAGAGCTTCCAGCTGGAACGGCTCACCATTGCGGCCCAAGGTACCGGCATCGCCCTGCAGTGCCTGGAATGGATCCTTCAACACGCCACCGTACGCAAGCAGTTTGGCCAAACCCTGGCAGAGTTTGAACTGATCCAACACAAGATCGCCCGGCTATCCTCGCAACTGGACGTAGTCCGCACCTATCTGTACCAGGTGGCTGCCCAGTACACCCCGGAGGCCGACCTGCGCTTTGAATCCGCCACGGTGAAACTCCTGGCCTCGCAACTGGCCGTGGAGGCCGGGCTGGAGGCGATCCAGGTGCTGGGCGGCTATGGCTACACCCGAGAGTACCCGGTGGAACGGCTCCTCCGGGATGCCAAACTCCTGGAAATCGGGGCAGGGACCTCGGAGATCATGGAGATCATCCTGGCCCGGAACCTCCTGAAACAGTTCCAAAAGGGAGGCGGCCTGTGAAGGCCCTGGCCTTCGTGCTCCACAGCCATCTCCCCTATGTGATCCACCACGGTACTTGGCCCCACGGGGCCGAGTGGCTCTACGAAGCCGCCGCGGAGTGCTACGTGCCCCTGTACCGGGTGTTCCGAAAGCTGGGAGAGGAAGGGCACCGACACCTGGTTACCCTCGGGCTCACCCCCATCCTGGTGGAGCAACTCCGGATGCCCGAATTCCAGCAGGGGTTTCGCCAGTACCTGGAGGACAAGCAAGCCTCGGCTGCCGAAGACGAGCAAACCTTCCAACGACTGGGCGAAGACCAGCGGGCCCGGGTGGCCCGCCTTTGGCAGACCTTTTACTGGCAAGTGGCCCGAACCTTTGAAGAGATTGAAGGAGATCTGCCGGGCGCCTTCGCGCGACTCCAGGAACAGGGGGTTATAGAAATCCTCACCTCCGCCGCCACCCACGGTTATCTTCCCTTGCTGGGACGCGAGGAGTCCGTGTGGGGCCAGATCCTGGAAGGCACCCGGGCATACCGCCGACACTTCGGCCGCGATCCCCAAGGGCTGTGGCCTCCAGAACTGGCATACCGACCCGGCTATCGCTGGCGTCGCCCCACCGACGGTCGGGAAGAGGATCGCCGGGGCCTGGAACACTTTTACCACCGCGCTGGCCTGCGCTTTTTCCTCGTGGACCATCATTTGCTCAAAGGGGGACGCGCCATCGGCACCTACCTCTCACTCTTCCCCGGACTTCGCCAACTGTGGGAACGGTTCCAACAGGAGCGAGACCTGAAAACCCAGGAGCGAGACCCCTATCGCCCCTATTTTGCCTACTCCGAAGGGTCGGCTGGGGCAGTGGCCTTCTTCACACGAGATCCCAAAACCGCCCTGCAGGTGTGGTCGCGCGACATCGGATACCCGGGAGACCCTGCCTACTTGGAGTTCCACAAAAAACACTTTCCCTCAGGCCATCGCTACTGGCGGGTGACCAGCACCCGGGCCGACCTGGCCGACAAACAGGAGTACGACCCTGAAGCCGTGGAGCCGGTGCTCCAACGCCATATCCAGCACTTCGTTGGTGTGGTCCGTGAACTCTTGCGGACCCGCCCCCACGGCGTAGTGGTCAGCCCCTTTGATACCGAACTCTTTGGCCACTGGTGGTTTGAAGGGCCCCGTTGGCTGGAGGGGGTGCTGCGAACCCTGGCCCAAACGGAAACCGACGTGCACCCCACCACACTGTCCCAAGCGCTCCAGGCCTTGGAACCCCAAGAGGTGGTACACCTGCCCGAGGGATCCTGGGGCGAAGGCGGATTCCACTGGGTTTGGTACAACGAATGGACCGAGTGGACCTGGCGCCATATCCACCGCCTGGAGGACGCCTTTTTTGAAGTACTGCCTGGCCTGCAGACCTCCGAGGTGGGTCAGCGACTGGCCCGACAAATGGGCCGGGAACTCCTGCTCTTGGAATCCTCGGATTGGCAGTTCCTGATCACCACTTGGAGCGCCCGGGATTACGCAGAACAACGCGTAACCCGGCATGCAGAAGACTTGGAACGCCTGATCCGCATGGCCCGGAATCTGCAGGCCGCTGTCCCCCTTACCGATGCAGACTTCCGCTTCCTGGAAACCCTGGAACACCGGGATCGGATCTTCCCCGATCTTCAACCCTTTGACTGGATGGAGGCAAAGGCATGAACCCGAAGATCACCGTGTTTTACCTGGCCACGGAGGTGGTGCCCTATGCCAAAACCGGCGGGCTGGCCGACGTGGCCGGCGCTCTGCCCATTGCCCTGCGACAACGCGGGGTAGATATCCACGTGGTGATGCCCCATTACCCTCGGTTTACACCGGCTGAACGCTTCGGCCTCCAAGATACCGGCCTCCGCTTTGATGTGTGGCTGGGAGGCCAACGACACACCGCCTACGTACTGAAGGGAGAGAACCGCGGTGTGCCCGTGTACTTCATCGGCAACCCCGAGTTCTTTGATCGCGAACAACTCTACGGCACCCCCCAGGGCGACTACCCTGACAACGCAGAGCGCTTCGCCTTCTTCTCCTATGCAGCCCTGGAACTCGTCAAGCACCTGGGGATCCGGCCCGACGTGTTCCACCTCAACGACTGGCAAACCTCCTTCCTGCCCATCCGCCTGGCCGACAAACCTGACCCCTACTTTCAGAACACCCGCAGGATCCTCACCATCCATAACCTGGCTTACCAGGGGCTGTTTCCTCCTGAGGTGCTCCCCCGCATCGGCCTCAGTTTCCACATCTTTCACATGGAGGCCACAGAGTACTACGGCCAGTTCAACACCTTAAAGGGCGGCATCGTGTTCTCAGACTTCATCACCACGGTGAGCCCCACCTATGCCCAGGAGATCCAAACCCCCGAGTACGGCCACGGCCTGGAGGGGATCCTCCGGAAACTCTCGGACAAGATCGTGGGCATCCTGAACGGTTTGGACTACGAGGTGTGGAACCCCGCCACCGATGAAGCCCTCTTTGCCCAGTACACTGCCCGCAATGTACGGAGCGGCAAAGCGCAGAACCGCCGAGGTCTGCTCCAACAGGTGGGGCTGCCCGACCTGGGGCTTCCCCTGGCCGGGATGGTCTCCCGTTTGGCCGAGCAAAAGGGGATTGATCTGGTGGCCGCGGCCTTGGAGCAGGCCCCGCTTTTGGGGTTCCAGTTCGTCATCCTGGGTACCGGTGACCAGGTGTACCACGAGATGCTCTCCCGTATCGCCCAGCAACATCCGGACCGGGTGTCTGTAACCCTGGCCTTTGACGCCACCTTGGCCCGGCGCATCTATGCGGCCTCGGACTTCTTCCTGATGCCCTCCCGGTTTGAACCCTGCGGTCTGGGCCAAATGATCGCTCTGCGATACGGCACCCTCCCCATCGTGCGGGCCACAGGCGGCCTGAAGGACACCGTGGTGGACGTGCAACACCCCGAGGGCTATGGCTTTGTGTTTGAACCCTACGAAGCCCAAGCCTTCCTCAATACCCTGAAGCGGGCCCGAGCCTTCTTTGACCAACGGTCCGCCATGCTCCAGGCCATTCGCCGAGGCATGAAACTGGACTTCTCCTGGGCTCGGTCGGCCCAACGTTACGAAGACCTGTACCGCCGAGCCCTTAACCCATAGGGGGAAAACACCATGGAACCCTATCCCCTGGAGCCCTTTCGGATCAAAATGACCGAACCGGTACGGGTGACCACCCGCCAGGAGCGGGAAACCCTGCTCAAAACGGCGGGGTATAACGTGTTCCGCTTACCCTCGTGGAGCATCCTGGTGGACCTCCTTACGGACTCTGGCACCGGAGCCATGAGCCAGGACCAGTGGGCAGCACTGTTCCTGGGGGATGAGGCCTACGCCGGGGCCCGCAGCTTTGAACGGTTCCAAACCGCTGTCCAGGAGTACACGGGAAAACAATACGTGCTGCCGGTGCACCAGGGCCGTGCAGCGGAGAAGATCCTGGCTCAATCGCTGATCCAGCCCCAGGACGTGGTGCTTTCCAACACCTTCTTTGACACCACACTGGCCAACTTTCTGTTCCGAGGTGCCCAGGCCATAGAGTTGCCGGCTCCTGAATCCCATGATTTCAGCAGCGACGCCCCCTTCAAGGGCAACGTGGACCTGGAAGCCCTGGAAACCACCCTGAAGGACCTCCAACGAAAGGGCCGCCGGGTGGCCCTGTTCACCATGACCATTACGAACAACACCCGCGGGGGCCAACCCGTTTCCCTGGAGAACCTGCGGCGGGCCGCCGAGATCGTGAAAGCCCACGGTGTGGTGTTCCACATTGATGCATGCCGCGCTTCCGAAAACGCCTATTTCATCAAACACCGGGAGCCCGGCCAGGAGCACCGCTCCATTGCGGAGATCGTTCGCGAAAGCCTCTCGGTTGCCGATGTGGTCACCATGAGCACCAAAAAGGACGGGCTGGCCAACGTGGGCGGGTTCATCGCCACAGACCGCGAGGACCTGTACCGCGAGTTCAGCCAGTATCTGGTGCTCTGGGAAGGCTTCCTCACCTATGGGGGCCTCAGCGGCCGCGATCTGGAGGCCATTGCCGTGGGACTTCGGGAATCCCTGGAGGAACCCTATCTCGCTTACCGCATCGGCCAGGTGGCCTACCTGGCTTCTGGCCTGCGGGATCAAGGCGTACCGGTGTACTGGCCACCCGGAGGGCACGCAGTGTACGTAGACGCCCACGAGTGGATTCCCCAGATCCCCAAGGAGCAGTTTCCGGGCCAGGCCCTGGTGGTGGCCCTGTATCGGGAGGGCGCGGTCCGGGCCGTGGAACTGGGCTCGCTGATGTTCGGCAAAGAAAAACCCGTGGAACGGGAACTCGTGCGCATGGCCATCCCCCGCAGGGTGTACACTCAACGTCACTTGGACCACGTGCTCCACACCTTTGAACGCCTCCGGGATCAGCGGCACCAGCTGCGCGGGTTTCGCATCGTATACGAACCCCCGTACCTCCGGCACTTCTTGGCTGAGTTGGAACCTCTGGGATAATGGATTCCACCCCTCTGCCCGAGATCCAGGGACGCATCCTGGTAACCCTGGGGCCAGCATCGGCGGAAACCTCGGTGATCCGAGCCTTGGTGCAGGCAGGAGCCCGAGGGTTCCGTTTGAACTTCAGCCACGGAACCCCTGAACAACACTGGGAAACACTCCAACGGCTCCGGGCCGTGGAGCAAGAGCTCCAGATACCCTTAGCCGCCATCCAGGACCTGCCAGGCCCGAAGATCCGCCTGGGCCCGGTGGAGGGCCACCGGGTTCACCTCCAACGGGGCCAGGAGTTCTGGCTGTACGACGAAGAACGAAGGGGGAACGCGCAGGGGGCGAGTGTGCGCCTGCCCGGCTTTTGGCAGCATCTGAAGCCCGGCGATCGCATCGTTCTGGGAGACGGCGAGATTGAACTGGAGGTGCTGAGCCCCGGGCCCCCGGTGCACACCCGGGTTCTGCGGGGTGGCATCCTCCGCAGCGGCAAAGGGGTTACCCTACCCTCAGGGCCGTACCTGCCCTCCTTGGGGCCCGAGGATCGCCGTCTTTTGCAGATGGGCCTGCAGGCGGGGGTTGACTATGTCGCCCTTTCCTATGTGCAGCATCCCCGCGATCTGGAGGAAGCCCGCCGCCTCCTGCAGGGCCATTCCACCCGTTTGATGGTCAAGATTGAACGGCGGGAGGCCCTGGATCACCTGGAATCCCTGGTGGCACTGGCCGACGCGGTGATCGTGGCTCGGGGCGACCTGGGGTTGGCGGTGGACCTTACGGAGCTGCCCCATCTGCAACGTCGGATCATCCAGACCTCTCGCCGGCACCACCGGCCGGTCCACGTGGCCACCCAAACCATGGCATCCATGGTGGACTACCCCCGGCCCACCCGGGCCGAGGTCACGGACGTCACCCTGGCCCTGCTGCAAGGGGCCGATGGCATCCTGCTGTCGGACGAAACGGCAGTGGGCCGATACCCGGTGGAAACCGTGGAATGGGCACGTCGGATCCTGCAAACCGCAGAGGCCCATTTGCGGTTCGGGCCATCCCTGCGAAGCCCGGAGGATCCCGTTGAGGCCTTGGTGGATGCGGCCGTGGACCTGGCCCATCGGGTACAGGCCCGTTGCCTCATCGCCCCCACAGCATCGGGCACCACGGCCCTCCGGCTGAGCAGTCGTCGCCCCAGGATTCCGATTTTTGCCGTCACCCCCAATCCCCAGGTGGCCCGGCAGATCCACATCGCCTTCGGAGTGGAACCCGTGATCGGTGAGGAGCCCTCCCTGGCCCGGTTGGTGCAGGGAGCGATTGGAAGAATCGCCCAGTGCATGCCGGGCCTGGCACCGGACGCCTGGTGTGTGGTGCTGGCCGGGCTTCCCCTGCAGGTTCAGGGGAACACCAACACCCTGCTCTTGAGAACCTGGCAACAGCTGAGGGAGGGGCAAGGGATCCCCACGACTTGAAAATCCTGCAGGGATCGGCGACAATAGGGGTCCCCTGCGCGGGTGCCTTCATTGACAGGGGTAGGGGGAAAGCGTACAATTTTCGGCCCTTTTCCCGGAGGTTGCCATGAAAGTACGGTCTTCAGTGAAAAAAATTTGCAACAAGTGCAAGATCATCAAGCGCCGCGGCGTTGTGATGGTGATCTGTGAAAACCCAAAGCACAAACAAAGGCAGGGTTAAGGTATGGCACGCATAGCAGGTGTGGATATTCCGCGGAATAAACCGGTGTGGGTGAGTTTGACCTATATTTACGGCATCGGTCGGTCCACCGCGCGGAAGATCCTGGAAGCCACCGGCATTGACCCTCAGAAACGGGTAAAGGATTTGACGCCGGACGAGGTGACGAAGCTGCGGGCGGAAACCGAAAAGTACAAGGTTGAGGGGGCACTTCGTGCAGAGGTTCAGCGGAACATCAAGCGGTTGATTGACATCGGCTGTTATCGGGGCCTGCGGCACCAGGCCGGGTTGCCCGTACGGGGTCAGCGGACCCGGCACAACGCCCGTACCCGTAAGGGGCCCCGGGGCAACATCTTCAAGAAAAAGCGGAAGTAAGCCATGGCACGGAAACGGCTCACCAAGAAGAAGAAACGCACCAAAAAGGTGGACAGCTTCGGCATCGCCCATATCAAGTCCACCTTCAACAACACCATTGTGACCATTACAGACGTTCACGGCAACACGATCACCTGGGCTTCTTCAGGAACCGTAGGGTTCACCGGTACCCGGAAGGGTACGCCCTTTGCGGCGTCGCGCGCTGCGGAAAAGGCCGCCAGGGAGGCCCGCGAACTGGGCATGCAACAGGTGGAAGTGCAGGTAAAAGGCCCAGGGCCTGGCCGAGAGGCGGCCATCCGCGCCATCCAGGCTGCTGGCCTCCAAGTGGTCGCGATCAAGGATGTGACCCCGATCCCCCACAACGGCTGTCGGCCGCCGAAACGACGGAGGGTATAGCGAACCATGGCACGATACACGGGTCCGAAGTGTCGTCTTTGTCGCCGAGAGGGCGAAAAACTGTTTCTTAAGGGCGATAAGTGCTTCACCGAAAAATGCCCCTTTGAGCGGCGCCGGTATCCGCCTGGGATGCACGGCCCTTCCCGGTCCCGGCGGAAGATGTCCATTTACGGCCTGCAGCTCCGCGAGAAGCAAAAGGTGAAACGGATCTACGGCGTGCTGGAGGGCCAGTTCCGCCGGTTCTTTGAAAAGGCCCGCACCATGGGCGGCAATACCGGTGAGAACCTCTTGGTGCTTCTGGAACGCCGACTGGACAACGTGGTGTATCGCCTGGGGTTCGCCAGCAGCCGTTCCCAGGCCCGGCAGTTCGTGAGCCACGGCCATGTGCGGGTCAACGGCCGCAAGGTGGACATTCCCTCGTACCTCGTGAACGTGGGCGACCGAATCACCTTGGACGAGAAGATGCTCAAAAACCCCTTCGTTCAGGCTGCCCTGGAGGCCAAGGATCCCCAAAACGTGGTCTCTTGGCTCAGCCTGGACAAGTCCAAGCCCGAAGGCACGGTCCTGCGGATGCCCACCCGCGACGACATCACCCACCCCATCAAGGAACGGCTGATCGTGGAGCTGTACTCCAAGTAACGAGGTGAAGATCCATGCGCAGATTTGAGATTCCCCGGGGCATCCAAATTGAAGAGGAAACCCCCACCTACGGCCGCTACGCCCTGATGCCCCTGGAACGCGGCTACGGCATCACCATCGGCAACGCCCTGCGGCGGGTGCTGCTGTCGTCCATCCAAGGCGCCGCGGCCATCGCTCTCCGCATTGAAGGGGTGCCCCACGAGTTCACCTCCATCCCCGGTGTTCTGGAAGACGTGCCCGACATCGTGCTGAACCTGAAAAAGGTTCGGTTCCGGTTTGATGTACCCGACGTGGACCGGGTAACCGCATACCTCCGCAAGGAGGGCACCGGCGAGGTCAAGGCCGGCGACATTGAAACACCGGGTGAGGTGGAGGTGGTCAACCCGGATCAACACATCGCCACCCTCACCAAAGACGACGCCCGGCTCTACGCCGAGATCGTGGTGGCCCGAGGCTGGGGGTACCAACCCATTGATGAAATCCCCCGGGACGGCTTCGCTACGGGGTATATCTTCATTGACGGGGTGTTCTCGCCGGTGGTCAAGGTGAACTTCACCGTAGAGAACATCCGCGTGGAAGAACGCACCGACTACGAACGCTTGAACCTGGAGATCTGGACCGACGGCACCCGGAAACCCTGGGACGTTCTGCAAGAGGCCTCCCGGATCCTGCTGGAGCACTTTGAACGCGTGACCCGCCCGGTCAAACAGGCCTTGGCGGAAACCGAACAGGACTACGGAGAACGCGAGCGGATGAAGGCCATGCTCCTGAAGGACCTGGATGTGCTGGAACTCAAGGTCCGCACCGCCAGTTTCCTCAAGGAACAAGGGATCCAAACCATTGCGGATCTCGTGAGCAAAACCCCCGACGAACTCCTCAAGATCAAGAACTTCGGCGAGAAATCGCTGGAGGAAGTGCAGGAGAAACTCCGGCACCTGGGCCTGGAACTGGGTATGGACGTAAGCAAGTACCTCAAGGAGATGGAAGATGAGGCACAGGAAGAGGGTTAAGAAACTGGGGCGCGACGCCGAGCATCGGCGGGCTTTGCTGCGGAACCAGGTGATCTCCCTCCTGGTCCACGGCAAGATCCAAACCACCCTGGCCAAGGCCAAGGAAACCCGGCGGTGGGCCGAGCGGATGATCACCCTGGGCCGCCGGGGCGACTTGCATGCCCGTCGCCTGGCCCGCCAGTTCCTGGTGGATCGGAAGGTCACCAACTACCTGTTTGAAGAGGTGGCTCCCCGCTACAAAGACGTGCCCAGCGGGTTCACCCGCATTTACCGCCTGGGACGTCGGCGGGGCGACGGAGCCCAAATGGCCCTCCTGCAGCTCATCCCTCCAGAGGAGATCCGTCAAGGGAAACAGGCCACCGAAGGCTCCGAAACCCCCGCCCCGTAGCGTGACCCGGATGAATCCGAACCCCTTAGGCCCCGCAATCTTGCGGGGCCTTTTGCTGCTCTGGCTCAGGAGGTGCTCCATGTGGAGATCCCTCGGCCTGCTGCTGACTCTGGCCAGCGGACTGATGGCCCAACCCTTCTCCGGCCGCATTACTGGCCGGGTTCTGGACGCCGAAACCCAACAACCGCTGGAATACGCCAGCGTGATCCTGTATCGCCTGCCCGACACCAGCCAGGTGACCGGAGCCGCCACGGATGCCCGCGGCCTCTTCGTGCTCTCTCCAGTACGCCCGGGCCAGTACCTGGTAAGCGTGGATTTCCTGGGGTACCGCAAGCAAACCCTGGGCCCTGTATCCCTCACAAAGGACCATCCCCACCTGAACCTGGGCACAGTGCTGCTCAAGCCCTCGGTGCTCACCACAGAGCCCGTGGAGGTCCAGGCCTCTGCACCCCCGGTCACCTTCAAGATTGACAAAAGGGTGGTACATGTGGGCCGCCAAGCCACCACCTCCTCGGCCACAGCCTTAGAGGTGCTGGAAACCGTACCCTCCGTGACCGTAGACCCGGACGGCCAAGTGTATCTGCGAGGGAGCAGCAACTTCACCCTGCTGATTGACGGCCGGCCCACCCTTCTGGACCCCTCCGATGCGTTGGCTCAGATCCCGGCCAGTGCCATTGACCGCATTGAGATCATCACCTCACCCTCAGCCCGATACGATCCCGAGGGCGAGGTGGGCATCCTGAACGTGATCCTCAAGAAACGGCGCACCCCGGGCCTTGGCGGCCAGATCCATCTCCATGCTGGCTTAGATCAAAAGTACGGAGGCGACGCTCTGGTCAACCGCCGCTCCGGCCCGATCAATCTGTACCTGAGTGGCTACGCCAACCTCCGAACCTATCCAGGCAGGTACACCGGGAGCCAGATGCCAACGACCCCTGAGGGTGGGCTGGAGCGCACAGCCACCGGCAGTTTCCGCCGTCGCATGCGCCCTTATGGCCTGCGGGGAGGCATAGAACTCCAGTGGGGCAAGAGCTTTCTGAGCCTGGGAGGCAGCTGGGGACGCTGGCACATGGAACGGCGGTTTCTGCTGGACTACCACGAGGTATGGCACGACTCGCTGGGCACCGAGGACACCTATACCACGGAAGATGCCTGGGAGCGCGCCAGCCCCTCGCTATCTACCTTTGCCACCCTCCAGCACGACTTCGCAGGCCAAGAACATCGCCTCTCCCTGGACCTCTATTTCACCCATCGGCAGGCCAGCGAACACTCCTACACCCTGCGCTACGACGGGGATCGCCTCACCCAGGGGGATCAAGCCACGGAAAAGGGACCTTCCACCTATGGCCAGGCTCGCCTGGAATATCGTCGCCCCTTGGCCGAGCATACCCGAGTAGAACTGGGATACCAAGGATCTCTGCATCGCAGCCGCACTGAACGCACCTATGCCCTGTACGACACCTTGACCGGAGATTTCGTAGATCAGGCTGAATACGGCTATACCCTGCAGTTCCATCGGCAAAATCACGCCCTTTACGGGCTCCTGTCGCATGATACCCAATCCTGGGGCATCCAAGGGGGGCTGCGGCTGGAAACCACGCACCGCCAAATCCAATTGGTGGGCGAACCGGACACCTTTCGGCTCCAACGGGTGGACGTGTTCCCCAGCCTGCACCTTTCTTGGCAACTGCCGGGCCAACGACAATGGATGCTCGGCTACTCTCGACGGATCCGTAGGCCCCGGTCGTGGTGGCTGGAACCCTATCTCACCTGGTTGGATCCCAACAACGCCCATCAAGGCAATCCCCATCTGAAACCCTCTTACACCCACAGCGTGGACCTGAGTTTCCAGAGTCCCATCGGTTCTGCCCTGCTCACCATAGACGCCTATGGACGGCAAACCCTACAGCGGATTGAACGGGTACAACGTCCCTACGGCGAAAACGCCATCCTTCACACCTTTGAGAACGTGGGCACCTCCGAGGCCCTGGGGGTGGAAACCACAGTAGACCTGGACCCCCATGCGGGGTGGAGCCTCCAGATCATCGGTGATGCCCATCGCTATTGGCTCCACAGTGGCGATGATACCCGGAGCAGCTGGAACGGTTCCCTACGGATCCGCAATGAGTTCCAGATCGGCAACTGGGGACAGATCCAGGTACACCTGCGATACCGAAGTCCATCCGTCACCTCACAGGGTACCCGCCAGGGGTTCACCACCCTGGACCTGGCGTGGAAATACCGGTGGGGTCGGCGGCTCCATCTCACGCTCCAGGTGCGCGACGTGCTGGCCACAGGCCGATGGGCTTTTACCAGCGAAACCGGGGAATGGATCCTGCATCGGGAGTTCCAGCGGAAGGCTCCGATGGTATCTCTAAGTGTGCGCTACGTGTTCAACGCCTATCGGCCACGCCGTCAGCCCCGCATCATGCCCGAGGAAAGCGAGGGAGAACTGGACTTGTTCTGAAGCACCACGTTTTACGGGTCCTCAAAGGTGTTCCGCACCTCTTCGCAACGGCAGGGGATGGCCCCACACTTGGGGCATCCGTGGGCGTACCGCTGGGCAGCCTCTTCCATATCCACACCGGCCAAATTGGCCAGGGAGAGGAGCCAGGCCAGGGTATCTGAGAACTCCACCTGCAGGTTTGCGGGATCGCCCTTCCGCAGAGCCTGAGCCAACTCACCCACTTCCTCCGCAAACCACATGAAGGTGCCCTCCAAACCCCGCTGACGGTCCTTGTGGAGATAGGTTTTGCGGATGATCTCTTGCAGTTCTCGCAGCGTCATCCTGTGCCTCCTACCCATCTGAGGATCAGGAAGAACCAGGGGATCACGGTGAGCAGGCTGTCCACCCGGTCTAAGGCCCCGCCGTGTTCTCCGAACAGGGTGGACGAATCCTTACGACCGTGGAGGCGTTTGAAGGCCGACTCTGCCAGGTCTCCCACATGGGCCACCGGGGGCAAGAGTGCGGCCGACCACACCTTTACCCACCACGGCACCCCCGGCAACAAAAGGGCCACCGGCACGGTAAAGGCCCATCCCAAAAGGAAACCCTCCCAGGTTTTCTTGGGGCTTACGGCAGGGGCCAAGGGATGCCGACCAAAGGCCAAACCCCAGAACAGGGCCAAGGAGTCAAACACAAACACCACCAAGGCCGGATAGAGCAGGGTCCAAAGGCCCTGCTGCCGAATCCAGAGGGCCAGGACCCCCGGAACCCCGATGTAAAGATGGCCAAAGAGCACATCCCGGGTGATGCGGAAGGTTTCCTGCCGGTAAAGGAGCATCCACAGGAAAAAGTACAGCGTGATGAGTACCAAAAGGCCCATCACCAAAGGTTCCAGTGCGTGGGCCACCGAGGCGGCCGACACCAGGGCCCTTTGCACCCAGGCGAAGAGCAGCACTTGGGCCATCACGGCCAACAGGGCGGGCCAGCTCCGACCGGGCTGGGCGATACGGAGATACTCCCACAGGGCAAGGCCCAGGAAGAGGGAGACCAACAGCCAAAAGGCCCATCCTCCCAGCACCACCAGTGCCAGAAACAGGGCCAGCAGCAGGGCCCCCACCAGGACCCGCTGCAGGAGACTCTGGATCACTCGGGAACTCCTCCGAACCGCCGCTCCCGGCGGTTGTACTCCTCTATGGCCTTTAAGAGCTCCCGGCGCCGGAAGTCGGGCCAATAGGTGGGGGTGACATAGATCTCGGTGTAGGCGATCTGCCAGAGCAGGAAGTTGGACACCCGGAGTTCCCCTGAGGTGCGGATCAGAAGGTCAGGATCCGGCAACTCGGGGTCATAGAGGAATCGGCGGAAATCCTCCTCGGACATCTCTCGGGGATCCACCCGTCCCTCCTGCACGGCACGAACCAGGCGAAGGGCAGCGTCCCAGATCTCCGCCCGGGCTCCATAGGAAAGAGCCAGATAGAGTTTGAGGCCGGTGTTGTGCTTCGTGGTCTCCATCGCCCACCGGAGGCGCTCCTGCACCTCAGGGGGCAGTTCGTGCAAGCGGCCGATGGCCCGGATGGACACGTTGCGCCGGTTCAGTTCCTCCACCTCTCGCTGAAGCAGATGACGCAACATGGCCATCAGGGTTTTGACCTCTCGGGAGGGCCGGCGCCAATTCTCCCGGGAAAAGGTGTACAAGGTCAGGTACTCCACCCCCAATTCGGCGCATACCCGGACGATTTCGCGAACGGACTCCACCCCCACCTTATGGCCGAACACCCGCGGCAGCCCTCGCTGCCGGGCCCATCGGCCATTGCCGTCCATGATGATGGCGATGTGTCGGGGAATCTCCAATCGCCTATTCCTCCAAGATCTCCTTTTCCTTCTTCTCCGCAGCCTCGTTGATCTCCTTGATGTACTTGTCGTGGATCTTTTGGATGTGGTCCTGGGCCCGTTTGCTATCGTCCTCCGAGATCTCGTGGTTCTTTTCCATCTTGCGGATCTGCTCAATGCCATCGCGACGGATGTTCCGGATGGCCACCCGTGCGTCCTCAGCCAGCTTGTGGACCAACTTCACCAGATCCTGCCGACGCTCGTCGGAAAGCGGTGGAATGGGAACCCGCAGGATGTCGCCGTCAATCTGGGGATTCAAGCCCAAGCCCGCCGAGCGAATGGCCTTGTCAATCTCGCCCACCACCGACTTATCCCAAGGCTGCACCCGCAGGAGCCGAGGACCCGCCACCGAGATCGTGGCGATCTGCTGCAGGGGGATCTGGCTGCCGTAGTACTCCACCTTAATGCTCTCCAGCAGGGCCGGCGTCGCGCGGCCAGTGCGGATCTTGAGGATTTCCTGCTTGAAAGCCTGGAGCGATTTGGACATCCGCTCCTCAACGTCGCGATAAATCTCCTCAATGGTGGCCATGGTTCTTCCCCCTTGTTTTACGGTTTGACCAGGGTTCCCACCCGCTTCCCCTGGAGCACCTGTACCAGGTTCCCTGGTTCCAAGAGCGCAAACACCACCAAAGGAATCCCGGCTTCCATGAGAAGGGTAGCGGCCGTGAGGTCCACCACCCGCAGCTGTCGTTCCACCATTTCCTGATAGGTGATCTCAGGAAGGAACTGGGCTTGGGGATCGGCCTCCGGATCCCCTGTGAACACCCCAGGCACTTTGGTGGCCTTGAGCACCGCGTCTGCCTGGAGTTCGGCAGCCCGAAGGGCTGCCGCGGTGTCGGTGGTAAAGTAGGGATGACCGGTGCCTCCGGCCAGGAGGACCAGGTGGCCGCGCGCCAAAGCCTCCAAGGCTCGGGCTGGGGTGTACCGCTCCACCAAGCCCTCCACCTCTCGGGAAGAGAGCACACGAACCGGTACCCCTTCACGTTGCAGGAGATCCGCCAGAGCCAGGGCGTTGATCATGGTGCCCAGCATCCCCATGGCATCCCCTGTAACCCGACGGATCCCCAAACGCTGTACGTTGCGGCCCCGAAAAATATTGCCGCCCCCCACCACGATGCCCATCTCTGCACCGAGTTGGAGGGCGGCTTGGATTTCCTGAATCAGATATCGGAACCGGGACAACGCCAGGGGTTCATCACCCTCTCCGAGCATCTCGCCGGAGACTTTGAGAATCACCCGACCATATTGAAGCCCCATGGGGTCCCGTGTTCTTACTCAGCGGCATGCCACCGCCTGGCTCTTTACTCCTCGCCCACCCGGAACCGGCAGAACCGGCGTACTTTGATGTTTTCACCGATGCGGGCGATGTACTCCTTAATCAGGTCCCCCACTGTCTTGGAGGGATCTTTGATAAAGGGCTGCTCCAGGAGCACCTTCTCCTGGAAGAACTTTTCCAGTTTTCCCTCTACGATCTTCTCAATCACGTGGGGGGGCTTCCCACTTTTCTCCACCTGGGCCCGGTAGATTTCCTTTTCCTTTTCAATGATCTCCGGAGGGATGTCCTCCCTGGACACCGCAATGGGGTCCGAGGCAGCGATTTGGAGAGCGATGTCATGGGCCAGGGTGCGGAACTCTTGGGTATTGGCTACGAAGTCGGTTTCACAATTGACCTCCACCAGCACCCCCAGTTTGGCCCCTGGGTGGATGTAGGCCTCAATCAGCCCCTCGTTGGCCTCCCGGGCCATCTTCTTTTCGGCCTTGGCGGCTCCCATCTTGCGGAGCTCTTCAATGGCCTTTTCCATATCGCCCCCGGTTTTCTCCAGGGCGATCTTGCAATCCAGAAAACCCGCGCCTGTACGGTCGCGGAGTTCTTTGACCATTTTGGCGGTGATCTCAGCCATGTTCTTTAGCCTCCTTCTCCTCAGACTCCTGCCCCTCCTCCGTCTCTGGCTCAGGCTCCACCACCTCCTGCACCTCTTCGGAGGGCGATTCAAAGACCCGGCTTTCCACCAGGTAATCGCGCCCCTGTTTACCGGCGACCACGGCGTCGGCGATCACTCGGGTAATCAGCCGGATGCTTCGGATGGCATCGTCGTTGCCAGGGATGATGTAATCCACCATGTCCGGATCTCCATCGGTATCCACAAGGGCCACCACCGGGATCCCGAGTTTCCGGGCCTCTTTAACGGCGATCTCCTCTTCACGGACATCCACCACGTACAGGAGATCCGGCAGGGCATCCATGTCTCGGACACCTCCCAGCACCTTCTCCAGTTTCTCGCGCTGCCGGCGGAGTTTGATGGCTTCCTTCTTGGGCAGGAGGGCCATCCGGCCGTCCTGTTCCATGCGTTCCAGGTCTTTCATGTACTCAATGCGACTCTTGATGGTTTGGAAGTTGGTGAGCATGCCCCCGAGCCAGCGTTCGGTCACATAGAACACCCCCGCACGCTCAGCCTCTTCGCGGACGATGTCCTTTCCCTGGCGTTTGGTGCACACGAACAGGATGCGACCGTTTTCCCGGGCCACCTCCATGACCTTTTCGTAGGCGCGTTGGAGGAGCTTCAGCGTGAGGCGGAGATCAATGATGTGGATTCCCTGTTTCTCGGTGAAGATGTAGGGCTTCATCTTGGGGTTCCAACGCTGCCGGCGGTGGCCGAAGTGAACCCCGGCTTCCAAGAGGTCCTGCAGGGTCACCGGAAGATCACCGCTTGGAGAACTGAGGTGCTTTCCTTCTTTTGGCGAGTCCATACTTCATTCTCTCCTTCTCTCTGGGGTCGCGGGTGAGCATCCCGTGCTTTTTCAAGGTGTCCCGAAGGTCTGGATCGGCCACCACCAGGGCCCGAGCCAGGGCATGACGCACAGCCCCAGCCTGCCCGGAGAGGCCTCCCCCGTGAACCTTCACCACCACATCAAACTTGCCCTCGGTACGGGTAACCTTCAGGGGCTCCAGGGCATGAATGACCAAATCGTCCCGCCGGAAGTACTCCAAGGGACGTTTGCCATTGACATATACCCGGCCTGTGCCCCCAGGCTTCAAACGGAGCCGGGCCACAGCCCGCTTTCTGGACCCCGTAGTAAAGATGATTTCCTGCATCCTGTGCCTCCCGAGATCAACGAACCTGGCTCAAATCCAGGAACTTGGGTTTCTGCGCCGCATGGGGGTGCACCGGCCCGGCATACACCTTCAGCCGCTTCAGCATCCGCCGCCCCAAACGGTTCTTGGGCAGCATCCGCTTGACCGCCAACTGGATGACCCGTTCCGGATGGGTTTCCAACATCTGCCGGGCAGTGCGCACCTTGAGCCCGCCAGGGTACCCGGAGTGCCGATAGTACATCTTCTGGTCCAGTTTCTTACCGGTCAGGCGCACCTTCTCCGCATTCACCACCACCACGAAATCTCCGGTATCCAGATGGGGCGTGTATTCCGGTTTCCGCTTGCCCATCAGCAATAGCGCAATCCGGGAAGCCAGGCGCCCCAACACCTGGTCCGTGGCGTCAATCACCCACCAGTTGCGATGGATCTCCCTGGGTAAATAGGTTTTCATCTCTTGCCTCTCATGCTCTTGCCGTTCTGGGGGAACCCTTTGAAAGCCCGTTATTTATACAGGGGCACCCCATCAGTGTCAAACCACCAGAGGGGCTTGGATTGTATAGCCCTTCCCCTCACCCGTAAAGGAAGCGGCCAAAGACCAGCACCACCACGGTTACCAGCACCACCCCGATGAGGTTCAGCCAGATCCCCGCCCGGACCATATCTCGGATCTCCAAACGTTCGCTGCCAAACACGATGGCGTTCGGCGGTGTCGCCACTGGCAGCATAAAGGCGCAGGAGGCCGACAGGGTAGCCGGCAGCATGAGCAGGAAGGGGTGGAGCCCCAACCCCTGGGCGGCCGAAGCGGCGATGGGCAACAGAAGCGTGGCCGTCGCAGTATTGGAGGTCAACTCGGTGAGAAAGGTCACCAGGAACGCTGTGGTGGCCACCATCAGGGGCACCGGGAGCACAGCCAGCCCGTGCAAGGCGTGGCCGATCCACTCGCTCAACCCCGAGGTACCAAAGGCACGGGCCAGGGAGAATCCTCCTCCGAACAGGAGCACCACCCCCCAGGGGACCTGCAAGGCGGTTTCCCAATCCAGAACGAAGCGTCGGCGTGCGCCGGGCAGAGGCACTGCGAAGAGCAGCAAAGCCCCCAACATGGCCACCGTAGAGTCATGCACGTAGGCCCGAATACCCAGGAGATCCGACCACCCTGGAAGGGTTACCACCCCCAGATTCAGGTTCTTGCGGAAGATCCAAAGGAACGCCACCAAAACGAAAACCGCGAGGGTGAACCGCTCTTCTACAGAGGCGGGAGGCAAGGCAGCCCGTTCCCGGGCAATGAGGTCGGCGAAGGCCCGATGCGCCCCCCGCTGTACCTGAAAGACCCACCGAGCCAGGATCCACCACGCCAGGGGCAGGAAAAGCACCACCAAAGGGATCCCCACCAGGAGCCACCGGGCGAAGGTTACCTCTGAACCCACCAACTCCCTGGCTTGGCCAGCAAACACGATGTTGGGAGGGGTTCCCACCAGGGTGGCGATTCCCCCGATGGATGCGCTATAGGCGATGCCCAACAGGAGCGCCTTGTCAAACCGATGGGAGGCTTGGCTGCGGAGGGCCACCACGGCCATGGCCATGGGGAACATCATCATGGTGGTGGCTGTGTTGCTGATCCACATGGACAGGAAAGCGGTGGTCACCATGAATCCCAACAGGATGCCGGCTTCACTGGTGCTCCGTAGGGCGGCCAAGATGGCCAGGGCAATCCGTCGGTGTAAGCCGTGGGCTTCCATCGCCTTGGCAATGAAG
>CAYOQK010000039.1:0-2180 GCA_964406105.1 uncultured bacterium | reverse complement strand
GTTGATGGCCTCGGTGGATCACGTGCCCTCACCAGGCGAGCGGGTAACCATCCAAGACGTGGAGTTTGAGGTTCTGGAAGCCACACCTCAACGGGTGCACTGGGTGCTGGCCCGTCCTCGCAAACAGGCTTCACCGTCGGCTTCCTAAACGTAGCCGGTAAGTTACGGAATCCTTATCCACCTAAGGCTTACCAGCACGCCCTGTATAATTGGCGTTCTGGTATCGCGGCCGTATCGGGGCAAGAGGAAGGCTTGTATGAACACATTGTTGGGGTGGGGTCGTTTTTTTCAACGACACCTCATCGGATGGCTTCTTGCCGTATTCGGGCTGTTCCTGTGGAACAGCTGTGCCAGTCCAAGCCCTTCTCCAGGGGGAAATCTGCACCTCGGACGGTCCATCCACCGGGCCCGGGTGTACCAGTCGCCGATGATCCGGGTGGGCATCGCCTACGCCCGCCGCTTTGAAGTGTTCGCTCCCGATTCTTTCTACATTTTCAGCCGCAGTGGGCTGATGTACCGAGGAACCTCAGGCAACTATACGGTACGGTTTCTTAAGGGCATCTCTCCCGAACGAATCCCTTATGTGTGGGTAGGAACGACTCCTTCCCTGGATTCCGCCACCGCCCTCAAGATCCAATGGGAACTTCTGGGATATCCGCTGCGGGTGGAGCATTGGGGCCACGCCTTTCGGTTTCGGACCACAGAACTGGACGCCCGGGAATACGCCATTTTCGTGGGCCCCTTGGAGTCTCCCCAGGTGGCAAAGCAGGATTCCCTGCTCCGAGAGTTTCCCCTGTTTTGGATCCCAAAGGGCGAAGCCACTGGGTGGCTGGAGGTCACCGACGCCTTGGGGAACGTCGTTGTCCGCTGTGCCAGTCCCGTGCGCTTCCTGCCCACCCCCCACGGCAACCACACCTTCCGACTGCTCAATGTACGCCCGGGGATTCGGTTCATCGCCACCACACCACAGAACCTGCACCTTTTAGGGATTCTGGAGTTCCGGGTGGCCAGCGACTCCAACCTTGTGGTGATCAACGAACTGCCCTTAGAAGAGTACCTCAAGGGCGTGGTACCCGTAGAAATGCCCTCCAATTACCCCTTGGAGGCCCTCAAGGCCCAGGCTATCGTCGCCCGCACCTACGCCCTGTGGACCTGGGACAAGGGCAGGAACTTCTGGGAACCCTTTGATCTGCCAGGCGATTACTCTGCTCAGGCCTATGGAGACCTCAAAACCCACACTTACATCACCGATCTTGCGGTATGGAATACCCGAGGGAAGATCGTGGTGTACCGAGGCCGCCCCATAGAGGCCCTGTTCCATTCCTGTTGCGGCGGGCATACCGAGTCGGCTCAACTGGTGTTCGGACACGATCGGCCCTATCTGAGGGGGGTGTTTTGCGGGCCAGAGGAACGATACGCCACCGAGCCCCTCCGGCTCTCCGTACGCGACTGGATTGCCCATCCCCCCGACGAATGCTATGGCAAGCCCGAAAACGCCCAAACACCTGAAGCCCGCAGGAACTTTCGTTGGACCGTGCGACTGGACCCTAAGGAGGTGCGTCGCCGCATCCTGCGATACACCGGGGTGGACGTGGGCAAGATTACGGCCATTCGTCCCCTTCAGCGAGGGGTGTCAGGCCGCATCCTCAGGCTGGAAATCGTGGGAACCCGGAATCGCGTGGTGTTAGAGGGACAGTACCGAATTCGCCAGGTGCTCCGGAACCCGCCGCTGAAGAGTTCCCTTTTCACAGTGGAACTGATCCGATCCCTGGGAGGATTACCGGTCACCATTGTTCTACGAGGCGGAGGAGCAGGTCACGGCGTGGGTATGTGTCAAGTGGGTGCCGCGGGAATGGCCCGAGAAGGATTCACGGCTGCCCAGATCGTGGCCCACTACTATCCAGGCACCCGGATTCTGCACCTTTATCCCTAACGGTTCCGTATGATGGAATACACGGCCACCAACGCCAAAGCGGCCTGGTACACGATGGAGGAGAAGTCCCGCAGGATCACGCGGATGGGGGTACGGGCATAGGGCTTCCAGGGCACATAAACGATATCCCCCGGCTCAACGGGCCCGTGAGCATCCCCCACGACCCCCGAAGCCTTCACCACATACACGTGCCGGGTGTCGGCCCCTACCCTTGGGCCCCCGGCCATCTGCAGGTACTCCTTAAGCC
>CAYOQK010000038.1:0-26637 GCA_964406105.1 uncultured bacterium | reverse complement strand
CCGCCTTCAGTGACCCGAAGGTGAAAACCCCCACAGCTGCAGCAAGCAAGAAAACCCTCTTCATACTCAACCTCCTTTGCAGTTCAATGGTACACAGACCACCCCTCTTTGTCAACACGCACAGCCTCCTGTTTGAGCCGCTATTTTAAAGCCTGTCCGGGGCCGTTGTATACTTTTCGCCATGCACACAAAGCAGGACCGCTTTCTCCTAAACGGCGCCCAAGTGATCGCCCGCGCCGCAGTGGACGCCGGCATCCGCTTCTTCGCCGGTTACCCCATCACCCCTGCCTCCTACATCTACCACGAGATGATCCGCCTCCTGGACCAAGTGGGTGGTGTGGCCGTTGGGGCAAGCGACGAGATCTCCGCACTGTCTTACTGCGTAGGGGCTTCGCTGCGAGGCCTGCCCTCCATGACCGCTACCGCCGCTCCAGGGTTCTCCCTCATGGTAGAAACCCTCGGCTACGCCCTGATGACCGAAACGCCTCTGCTTCTGGTCATCGCACAAAGGCTGGGCCCAGCTACCGGTGCCGCCACCGGATCGGCTCAGGGAGACCTCCTCTTCGCTGCGTTTGCTAACTCGGGGGCCTATCCAGTGCCCGTGTTTGCCCCCACCTCCGTGCACGACGCCTATGTCCTCACCCGCCACGCAGTGAACACCGCCGAAGCCCTCCGCACCCCCGTGATCCTGCTCACCGAAAAGGAAACCGTGATGTCCACAGAAACCGTGTTCCCCGAAGAACTCACCGGGCCTCCTCCGGTGTACCGGCCCACCGTAAAGGATTCCTCGGCGTACCAAACCTACGGCTTCCAAAGGTTAGAAGACGTACCTCCCTTCGCCCCCGTGGGAGGCCGGTGGAAAGTGCGGGTCACAGGATCCGCCCATGATCGGGAGGGCTTCCTCAAAAAGGACGACCCTGAGGTACTGGAAACCCTCCGTCACCTGCACGCCAAAGTCACCGCAGCCCTACCCAAGTACTTCCTGTACGACCTGGATCGCCCAGAGGCCGCTCCGCTTACGGTGGTGAGCTTCGGCGTCACCGCTCGTGCTGCACGGGAAGCCGTCCAAGAGGCCCGAGGGCAAGGCATCGCTGTCAACCTCCTGGTGCTGAAAACCCTATGGCCCTTGCGCGCAGACCTTCTAAAACCCTTGCTTTCAGGCACACAACACCTCATCGTGGCAGAGGAAAACCTCTGGGGACAATTGGCGTTCCTCCTGCAAGCCGTGCTCCCCGAATACCCTGTTCATCGGATTACAGCCATCGGCCGTTTAATCACCCCCCAAGAGATCCTGGAGGCAATACAACGCCATGGCCAAGCCTGAGGATTTCCTGGTATCCCGTCAATTCCCTTACTGCAAGGGCTGCAGCCATCGGCTCACCAACCTGGCCATGGCCCAGGCCTTCGCTCGGCTGGACCTTGACCCCCTGGAGGTGGTTCTGGTCTCCGACATCGGTTGCGTAGGTCTCCTGGACCGCTACTTCACCACCCACACAGTGCACACCCTGCACGGCCGAAGCACAGCCATCGCGGCAGGCCTCCGGCTCACCACCCCCTCACGTCCTCCCTACTACGTGGTGGTGATCGGCGATGGAGGTGCCACCATTGGCCTGTTGCACCTGGTAGAAGCTGCCCGGTGGAACCTGGACATCACCGTGTTTCTGCACAACAACTTCCTCTATGGGATGACTGGAGGTCAACATTCAGGCCTCACCCCGGTACATCTCCGTACCCGCACCACACCCCAAGGCAACCTCTTTGCCCCCATCCCTCTGTTGGACCTTTTAGACCGCTCAGGGGCCACCTTCGTGGCCCGAACGCTGGCCCAGGACCCTCAATTGCCCGAGATCATGGCGCAGGCCATCCAGCACCCCGGCTTTGCCATCGTGGAGATCCTGGAGCTGTGCACGGGCTATGCCGTGCCCATGAACCGGCTCACCGGGAAGAAACTCCAAGAGATGGCCCAACAGGAGGGCTGGCAATTGGGCATCCTGAAGGCCGAAGAACGACCCAGTTTAACGCGCACCCCTAAAGGGGACACCCTGCCTCCTCTGAAGCCCCTCCGGGTTCGGTATACCGCCGAAATCCCGGGCCCCTTCTCCTTATTCTTGGCGGGCAGCGCCGGCGAAGGCGTGCAATCGGCTGCCCGGTGGTTCGCGACCGCATTGAACCTGGGAGGCCTTTATACCACCCAGAAAAACGACAACCCGGTAACGGTAGGCACGGGATACTCCACCGCAGAACTCAAGGTGAGCCCCACTCCCATTGGGTTTACCGGTATTGAGCAACCCGACGTGGTGATCGTCACGTCCCGCGATGGCCTGCAGCGCATCCAGGGCGTCAAACGACTGTGGAGAGGGGTTCCTCGGTTCTATCTGGTGGAGGAGCAACTGCAAGACCACTGGACGATCCACGATGCCCCCGTGGATTTCCTTCCCCTCCGGCAGCGGGGCACCCGCACCGCCCATAACATCGCCGGTCTTCTGGAGGCCTGGGTTCGGATAGGGGGCAGGATCCCTCGTCAGGCCTGGATTGAGGCTGGGGAACGCACACCCTTTGCTTCCGTGGTTCAACAAGTGGTACAGCAAATTCTGGGTTCTGCCGCCCCTGGTTGACACGTTCCCGGCCTACGGCCATAATATGAGCCCCTCCAAAGGTGGGCCTATAGCTCAGTCGGTCAGAGCGCGCGCCTGATAAGCGCGAGGTCGGTGGTTCGACTCCACCTAGGCCCACTTTCTTTGATGCTCCCCGCCTTATAATTTGCCTGTGGTCCCAGCGTTCCCATGTTCCCTATCGGCTGGAAACGCGTGGTTTCTAAGGCCCAAACCCTTTACGAGGTGGCATTATGTGGCAATTCTTGGCCCTGCTTCTGGGGGTATGGCCGGGTCCCAGGCCCCAGGCCTCGGTCCTCAGCCAAACCCCCAGCCAAACCGTCATAGAGGTTTACCGGCCCGGTGTGTATCTGGTGGCCATCCCCGAGGCCAGTACCTGGCAACTGGAAACCACCCCCTCGGTACCGGTCACAGTACAAGAGGAGGGATACCTTCGGGATCTACGGGTGGTGGCTCTTCGGGTCTCTGCGGCCCCTGTGCGTCTTTCCCTGACCTATAGTCCTGGTGGCACTTATCCCCAGGCGGTGGCCCCGGCGTTCCTGCCCCTTTACCTCCGATACGTAGTCAATGCCCGTGCCTTGGGCCTACGGGCACAAGAGCCCTCCCCTGGCACCTCCACCTTGAACGGAGCCCGTTATCTGATCATTGTGCCTGACGAGTGGCTGGACGAGATCCTTCCCCTGGCCCGGTGGAAAACCCAAAAGGGCATGTTGGCTCGGGTGGTGCCCCTCTCGGTAACCGGGTCCTCGGCACCCCAAATCAAGAGCTACATCCAAACCGCATACGACACATGGGATATCAAGCCCGAATACCTCCTGTTGGTAGGCAACGCTGCCCACATTCCCTTTGAGAACACCGATAACTACTACGTGCGCGTGGCCGGCAACGACATCTTCATTGACATCCTACCCGGCCGGCTTCCTGCAGCCAACGCCGCAGAAGTACAGGTTATGGTCACCAAGACCCTGAAGTACGACCTCGCCTTGGCTTCAGACACCCTCTGGTACCTCAAAGCCACCACGGTGGTCCGGGAAGACGGAGACGCTGACGATTCCATCTACTACGCGGATATGGCCTTCGCCACCGAACGGTTTCGTCGCCACGGTTACATTCACATTGACCACTTCTTTGCGGATTCTGGGCACTCTGCCAGCGACGTGATCAATGCCGTGAACGATGGTCGTTCCTTCGTGTTCTACCGAGGGCAGGGGGTGGGCAACTGGTGGCCTCCTTTTCAGGTGGACCCGTATCAAACGCAAAACGGCGACAAACTCCCCATCGTCGTGTCCACCACCTGTGCCACCATTGACCCCTACCAGGGCGGCAGTGCTGGTGAGCAGTGGATGACCGCAGGGACCCCCGGGCAACTCAAGGGGGCCGTGGGATTCTTTGGCACCACCACGGTTCGCAGCCACGTAGCCCATATTCGGAGCGCAGTTGCTCAAGGGTTCTTTGCCGGTGTGTTTGATAGCCTGATGGAAACCTACGGCCAGGTCTGCGAGAACGGCCGCCTGAACCTGTACCAGATGTACGCCGATCTCCCCGACTACAACGGGTTCACCACCTTGGGCGATCCCGAGATCCCCCTACGCACCCGCCCACCCCTGGCCTTTACCGTGCAGTATCCCAATCTTCTGCACCTCGCCGACACCGCCGTAGAGTTCACGGTTTGGAAGGACATGGGTTCACCGGTCCAGGGGGCACTGGTGTGCGTGTACCAAGACACAACCGTGTACGCCTACGGGTACACAGACCCCCAGGGCCAAGTGCTCCTGCCCCTGGAGGGGCTCCACACCGGGCACCTGCACTTTACCGTAACCAAACGCAATTTCCGTCCGTTAAAGGACAGCATTCCGGTGATCGCCGAAGGCCCATACCCCATGCCAATGGGGATCACCGTGGACGACCAGGAATCACCAGTCCCGGATGGCCAACCCAACCCCGGCGAGGCCTTGTACCTGGGCGTATTGGTCAAGAACGTCGGCATCGCTCCCGTGCACAACCTGGTGTTGCACCTACAAACCGAGACCCCTGGCATAGAGATCCTGGACTCCCTGGCCGAAGTGGCCAACTTGAACGCCGGCGACTCCGTCCAGCTTCTCCACGCATGGCGGGTGCGGTTGTCTCCGCAGTTACGGGATAGAGACACCCTCCGGTTTTCGGTCACCTTTACGTCGGATGAAGGCACCTGGCACCATGCGTTGCCGATCCTTGGGGTGAGTGCTCCGGTGTTCCAAATCCTGGGTCTGCAGGTGGATGACAGCCCGCCCCTGGGCAACGGCAATGGCATCGCGGAACCTGGGGAGAACGTGGCCCTTTATCCCCAAGTGGTCAACGTGGGGCACCAAGCGACCCAGGAAAGCCGGCTCGTTGGGCTTGCGGACGTGTACGTGGTGTTCTCAGACCCTCAAGCAGTTGGGCCAGGGGTGGCTCCGGGCGACACGACCGCGTTGACCAATCCGGCCCACGTTCGTATCGCTCCCACCACTCCCTCCAACATCATCGTCTCCCTGCGGTTTGCGGTGGCCTCCCCTGCATACACCTACCTTTACCAGGACACGGTAAACGCTCTTCTTTCCATCGGTGGCACGGACACCGCCTCGGCTCCCGTAGGCCCAGACGCGTACGGCTATTACATCTACGACGACACGGACACCCTCACACTGCAGGCCCCGGTGTTCCACTGGACCGAAATCGCGCCGCCAGGGCCCGGGCAAGAGGTGCCCCGAGTGGCACACGCCGACGCCGATACCGCCACCCTTCCCCTGCCCTTCGCCTTTGTGTTCTACGGCGACACCTTCACCCAGGTAGGTGTGGCCTCCAACGGCTTTTTGGAACTCGGAGGGTCTACCTACCGCTTTGGTTCCAACACTCCGATTCCCAATCCCGAAGGTCCCCGTAACCTGGTGGCCCCCTTCTGGGACGACCTGGATCCCTCCCAAGGCGGCTCGGTGTACTACTGGTCGGACACCGCCAACCATCGGTGGATTGTGGAGTTCCGGGAGATTCCCCATTTCAATGACGGCTCACCGGAAACCTTCCAGGTGGTTCTCTACGACCCAGCCTATTGGTCCACAGTCACCGGCGACGGTGTCATAGAGATCTTTTACCAGACGGTGTCCGATCCCTCCTCCTGCACGGTAGGGATTGAGAGTCCCGACGCCACCACGGGTCTCCAGTACCTTTACAACGGTTCCTATGCAGAACATGCTGCACCCTTGGTAGCCTATCGGGCCCTCCGAATCACCACAGATCCCCCGTACTATCCGGTGGACGTGTGGGTACATACCACCGGCTACTTGGAGGTCAGCGATGCGCCTTCGTCCTCGGCCAACGGCTGGATTGAACCGGGCGACAGCGTGGTCCTTACTTTAGAAGTCACCAATTCCGGCACCTCGCCTGCCCACAACCTGGCACTCACCTTAACCAGCCTGCATCCTCAAGTGCAGATGTTGGACTCGGTAATCACCGTGGGAACCCTGGCGCCGGGAGATACTCTTCGCCATCTCCAATACCTGCTTTGGATTGCCCCCTCCTTCCCCGACTCCTCGGCCTTGCTCCGATTCACCGCACATTCGGACACCCGCACCGACGAGGAGTACCTGGAGCTCCCTCTGTACACCCTACAGGTGCAAGAGACCTCGCCCCACCCCGCCGTACTGCGGTTGGGTCCGGTGTATCCCAACCCAGTGCGTGCGCGGACGGTGCTCCAGGTGACCCTTCCCCAGGAGGCTCCTTTGCGGATAGCCCTTTACGACCTCCAGGGGCGACGCCTGTGGCACACCACCCTGCGGTTGCCAGCAGGAATCCACCGGGTGCCGGTGCAGTTAGCCCCCTGGCCTGCCGGCCCCTATTTCCTCCGGGTCACAACCTTAGGCCGTCAACGTACCTGGAAACTGTTGCACCTGCGGTAAAATCGGCAACGGGCTGGATTGACCGGTTTTCCGGGCCGATGTATGATTTGGTGCTCTCAAGGAGGTGAATCCCATGGCAATCCTGACCGGCACGATGAAGACCAAGATTGGGCTTGCCCAGATGCTCAAGGGCGGGGTGATTATGGACGTCACGAACCCGGAGCAGGCGAAGATCGCCGAAGAGGCCGGGGCCGTGGCGGTGATGGCTTTAGAGCGGGTCCCCGCCGACATTCGGAAACAGGGCGGCGTGGCACGCATGGCCGATCCAGAGATCATCCTCAAAATCATGGAAGCGGTTTCCATCCCGGTGATGGCCAAGGTGCGCATTGGCCACTTTGTGGAAGCCCAGATCTTGGAGGCATTGGGGGTGGATTTCATTGATGAAAGCGAGGTGCTCACCCCAGCAGACGAAGAGCACCACATTGACAAACACGCCTTCAAAGTACCCTTCGTGTGTGGAGCCCGAAACCTGGGCGAAGCACTCCGCCGGATCGCCGAAGGGGCAGCCCTGATCCGCACCAAAGGCGAGGCTGGCACCGGCAACATCGTGGAAGCCGTGCGACACATGCGGCTAATCCAAAAAGAGATCCGAGCACTCCAAGGCAAACGGCCCGATGAACTCTTCGCAGAGGCCAAGCGCCTCCAAGCCCCCCTGGAACTGGTCCAGTACGTAGCGGAACATGGCAAACTGCCGGTGCCCAACTTCGCGGCTGGCGGCATCGCCACCCCTGCTGACGCTGCCCTGATGATGCAACTGGGGGCCGAGTCCGTATTTGTGGGTAGCGGCATCTTCAAGTCTGAGGATCCTCTCAAGAGGGCCAAGGCCATCGTTCAAGCGGTGACTTATTACAACGATCCCAAGAAACTTGCGGAGATCTCCCGCGGTTTGGGCGAAGCCATGCCAGGCATTGATGTGAGCAAACTCAAAGAGGAAGAACTCCTGCAAACCCGAGGCTGGTAATCCCATGACCATTGGCATCCTCGCACTCCAGGGCGACTTTGAAGAGCACGCACAGGTTCTGCGGGATCTGGGCATCACGCCGGTGTTCGTAACACGGCCCGAGCAATTGGAAGGCTTGCAAGGCCTTATCCTTCCCGGAGGCGAAAGCACCACCATGACCCGCCTGATCCGAGTGGAAGGCCTGGAGCCCCCCCTGCGAGAACTTCAACGGCGAGGGGTACCGGTGTTCGGCACCTGCGCTGGAGTGATCCTGATGGCCCGCGCCCTGGTGCAACCGGATCCACGGGTGGTCACCCTGGGATTCCTGGACATCGTGGTGGAACGCAACGCCTATGGCCGACAGCGCGAGAGCTTTGAGGTCACCCTCCAGGTGAAAGGGGTGGGGCCAGTTCCCGCGGTGTTCATCCGCGCTCCCAAGATCGTAAAGGTGGGCCCCTCGGTAGAGGTCTTGGCAGAACACGAGGGCACCCCGGTGCTGGTCCGCCAGGATCGGTTCCTGGGGGCCACCTTTCACCCTGAGGTGGTGCCCACTCCGGAGATCCACCGGATGTTCCTGGAAATGGTTCAGGCTGTTCCCACAGGCTAAGGCCGGGAAAAACGTCAAAAATTGAGGGGGCGGGCCGCTGGCCCGCCCCCTCGTTGTTCACGTGGAAACCGGCTTACTTCTCCGGCACCGGATGGGCAATCTGGGCTGCCATCTCCTCAAAGTTGAACTCCTTCTCAAAGGGACAGCCCTTGCCCTGGGCATGACATTGCAGGCAGGTTTGCTCCGTGGGGAGCACCATGCCGTAATCCTCAGGCTTGTACTCACCAGCAGCGATTTTCTTCATGACGGACATCTTCTTGTACGCAGACCCAGGTCCGTGGCAGGCCTCACAGCCTACCCCTTCAAACTTGGCGTTGTGGGCCGCTTCGGCGTCCAGCGAGTAGCCTCCCTTGCCAAACCCCGTGGTATGGCACACCAAGCACTTCTCCGAAGTCAAGGGATCCTCAATGCCCAGTTTAGCGGCCGCTTCCTTGGCCTTTTCGCTCTTCAACGATTCAAAGGCCTTAGCGTGGGGGCCGTTGAGCCATTTGGTCCATTGGTCGCCGTACTTCTTGTTGCGATGGCACACCTTACATGACTTGGCCCCTACGTACTTGAAATCCCCAGCGTGCAGAGCAGGAGAGACCAGCAGAAAGCCGAGAAGTACTGCAAGAAGCCTCATTGCAAAACCTCCTTTTTGTAGAAGGGTTTTCCCAATTTTACAGCCCTACCTGGGCCAAGGAAACCATACAAACCCTCTGAAGCCGCTAAAGGCTGAACCGGAACGGCTGCCCGTTATAATACCGCTGCTATGGTGCGGATCACCCGACGCTTCTACTTTTCTGCCGCCCACCGGTACCGCGTTGACCACTGGAGTGACCAAAGGAACCAGGAAACCTTTGGCCCCTGCGTACGCACCCACGGCCACAACTACGTACTGGAGATCACCGTGGAAGGCCCTGTAGACCCCCGCACAGGCATGGTAATGAACCTCACCGATCTCAAACGCATCGGCAATGAGGTGGTTTCCCAGTTTGACCACCGCCATTTGAACGATGACCTACCCTACTTTCAAAACACCCTTCCCACCACCGAGAACCTGGCCCGGGTGATTTACCACTTAGTGGCCCCCAAACTCCCCAAAGAAGTGCGGCTGTACCGGGTTCGGCTCTATGAAACCGAGGACCTGTTTGCCGATTACTACGGCGAACAAGAAAACCACCGAGATCTGGCCCTATTGGGCCGGCGGTACCGATTCTCTGCGGCCCATCGGCTCCACTCTCCAGAACTCTCCGAGGAGGAAAACCAACGCCTTTTCGGCAAGTGTCACCATCCCCAAGGCCACGGCCACGACTACCTGGTGTACGTGGGCGTGTACGGACCCATAGACGCCCAGGGCCGGGTGGCGGACCTGGCCGAGATGGATCAAGCCATTCAACGGGTGCTGGCACCTCTGCAATGCCGATGGCTGGATCAAGAGGTGCCCGCCTTTCAACATCAGCCTGCTACGACCGAAAACCTGGCCCTTTACCTGTGGCATCAGCTCCAGCCCCTGCGGCCTCCTGTGGTCCTGCTGCACATCCGAGAAACCCGCAACAACTTCTTTGAAATTGGAGGCAAGGAACTGTGAACCCCGACCGTTTCATGCAAGCCATTCGCACCCTTTTGGAGGAAATCGGCGAAGATCCCGAACGTGAGGGACTTCGCAAGACACCGGAACGCGTGTTCCGCATGTTCCAAGAGCTCACCATCGGGTACCGCGAAACCCCAGAGGAGATCATCGGCGATGCCCTCTTCCACACAGATTACAACGAGATGGTCATCGTGAAGGACATTGAGTACTATTCCCTGTGTGAGCACCACATGCTCCCCTTTTTCGGCAAGGCCCATGTGGCCTATATCCCCAATGGCCGCATCATTGGCCTCTCCAAGATCCCTCGCATCGTGGACATGTACGCCCGCAGACTTCAAATCCAGGAGAAGATGACCGTGGAGATCGCAGAAACGCTCCAGCGGTTCCTCAAACCTCAGGGTGTGGCTGTAGTGATTGAGGGCACCCACCTGTGCTCGGTCATGCGCGGGGTGCGGAAACAAAACCACGTGATGGTCACCAGCGCCATGCTGGGAGTGTTTCGCACAAACCTGCACACCCGCATGGAGTTTCTGAGTTTGATCGGTGGAGGCCAAAGCCTTGGCTAAACGGGTGTTCATCACCGGGGCTTCCAAGGGCATCGGCCGCGCCTTGGCCCAGGAATTCGCCCAGCCAGGTACTCACCTGTTCCTCACGGCCCGGAGCCAAGAACTGTTGGAAACGTTGGCCCAAGACCTCTCCCAGCGGGCCAGCCGAGTGTACTGGTGGGCCGGAGACCTACGGGACCCGGCCTTTGTAGAAGCCCTGGCACACCGTGTGCTGGACACCCTGGGCCCTCCGGAGGCAGTCCTGCTGAATGCTGGAATTGCCCGCATTGGGCCCTTGGCCACCCAAAGCCTCCAGGACTTTGATGACCTGGTGGCCGTTAACCTCCGGGCCCCCTTTCTGCTGACCCGCATTCTGCTGCCCCACCTGAAACCCGGCAGCACGTTGGTGTACATCGGTTCCATTGCCTCTAAGCAGGCCTTTTCTGGCTGGTCGCTGTACTGCGCCACCAAGTTCGGCCTCCGGGGAATGGTGACGGCCCTCCGCGAGGAGGTTCGGGCCCAAGGCCTTCGTGTGGTGTTGGTGAACCCTGGGCCCGTGGCCACCCCCCTCTGGCAAACCATCGGAAGCAAACCCGACCCCCACCGAATGCTGGCTCCCGAGGACGTGGCGCGAGTGGTGCGCAAGGTGCTGGAGGAACCGGCTACCGTGTCGGTGGACGAAGTGGACCTCCTTCCCCAGCGGGGGCTGCTTTAACCCTATACTAATCGCATGGCTTCCATGGACGAAGATCGCTGGACCGAACGTTTGGCCAAGTTTTTTGTGCAGAGTGACCGCGTGCCCCTGGGGCCCGGGGAGGACTGTGTGCATATCCGGCAGATCACGGGCCGGGAAATGGTGGTATCCATTGATGCCCACCGCGAAGGAGTACACTTCACCCTGGAGTTCCTGAACCTGCGGGATGTGGGCCACCGCTCCTTAGCCCTGGCCCTCTCCGATCTGGCCTCGGTGGGTGCGGTACCCCTCACCTACCTCATCAACCTGGAGGTCCCTCCCCGCCTCACCTTGGACGACACCGTGGAGATCTACAACGGCTTTCGTGACCTTAACCAGGAGTACTGCATTTCCCCCTCTGGTGGTAACCTCACGCGGGGCGAACGGCTCGCCCTGACCATCGTGGTGCTCGGTGAAGTCAACGCCCAACAGGGCCTGCTCCGTTCCCAGGCGCAGGAAGGGGATTACCTGGTGGTCACGGGCGATCTGGGTCGGTCCGCCGCCGGCCTGATGCTGCTGAAAAACCCTGAACTGCGGCACTCCTTAACCTCCAACGTCACCGAGCCACTGATAGAAAAATTCCGCAACCCGTGGCCCCGGATCAAGGACATGGAGTACATTCTGCAACTCGCTCGGGTGCATGCAGCCATTGACATCACCGACGGCCTGGGCAAAGACCTGTACCGGATGGCCAAACGAAGCGATGTGGAGATCGTGATCTACGAAGACCGGCTGCCCATCCACGAGGCTTTGATGGCCTTTACTCAGCGTATCCATGCCGATCCTACGGAGTTCGCGGTGGCCTCGGGTGAGGAATTGGAGGTGGCCTTCACCATCTCCCCCGAGGAGTTCAAAAAGATTGAGAACCTGCGGGTCCCTGTAACCGTGATCGGAGAAGTGCGGCCTGGCTTTGTGCCTGGCGTTCTGCTCAAACGCCAGTCGGGCCAAGAGATCCCCGTGGGACACTTGGGTTATGACCACCTGGGTACGTAAATGGATTCCCTGGGCCCTGAGCGGGCTCCTTTGGATGGCCCTGAACACAAGTTGCGCCGGTCGCCGGGCCGCCGGTGGCTCCTACGTGGAAGAGGGCATCGCCTCCTGGTATGGCCCCAAATTCCACGGCCGCCGCACCGCCTCGGGCGAGGTGTTTGACATGTATCAACTGACCGCCGCCCACCGGTGGCTGCCCTTTGGAACCCTGGTGCGGGTCACCAACCTGGAAAACGGTCTCAGCGTGGTGGTCCGCATCAACGATCGGGGCCCCTTCGTCAAAGGCCGAATCATTGACCTCTCTTATGCGGCCGCTAAGCGAATCCGCATGCTCCGCCAAAACGCCAGGGTGCGGGTGGAGGTCCTGAAGTGGCCGAAACGCCGATAAACCGCCCCCGGGTGCCGGTGCTGGTGGCCCCTACGGCCTCCGGCAAAACCCAGGTGGTGCTCCAACTGCTGGAGGAATTCCCCGACTTGGTGGTCCTGTCCGCTGATTCCCGAAAGATCTATCGGCACCTGGAGATCGGCACCAACAAACCTCCCCGTGAGGTCCGCCACCGGTTTCGGTTCCTTGACCTCTTGGAGCCCACAGAACAGTACGACGCTTACACCTTTCGGCAGCAGGCCGAGGCCGAGATCTTTGACGCTCGCCAACGGGGCCAGCGGATCCTGGTGGTCGCCGGGACACCTCTCTACCTCTATGCCTTGTTCCAGGGACTGTTTCGGGCTCCCCGGCCCGACCCAGAACTCCGACGACAACTGCTGGACCGCTGGCAACGCGGTGAACCGCTGTACGAGGAACTCCAACGGGTAGATCCGGAAACCGCCCGTCGGGTTCACCCTGCCGATTGGATCCGGATCACCCGTGCCCTGGAGGTGTACCTACAAACCGGTCGGCCCATCAGTTGGTGGCGGGCCCATCGTTCTGAGCCTCCCCGGGTGGTTCCGATGTACATCGGCCTGTACCGGCCCCGCGAAGAACTGCGTCGCCGCATTGAACGACGGGTGGAGGCGATGATGGCCGCTGGTTTGTTGGAGGAGGTGCGGGCCTTGCTTCAACGGTATCCTCCCGAAAGCCCGGGATTCCGAACCATTGGATACCGGGAACTGCTGGCATACCTGCAGGGCACGATCACCTTAGAGGAGGCGGTGCGGGCGATCCAGCGAAATACCAAGGTGTATCTGAGGCGTCAAATCTACTTTTTCCGAAAACTGGGGCCCATCCGCTGGGTGCCTGCCGAGGAGGTTCTCGCACAACTGCGGAAGGCCCTCCAGGAGCCCCCCGAGTAGGCTACCCGATTCCCATCCACGGCCAAAGGCCAAAGGCCACCAGAGCCAGGGTGGCCAACGCGGCCAAGTGGAACACAACGCCCCGACGCAGCGCATAGCCCACCGAGTACTTGCCCGAGGAAAAGGCCAACGCGTTGGGGGGTGTGCCCATGGGTAGCATGAAGGGCAAACCGGCAGGTAGGGTGACCACAAAGGTTAGGAACACAGGATCCAGGCCCAAGGGTTGGACCAGGGAGTAGGCCAAGGGCAACAGCAGGGCCACGGTGGCCACGTTGCTGATGAGTTCTGTAAGCAGCAGGGCCAGGACAGTGAGCACCAGAAAGGCCCCCCAGGGGTGATGCGCAAAGGGGAAAAGGAGCCATCGGGCGATCACCAGGGCGGCTCCAGATTCCACCATGGTTTTGCCCAGTACAATGGCCCCTCCATACATGAGGATGACGCCCCAATTCACATAGCCCTCCACTTCTTTCCAGGTGACCACTTGGAAGAGGAACAGCAACAGGGCCGCCAGGATCGCGGTCACTGAAAAGTCCACCCACCGATCCAGGAGAATCCACCCCACCAAGGCCAGTCCGAACACGAGGATCACGCGTTTCTCTGGAGTACTGAGGGGGCCGGAGGCGTCCTCGGGTTGGACCTCGCGGATTCGGGCGTCCAAGGCATGGAACCGACGGGTAAGCAGGTACAGGTACAGGAGGCCGAACAGGGTCAGCAGCAGGGTCACCGGCAAAGCGGCCAGGCTCCAATCCAGGAACTGGATTCGGATCCCGAATTCCTCTTGCAGGATGCCAATAGCCAGAGGGGCACGGGCTCCGCCCAGCGGGGTGGCGATCCCACCGATCACCGATCCCCATGCCATGCTGAGGAACAAAAGGGCTTCAAATTCCCGGTGCTCTCGGGGCACTTGGAGGCGATGCAGGAGTTTGAACAGCACGGGAAAGGTCAAGGCCGCCACCACGTGTTCTGGGATGAACCAGGACATGAGGTCGGTGACCAGAAACACGCCCGCCACGAGGGCAAAGGCCGAGCCCCGAAAGGCGTTCAACAGATGGGTGCTCAGGCGGCGAGCCAAGCCCGAGTGCAGGAGTCCAGCGGCCAAGATGAAGGCTCCAAGGATGAAGAAGACCGCACGGTTGCCAAAGAGGGCGAAGGTCTCGGACACTCCCAGAACCCCGGTCAAGGGCACAAGGCCCATGACCATGAGGCCCGTGATGGCAGGGGGAAAGGGGCGGCCTGCGAGCCAAAAGGCTACAGCTAAAAAGAAGATGCCCAGGGTGCGTTGGGAAGCTACGGTGAGCCCCGGCGCTGGAGGCAACAAAGAGACCAAAAACAGGGCCATGCCCCCATAGGGCACCGCCCGTTTGAGCCAACGAAAAACCCGGTATCCGCCGCTCAGGGTAGAACTCACAGGCTGGGCAGATAGGTTTTCAACTCGTAATCGGTCACGGCCACGCGGTAGCGTTCCCACTCGGTTTTCTTGTTGCGGAGGTACTTTTCAAACAGCTCCTCGCCCAAGGTTTCTCGCACGAGGTCGCTTTGGGCCATCACCTGGATGGCGGCATACAGGGAATCGGGTAAGGCATCAATGCCATACCGAGCCTTCACCTCCTCGGGCATGGCGAAGATGTCTTCCTCCACGGGATCGGGCAAGGGGTACTGTTCCTCCACCCCTTTTAGGCCAGCGGCCAGCATCACGGCAAAGGCGAGATAGGGGTTCGCTGCAGGGTCTGGCGCACGGTATTCAATGCGGCAGGACTGCGACCGGTGGGGTTTAAAGGCCGGTACCCGCACCAAGGCAGAGCGATTTCTCCGCCCCCAAGTGATATACACCGGCGCCTCGTAGCCCACCACCAGCCGTTTATAGGAGTTCACCCACTGGTTCGTAACGGCTGTGATCTCCGGGGCGTGTTTCAAAAGGCCGGCGATAAACCCTGCGGCCACCGGCGAGAGATTGTACTCTCCGGTTTCCGAGTAAAAGGCGTTTTCCTGGCCCCGGAACAGGGATTGGTGCACATGAAGCCCAGAGCCGTTGATCCCCTGGATGGGTTTGGGCATAAAGGTGGCGTATAGACCGTACTTTCGGGCCTTTTCCTTGACCACCGCCCGGGCGATCTGCAGGTAGTCGGCCATACGGAGGGCAGGTTGGTACCGGAAATCCAGCTCGTGTTGGCTGTAGGCCACCTCGTGGTGGGAGGCCTCCACGGTGATGCCCATCTGATTCAGGGTCAGGAGGGCCTCTTTGCGGGCCAATGTGGCGCGATCCATGGGGAACACGTCAAAGTACCCCCCGGCATCCAGGGGTTTGGGCTCGGAATCAGAGGGGAAGTAAAAGTACTCCAGCTCGGGCCCGGTGTAGTACTCAAAGCCCATGGCATGGGCCTTTTGCAGGTTTTTCCGCAGCACATACCGCGGGTCCGACTCGTAGGGTCGGCCGTCGGGGTACTGGATATCGCACATAAAGACCGCCGAGGGCACACCGCCAAGGTCATCGGGAAAGATCACCAGGGTTTCGGGATCGGGCTTGGCGATCAGGTCCGATTCTTCAATGCGCACAAACCCTTCCACCGAGGAGCCATCAAAGCCAATGCCCTCCTCCAGGGCCCGTTCCAGTTCCGAAAGGTTCAGGTTGAACCCTTTGATCCGGCCGAGGATGTCGGTGAACCACAGGCGAATCACCTGAACACCAGCATCTGCGATGCGCGCTTTGATTTCATAAAGGTCCATCAAAACACCTCCAGCTAAGGGTTTTCCTGCAGTGCTTTGCGGACAAAGCCGTCCGCCCGCCGGAGGGCCTCCTCGGCCTGCTCGCGGGTCCATCCCTTCAGGGCCATCAGGATAGCGGTTTTCACGCTGCCCCCGGCCTCCTGCACCAAACGAGCAGCCTCCTCATAGGGTACTCCGGTGACGGTCATCACCACACGGATGGACCGAGCGCGCAGTTTGTTGGACGTAGCCCAAAGGTCCACCATCAGGTTCTCATAAACCTTACCCAAGCGAACCATGGCGGCCGTGGAAATCATGTTGAGCACCAGTTTTTGGGCGGTTCCCGCTTTCATTCGGGTGGACCCAGTAACCACCTCGGGCCCTACCACCGGGGCGATGAGCACGTCCACCTCTATGTCCACCTGGTCCCTGGGGATCACCGTGATCAAGGCGGTTTTGGCTCCCAGGGATCGGGCGTATTTCAACGCCCCCTTCACGTAGGGAGTGCGCTTAGAGGCGGCCAACCCGATGACGAAGTCCCGAGGGGTTACCCCTCGTTCCTTTAGATCCTCCCTGCCGTACTCTTCCAAGTCTTCCGCCCCTTCCACGGCCCGGATCAGGGCTCCGTAGCCGCCAGCGATCAGGCCTTGCACTTGCCAAGGTTTGGTGCCATAGGTGGGGGGCAACTCTGCGGCGTCCAACACCCCCAAGCGGCCCGAAGTTCCGGCCCCTACGTAAAAAATCCTGTCGCCCCGGCGGAAGGTTTCCACAAAGATCTCCACAGCCCGAGCGATATGGGGGATTTCCTGACGCACCGCGGGCGCCACCCGCTGGTCTTCATCGTTGATCCGGTACAGCAGTTCCTCCACGGAAAGGGTGTCCAAGTCGTAGGTACGGGGATTTCGTTGCTCCGTGAGCAACTGCCCCGTCTCCTGGAACACCTCGTAGATCTCATCGCCAGGGGGTTTCTGCTTCATTGCCATTTCCTTTCCAAGTAAGGGTAAATCACCTTGCGGATGGTCTCCAGAAGGGCATCCCGCACCATTCGGTAGAACATCACACCTTGACCAATGGGGTCGGGGATCTCTCCCACGGTCTTCTCGCCGAAGAGGCGGGCTTTGACACCGGCTCCCTGTTTCTTCGCGGCCTCTACATGGCGGTACTCCATGCCGTAGATGACATCGGCCCACTGCACCAATGTAGGTGTAAGCGGTTGTGCCCGGTGGCCACGCACCTGGATGCCTACTTCCTCAAGAACCCGGGCTGCGTCGGGATGGATGGGGCTGCCCGTCACGGCATCGGTACCGGCCGAGAGCACCGCCAAATGAGACCGTACCCCGGGGGTCATCAGGTGCTTGGTGATCCACTCGGCCATGGGGCTGCGGCACGTGTTGCCCGTACACAGGTAGAGCACGTGGAAGGTTTGATCTGGAGCCAACCGAACCTCTTGTTCCAGGGCCTCTTCCAAAGCGAGCACCGGGAGGGCACCCTTGCGGAGCACCCGAGGGGGATCCTCGCTGGTGCGCACCACAGTGGAAGGGGGTTGGCCCCCAGCGGGTTCAGGGACCACCAGGTCCACGGCTTCCCCCAGGGCTCTTTGCACCTCCTCCGGCTGTTGGGCCGGGGGGGCCCCGGAGGGGTTTGCCGAGGTGGAGGCCACGGGCACCCCTGCCAGGGCACGGAGCAATTGCAGCAGTTTGGGATGGTCAGGCACACGGATCCCGATGGTCCCGTGGGCCACCAGGGCTTGGGGGGCGTGGGGAGTTGCAGGGACCACCAAGGTAAGGGGGCCGGGCCAGAACCGTTCGGCCAACCTCTGGGCTGCAGGGTTGAACTCCCCGTAGCGTCGTGCGGTTTCCAGATCCGGCACCATCAGCACCAAGGGCTTGTCGGCGGGGCGTCCCTTTACGCTGTAGATGCGGTGGATCACTTCTGGCCGGTCGGCTCTGCCCAGCAGGCCAAACACGGTTTCGGTGGGGACCGCCACAACCCCACCCTGGAGCAAGATTTCACGGGCCTTTTGCCAATCGCTCATCGCCGGAACTGCACCCCAAAGAACAGAGCCGGATCGGGCACCAGGGGCAACGTGAACTCCATGGTCATTCCAAAGGGCAGTTTTTGGTACACCGGGGGCACATCCTCTCGGCGGGAGATATCAATGCCCACGAACAGGGCTTGGAAGAAATGGAACGGGCCCAAGTTGCGGAGATGATCCCAGAAGTTGCCGTCATAGGGCAGGTCCAGCTTGCGGTAATCGGGCATGTTCACGCCGATCCAGCCGAAGGACAGGGAGGAGTACTCCGACAGGTGCTTGCCAGCCACCAGCACCACCCGGCCAGTAATGCCCTCCACGATGGGATGATAGCCGAAGCCGAACCACACCGAGGCGTTCAGGGGTGCGGGAATGGGGGCTCGGGAGCCGAGGAATTGGAACTTCCCAAAGGGGCCAAGGCCTTCTCCCAGGCTTCCCCAAAGGCCGAAATCCAGGTTCTCGGAGGCTCCGTATTCAATGAATCCGCCCACGTTGGGCCGGGAATCAAAGGATCCCAGTCCTTGGTCAATGGAGTGCTGCCGGGTTTGCCGGTTGAAGTACAGCGGGTAGGTGAGGTACCAGCCAGCGTCCACCTGGCCGGGCCCCATGGTGTGTGCGGTTTGGAACGTGCCGAAGAAGCACCCCTCCTGGAACAGGGTGAAAAAAAAGAAAGCCAACAGGAGAATCCGCTTCATGGGATTCGTAGGGTTATGGAGCCCACGACCGGACTCGAACCGGTGACCTCGTCCTTACCAAGGACGTGCTCTGCCGCCTGAGCTACGTGGGCTCGTATAAAAATGGAGCGGTGGACGGGACTCGAACCCGCAACCTACGGCTTGGAAGGCCGTAGCGCTACCAATTGCGCCACCACCGCGTGTGTTTCGTGTTCAAGATGGTGGTGGGGGGAGGATTCGAACCCCCGAAGGCTGCGCCAGCAGATTTACAGTCTGCCCCCGTTGGCCACTTGGGTACCCCACCACGTTTTCCGACCATTTCCCCATCAAACCATCCCAAGGCTTAAAACCGTCCCCTTCACTCCTTTGGAGCTGGCGGAGGGATTTGAACCCCCGACCTGGTGATTACAAATCACCTGCTCTACCCACTGAGCTACGCCAGCCTGCTTGTAAAAGACCCATTCCTCAGGGGCCTATAAATGTACAGGAGCCCCGCCAAAGCGTCAAGATTGCCGGGTCGCTTGCACCCCTCCCGGGCCCTGCCCATAATTCCAGCACCATGAAAGCCATGCATCTGACCTTCCCTCGCCGGTACTTCATCGGGCAAGGCGCACTCCAACGGGCCGTTCGGGAATTCCCCTCCTTAGGTCAACGAGCCGTGATCGTCACCGGTCAACGGTGGGCCCGGGAAAGTGGCACCCTGGACCGCCTGATCCACCTCTTGGCCCAGGAAAACTTGGAAACCCTGGTGCTCCCAGGGATCCCCCCGAACCCCGACCGCTCGGACATCAACCAGCGAGCCCGCGAGGCCTCTGCTTGGGGGCCCCATTTCTTCGTGGCCCTGGGCGGCGGCAGCGTCATGGACGCCACCAAGGCCATCGCCCTGGTTTCCCGTGAGGGTCGCGATATCTGGGACTATATCACCCAACGGCCCCGGAAAGTTCAAGCCTACCCCGTGGTGGCCATCGCTACAGTGGCAGCCAGTGGCTCCGAGTTTGACGGTGCTGCAGTGATCAATCACCGTGCCCTGAAAGCCAAAATGCCCCTGTCGTATCCGGCACTCACCCCGCACATCGCCGTGGTGGACCCCGAACTCCAGGCCTCTGTACCCCCCTATCTCACAGCCCTGGGGGTGGTGGACATCTTTTGCCAGTTTCTGGAACCTCATCTCCTGGCCGAAGCCGCCTTCGCACCGGCAGAAAGCCTCTCACGCACAGCCCTGCGTCTGGTGGTGGATCTGGGCCGCGCCGTGCTCCGACACCCTCAGGACCTCACCCTCCGGGCTGAACTGGGGTTTTTGGCCAGCCTATCCATGAGCCAACTGGGCCGCATAGGCCGCGGAGGCAAGTTTTCTCTGCACTGGCTGGAACACGTGCTCTCTGGATACTACCCCGAGATCCCCCATCCCCAAGGGTTGGCCTCTTTGCTTCCTGCCTATTTGGCCTTTCACATCGCCCGCCGACCAGAGGCGTTCCACGATGTGGCCATCACCCTTCTGGGCACCGCAGCCCCCCAAGGTCTGGTGCCCTTTCTCCAGGACTGGCTCCAAGACCTGGGAGTGGCCCGGAACCTGCAATCCTTAGGGGTACGGCGAGAAGACCTGGCCCCCATGGCCCGTGATGTGGTTCAACAGTACGGTTGGGAACCCGACGGCCGGGTGGCTGGCCCTGTGCCCATGGGCGAGGCCGAGATCCTGGCCATCTACACCGCAGCCTTTGAAGGAGGAACACCATGAAGTCATACCGCAAGGAACTGTGGTTCAATACCCCCACTCGGGTGGCCCTGATCAACATCACCCCCGAGGTGGAAAAGGCCGTGGAGGAAAGCGGGGTCAAAGAGGGGTTGTGCCTGGTGAACGCCATGCACATCACGGCCAGTGTGTTCATCAACGACGACGAACCCGGTCTGCACGAGGACTTCAAGCGATGGCTGGAGCAGTTGGCCCCTCACGAGCCCACCAGCCAGTATCTGCACAACCGCACCGGAGAAGACAACGCCGACGCTCACCTGAAGCGCACCATCATGGGACGCGAGGTGGTAGTGGCCATCACCAACGGCAAACTGGACTTTGGCCCTTGGGAGCAGATCTTTTACGGAGAGTTTGACGGGCGCCGGCCCAAGCGCGTACTCATCAAAATCATCGGCGAGTAAGGGGAAAACTTTCCAGGCACCCGGGGAAGCGCCGACTCATTCCGCGGGCCGGCCCACGGGCATCAGGGCCCCTACCCATTCCTCTTCGGGGTCCAAACCCAAGAGGGTGGCCACGGCGTCATCATCAAAGGCGCCCACCAGTACGGTGCCCAGTCCCAGGCCTGTGGCGGTAAGGTACACGTTTTCGCAAGCGGCCCCCAGATCCATGAACACATACCGGTAGGCCCGATACCCGTATTTCCGACGGGTTCGCTCGTACACCAGGGTGAAGATGAGCACGGCCGCTGCATCGGCCAAAAACTCCTGATCGTAGGCGGCCCGTACCAGGGCCTCTTCCAATGTTCCTTCCACAATGTGGAAAAGCCGATGTTCCAAGGGGTGGTAATGGAACACCCCGGAGGGCAACGACTCCACCCGTCGGGCGTACACATAGAGTTCCAAAGGGTGCAGGGCACCTGCCGAGGGGTAAGCCCGGAGGGGATACCGGTCCCGGTAGAAGTGGGTGACCCCCACGCTGAAATCCAACAGGGTGGCCAGGTCGGAGAGGGTCAAGGTGGCTTCAGGGTCGTAGGCCCGTAGGCTCCTACGTTGGAGCAGGGCCTCATGGAGGGGCATGGACAGCGGCCGGGGGTCGGGCAGGGCATAGGACGGGGCCGTGGGGTACTCCTTAAAGGGGGGCGGCGGCGGCCCGCCCCGACGGGCGGGCCGCCCTTCCACCGTAAGACGATGGAACTGTTCGTCAAAGTCGTACGCGCTCATGACCTCCGGCTTTGAGATTCAATCTCCTGAGCGTCCACCACCGCGATGGCCGTTACGTTCACAATGTCCTTCACCTCGTCGGCCATCTGGAGCACGTGCACGGCCTTACCCATCCCCATGAGGATGGGTCCGAAGGCCTCAGCGCCGCCGAGCCGATGCAGCAACTTGTAGGCCACGTTGGCCGCCTCCAGATCGGGGAAAATGAGCACGTTGGCGTCCTTGACCCGCGAGAAGGGATAGTACTCTTCTACGATCTCCGGTACCACGGCCGTGTCTGCCATCATCTCGCCATCAATGATGAGATCGGGCCGCTTTTCCCGCACGAGTTCCACGGCACGCCGCACCTTCTCAGAGAGCGGATGCCGCACGCTCCCGAAGTTGGAGAAGGACAGCATGGCGATCCTGGGCTCAATATCAAACTCCCGAACCATGTCCGCTGCCAGGATGGCGATCTCAGAGAGGTCCTCCGCGGTGGGCTCAATGTTTACCGCAGGGTCGCTGAAGAAGAGCACCCGGTCCTTTAGGACCATCATGTACATGGCCGCCACCTTCCGTACCCCTGGTTTGGTCTTTACGATCTGCAGCGCTGGCCGAAGCACCTCGGGATAGTGGTGCACCAGGCCCGACACACAGGCATCGGCATCTCCCATGTACACCATCATCACACCGTAGTAATTGGGATCCCGCAGGAGTCTCCGAGCCTCTTGGCGGGTAACCCCCTTGCGGTGTCTCAGTTGGTACAGGGCCTCGGCGTATTCCTCCAGTTTGGGGGATTCCAGGACACACAGGGTTTCGGGTTCAAACTTGAGGCCCAGATCTTCTATCTTTTGGTAGATCACCTCCTTGCGACCCAAGAGAATCGGATGAGCGATTCCCTCGGCCTCCACGATGTGGGCTGCGCGGATGATTTTGGCCTCCTCGCCTTCGGGGTACACCACCCGCTTGGGATTGCTCTTGGCCTTGTTGATCATGATGCGCATGACTTCACGCGATTTCCCGAGTTTGGCCTCCAGCCGTTCACGATACTCGTCCAGGTCAATGGTGTACCGGGCCACACCGGTTTCCATCGCAGCCTTTGCCACTGCAGGGGCCTCCCAAAGAAGCACTCGGGGGTCCAACGGTTTCGGGATAATGTACTCCGGACCAAACTTCAAACTTTCCAAGCCGTAGGCCTTGAGCACCGAGTCTGGCACATCCTCACGGGCCAGGGCAGCAAGGGCATGGGCTGCGGCGATCTTCATCTCTTCATTGATCGCTCTGGCTCCTACGTCTAAGGCTCCCCGGAAGATGAAGGGAAACCCCAGCACGTTGTTCACTTGATTCGGGTAATCCGAGCGGCCGGTGGCCACGATGGCATCGGGACGCGCGGCTTTGGCTTCCTCGTAGGGGATCTCGGGGTCAGGGTTTGCCAGGGCGAAGATGATGGGCTTCTCGGCCATACGTTTCACCATATCCTGGGTCACGATCCCTCCCACCGAGAGGCCCAGGAACACATCCGCCCCTTCCATGGCCTCGGCCAGGGTTCGGGCCTCGGTTTCTGCAGCAAACTCCTCCTTGTACGGATTCATCCGCTCCTTGCGGCCCTTGTAGATAACGCCCCGGCTGTCCACCAGGATGATGTTCTCCTTTCGCACCCCAAGGGCCACATAGAACTTGGCACAGGCAATGGCCGAAGCCCCGGCCCCGCTGATCACCACCTTGATCTCGTCAATCTTCTTGCCCACCAGCTCTAAGGCATTCAACAGTCCTGCTCCGGAGATAATGGCGGTGCCGTGCTGGTCATCGTGGAACACGGGGATTTGCATCCGTTTTTTCAGCTCCTCCTCAATGTAAAAGCACTCTGGCGCTTTGATGTCTTCCAGGTTGATGCCTCCGAAGGTGGGTTCTAAGGCTGCCACGATGTCAATAAACCGGTCAGGATCGGTTTCATCCACCTCAATGTCAAACACGTCTATGTCGGCGAAACGTTTGAAGAGTACCCCCTTCCCCTCCATCACGGGTTTGCCGGCCAAGGCGCCCACATTCCCCAGGCCCAGCACAGCGGTACCGTTAGACACCACAGCCACAAGGTTGCCCTTGGCGGTGTAGCGATACGCCAGATCAGGGTCCTTGGCGATCTCCCGCACCGGTTCAGCTACCCCAGGGGTGTAAGCCAGGGAAAGGTCCCTCTGGGTGTAGCAAGGCTTGGTCGGCACCACCTCAATCTTGCCGGGCCGACCCTTGCTGTGGTACTCCAGTGCTTCCTGTTTGGTGATTAACATGACAAAGCCCTCCTTTAAAGCCCGCGAAGGCATTTTACGCCCCTCCTTGGGGCGTGGCAACCGGGGGAATCCCTGCAAAACTCTTGCCCTCAACGGATTACAGGAAAGCATCTTTCCGCACACCGGGGATGCGTCGGTGTCCCGATTTGTATCCCCGAAGGTGCCCTACAACGCCACACCCCAGGAGATTCTGTATCATATCCGCCCGATGAGCGGCACCCTGTGGCTTCCCGTGGTGGTATGGGCCCTGATCACCCTGCTGGTGGTTACGGCAGCGATCTACTTGTCCCGCTGGTTAGGCCAGCGGATTGTGGAACTCACGCACGTCATCCTGGTGGTGGCTGCCAACATCACGGTGTACAAGACCTTTACGGTGGGCCCGCTCCTCTTCACCGCCGGCGACATGACCTACAACTCCGCCTACAGCCTGCTGGATATAATCCACCGCAGAGAAGGTTACGGGGGCGCCAAACGCATGATTCTGCTCACCTTGTTCGCCAATGTGGTGGTGGCCCTGTTCCTCTGGACCGCCTCCCTGATTCCCACCGGTCCTCAGGACTTCTTAGGCAAGGCCTTTGACACCCTGTTCCGCATGGACCTTCGGGTGGTGGCTTCCTCCATGGTGTCCTTCTACCTGTCCTCGCGCCTGGATGCCTGGGTGGCTCACAAGGTGGGCATTGAAAAACGGTTTGTGCTCGCTTTCCTCTTGAGCAATCTGGCCAGCACCACCCTGGACGTGCTGGTCTTCAATACCCTGGCCTTCTTCGGTGTGTTGCCCCTGCTCTCTCTGTTCGCCGGGCAGTTCGTGATCAAGCAGATCGTGACCGTCTCCAACTTCGTGTTCATCCTGTATGCCCGATGGTTGGATCGGCGATGGGGCCAAGTCGTTCAGGCCTAACCCCTACCCCGGTCAGCCCGCAAAGATGGGGACAGGCACAAAGGTGAGGAAGAACAACAGGATGGCCAGGTAGCCAATCCACCGACGCCGGGGATCCAGCCGGCTAACCTGGTTCAATGGTGCAGGGTGATCAAACCGGATGAAGAAGAGGATCAGCAACGCCCAGGTCCACCATCCCAGCCAGAGAACCCCCAAAAGCAACAGCGCCAAAAAGGTGAGGCGGGAGATGGTGCGGTGCAGAGGGCCAAAGAGGGCGTAGGCGATGTGGCCACCATCCAACTGCCCTGAGGGCAGCAGGTTAAGGGCGGTCACAAAGAACCCTAACCAGCCTGCAAAGGCTACAGGATGAAGGTACAAGGTGGTATCTGGCGGCAGGGGTCCCTTGACCCACCATACCAAGAGGCGAAAGAGCAGGGGTTCTCCCAGGTGTAAGCCTCCCTGTACTTGGGAGAGGGTCACCAGGTGCGACCAATGGATCCCCAACATGGCCAGGGGAATGGCCACAGCCATTCCAGCGAAGGGGCCTGCGGCCCCAATATCCAAGAGGGCATTGCGGGAGGGAATGGGCGATCGGATGCGGATCACCGCTCCCAAGGTTCCGATCAAGGGATGGGGAAAGGGGATGAAGTACGGCAACGTGGCCCGCACGCCGTGGTACCGAGCCAGGAGATAATGGCCCATCTCGTGGGACCCCAAGATGGCCAAGAGCGCAAAGGAAAAGGGCACCCCTGAGAACAAGGCCCAGGGATGGGCAAAGGGGTTTTGCCCTGCGTGGAAAGCCCCGGCGATGAGGGTGGTGAGCACGGTGAGCAGGAACAGCACCAGGTGCACCCAGGGCCGTTGGGGCCTGCGGAACTCCTCGGGTTCCGGGGCAATGTACAGTTCGTAGAGGTCCGGGGCCACCTGACGCAAACTCGGCATATAGCCCGCGGCCATCAGGTGTCGGAACAGTTCTTCCGACCTTGCCGAGGGGTCTCCGGGTCCGAAGGTACCGTAGATCAGCCAAGCATCGGGCCCCAGGGCCTGCACTCGTCGGATGGCAAAGAAGGGGGCCACCAGAGCTTGGAGTTCCTCTGGCAAAGCCCATCCCCACTGGGGCTCCACTGTATCCCAAGGCCACATCAGTCCAGCACCTTCATGTTGCGAAGGAAAGCCTCCGTTCGGAAGATGAAGGGCATCTTGTGGTCCAAGTCGGGGGCAAACACCCCGATGTCCACCACAAAAAAGCGATTGCGGTAGTTGAAGGCGATGAGTTTAAAGGGCCCTCCCAGCACCCGGCGGTTGTTTTGCCACACTCCGTAGATCACCGTGGCCTGCTGTCCCAGAAACTCTTGGTGTGTGAACCGCAGGGTGGCGGTATCCCGCAAGACAAAGTCCCCATCGTAGTAAACCCGGGTAATGGCATCCCGCAGGTCCAGCAGGGCCCAGGGGTCCAGCGTTCGGGGAGCGGGCTCCTGATACACGAAGAAGAACCGGTCGGGGTAATGTTTGGCCAAGGCGAACAGGCTATCCTGTTGCACAAAGAAGGCCCATCCGCTGGGCACGTCAATCTCTATGTGCCATCGTTCCCTCAGGATGTCCCGGATCTGGGGGTTGTGGCCTGCGAAGTACTCCCGCTGAAGATAGTTCCGGTACATCCAGGCCATCAAACTGTCTTTGATGCGTGGAAGATGCTGCTCCAATAAGGCCAAGGTGGCCTCCCACTTCGGGCCTGCGATACCGATGATGTGGTCATCCACGGCGTAGCGACCCGAGGCGAGGTGGACCCCGGTGCGTTCTCCAAAAACCTGGCGGTACACCTCCCAGTCGGGCGATCCGGGATATGCGACCACCAGCACGTTCTTGTGCTTGAGGTACCGGGGAATAAGGCTGTCGGGAGGCACAATCACCACGAACAGGGATTCCACCTGAGGGGTATAGAACACCTCGTTCACCGTTTGCTGGATCCGAGCGAG
>CAYOQK010000037.1:0-12493 GCA_964406105.1 uncultured bacterium | reverse complement strand
GGGGATGGGGGAGGGGAGGGGGCCGGGGGAGTAACGGGGCCTTAGGGGGGGTTGCGGGGGGGCCGCGCGTGGGGGCGGCCCCGCCGATTTTTTCCACCTTTGAGGGGACTTTGAGGATGAGAGAAGTGCAGAGGACCATCACGGGGACCCTGACACGAAGCCCTTGATCACACGGGATGGGTTTCGGAACTGCAACCCATAGCGCGCATCAGGATCTCCCAGGAAGCCTAACCGGGTGGGGGCGCGGCCTCAATGATGCCCGAACCGATGCACCGTTCTCCTTGGTACACCACGGCCACCTGGCCCGGAGTGGGATCGGCAACAGGCTTCTGAAAATGCACTGCAAAGGTGGCCTTTGTTCCAGGCACCACCAGGGCCGGCTGTGCCGGAGCGGTGTAGCGGATTTGCACCTCGGCCCAAAAAGGGGCCCTTGGGGGTAGAGGGGTGAGCCAGTGAGCCTCTCGGGCCACGAGATGTTGACGATACCGATCCCTCTGGCTGCCCACGATCAAGGCCTGGTGTTCAGGGTCCTTGTGCACCACGTACAGGGGGGCTCCGCGGGCGATCCCCAGGCCTCGCCGTTGGCCCAGGGTGTAGAGGGCCAAGCCCTGGTGGGTTCCCAGCACTTCCCCGCGAAGATTGAGGATCGGGCCTGGACGAAGGGTCTCGGGAGCATGGCGACGGAGAAACGCCCGGTAGTCCTCCTGGCCCAAAAAACACAGGTCTTGGCTTTCGTGTTGCCGAGCCACCGGCAAGCCCCATCGTTTTGCCCATTGGCGAACCTCAGCCTTGGTGAGGAATCCCAAGGGCAGTAGGGTGTGATTCAACTGGTCTTGGGAAAGCCGACTCAGCACATAGGACTGGTCTTTGACGGGATCTATCCCTCGTAGGAGTGCAGGGCCCTCTGGAGTTCGCAGGATGCGGGCGTAGTGCCCTGTGGCCAAGGCGCGAGCCCCTTGGCGTTGCGCATAAGCCCACAAAAGCCCCCAGCGGATTTCACGATTGCACACCAAGCACGGATTTGGCGTGATGCCCTGGCGGTGGCCCTCCAAAAAGTACTGAACCACGGAGCGATAGAACGCCTCGCGGACGTCCAGAACGGTAAACGGGATGGCCAATTTTTTTGCTACTTGGCGGGCCAGTATTTGGGCGCCCAGGGTGCAACAGCGGTTCTGATGCTCGCGCCCAGGTTCGGTCCAGAGCTTGAGCATCACGCCTTGGATCTCATAACCCCAGGCCTTGAGGAGGGCAGCGGTGACCGAGCTGTCCACACCGCCGCTCATGGCCACCACCACCGGGCCAGGAGGGGGTACGGGCATCTGGCGCAAGATCTCGGGTAGGGGGATCGGCATGGTGGAACAGTATAAAGCCGGGTAAGATAACCCAAGGGGGCAGATTTAAGACCCACCCTACCGACAAGGTGGGACCGAAGGCAGGCGTTCGGCGGCCGCTTGATCCAGGTAAAGGAACAGGGCCCCTTGCCGGATGCGACTGGCTGGACATTGGGGATCACGGAGCACAAAGGAACGGTACACCGCCTCGGCCTTCTGAGCCCCTGCCACAAGGTACAAAAGGCGATGCGCCTGGTTGATCACCGGTAGGGTGAGGGTGAGCCTTTGGCGAGGAGGCCGGGGCGCTGGGTCCACCGGGACCACAAGACGCTGGGTTTCTTGGAGGGCGGGGTGGCCGGGGAACAGGGAGGCGGTGTGACAATCCTCCCCAAGCCCCAAGAGGATCAGGTCAAACCTGGGAAAGCCTTGGAAGAAGTTCCACAGTCGTTCTTCGTAAAGGCGTGCCGCAGTATCCAGGGAAACATCCCGGGTTTCCGGGGCCAGTAGGTGTGCATCGCCCCACAGAAGTCGTTTTTTCCACAGGGTGAACAGGATGCCCTGGTTGCTTTCCGGATCTGTGGGGGGCACAAAGCGCTCGTCACCCAAAAAGAAGTAGGTTTCACGCCAGGGGAAATCGTCGCGTTCGTTCCACAGTTCATACAAGCGGCGCGGGGTTTTGCCGCCACTAAGGGCCACCGTGAACCGTTGATGGGATTGCACCGTGGCCCGGGCCCACTGCACGATCTGCTCCAAGGCAACCTGGGAAAGGCGCTCCAGATGGGGAAAAACACAGACAGTCATGGGTTTAACTCTTCATACGCCACAATACACACGTAGCTGCTGGGAAAGGGGTAGGCTTGAGGCAACACGGGGACCAAAGTGAGCCGATACCGGTGCTTTGGCTTCAGTACGCGGCAGGCATCGCCTACAATGCCGGCCACGATGTAAAAGGGACCTGAGCGGGTGAGGCCTTCGTAGGGCAGCGAGAGGCCCCTGCGGCATCCTTCGGGTGGAAGGGTAACCACCACCTGCACGCTGTCTTTGGGCAGAGCCACCGAGTCAGCAGGGAGGGCGATCCATCGTTCCCGTTCTACTTGAAGCCGGGCGAGAGCCTTTTGGTATGCCAGTCGCCTTTGGGGATCCTGGGTGTTCTGAATCCAGGCTCGGTGCCGTTGGATCTCCTGATCCAGAGCCCAGAGTTTTGCTTGGTGGTAGGCCCGAAGACGCACGTGCTGGGTACGAGAGGCCTCTTGGGAGGATTGCTTCGGGGTACCGGCACGGCACCCTGCCCCCCACACCAAAACTGCAAGCATCACGATGAGGTTGCGCATGGCATTATTTTGAGGCCTCAGGAGTCCACCAGTCGCCCTTGTCTCGGTGAAGGATCCGGCGGGCAGCCTCTGGGCCCCAACTGCCTGCGGGGTATAGGTACACCGGCACCTGGTCCGAGAGTGGCCCTTGATCTTCGGAAACCACCTGGTATCGGGGCTCTTGCTCCAGCAGAGGCGTGAAGAGCTGCCACGAGGCTTCCACCTCATCGGCACGCACAAACAGGGTGGGGTCTCCCTCCAGGATGTCTTGGATCAGGGTTTCGTAGGCATCGGGCAGAGGGGTGCCAAAGACCTCTTGATAGGTGACGTGGAGGGGGATCCGCGAGGTGGCACGGGTGGCGCCCGGCGTTTTTATCCCAATCCACAGGCGGAACCCCTCATTGGGCTGGAGGACGATCACCAGTTGGTTGGCTGCCACCTGAAGACGGTACCGTCGGGCAGGAATCGGTTTGTCAAACTGCAGTACGATGGCCGAAACCCTTTGCTTGAGGCGCTTTCCAGTGCGCAGGTAGAACTCCACATCCTTCCATCGGTCGTTGTCCACCCGGAGCCGAAGGGCTGCATAGGTGGGCGTGGTGGAATCAGGGGGAACCCCTGGCTCTTCGCGATAGGCAGGTACAGCGTGATGGCCGAGGGTACCTCGGTGATACTGGCCCAGGATCACCGGGGGCTTGCGACCGCTCCGATCCAGACGAGTTGCCCGGAGCACCCGTACCTTTTCGTTGCGGATCTCCTCGGCTTGGAAGTGCACTGGAGGGTCCATGGCCGTAAGGGTGAGCAGCTGAACGAGGTGGTTTTGGACCATATCCCGAAGGACTCCGGCCTGGTCGTAGTACTTGGCTCGGCTCCCAATACCCACGGTTTCCGCCACGGTGATCTCCACGCTCCGCAGGTGACGGTGGCACCACAGAGCGTGAAACACCTCGTTGGCAAACCGAAGGGTAAGGAGGTTCTGGACGGTTTCCTTACCCAGGTAGTGGTCAATGCGGTAGATTTGGGTTTCGTGGAACACCCGGTGGAGGCGTCGGGTGAACTCCCGGGCACTCTCCAGGTCGTGGCCATAGGGTTTTTCCACTACCAAACGGGAGAGGTGACGGGGATGATGGAGGCCCAGAGAGCCCAGGGCTTCCGCCACGGGAGCGAAGGCCGCAGGTGGCAGGGCCAGGTAAAACACCCGCAGGGTTCCTGGCCCTAAGTGGGCTTCCAGTTGTTGAACCCGTTGGTGGAGTCGTTGCCAATCCTCGCTTTTCTGGGCACCCAGGGATTGGTACCCTGTGGCTTGTGCCCATCGCCGAGCGGATCGCCGGGAAATCCCGGCAGATACCAAGGCCTCGGTAACCAGGTTGCGGTACGAGTCATCGGTCAGCTGGGTGTTGCGGGCTACTCCCAGCACGTACCACGGACGCCGCCGGTACTCGGGCTTGCGGGTGATGCGGTACAGAGCGGGCAGGAGTTTTCGGCGAGCCAGATCACCGTAGCCTCCGAACACCACAAACAGGAAGGCTTCAGGTTTCATGGGTTTTCCGACCGGCGACGCACAGGGTGGCCTCCGAATTGGTTCCGGAGGGCGGCCACCACACGAGCCGCAAAGGAGTCCCTCTGGCGGGAGTAAAACCGGGCAAAGAGGGATTCGGCGATCACGGGTACCGGGGTATCTAACTGGAGGGCCTCCAGTAGGGTCCACCGTCCCTCCCCAGAGTCCTCCACATAGCCCACAATGTCCTCCAGGCCGGGTTCCTGTTCCAGAGCGCGCTCCAAGAGCTCCAGGAGCCAGCAGCGGATCACGGTGCCGTGTTGCCAAATATGGGCAATGGTTTTCAAGTCCAACGAGAACTCCTGTTTGGCCTTCATCACGGCGAAGCCTTCGCCTAAGGCTTGGAGCATTCCGTATTCAATACCGTTGTGCACCATTTTCACGAAGTGCCCGGCACCATTTGGCCCCAGGTGAGCGTATCCTTCTGCAGGGGCCAGGGCTTGGAACACGGGTTCTACATGCCGAAAGGCCTCCTCCGGCCCCCCGATCATCAGACCGTAGCCGTACTGCAAGCCCCAAACGCCGCCAGAAACCCCCACATCCAGGAACTGTATGCCTTGTTCTGCCAGGCGTTGGGCACGTTCCTGGGAATCGGTGTAATGAGAGTTGCCACCGTCAATCACAATGTCCCCAGGCTCCAAATGGGGCACCAGTGCGTGTAGCACCTCGTCCACCGGTTTGCCTTGGGGCACCATAATCCAGGCTACCCGAGGGCGGGGAAGCTGTTGGACCAACTCCTGGAGCGTTCGGGCGGGCAGGGCGCCCTCGCGGGCCATGGCTTCGGCTTTGGCATACGTCCGATTCCACACCACCACCTGGTGGCCGTGGCGCAGTAGGCGACGCACCATATTAGCACCCATGCGTCCCAGTCCGATGAATCCGAGTTTCATGAAACTCGCCTCCTTCTCTCCTCGGATTATACGCCCCAAACCCCCGATCGCATGCGGAGTTTGGCCTCTGGTCGCCTTGACTCGTCGGCAAGGCGTTTGTAGAATAGCCGCCATGGAACGGCACGTTTTGGTGATTCTGGAACCGGAGTTGGCCCCTGGGTTCAAATTGGCGGGGGTGGAAGTGCGGGAAGTGGCCTCGCCCAAGGATCTGGAAGCCCTGCTGCCCGAGATCCTGGAATCCGACCGGTACGGCATCGTGATCGTAGAAAAGTCCTTGTTGGATCAGGTAGATGCACGCCTCCGCAATCAGGCCCTGGATAACGTGGTGCCTGTGGTGTTGCCCGTGGCTATGCGGGAAACCGAGCGGACCTCAGTAGAGGCCTACCTGGAGGAAATGATCCGCCGATCCACGGGTTACCAGATTAAGGTCCGAGGATAACCCCCATGCTGGGGTTCTGGCTCGCCTTGACGGCGATGAGTGCTTCCCTACGAACCGGTGTATGGATCACCTCCCGGGATCTGCGGACACCTGAACGGACCCTGGAGATGATTCGCTTTGTGCAACAACACGGGATCCAAGTGGTGATCCCGCAAGTGGTGGTGGGCGGCTACGCCTATTACCCGTCCCGCATCCTTCCCCGAAGCCCCTATCACCGAGAATACCCCGACTTTGACCCCCTGCAGATGATCCTGGATTCCTTGGGAGATCAAGTGGAGGTGCACGCTTGGATCAACACCCTCCTGTATTGGTCCCTGGATTCTCCCCCTGAGGACAGCCAGCACGTGTACTACCAACACCCGGATTGGTTCATCCGGGATGACGAAGGGCGATCGCTTCACGAGTACCGGGGAGAGGACTTCCGGGAACAGGGCATTGACGGCATGTTCCTGGATCCCACCCGGCCCGAGGTGCGGGACTTCGTTGCCTCGGTGTACGAGGAGGTGGCCTCTCGGTACCCGGTGGCCTATGTGCACCTGGACTTCGTTCGGTATCCCGGTGCTGGTTTCGGGTTCACTCAAGACCGTGAGGCTCATCTGCAGGAAACAGGTGTGGACCCCCTGCTCATTGACGAAACCGCTCGGTTCACCGCCCCGCGCTGGACCACGGCCCGCACCTTTGACTGGATTGAACGCTGGTACCGATACCACTATAGCCGGTGGAATGAACGCCGTTCCCAAGCCATTGGACAACTGGTGTCCTTGATCCAAGAGAGGATCCGGCCCCATGGTGTGAAACTCAGCGGGGCTGTGTTCCCGAATCCGGGAAGTGCCTGGTATCGTTTGGGCCAAGGCTGGGTGGAATGGGCACGCCAGGGCTCCTTGGATCTGCCCGTGCCGATGGCTTATACCCGCTATCCTACCCGATACCAACGGTACCTGGGGTACTACACTGAGCTCCTCAAAGACATGCCCCTGTATGTGGGATTGGGTGTGTGGATGAAGGGCGCAGAACACTACGTGCCCAAGGAACTCCAACAGGTGGAACGGACGCCCCTTCGCACCGTGATCTTCTTTGACTTTTCCCATTTGGCGAAGAACAAGGGACTGGTGCGACGGCTCCAGCGAATGGGAGTGCTGCGGTGATCCCTTGGCTGTGGATGGCGTTGCTGGCGGTCCCCTGGCAGCAACGGCTGCAAGTGGACCACAGGTTTTCTGCACGGGAGGCAAAAACCTTGGCACAACAACGGCAATGGGAGGAACAAAAACTGCGGATCCTCCTGGAAGAGGAACCGGTAGAGGATGCCGAAGTGGAACACTATCTTCGGCTCCTGGACCGACAGTTTCCCACACCGGGGGTCCGCGATACCTTCGTGCAGGCCCTGGGCTTGGATGCTCAAGGGCTCAGGGAAGAGGCGATCCTGGATCTTAAGGTGTTCCACCTTTTGGATCGGCTCTGGCCACGGGTTCTGCCCGCGGATTCCGAGGAGGTGGTAAAGCCCCGAGAACGCTTCTACACCCTGGTGTTCGTTCCAGCGTATCCTGAGGCTTCCCTCGCCGAACGAATGACGGCCTGGGCTGTGGCCTGGGCTGCATGGCTCCAATTGAAAACGGGATCAGATCCCCAAGAGGTGGCACGTCGGTTTTCGGGGCTGCTCTCGGTGCGACTGCCCGGAAGGCGCCCTGTGGTGTACGATCCCCACCATTCCTGGACCCGCCAACTCTTTGCTCTGCCCGTGGGCCAGTGGACGCTACCCGAGCGTACCCGCAACGGCTACCGGATTCTCCGGGTGGAACGGGAGATCCCAGCAGAAACCGCCCGCTTCGGAGATCTGCCGTATCGGGCTCGCCGAAAGATCGTTAAAGATCGGCTGTACAAGGCCTTTCGGCGGTTTATAGAAACCGGCGAACTCCCCTGAGCGTTAGCTCTAACATCCCCCAAAGCAACAGGGACTCCAATGCGAAAAGTCCCCACGCAATGCGGGCTCGGGCCGGATGGTGCATCCCCAATGCCCAGCGCCGCTTCCATTGTGCGTACTCTGGATGATGGGTGAGTTCTGCCATCCGCGCCAAGAGTTGGAAATGCATCAGTTGGTAGGTTTCAGAGGCCCGATGTCCTAACCGATCGTAGAGGCTCCATCCCTGAAGGTCGTAGTGGGGTAGGCATTGCCGTAAGGCTTGTTCTCCCTGGTGAAACAATCGCAGAAGGGCCGAGTCTCCGGTGAGGCTATAGAGGGTGTGCAGCGAAAGGAGCACCCAGATGTGGCCGTTGAGTACCCTGGGGTAGGGGCCAGGAGGATAAGCGTACTCCAGAAACCATAAACCGGTGTCGGGCAAGGGAAGGCTTACTCCTCCGTCTTGCACCGACTGATACAGGGGTTCCAGAGCCTTGTACCCCTTCTTGTGCAGGGTACGATCGCCGGTGTACACACTGGCGCGGATCAGCACTTCGGCCAGGAGGGCCTGGGTGAAGGCAGAGGTCCATCCTGGGGGAAAACCGTAATCGGGCAGGCCAAAGTCGTACCGCCAGTAGAGATCTGGAGGAATTCGTGAGATGAAGCGTCGCACCAAGCGTACGAAGGCCAGGGTGTCCTTGGGCAACACGCGTTCCAATGCCCATTGGCAGGCGATCAGGGGGTTGAATCGCACGCCGTAGTCTTCTCCGTACACGCGGCCGTAATGCACCAAAGGAACCTGCTGTTCGGCATCCCAGTAAGCGTAGGCGATGGGGCGGTGAAGCCACCGGTTCACCTGGATTCGGAGGGCCTGAAATCGGCCGAAGAGGAACGGGTACGTGGGGTGAATCAAAAGGGCCCCCGCTGTCCATGCGATTAGCAGGGGCCCGAGACGCCGCATCCAGGCGTTCACTACACCTCTTTCCTCAGTTCTTCAATTTGACGGTCCAGGTCGTCCACCGTCAGGTTCAAATCTCCTTCTACGAAGAAGGTGTCCTTTTCTCGGAAGCTGAAGCGATCCGGCTTGGGGTTCTCCAGGATAGCTTGGAGGGCCTCCTCGCCGGACTTCCCTTTGTATTCAGCCTGAAGGATTTTACCTTCCTTCATGTAGATGTAAGCCTCCATTTCTTTGCTTCCGAATACGCCCTCTTTGCCCTCAGCCAAGGCGTCTCGGAGCATCTGCAGGAGCAAGAGTCGCCGTTTCTTCTTTGCCCGCTCTTTGATGGCGTTCACCCCACCAAAGCCCTGGGCTCGTATGGGACGGGCTGGGGTGGATTCGGGCTTGGGTGTTTCCTTGGGCTTTTCCTCTTTCTGGATCGGCTTTGTTGCCTTTTGCTTGCCAACAGGTTTTTCTTCGGCCTCGGCTACGGGCTTTGGTTTAGGGGGTGTCTCTCCTGCAGCTGGAGCGGCGGGCTCATGGGCAGCGGCGGCAACAGCCTCCTCTTTGGGCTCCTTCGGAGACTGAGGAGCGGGTTTCTCTTCGGTGATCCTGAGGGGTTTCTCCTGGAGTTCTTCGGAGGGTTTGGGCTTTTCCTCAGGTTCCGCAGGAGATACTCCCACTTCTTCGCGGGGTTGGTCCTCTTTACCATGAATGATCACGTCCCGAGGGACAGGCTCTTCTGAGGACTCTTCGGTAGAGGAGAGCCCTTCAATGACTCGGATTCTTTGTTCTCTCTTAGAAACGGTTTCTACCGGTGGTGTTACAGGGGGAGGGGGTTGGGGCTCAGGCTCGGCGGAGGTGGCGCCCGTGCTAGGAACTGCTGTTGGAACCTCTTCTCCCTTTTTGCCTCGTAGCAGAAGGACAGCACCTACAGCCAAAAGGAGGACCACGGCCACACCAACCACAATGCCCGTGGGAAATCCCCGATCTTCCGGAGGTGGAACTTGCGCGATTTCTTGGATCGTCCGTTGGCGAAGACTTTGAAGCTGATGCTGAAGGAGTCTTAGTTGGCTGTCTTGGGGAACCAGGCTCAGGAGTGCCTCCACCACAGGAAGGGCTTTGAGGGAATCGGTGGCCAGAAGACTGGCCAGCACTTGACGCAAAGAGTCAATTTGAGCCTGGGTGTTTTGTTGTTCCAGGATCTGGGCTCGGGTATTGCGGGCCCAAGTGTTCCGCGGGTCTATCCGGAGTACCGAGTCCATTAAGGCCAGGGCCAGGGTAGTATCTCCGCGGCTCAGAGCCCGTTCAGCCCGGCGGCGGAAGGTATTGAGGCGAGCAGAACGTTGGCGGTCCAGTTCTCCCTGTACTCGGTTGAGAGCGGCCGTTACGGTGTTGGAAGGATTGAGATCCCGTGCTTTCCGATAAGCCGCAAGGGCTTCTTCCAATTTGCCTTGCTGTTCTAAAGCGTAACCTAGATTAAACCAAGCAACAGCATTATCTGGTGCTACATTGGTGACAATGCGGAAGACTCGTTCCGCCTCTTTCCAATTTTTTTCCAGGGTATATTTCGTTCCAAGCTGGAGTCCTAAGTCTACGAGAGGTTTTCCTACGCGTTGAAAATCCCTTTTGATCTGCCATGCCCGCCAATACAGGTCAAAGGCCTCTGCTGATTTCCCCAGTTTTGAAGCAGTGAAGGCAGCGTTTGCCAAGGCCTCGTATTGATTTGGGTTTTGTTTTAGAACCTCTTGGTACAAAGAGTAGGCTTGTTGATAATTTCCTTCCAGCAAGACCTTATTCGCCTGGTCTAAAGTTGTCTGCCCGAGTAAGAAAAACACCAATGTCCAAGTGTTCATCATTCCTTCACCTCCACGCTGCTAATATTTTACCCGGTACCTACGGCCAGCTTCGACCCTCAGGGTGATTTGTCGGGTACCGAAAGCAGGGCTCACGATCTCAAAGGTGTGTTCACCGGGAGGCACCTCAATCCAGCCCTGGTCAGAGGAACCCAGTTTTTTCCCGTTTAGCCAGATGTCTGCGGGCTCTACCCCCTGAAAAAGGATCTTGGCAGTGGTGGGCTTTTGCGTGAGCAACGGACTGGTCAGGGTAACCCTTCGGGTTTTGGGGAACCGGAGAGTGTCCACCACTAAGCCCTTTGGGCCTCCGAAATTGGCCTGGATCACGTGGGTGCCCATGACTACAGGAAAGTAGCGGAAGGGGGCGGCTCCCACCGTTGCACCGTCCAAACTCACGAGGGCACCCGGGGGAACTGTGGTGACCGTTAAGGTGTCCACCGAGCGGAGTAAGAAGGACACAATATCCTGCTGGGCCTGGTCAATAGAGACCCGTTGCAGGACGTGACTCAAACTGTCACCAAACTGGGATAAGAGGAAAAGCCGTATGTCCAATGTATGGTCCTTGTGAAGTGCACAAACACCCCTAAGCAGTAGGGGGTGTGGGAAATGGGGATGCTCTCCCTGCCCAAAATGGATCACTTCAAAGGGAGAACCGACTCGTTCCATAAGCGTTGCCGTGAGGATTTCGGGAGTGATTAAAAACCCCGGGGTCCCTTCAATGGTGAACTGCAGTACAGCCACCTTTACGGGAGGACCTTTGACCAAAGGAGGATCTGCAGCAGCCTCCGCATGGCCCACGCTAAGAAGAAACACAACCATAACACTCCAACGTTTCCAGGTCATCTCCGGTTCCCTTTCCCCTTGTACTACTCCTCAAAGTACTTTAGATGGATCTCCTCGTTGGGTTTGGCGTCAATGACCCACTCCTTTGTGCCGTAAAAGGGATGTACACACCGGATGGTGTGTTTCCCAGGCGAGATCTCAAAGGGGCCCTCGTTGGTATACCCCACCTTTTTGCCATCAATCCACACCTCACAGACCATGGACTTGTTGGTGTAGAGTTTTGCAGGCGGGAGGTTTTGTTCGTTAGGAGCCGGAGAGGAAACGGCTGTTTCCTTAGGACGCAGTTTTAAACTGAGAAGTTGAAATCTCTGGAGGGTGATGGTGGTTTCCTTTATCGCATTTTGTTGCTCAACGACAATCGTGTAAGTTCCAGGGGGCAGATTCTGGATTTCAATGGGGGTGGTTCCAGCAGGAAGGCCTTCCACCGTTACCTTTCCGCCTGGGGGATCCGAAGTGATCACTACCCCCAAACTAAAGGCATTCAACGAGTCCAGCAAGGTCTGCTGGGCCTCTGCAAAGGTGACATCCTGTAGATTGATTCGTTTTTCCTCATGGGAGATGATGTCGGTGAGGGTACAGGTACAAGTGATTCGTCCCCCCGCTAAGCGGTACGAGCCCTGAATCCGGAGCCGGATGTCTTGGGGGAGATCTTCAGGATTGGGTGCGTAGGTGATCCGAAACCGTACAGTGTCCACCTTTTCAAACAGCAGTCGGGTAAACTGAGCCTCCGGGAGTACGATTCCTTGAGAACCCAGATCCTGAAACTCCACAACCCCCACCTTGATGGGCTTGAGGACCAGAGTGGGAATGGTGGACTCCTGGGCTAATAACACACTTACCAGCACCAAAGGCCAGGACATAGGTGTTTCCTCCGATTTTTAAAGGACTCCGCTACCGAGTTTCTGGCAATTGGTCCACCAGGACCCTAAGGATCTCCACGCCGGATTGTCGGTCTTCAGGATTCCATGGCAACACGGGTACGTTCTTCTTGAGCCAGGCGATCTGCGTGGAGGGTGGTGCGTGGTCGTGGGTACGCAATGCGATCACCACGGGCTTTGGAGTGGAATGTACCCACTCACGAATATGGGGATCCACCTCGTGGAGGTGTTCCGAAGAAAGCACCAGGATGTAACCCTCTACCACTGGGTCCACCATGCTCAGGATGCCCGAAAGGTGTTCCTGTCCCGGGGTTCCGTACAGGTGTACTTTGTTCCCGTCAAACCAGTCCATATGGGAAAAGTCAATAGCTACGGTTGTGGTCTCTTTCACCTGTCGTCTATGGCTTTCGGACACGGGTTTCTCGGTGAAATATGCGTTTTTCCCACCGGACACCGATTTAATAAACCAGGTTTTTCCGCTGGCGAAGGGACCGATAACACCGATTTTGTACACCCGTTTCATGGACTACTTTCAGGATTCAAAAGCTTTGGCCACGGCC
>CAYOQK010000036.1:0-9508 GCA_964406105.1 uncultured bacterium | reverse complement strand
CCCGGGCGGGCGGCACCTACTGGTACACCATCCCGCCGCAAACCTCGGGCACCACGCTGGAGTACTACGGTATTGCCATTGACGACTTGGACGGCCGGAACGTGACCGACACCTATACCACCACGCCCGTGGCTGTGGCAGAGGCCGAAGCCATCACCTCCAGCCGGGTGAGCCTGAACGCCACCCTGGTGCGGAACCACCTGGAGGTGGCCTTCTCGTTGCCTCAGGCCAGCCAGGTGCGTGTGGTGCTCTTCAACGCTGCGGGTCAGCAGGTGCGCACCCTGTGGCAAGGGATGCTCCCTGCCGGTGAGCATGTGCGTCGGGTACCCGTGCACCTGAACTCCGGGGTGTACCTGGTAGCGGCCCAGGTGGAAGGCCATACCGTGGCAACCCATCGGGTGGTGATCGTGAGGTAACCCCCTCTGTGTAGTTTGTTTCAAAGGTGACGGGGACACTGCGGGGCCCTTGGCGGGCCCCGCAGGTTTTTTACGGCTTTCCTTCCCTGGATACCTGTGGTATAATAGCCGCCACAACTCTGGGGCCGTAGCTCAGTTGGGAGAGCGCCAGAATCGCACTCTGGAGGTCAGGGGTTCGAATCCCCTCGGCTCCACCAATATCCCCCATGAACGACAAAGGTGAAAAGTCTTCCCGCCCTGTGCTCCTGGTGTACCCCGTAAAGGAGATTGAAAAACGCTGGCAAGCCTACTGGGAGAAACTCGGCCTGTATCAAGCCCCTAAAATCCCGGAGGCTTCCCGCAAGTACTACGTGCTGGAGATGTTCCCCTATCCCTCCGGAGACCTGCACATGGGCCACCTGAAAAACTACGTGATCGGAGATGTGGTGGCCCGTTTAGCCCTGAAGGAGGGGAAACAGGTGCTGCACCCCATGGGCTGGGATGCCTTCGGCCTCCCCGCCGAAAACGCTGCCATCAAACGCAACATTCACCCCAAAGATTGGACCTATCGCAACATTGAAACCTTCCGCAAAACCTTCCGAGAACTGGGCATTGGCTACGACTGGGAGCGGGAGATCGCCACCTGTGAACCCGAGTATTATCGCTGGACCCAGTGGATCTTCCTCAAACTCTACGAGCGGGGTTTGGCCTATCGGGAAACCGGCTATGTGAACTGGTGCCCCACCTGCAAAACCGTGCTGGCCAACGAGCAGGTGGTGCAGGGCCGGTGCGAACGCTGCGGCACCCCGGTGGTCAAAAAGGAACTGGAACAGTGGTACTTCAAGATCACCGCATACGCAGAGCGTCTGCTGGAAGACCTGAAAAAACTGGAAGGCAAATGGCCTGACCAGGTGCTGAAACAACAGGTGAACTGGATTGGCCGGTCTGAGGGAGTGGAAATCCACTTCATACTGGAAAACACCGGCGACCGGCTGCCCGTGTTCACCACCCGTGCCGATACCGTGTTCGGTGTAACCTTCCTCACCATTGCCCCAGAGCACCGCTTGGTCAAAAAGCTCCTGCCCCTGATGCCGCACCGAAACGAAGTGGAAACCTACGTGCAGCAGGCCCTGCAGCTCTCAGAACAGGACCGCACAGCCGCAGAGCGGCCGAAGACCGGGGTGTTCACCGGCCTCTATGTGAAACATCCCTTCACCGGGGAACGCATCCCCCTGTGGGTGGGCGATTATGTGCTGGCCTCCTATGGCACAGGCATCGTGATGGGCGTGCCTGCCCACGACCAACGAGACTTTGAATTCGCCCGCAAGTTCGGCCTGCCCATTCGGGTGGTGATCCGACCGGTGGACGGTGAACCGCCAGACCCCCACACCATGACCCAGGCCTTTGAAGACTACGGGGTCATGGTCCAATCCGGTGAGTTCACCGGCCTGCCCTCCCAAGAAGGGATCCGCCGGGTAGCCGAACGACTCAAGGAAAAGGGGCTTGGAGGCCCCACTGTGACCTATCGCCTGCGGGACTGGCTCATCTCCCGACAACGGTACTGGGGCGCACCCATCCCGGTGGTGCACTGCCCCCGGTGCGGCGTGGTTCCCGTACCCGAAGACCAACTGCCCGTGCGGTTGCCCGAGAACGTGGAGAACTTCAAACCCCGGGGACGATCACCTCTGGAGGACGTCCCTGAATTCATGAACACCACCTGCCCCCGGTGCGGCGGCCCAGCCCGCCGAGACCCAGACACCATGGACACCTTCGTGGACTCCTCCTGGTACTTCCTCCGGTTCACAGATCCCAAAAACACCCAAGCCCCCTTTGACCCCACCGTGGCCAACGCCTGGATGCCCGTGGACCAGTACATCGGCGGTGCGGAACACGCCACCAAGCACCTCATCTACGCTCGCTTCATCACCAAAGTACTCAAAGATGCGGGATACCTGCAACACGACGAACCCTTTGAACGGCTCTTTACCCAAGGACTGGTGCACATGCGGTTCTACTGGTGCCCCACCTGCCGACGGCCGATCGCCGGGGAGGCCGTGGACCACGAGATCACGTGGCGCACCGTGGACGGACAAGAGGTGCCGGTGCACACCACCTGCGGCACCCCCGTAGAAGAACGCCTGGAGATGATGTCCAAATCCCGGGGGAACGTGGTCCCCGTAGGCCCCTTTGTCGCACGGTACGGCTCCGATGTGGCCCGCATCACCATCCTGTTCGCAGGCCCGGCGGAACGGGACATGGAATGGACCGACGCCGGTGTGGAAGGCGCCCAGCGGTTCCTGAACCGGGTATGGCGACTCTTTGAAGACGTACAACCTCATCGCTCCCAAGCCGAGGCCTACCAGCCAGAGCAAGAAACTGATGCCCATGCCTTGGAACTGCTCCACGTACTGCACACCACCCTGCAAGCGGTCCGACAAGACACCCAAGGATTCCACTTCAATACCGCCTTGGCCCGGATCATGGAACTCGTCAACGCCATGTATCGGTTTCCAAACCGCACCGCCCCAGTGATGCACGCCGTGTTCCGCCACCTGATCGTTCTGCTCTCTCCCTTCGCACCCCACTTGGCAGAGGAACTCTGGCACCGCATGGGGTACGACACCTCCGTGGTACCTGAGCCCCTACCTGAACCCCAAGAGCGGTTCCTCCGCCGTGCAGTGGTAGAAATCCCCGTGCAGGTCAACGGCAAGGTGCGAGCCCGCATTGAAATCCCCCGGGACGCCGACCAAGAAACCGCCCTTCAGGCCGCTCTGCAACACCCCAACGTCAAAAAGTACGTGGAGGGGAAACCCCTGCGAAAGGTGATCTTCGTTCCCAACCGCCTACTGAACCTGGTGGTGTAAATGGACCTGCATGCCCGCACCCTTTTGGTTACAGGAGGAGGCAAAAAACTCGGCCGCTACTTCGTGCAGCGTTTTCTGGAGGAAGGGTTCCATCGGATCGTGGCCACCTGTTGGCACTCCTGCGACAACGTGCCCCAGGATCCCCGGGTACGGGTGCTCCGGCAGAACTTCCAAGATGGAGAGGCTGCGGAACACCTGGTTCAGGAGTTGGACCGCCAGGGGATCCACGTGGACATCCTGATCAACAACGCCGGTGTGTTTGATCCCACGGACCTGCACCACTTGACCCCAGCCCACTGGCGAAAGATCATGCACATCAACCTGAAAACCCCTTACCTTTTGGCGGTGCTTTTGGGGCTCCGGATGAAGCAGAGGGGGTGGGGCCGTATTGTCAACATCGCCGATGTATGGGGGATCAAGCCCCTGCGTGGCCGATCGGTGTACTCCATCAGCAAGGCGGGCCTCCTTATGGCCACCCGGTCCCTCGCCCTGGAACTGGCCCCCGAGGTGCGGGTGAACGCCTTGGCTCCAGGCCCCGTGTGGTTCCCCGAAACCATGACCGAAGAGGAAAAGCACCGTGCCGTGGACCGGGTGCCCTTGCGCCGAAAGGGTGAACCCGAGGAACTCTTCCAGGCCCTGCTTTTCCTGATCCAAGCCCCCTATCTCACAGGCACCGTGCTGCCGGTGGACGGGGGCCGCCACATCCGCTGATCGCTTACAATACCCCTGATGGCCTGGTGGATTGCCCTGCTGGCAGCGCAAACCGTTAAAGTGGCCTTCCTCCACCACGGCAACCAGAGTTTTACCGACCACGGTACCTATGCCCTGGTGGAAAGCCTCCCCGGCTACGTGGGCAACAGCTACCACCGCACCTTAGACACCCACCTGGCTTACCACGTGCCTGCAGAGTTTCACATTTCTGGCACCCTGCTGCAGTCCTACCTGTGGAACCAAAACGATCACGGCCTGCTACGCAAACTCCGCGACCCCTTGGTAGACCTGGTGGGCGGCAGCTACGCCGAGAACATCCTGCCCTACGCTGAGGAAGCCATGAACCGCTGGTCCTTCCAGTATGCGAAACACCTATACGAAATGGCCTTGAAACCCGTGGGCCGCCCCAATGAACCCACAGTGGTGTGGATTCCAGAACGGGTGTGGAAAAACGAAAGCCAAATGCCCTACTCCCTCATTGCCCTGCTCAACCAGGTATACGGCAAAGAGGGGTACACCTCCACCGGCCAACGGGTGTGGATCCCACCGGTGATCCTTCTGGACGACAACGTACACGATTGGTATCCCCACACCTTTGCCGACGGTACCCCGTGCCATAACCCCTACAAGGTGCACCAGATGCTGGACAGCCAAGGGAACCGCGTGTTCGTGGTGTTCATCTCAAGAACAGCCCGAGACCAATGGGTGTGGAACGATGTGTCCACCCCAGGGAACCCCTTGAACGCCCTGCTTTGGGACCTGCACGACGATCCTGACCAAGAACAGGTGGTGGTGTATGCCGACGACTGGGAAAAGGCTGCCGGCGTTGCCGGTTGGGACTTCGGCCAGCCAGGAGTCCCCGCTGCCTCCTACGATCACAACATCGGCTGGGCTGCCTCTCAGCCCTGGATCCAACCCGTGTACATCTCCGAAGTGGCCAAATGGTGGGGATTGGACCGCCTATACGACAACGACCCCCACAACGATCCTCCGATAATAGACATCGCCTATGGCACCTACCCTGAACTCCACGAGTGGACCGGGGGGTCCTATGACCATTGGTACCACGATTTTCAAACCGCTCCCGCCTTTGACTGTGGTCTGGCGCCCGATCTCAACGCCAACGGAATCCCCGGGGACTACGAGGATCTGTGGAAATTCGCCTACCTACGGTTACACCCCTGGACCGGCCCCGACACCACCCTGGCTCTGGTGGGGCGCATCGTGCTCATGGCCATGCTCTACGAAACCGCTTGGCACGATGGACCCGGGGGACCCCTCAGCGGCTGGGGACGCCACCTGTGGAACCACACCCGTTACGGAGCCCTGTTCGCCCGTCTGCAGCAATGGCTCACCGAGGTGCCCGACACCCCTTGGGTAGGGGCCGAGGAGGACGACTACGATGGCGACGGCCTGAATGAAGTGCTGCTGTACAACAACAGCGTGGCCCTGATCGTGGATCGCAGGGGCGGCCGCGTTCTGGCCGCTGCCGACTCCCAAGGCCTGGTGTACGCCGCAAATCTCCTGGGCAACTACGGCAACGAAGGTGATTACGATGATGGTGGCCACCCAGGCCTTTTCCATGAAAGCCAGGCAGAAAACTCTTGGTTTGACTTCCAAATCCACACCACCCCCGATTCCGTCGTGCTCCACCTGCAGGAAACCTACGATGCCTCCGGCGAACCTGCCTCGGATCTGCAAAAAACCCTCGTGCTCTATGCCGGCGCCTCACCTTCCTTCCGGCTCACCCTCCACAGCCTGTGGCCTAACTGGACCAAGTGCGGGGTTTCGCCAAATCTCCTCGGGCAAATCACTTTGGGATACTCCCTGCGGTTCGTTCAGGGGATCACTCCCAACGGTTGGACCTACATGGGTTACGAAGACACACTGAGCCATGCCAAGGCCGTGTTCCTCTATGCCTCCGGCCAAGGGCTCACGTACCACCCTTTGGGTCGCCTCAGCGGGGGCGCCGAACTGATGGAACTCGGCGGTCAACAGGGTACCTACACCCTGTGGTTCTACCTGGGAACCGGCACCCCCGAGGTGCCCCTGCCGGGGCCCGGTGATCTGGAGGGCCCCACCTTTTGGGACACCCGCCCTCCGCAAAACGTGCTCGCCGGAGATTCCGCCCTGGTGCTGACCCACGTGGCCGATCCCTCCGGAGTTCGCTGGGTGCGGATCCGCTACGGCGTCAACGGCCTCTGGACCTATCCCGACGTGGAGATGCGGCCCGACGATGGAACCCTCCACGACTGGAACGGCAACGGCCAAGCCGACCCGAGCCTGTGGGGAGGCTGGATCCCTCCACAGGAACACGGCGACCACGTGGCCTTTGCCCTCCATGCCCAGGACTCTGTGGGCAATGAGACCTGGGACAACAATTTCGGCCAAAACTACGAGTACACCGTGGGCCTGGTGCGGTTCACCATGGATGGCACCCTGGATCCCCTCGCTTGGCTCCTCTCCTCCCACGGCGACATGCATCTTTGGGCCTTTTACGATCCGGATTCCACCCGCCTGTATCTCGCCACGGAAACCGCGGGGAACGGCCTGCCCGTGGGGTTCCAAAACGACCACTTCGTGTTCCTCTCCCGATGGCCCTTTGCCGGGCTGGTCCCTGCCCCCTGGGCCAAGTCCGGGGCCGTGGCCGCCTTTGATCTTTTCCTGGCCGATGAAAACGACAATGACTGGATCCGTTGGTACGACGCCTCAGGCCAGGTGCAGGAAGACCCCCAAACCTTCGCCTGGGCCGCCGCCCCTGGCCCCATAGGCGTCATGGAAGGCGTGGTGAACTTGGCACGATTCTTTGGCCACGTTCCCGACACCCTTTACGTGGCCGTGGGCAGTTACGCAACCCCAGACGGCGGCAGCCTCCAGTGGCAGGTGCCCCCAGGGGACTACGACAACGACCTGGAACCCGACGAGTTCTACCCCCTCCTGCTTCAGTGGCAGGCAGACTCCACCGACACCTCCTCGCCCGAAGTACACCTCTTGGGGCCCTTCCCCGCCCCTGGAGGAACGTACCGCATACGCCTCCAGGGAGTGAGCCCGGGAACCCCCGTAGAACTCCAGGTGTACGACGTTGTCGGTCGCCTGCACCTACGCGAGCGGCGGAGAGTTCACACAGGCCCGTTGGAGTTCCGGCTTTCCGGGCCCTCTGGTGTGTACTTCCTGGAGGTGTCTCTCCCAGGCCACCGCTGGCGTCGTAAGTTCCTTCGCCTCAGGGGGTAGGCTCGGCGTATAATACTCTCAAAGCAAGGAGATGAGAGCGATGGTGAAAACCACGTTGGATGAAACCCTCAAAAGACTCAGCGAGTTTCAAAGCGAAGGACATCCGGTGCTTTCCTTGTACCTGAACCTCGCCCCGCCGGGGAGCCCGTACAACCGGGCCAAACGGTTGGGGAAGCAAGAGATGGAATACTTGGCGGCCTTGGACCTGCCTCGGGAGTTCCAGGAAGAGGCCCGTCTTCTGATTGATGAAACCCTGCGAGAACTCCAGTCGCCCAATTTCATCAGCGGGGGTCGCGCTTTGATCTTCTTTTACGCCAAAACTCCCCGCCTCTTTGAGGTGATCAAGGTGCCGCGGATCTGGCGGGATCGCCTGGTGATTGATGATCATCCTCGGATCCGTCAACTCCTGGCCCTGCGGGATGAGATCAGCCTCACTTACGTGGTCACTTGGGACAAACGGCACGCCCGACTGTTCCGCGTGGACCTGGACCGAGCCTACGAGGTGGTCAACTTCTTCAACCCGGACCTTTGGCGGCTCTCCAAGTTCCGCACCATGGAGGGCAAATTCGTGCACGGCGGCCGGGTGGCCGGCCTGGCCACCCACGGCTACGGCGAACACAACTTCAACCAATGGGTTCGCCACGAAACCGCCCACATGCTCAAAACCATCGCCGATACCCTGTTTGACCTGTACCGCAAGGAACACTTTGACCACCTGGTGATCGGTTCCCACGAGGGCGAAAAGATGAAACTGGAGGACTATCTGCACCCTTACCTGCGGGACCGGCTGATCGGCACCTTTACCACCGACCTCCGAACCCTCACCGAAACCGAGATCTACGAGCGCACCCTGGAGTTCCTGCGCCAGAAGGAAGCCCGAGAAGAACACGAGATCCTGAACCAGATCCGGGAAAAGGTGGGCCGGGGATGGGCCGTACAGGGGGTGCACGATACCCTCAAGGCCCTGATGTTCGGTCAAGTGCACACCCTGGTGGTGGATCCCTACTGGGATCAGGAGGGGTACCGGTGCCCTGAAAGTGGCATCATCTCCGACGAAGAACTGGAATGCCCGGAGGGCAAGCCTCCGGTCCGGGTCCACGACCTGGTGGACGAAGCAGTGGAATGGGCCCTGGAAACCCGGAGCAACGTGGAAGTGGTCTTTGAAAAGGATCTTCTGCCCGAGATCCAAGGGCTTTCGGCATTGCTGAGGTATCCCCGGGTTTCCGCATAGGGCCCCGCTAAAACCGTATATGACAAGCATATGGTGGGTGCTATGGAGCCTATGGGTTCCCCTGCGACCCTTGGGAACCGATAGCCTTACCCTGCCCCACAGCACGGTCTTCTCACCCAGCGGAACCCTGTACGCGGAACTGCAAGGGGGGGTGCTCCAACTCTACATTCGGGGCATCAAGCAGGAGGTGTTGGAGATCCACGACCCCACGGTCTTGGGGGTCACCCTTTCGGACTCCGGCGACCTGGTGTTCCTCCGCAGCGATGGGAGCCAAGGGGCCCAACTGGAGGCCCAAAGCCTCCGAGGGACCCCACGCTGGACCCTGAGGGTTCCCCCGGTGCTGGGGCTCCGCTTTAGCCAGGATAGCCGATGGCTTTTGGTGCTGACCTCCCAAGGCCTGTATCGTTTTTCACGCCAGGGCGAACTCCGAGGACGGTATCCCGTGGCCCCTGTGTACCAAGCCTGGGGCCCCTGGGTGGCCTTGGCCCAAGGGTTCACCGTAAGCCTGTACCGAGACACCACCCTCCTGTGGGAGGTTCCCTTGGGAATGAACCGAGTTCGGGCCCTGTACTTTCGGCCTCCAGCCCCCCAACTCCTGATCTTCACGGCCCGCCAGATGATCCTGCTGGACTCCACAGGCACAACAGAGCGAACCCTGGTCCTGCCAGGGGAGTACCAGGCGGGCACCCTGGGCCCCCACGGCCCCATCGTATCGGGCAGGCTTTCGGATGGCCTTGGCGTGTACTGGTGGGATCCCCACCGTGCAGGGTTCCATTCCCTCTTGAAGTTCCGCCCCCATCGCATCGGCCAAAGGATCTGGATCTCAGCCATGGGGTTGTGGGGAGACACCCTATGGATCCTGCAAAACGCCAAGGTCCTTCGGTATCAAGTACTTTGGCCCTCAGGGGGAGGGGATCATGCAGGACCTTAGCCTGTTGTATAGCTTCATGCTGGTGATGCTGGCCCTCCTGTGGGGGTTCCTGCTTCTGTACGGCAAACACTTGCTCCGAGAGCGAAAACTGCTACTCCTTTTGGCAGGCTTCACCCTGCGGCTGCTGTACCGGTTTTTCCTGGTC
>CAYOQK010000035.1:0-5214 GCA_964406105.1 uncultured bacterium | reverse complement strand
CCGTGACGCTGAACGGGCAGGTCGGTATCTCTCCCGGGTAAAGGAAACAGACCTCCTTTCGCCCAGCGATCAAGCCAACTACTGGGACCTACTGGGCCGGTATTGCCTTATGCGACGGGAGATTGAGCGGGCCCGCAGCTGTTACCGGAAACTCCGAGATATTGTTGAAACGCTTCAGCGCCCTGAAATCCAAGCCGCCTTCTACAATAACCTGGCGGGCTTTGTGCTGTACCTGGGCGACCTTCCTCAAGCTCGTTACTACTTAGAACGCGCCCAAGAGATCGCAGGGCGCCACGGGTTGCCCACATTGTACCAGGTGGCGTCCATGAATCACTTTCTGGTGTACGAGCGTGCTCTCAAGTTCCCCGAAGCCCTGCAGGTGTTATTCCGAACCTTTCGGCGGGCTTGGTTCCGCCATGCTCCACCCCTCACTCGCCTCAATGCCCTGCTGAACTTGATCCTCATCAATTTCCGCCTGGGCTATTTTGAAAAGGCCGCCCACATCTACCGCAAACTCCATGGTCCGTATTATCGTCGTTATCCCTTGGTGCTTTTAGACGGCACCGAAACCTTTGTACATGCCCTGCACACCTTTGAAGGTCATGAAGGGGAGATTCAACAGGTTCTTCGGGACTTCCACCAGCTGATGGAGGAAAATCCCAAAGACTTTCCAGTGTCCTTCCGACAAATGGTGGCGTATCTGGAGGGAATCGCTATGGTGGAAACCGGCGATCCCCAAGGAGCCCTGCAACGGTATCAAGAGGTCCTCCAGCGTTTGGATCCCCGCAGATCCACCTACTTGGTGCTTACCGTGCAGATGTTCCAGGCTGAGGCTACCGTACTCACTGGCCAGTTGGAAGAGGGGCGTCGTCTGTTTCGCCAGGTCCGGGAAAAGCTCCAGGAGTTGTTTCCTGCAGAGGTGCCTTACTGCCGGTATCTCAAAGTGCGATCTCTGGTTCGCATGGGAGAAGTGCCCATCCACGAGATCCAAAACCTGGAACGGGAACTCAACAAACTCAAGGCCTTTGGGCTGGCCCGCCGGGTACGGGAACTGTATCCCCAGGGGTAACTGGCTCCAAACGATACAGAAGGCAAAGCGTATCCGGCGAAACCCATCGGAGCACAGCCAACATCTCCTTTGAAGACGAAAGCCTGAGGCGATGCGAAGCCCGGGGACGGTCCAGTTGCCTCAAGACCTCTGCTCCCTGAAGGTAGTCTCCCGGGAAGTGGAGCAAGTACTCGGGGTGAAGGGTGTCGCGTACCTCCTCAGGCAAACGGAGGAACCCACGCAACCCGATGAGTTTGGGTTCTAACTCAAAGTCCACCACCGCCAGCACCAAGCCCAAACGGCGGCCAGGCACCAGCATGTGGCGCCACTCCCCCAGATTCCCCAAAGGGGTGGGCAAGTGCTGGGCAGTCCGAAACAGCCGTCCCTCTCGGCGCAGGGTTTGGAGTGCTCCGGGAAGGTCACGTGGTTGCCAAAAGGTTTGAAAGATCAACAAAAGGACCATCCCCATGGGAAGCCACCAGACTTGGAAACGTCGGGAGCGACGTCCCAAGGCCCATAGAAAGGCTGTGGAGAACACGACCAGAGCAACAATCCATCCGAACCACAGCCGTTCCAGCCAAAATCCGCTCCACAGGAGCACCATTACCAGGTATAGGCCTGTCCCCACCATGACGTCCAACCACAGGGTCACATATCGGCGGATCTCCCGATCGTGGACCCAATGCCAGAAGAAGAGGAGCAACCCGCTGGCCGTGGTCCACACGACAAACTCCTGAAGGAAGTCCACCCATTGGAGGATGATCCGGAGGGCCCTATGCCCGTCGGCCACTGCCAGGGGCTGGATTCCCAGTTGCTTCATGTAAACCGCAACGGCGTGTTTGGAATACAGGGGATCCCGAGTTAACCATGCATCAAAGCCCATCCAAAGCAGTGGGGCCGTCAGGGGAAGAAGCAGCCAAAGCAGCTGTGGCGACCGTTTTTGCCGAAGGGTTTCCATCCATCCAATCCACCCCGCGGCTCCCCACACCTCTGGGCGCACGAGCCCCCCGAGCAACAGGAAAAAGGCCGCCAGGGCGTACCGTTTTTCCATCAATAGAGCCAGCCCCCACACCAAGAAGAGCAAAGCGTACAGGGTGGAGTTGTTCAGCCACAGTTTGGTGAAGAAATAGGGCAACGCCACCAGGGCCAAACCCAGGGACAAGGCGAAGGGCGGGCCCCAGGTCTTGCGACGGAAGGAATAGGCACACCCCAGCATCAAACCGCCTACTGCCAAGATCTCCAGAAGGTACAAACCTGGGAAGGAAAACACCTGGAACACGCCACCGAACAGGAAAACCAGGAGAGGTTTGGGAACCGTGGCTTGCAAAGGAAAAGGGTGCCTATGGGTCAGAGCATGGAACATCCGCAGGTAGTTAAAGCCATCGGTATCCAGCGGTGCGGGTTGGGTCCAGGCCAAGATCAAAACATACAGGGCCCAAGGCACCCAGGCTACTCCCCACCAGGGGAAACGAGACGCATTGGGCGAGGGGAGATCTTCAGCGAGACGCTCAGGAGGTGCCTTCATAAGGCTCGGGGCCGCTCTCCAGGTCCAAGTCCGGGATGGCGGCGAGGTCCAATGGGTGGGACTCCCCCTTCAGCAATCGCTCATGGGCCACCATTCCAATCATGGCAGCGTTATCCGCACAGTACTCCGGCTGGGGCAAAAGCACTTCCCAATGGCTGTACTCCCGAGCCAGTCGCTCCCGCAGCCGAGAGTTCAACGAAACTCCGCCCACAATCGCCACCCTCCGGACACCGGTTTGCTCCACGGCCAGTTGGAGTTTCTCCAGAAGCATGTCCAACAGAGCCTCCTGATACGAGGCAGCCAGATGGGGGAGGTGCTGTTGGATCCACTCGGGGGTTTTGTCCTGGAGGTAGTAACGCAGGGCGGTTTTGATGCCGCTGAAACTGAAGTCCAGGCCTGGCACCCGCGCGCGTGGAAACCGGTGAAAAGCGGGATCCCCGTGCTTCGCCCAACGGTCAATATGGGGGCCGCCAGGATAGGGCAAGCCCAGCAAACGCGCCCCTTTGTCAAAGGCTTCTCCTACGGCGTCATCCAAGGTGGTCCCCAGAACCCGATAGTGGAACCTCTGTTCCATGAGGACCAGTTCTGTGTGTCCACCAGACACCAACAGGAAAAGGATTGGGGGCGGAACCTCTGGATGGGTGATGAAGATGGAGAACAGGTGGCCCTCCAGATGATTGATGCCTAAGAAGGGTACCTCCAAACTCTGGGCGAGGCCCTTGGCGAACACCAAGCCCACCAGCAGGGCCCCGATCAGGCCAGGGCCTCGGGTGGCAGCGACGGCGTCCACCTCTCGCAGGTCCACCCCCGAACGTTTCAGGGCCTCCAAGGTAACCGGCAAAATAAGACGTGCATGCGCCCGAGAGGCGAGTTCTGGCACTACCCCCCCATACTCGGAGTGGATCAACTGCTGGCGGGTGACGTTGGCCAGCACCCGGCCCTGTTCCACCAGGGCCGCCGAGGTTTCGTCACAGGAGGTTTCAAAGGCCAGCACTCGGGGCATCGCAGAACCAAAAACGGGGGATTCGGTGAATCCCCCGTCTTGCATCGTCATGTGGGTTCTTAGTGATGGTGGCCATCTGGACCGTGTACGTGTCCGTGGGCCAGTTCCTCCGGAGTGGCATCCCGAACGTCCAGCACCTTCAGATGGAAGGTGAGGGTTTCGCCCGCCAAGGGATGATTAAAGTCGGCAATCACCACATTTTCCTGCACTTCCTGAATCAGGAAAGGAACCTGGTGTCCCTCCGGGGTTCGGGCGTACATCACCATCCCGGGTTGGAGATCCATCCCCTCGCCAAAGGCCTCCCGGGGAATGGCTTGGATCTGGGACTCGTCGTACTGGCCAAAGGCCTGGTCTGGGCTCAAGGTAACCTCCACCTCGTCGCCCACCTCTTTCCCCTCCAGCACCTCTTCCAGGGCAGGCAGAAGTTGCCCAATACCCTGAATGTACTGCAGAGGATGACCTGTGGTATCTTCCACCACTTCACCCTGGCTGTTCCGGATCTGGTACTCCAGGGTGACCACTTTGTGCTGTTCAACCTTCATGTTGACCTCCAAAATTGCAAGGCATTGGGGCTACTATACATGGCCCCGGCCCGGAAGTCAAACCCTAAGACACCTAACTGGATTAAGCCGCAAAAATCACCTTGAATTTGATGGCTTGGACCTTTATGTTAGATTTCGCAAACAGGAGGTGTTCCATGAAGCGCGTGGTACTCGGGGGTTTGGTGCTGTTGGCTGCGGGATGGTTCTTCTATGCCCATCAGGGCAACGCGCAAATGGCCTCCGCGAAGTCTTCCTATCCCCTCTGGCAGGTGTACAACGACTACTTCGTGAACGCCAAGTACGTGGACCTCACCCATAGCATGACCCCGCACATTCCCGTGTGGCCTGGCTTCGGCAACGCCCGTTTTGAGCCCACCCGCGCCGGCCGCGACCTGGGCGACTACGCCAAGAAGGGTGAGGTGTTCACCTACGAGAAGCACGGATTCGTGGCCACCGCGTACTGGCTCCCCACTGACCAGTACGGTACCCAATTGGATCCGCCAGCCCACTGGGACCCCTACTATCCCACCATTGACGAACTGCCCCCCACCTATACCATCCGCCCGCTGGTGGTGATCAACATCGCCGACAAGGTCAAGGAGAACCCGGGGTACCACCTGCAAGTGTCCGACATCCTGGAGTGGGAAAAGAAGCACGGCAAGATCCCAGAGGGCGCTGTGGTGATGGTGCGGTCCGATTGGTACAAGCGCTGGCCGAAACTCGGAGACCCGGACTTTGAGAAGAAAAAGGAGCGCTTCGCCAGCAAGCCGTTCCCCGGTGTCTCCCTGGAAGCCCTCAAGTTCCTGCACGAGCAGCGGCACATCCTGTTCCATGGCCACGAGCCTCTGGACACCGATACCACCCCCACCCTGGTGGGTGAGTACTGGCTGATGCACCACGGCTATTGTCAGGCCGAGGGAGTGGCCAACTTGGACAAGGTGCCGGAGGCTGGGGCCCTGATCGCCATCGGGTATCCCAAGTTCCAGGGTGGCACCGGCGGGTACGCTCGGTACATCGCCATCTGCCCGCCGGATTGGCCCTACGGTGTGTCCATCAAAGAGGCCTTCGGTGCCCCGCTGCCCAAGAGCGACAAGCC
>CAYOQK010000034.1:0-30260 GCA_964406105.1 uncultured bacterium | reverse complement strand
CTCGGGCAGGAACCGGGCGTACAGGCCCAGGGAGTCCTGGGTGGTCATAGCGTCCACGTAGCCCCCACGGTCTTCCAGGGCACTGATGAGTTCAAAGTTGGTTCGGCGCTGGGTTCGTTTGAACAGCATGTGCTCCAAGAGGTGGGTAACACCAGGGAGATCCTCGTCGCGGGAGCCCTGTCGGGAGAAGAGGCCCAGGGCTACCGAGGAGAAACGGGGATCTTGGTCCACCAACAGGGTAAAGGTATCCAGTTCCAAGCGGTGATACGCCATGGTCAGCCTCCAAAGAGCCGCATGAGGTCCAGCAGGGTAATCAAAGCCATGAGCAGAAGCAGTAGGGCGAAGCCGATCTGTTGGATCCGGGCCTGCACTTTGGGGGGTAAAGGCCGTCGCAGCAGGACCTCCACCAAATACACCGTGAGGTGACCGCCGTCCAGGGCGGGCACGGGCAACAGGTTGATCACGCCCAGGTTTACGGAGATCAAGGCCATGAGAATCAGCACCTGGACCCATCCCATGGAGGCCGATTCCCCCACGAGTTTCCCGATCATCACCGGTCCGCCGATGGTTTTTACCGAGGCCTGTCCGGTGAGCAGCCGAAAGAGCACCTGATACGTGAGGGCCACGGATTCCCAAGTCTTCCTCACTGCCAGGGCCAGGGCTTGGCTGGGCGATAGGTGGATCCGCTGGGTGGGGGCCAGGATGCCGATGCGGCCCACAGTGTCGCCTTCGGCTTCCACCACTGCGGCCACGGCCACGCGGAGTTGAAGGGTATCCCGCTGCCGCAGCACCCATAGGGTTAGCGTGTCGCCCGGCCGGTGGGAAATGATCCGTACCAGGTCGTCCCAGGCGTGCACCTCCAGGGTATCAATGCGGAGGATGCGGTCGCCGGGCTTCAGCCCTGCCTGCTCTGCGGTGCCTCCAGGCACCACATGGGAGATCTCTGGGGGAATCAGGGGCACGATGCCATAGGTGCCCTCCGGGGGAGTTCGGAAATTCAGGGTCAGGGTGTCTCCTTCACGCAGGATCTGGAGGCGGTGGGGACCGGGTTTGCCCAGCACCGCGTCCAGGTCCCACCAATGGGATACAGGTTGGCCGTCCACGGCCAGGATCTGGTCAAAGGGCCTGAGACCCGCCGAGTCGGCAGGGGTGCCGGGTTCCACTTGATACACCGTGGTTCCGGGGATGGTGGAGATCCCCTGGGTGGTATAAATGAAGGCAAAGATCACGAAGCCCAACAGAAGGTTGGCCACAGGGCCCGCAGCCACCACCAAGAAACGGTGGCGCACAGGACGGCTCAGGAACTCATCGGGTTCATGACGGAGGTTTTCGGGGTCATCGCCCTTCATCCGCACGTAGCCGCCAAAGGGGATGGCGGAGAGCACAAACCGGGTGCCTTTCCACTCCTTTGCCAGGAGTTGGGGCCCAAAGCCCAGAGAGAAGGTCAACACCCGAATGCCGAGGGCGCGGGCTGCCAAGAAGTGGCCGGCCTCGTGGATCAGAATCAGCACGCTTAGCACGATCAGGGTGAGGAGGATTGTCATGAGTTTCGGGATTTTAAGGCGTTTTGCGGCACGACGCCATAAAAAACGGCTGTCCGGAAACCCCGGACAGCCGCTGGTGGATGGAGAGGGTGAAACCCGAGGTTCCGTTTACGGGAGCCAGAGAAGAGGGAGCACCACGGTGGAAGAAGGGCTACGAAGATGGAGCCAGTAGGTGCCGGGATGGAGGGGGCGATGGTGCAGGTCTCGGCCGGTCCATTGCCCCTGCAGGTCTCCGGTTCCCAAGGTCTGGAGGGGAAGCAGGGAAACCAGCCGCCCTGCGGAATCCAGGACCAGGGCGTGGGGTGGTGCTCCAGGCACCCCCTGGATGCGCAGGGGCTGTGGAGAGGTCAGGGGGTTGGGAACCACGTGGGGTTGGGTGCTGCCCTGGATTTCGGAGGCTTCGCCCTCGGCAACAGCCACCACGGCGGTATTCAGGGTGTACACGTAATCTCCGGATACCGAGCCATTGCCGTTCGCGGCGTTCCCTGCCACGTAGAAGGTTGCCACGCCCGCACCTGCGGCCGGAGCAGTCCAGCGGAGGGTCCAAGTGGCCGAGGTTTGGCCCGGAAAGGTGCCGCTCAGGGTTTGTTTTGCGTAGTCCCGTTGGGTGCCAGGGCCTTCGGAGATCTGCACGGTACCATCCACGGCCTCCAGGGTGCCCGCTTGGTTGCCCGCTTCGTCAATCACGGTCAACTCAAAGCCCCATCGGCTCTGACCAGGATCCTCCAAGGTCACCTGGAACGTGTAGGTGCTGCCTGGCTGGTACACCTCAGGGAGGCCCACGATGGCCAAGGTGCCATCGCCAGAGTTCACCGGAAAGGTGCCGTGGCAGGCGGTGCAGTTGTTCATGGCCGGGGGATCGCCGGCGTACCCGTTGGGGGGACCGCCGGAATAGGCCTGCAGGCCTGTTGCGACGATCATCCCGAGGAGGCTCCAGAATCCCAGTGTTTTCATGACGACCTCCAGGTTTGGCAAAGCATAACCTTTCCGACCTATTTTGTCAAGTAAACCCGCGGGGCGGAGTTCCGTCACCGGTCGCCTTCCCTTGGGGCAGTTGCGACTGTATGCTATCGGGCGTGATGCGTTGGATCCGATGGCTTCCCGTGGCCCTGGGCCTGTGGTTCTCGGGATGCGTGTACTTCAACCTCATGTACAACGCCAAACGCTACTTCCGCATGGGAGAAACCGAGTACCGCAAGAGCCATCAACTCACGGCCCAGGCCCGCCAGTACTACCAGAGGGCTGTGGAAAAGGCGGCCAAGGTGGTCAAGTACCACCCCCGTTCCAAATACGTGCCCGAGGCTTTGTACATCATGGCGGTGTCCTTCTCGCGCATGGACGAGCGTGGCAAAGCCCGCCGCAAGTTTGAGGAACTCGCCCTGTACTACCCCGAAGCGGCAAAACGGTTCAAGATTGACCTGGAACTCGGCCGCTTGGCTCTGGAAGACGGGGATTACAGCCTGGCCCGTGAACACCTATCCCGGGCCCTCCGCTCCGGTGGGGAACAGGCAGAGGAGGCCGCCGTGCTGTTGGCCGAAAGCTATGCCCGCGAGGGCGACTTCACGGAGGCGTTGAAACAGTACCAGGAGTTCCTGAACCAACACCCGGAAAGCCCCTGGCGCAAACAGGCGCTCTACGAAGCCGCAGAAGCAGCCTTTAAAGCAGGCCACTACCGAGAAGCGAGCGAATACCTCACGGAGTACCTTTCCTTGTACCTCACCAGTGAAGAGGAAAAACAGGCCAAACTCCTGCTGGCAGAGGTGTACCTGGAACAGGGCCGCCTGGCCGAAGCGGAGCAGATCTTGAACAGCCTGGACCTGCCTCCGGCCGATCAAGCAGTTCAACAGCGGGAGGTGCTTCGGGCTCGGGTGCTGTTGGCTCAAGGCGATACCGCCGAGGCCGTTCGCACCCTGCGGAATGTCACGCAGCGCACCCGCCGCCAGGAGGCGGATGTGGAAGCCCGGTATCGCCTGGGCCTGGTGCTGGAGGCCCAGGATAGCCTGGAACAGGCCTACGATCTCTACAAAGAGGCTTCGCGGATGTCCGTGACCACCCCGTACCGCGATCTGGCTCGGCGCCGAATGCTGGCCCTCTCGGAACTGAGATCCATTGATAGCACCCGCACCGCCCTGGACCTCTATCGCATCGCCGAACTCTACCTGTTTGAGTTGCAACGGGAACCCGAGGCCGTGGACATCCTGAAGCAGTTGCTCCGCGAGTATCCCACCAGTGAGTACGCCCCCAAGGCCCTGTACACCCTGGTGTACCTGTACAGCCAGGTGCTGCCCGAAGAGGACTCGGCCCGGAAGTACTATGCCCGGCTCCAAAGGGATTTCGCTGGAACCCTGTACGCCCAGGAGGCGCGACAGCGGTTTGCCTTCCTGGAAACTCCAAAGGAGGAACCCTAATGCTCGCTTGGCTTTGGGTGGGCCTTTTGCCTGCCGTGATCACCTTGGGAAACCTGGAACCCCCGGCCCGCCTGGAAGCCGTGGGCTTTGCAGGCGTGGCGGCGGTGAATGGTGCCAACGCCGTGTTCGGAAACCCCGCCACAATCTTTCCCCAGCATCGCCTCTCGGTGCTGGGCCACTATCAAGGGTGGTACGAGGTGAACGATCTGCGGCTCCTGCAAACGGCAGTCTCTACTCGTCTACGCTCCCTCGCGCTGGGCCTGGGGATCCGGCGGAAGGGAGTGGCGGATCTGTACGCTGAAACCACCGTGGCCCTGGTGTTGGCCATGGAACGGGCCCGGCTCCTTGGGCCCGGCACCCTGCGGATGGCCTTGCGCCCTCGGTGGTTCCAGGTGAGTGCCCAGGACACCGCCGAAACCTGGAACGCCTCCCAGTGGCTCCTGGATGCGGGCGTGGTGTACCAGGGGCAGAGGGGAGCCGTTGGGATCCACTGGGAAAACCTGGCCCGGGCCTCCCTCCGCCTTGTGGAAGAAACCCAACAGCTCGCCCGCCGCACCGTGGTGGCCGCAGCCTGGCGACTGCCGGCCAACGTCACCTGGAGCGCAGCCTACGTGCACTGGAACGGCCAGGACCTGTACCGGGTGGGGGTGGAGGCCTGGTTCACCCCGGGCTTTGCCCTTCGCTTTGGCCTTGATGAGAAGTACCTCACCCTGGGTATGGGCCTTACCGATGGCCATTGGAGTTTTGACTTCGCAGGCCGCAACGTGTTCCCCATGGGGGCGGTGTACTCCCTGGCCGTGGGATACGAATGGTGAACCTGGATCTCTTGCGGCGCCGTCTGGATCGCCTGCGGGTACCTGAACCCCAGGTTTCCCCGCTACGCCAACGTTTACGCCGATACGTTCGGCAACCCCACCGCCCCGATCCCCACAACTTGGCCCGTAGGCTTGGCGCGGTACTCCTGGATCAAGGACGGCTCCTGGGCCTTGAGCGGGAGTTCCCTACCCCCGGCCGGTTTGTGGAACACGCAGCACTGCTCACCCTGGGGCAGATGACCGGCCCCTTGGATCTGCAAGAGGTGGTGTTCCTGGATCTGGAGTCCACCGGCACCTCCTTTGGCCTGGGGAACCTTCCCTTCTTGGTGGCTGTAGGCTTTTTCCGCCACGGCACCTGGACGGTTCGGCAGTACCTGCTCCCGGATCCAGCCCATGAACCCCTCCTGCACCGGCGACTGGCGACCTTCTTGCACCGGTTCTCCGTGGTGGCCACTTACAATGGCAAGAGCTTTGACCTGCGGCTCCTGGAACATCGGTGGCGGTACTTCGGGGTGCCGGTGCCGCAGTTTGAACATCACTTGGACGTGTACCATGTGGTACGCCGGTTCCTGCCCCCAGGACAACCGGCCCACCTAAAGGCCGCGGAAGCAGAAATCGCAGGGATCCGCCGAGAACACGATCTGCCTTCCCACGAGGTGCCTGCGGCTTACTTTGCGTACCTGCACCGGGGGAGGGTAGAGGACCTGCGACGCGTGATACTCCACAACCGTTGGGATGTGTACTCCCTGCCGTGGATTCTGCAGAGCCTGGATCGCCGCGTGATGCAGGGACTGGAGGCCCCGGATCCCTGGACGCTGTTCGCCCTGGGTCGGCTCTACGAGCGGATGGGCCAAGTAGACAAAGCTCTGCGGTTCTACCGCCGCGCAGCGGTCCGCAGTTTGGGTGACCTGCGGCTGCATGCCCTGGTGCGGATGGCGCGTCAACTCCAAAGGGAACGACGCTACGACGAAGCAGAGGACCTGTGGCTCCAGATCCTACAGGAACGGCCTGGTCATCCTGAGGCCTTGCTGCAGTTGGCCAAACACTACGAGCACCGTCGCCAGGATCTCCACCGCGCCCTTAGCGTGGCCGTGCGGCTACCCGACGGACCTGAGAAACGCCGTCGTTTGGCTCGGCTGCATCGCAAATTGGAGCGAAAGAGGGGAAAGGGATCAGAGACGCCGGCGCTTCTCCGAGAATAGGGCTTTGATCTTACCCCAAGAGGAGGGGGTAAGCCCGGCGGTCAAGCGGTTCTCCGTACCTGGTGTGGCCACCCGGAGCGGCCGCCAATCCAAAGGGGTGTCCGTATCCTGGCCGTTGGGCAGCCGTCCGATGACCTCTCGCTGATTGGTGACCCCCGGGTTCCAGAGATCTACCCGGTAGTTCGGCCACTGGGGATCGGGCTCGCCCCAGTTCACCAGATCCACGGGAACCCCCTGCGCGTCCACGAGGATCAGGAGGTCGTGGGCCCGCAGACCCCCGCCGATGGTGCCATCGGGCATTTCCACCATCGGCACATCCAAATCGGGGAAGTACTGCCGGAACAGGGCCTCATTGGGCACCACCAGCAGGTATCCCCCAGCCGGAACGGTGCCGTACAGGGGATCCCAGTTGTAGGCATTGCCCAGGGCCCATCCGTCCAAAGACACGGGCTCAGGCCCAGGGTTGTAGATCTCCACCCACTGCAGATCTCCCCACGACACCTCGTTGATCACGGGGTGGGACACCAAAAGGGTGGCCAGCAGGATCCACACACTCATAGCATTTCAACCCTACACCCCCAGGCTTGTCATGTCAAGGCCGGGTGTTGGATGGTCCCTTGTGGAGCTTCTTGGGTTCCCTTTAGACTGGGGTGGGCTCACCGGGAGCGTTGCCTGTGTCCATGGGGCACTCACGCTTTTGAGGGGTGGGGGTTGTCCGAGGATTTGATCCTTCGGACCTCGGGCCGCAGCTGAATTCCGAGTTCCCGCAGTTGTTCCTCCGAAACCTCGGAGGGGGCACCCTCAAAGAGGGCCTGCCCGGTGGTGGTTTTGGGAAAGGCGATGACGTCGCGAATGGACTCCCTGCCGGCCATCATCATCACGATGCGGTCCAGCCCGGGCGCAATTCCTCCATGGGGTGGGGCACCGTACTCCAGGGCCTTCAACAGAAAACCGAACCGCTCTTCAATCTCCTGGTCGGTGAGGCCGATGATCTTCATGATCTTCACCTGGAGTTCCCGTTGATGCACACGGATGGAGCCGGAGCTGAGTTCCACCCCGTTAAGCACCAGGTCATACTGTTTTCCGCGGATGCTGGCGAGGAATTCCTGGACTTCTTTGAGCACCAAGGGATCGCCGGCCTTCAGGGCTTCTTGGCGTTCGGCAATGAAACCAGGGATTTGGTCCAACTTCGGCAGGTCTTCCTCGTAAGGCATGGTGAACATGTGGTGGGCGGGGGCGATGCGCTGAGCCTCAGGATCCCACTCAAACAGGGGGAAATCCACCACCCAAAGGAACCGCCAGCCCTCCCGAGGCAGGTTCAGCGCCTCGGCCAGTTCCACCCGTAGGGTGCCCAGGATCTCAAAGGGCTGGAACCCGAAGCCGGCCACCAGCAACACGGTTTCGGGATCCGACCCCCTTTGGAGACGTTCGGCCTTTAGGGTTTCGGGCAGGTACCGGGCCAAAGGACCTGTCCACTCAGTCCCTTGACGTTTGAGCCACAGGATCCCAGCGCCACCCAAGGCGCGAGCCCGTTCGTTCAATTGGTCCAGTTGCTTACGGCTCAGGGCGTAGGGAAGAGGCAGGGCGGCGATGGTCCCACCCTGAGAAGCCACCTGGTCCAGGATCCGGAACCCTGTGGCCTTCAGGCTTTGGGTCCAGTTTTCCAGGGTCCAGGGAATCCGCAGGTCAGGCTTGTCGGTGCCGTAGGTTTCCATGGCCTCCTGGTAGGTGATCCTCGGGAAGGGCCGGGGGAGTTCCACTCCAAGGACCGTTTTAAAGATGTGATGAAAAAGCCCCTCAGTATGGGTGAGAACATCGTCAACGTCCACAAAACTCATTTCCATGTCAATCTGGGTGTGTTCCGGTTGACGGTCAGCGCGGAGGTCTTCGTCCCGGAAACATCGGGCGAATTGAAAATAACGATCGTAGCCTGCCACCATGAGGATCTGTTTGTACATCTGGGGCGACTGAGGCAAGGCGTAGAACTTGCCGGGGTTTAAGCGGGAGGGCACCAGAAAGTCGCGGGCTCCTTCAGGGGTGCTCTTCGTGAGGTACGGCGTTTCAATTTCCACAAAGCCGTGGGCGTGGAGATACTCGCGGGCAGCGTGTACCACCTGATGCCGGAGGATCAGGTTCCGCTGCATCTCAGGCCGGCGGAGATCCAGGAACCGCCAGCGGAGTCGGGTCTCTTCAAAAGCCTCAATCCGGTCTTCTATGGGAAAGGGTGGGGTTTTGGAGGGATTCAGGAGGGTGATGCGATGGGCCAGTACCTCAATCTCGCCGGTCGCCATTTGGGGGTTCACCTGGTGGGCAGGGCGGAGCCGTACTGAGCCCTGTACCTGCACCACATCCTGGCTGGACAATCGTTTGGCCTCCTGAGCCAGTGGGCCTTCGGCCACGATCTGGGTGTCGCCGTAGCGGTCGTAAAGGTCCAGGAATACCAGATGCCCCATATCGCGCACCCGCCGAATCCAACCGGCGAGCAGCACTTCCTGGCCGGCATGCTCTGCCCGCAGTTCTCCACAGGTATGGGTTCGGTACTTCATGCTCATGGCCGATCTTCTTTCAGGGACGGATAGTTGATGCCAAAGCGCTGCCGATAATACAGTTTCATGGCGAGCACCGTCAACGCACTCAGCCCTAAGAAAAGGGGAAATTTGAGGGCTACCAGGATCCCAAAGAGGGCGCCAGACAGGCGAAAGGCGAAGGGAACCCATCGGCGATCGTGGGGGCGAAAACACGTAGCCAGGTAAAGGGGCCACGAGGCCAGGGCAGCCCAGAATACCAGGGGACAATGCACCCTGAAGGCCACGAGCAGGGCAGAGGAGAGGAGGAGCAGGGCGAGGAGGGCCGTTCGGGCTTCACCCAGCACCACACCCGTGGTCCGGGCACCAGTGGCCCGATCTCCAGGAACATCGGCCAGGGTGGTCAGCAGGAACACGGCACCCACAGCGAGGATATAGGGCAGGGTTTGGACCCAGAAAAAGGGGGGCACGGGGCCAGCGAGGGCCATACCGAAGGCCACGTTGAGCCCTCCATAACCCAGGGCGTTGGCCAGCAGGTCCCATAGGGGGCGGGCCTTGAGCCGTACCGGAGGCACGCTGTAGGCCGCGCCCAACAGGCCTGAAAGGGCCCAAAGACCCAGAATTTGAGGGAACTGGGGCAGGGATCGCAGGGGAATGAGCCCCATCCAGGAAAGGAACACCAAGAGGACGGTGAACCTCCAAGCGCCCGAGACCGGCAGCAACCCGTCGGCCAACAGGAAGAGCTTACGGTTCTGGCGGTCGGTTTCGCGGTCGTAGATTTGGTTAACCACGTAGGTGGCCGACATCAGGAGGGAATAGGCCAAAAATCCCAAGATCAGGGGCTTTGGGGCCGTGAGGATGGGTTTAAGGTCCAGAAGGCCTTGGAATCGGCCTCTATGGAAACCTATGAGCAAAAAGGCCCAAACCGGGAACAGAAGCGTGGGACGCATGAGAAAGAGATAGTCCACGAGACGCTGCCACATGCCTTTATTGTGCAGGACCGAACCCAGCCGATTGATCCCCAGCCACGGGCCCGGAGTGCGGGGTACGGATGACAGCCGGTTTTCCCTCAAAGCCCTTGAGCCTCAGGGGATTCCACACCTGCGGCCCTGCCACAGCCAGGGTGTTTCGCCGCTGAAATCCGCTTAACCCCCTGGCCCCCAATGGGTTCCCATCACCCTCCTTAGGAACCTTCCAGGGGTCCTCAGGGATTTCGCAACATAATATACCTTATGTTAACCGATGGAAACGCCCTGAAAACCAAGGGGTTGCAATTGGGAATTGTAGGAAACTGGGGGCAAGGGGGTTGGGTGGAGAGGCGAGGCGCTTTTGAGCAGGTGACGCCAAGGGGTGGAAACGCTCAGAACCGACTCCCACCGGGCAAAACCCTGTCCGCGGGACTCACAGGGACGCGCGTGGATCCCCGAAAGGCAACGACCGCAGAAGAACCCAGCAAACCCGTTCCTGAGCCGAAATCCTGCTGATCTCGGATCTTGGGGGAAACCCGAGCCCCACCGACCCCGAGCGGACCGAAGCCGATCACCCCTATAAGGGCGGCCTCTTCAGTTCCTCAAAGGGTTCTCCAGGGAAGCCCTGCCCTCCTCCGCGTCTTGCCGATTCCGGGCCTTTGCAACCTCCCTTTGGGCTGAGTTTTGCAGGCGTCGCCGTAGAATACTGGCCTATGGCATTGCCCCCCTTGGTGCTGCAGTACCACCGCTTGGATGGACGGTTCCACCTCTCGGGCGACACGGTACCCCCTGCCTTGTTTCGCCGGCATCTCCAGCAGTTGCACCGCTGGGGCTACCGTTTGGCGACCCCCGGAGATTGGCGTCAGATTCAAACCGGCCGTTTTTCGCCCGCTACGGCGTTTTTAACCTTTGACGATGGGTTTGAGTCCGTGTACCGTGTTGCCCTGCCCGAAATGCGAAAATTCGGCGGTGTGGGGGCTGTGTTCATTCCCACGGCCTTTATCGGCCGCACCAACACCTGGGACGCCAGCTTCGGAGTCCGGTTCCGGCACTTGAACCACCACGAACTCCAAGCCCTTCATCGGGCAGGCTGGTTGATTGGTAGCCATGGCCACACCCACCGAGATCTCACCCGGCTTGCAGAATCCGAAGCCCGGCAAGAGGTGTGTACCTCGGTGAAACTCCTGGCCCGCCTCCTGGGGGAGCCTCCCTTTGCTTTGGCGTACCCCTTTGGCCATTGGCATCCCAGGCTTTGGCCCCTGCTTCAGCGTTGTGGGATCAAGGTGGCCTTTGCAGGCCCCCGGGGAGCGGCCGCTTCCCCTTGGGCCATACCCCGCTGGGGGGTGTACCTCATTGACCTCACGCTGTTTGCCAAGATAGATCCTTCGCTCCGATCACTGGAGCACCGGAAACTCCGTTGGATCCATGCCTTCGCCCATCTTAGCAGTTGGGCAATGCATCGGTGGCCCCTTTTGGCTTGGATCTCGCGGATGCAACCGCCGAAGCCATGATCTTCGTGGGTGTGGACCTGGCTTGGTCGCCACACCGGGCCAGTGGACTGGTGGCGGTCCACTGGGAGGCCCAGCGCCTGCGCACCCTTTGGGCTCGGCAACTCCCCCACCACGAGGCTGTGCTGACGTTTCTCCTAAACTTGAAGCCCGTGCATCGTTATGGACTTTTGATAGACGCCCCACTGAGGGGCACCGGCCCCTTTCGGCCTGCGGAACATGCTTTGATGCCCCTCCTTCGCCCGTGGAAAGTTGGCCTGCTTCCCTTCTGTGGGGTGTCCTTTGAACACCTGTTGGTCCCCTTGCAACACGCGGGTTTCCGCCTTTATCCCCCCGATTCCTCCCGCCTGTGCCAGGTGGGAGGCTGGATCGTGGAGGTGTATCCCCAGGCCACCGCCGTGGGGGTGGTGCGACAGCGATTGCCGTATAAGCGGGGGGATCGTGCTCGCCGACGGCTCGCCTGGCGTCGGTTCCTGCAGCGGGTAGCCCGGCGGCTCTCGCCCTGGGGCCTGGCTGTGGAAACGCCTGAATCCTTAGAGCCCACCCATCTCCGCGACGCCTGGGTAGCGGCCATGGGCGGGGCTGTGGCCTGTGCCCTCGGTTGTGGACGCCGGTTCCCGGAAACCCCGGGGGAGCCCTATCTGTGGGTTCCCTGGCTTCCTGATGCCGAGGAGGAACCAGCATGACCCGGGCTTGGATGGCACTCCTCTCCTCTGCCCTGCTCTGGAGCACCTCCTTTGCTTTGATCCGCAAGGCCCTGTGGCATTGGCCGCCCGTGCCTCTGCTCACCGGTCGGTTCCTGGTGGCCGGAATCTTGGCACTCCTTTGGTTGGGTTTTCGTCAGAAGGGAGCGATTCTCATCCGATTTCCCGTGGTGTTCCTGGGTTTGATCAACGCCCTGGGCTTTTACGCCCAATTCCGCGGTCAGGAAACGGTGTCTGCGGCCACCGCTTCCTTCCTGATCAACACCTACGTGGTGTACGTGGGCCTCTTGGCATATCCCCTGCTCCGAGAGCCTCTGAACCGGTGGCAAGGGGCCTCGGTGGCCCTGGCCCTGCCGGGGATCTATTTCATGTCGCGAGAACCCGGCGCACCGTGGGGATTGCACTTCAGCCCGGGGGCCCTGTGGATCCTTCTGGCCAGCTGGGTGTGGGCGCTGTACATCCTGTACTCCCGAAAGGCGGTAAAGCGTCTTGACGCTAAGGAGGTGGCCTTGGGGGTGATGGTCTGGACCCTGGTGCCCCTTCTGCCCTTCGTGCCCTCCACCGCACCCTATGCAGCCCAGCCTGGTTTCGTTGGGGTGGTCGTGTATTTGGGGATCTTTTGCTCCTTGGTGCCTTACTTCCTGTACGTCTACGGCCTTCAGCGGGTTCCTGCGGTGCCGGCCTCCGTGGTGCTGCTCCTGGAGATGGTCCTCGGCGCCCTGTGGGGAATCCTGTTCCTCGGAGAACGGCTCTCGGCGGTGCAGGCGGTGGGAGCCCTTCTCCTGCTGTTGGCCGTGGCCCTGCAGTTTTGGGGAGTGCGGGAGGGATAGGGCGGCTTAGGTCGGCATGACGGGGCTGAGCCCAAGGCCTATGGCATTGGTGGAACGGGCCTTTCCCTGAGCACTACGGAAAACCTTTCTCTCCCGTGGGAACCTGCGATCGCAGGGGAGTTTGCCAGGGTTACTTCCACCGGAGCAGGAGTGCTTCCAAGGCCAGGGCCAGGAGGGCGGCCATCAGAAGCCAAGCCCGGAGGTCTACATTGCGAACCCCGCGGAGTTGCTCCCAGGGGAGCACCTGGGAGCCTGGGGCCAGGGCCTGCTGCCATTGGGCAAGGGATGCTGGTGTGGGGTCGGATTCTTCCTGTGGACACACCACTGTGAACCGGGCCAAGGTGTCGGTGGCGGTCAGCACCCTGTAGAAACCCTGTTGGATGGGCGTGCAGGTGAGCACCGGCCGGCCCGCCTGTACCTGGGGGGTGAGCACTTGGGTTCCGCTGGGCCCCTCCAAAACGAAGGGCGGGTGGGCCTCAGACGGCAAGGGGAAGACCAAGCTTTTGCCCGCCGGCACCCCGTTTTCGGTCCACACCTGGAAGGTATCCTGCACGGCCAGCCGGTAGAAGAGTTGGACAAAGTCAGGGGTCAGCACCCAAGGCCCGGCCCGGTCGGGGTCCAGGCCAAAGAGCACCACTCTGCCCTGCTCTACCACCAGCGCTTGGCCGTTATCGCACCGCACCCATACCCTTCCCGAGGGAGGGGGTGTCAGGGGACGGGCCCGAACCGTTTCCCCCTGAACCCTTAGGGATTGCAGAGAGTCGGTGCGAACGCCCAAAAGCGGTGCCCAGGTACCTTGCCCGTCAAACACCAGCACCCGCTGCCCTGGGTTCCGGAGCCACGTGGCCAGGGGCGAAGTGGGATCCGGTGCTGGCAACCGGTGGAGGATCACCACGGCATAGGGTGCCACTTGGGCAGGGGTGGAGAGCTTTGGAAACCGGTGCACCTGAAACAGGGGTTCCACCCCCTGGGGTTCCAAAAGGGCCTGAAGTACGGGCGAGGGAGGGCCCACCCAGGCCAGGCTCTGTTGGGCCACGGTGTACACCACCCCCTCGCGGTGATCGTCGCAGGGCAGAGGATCCTCGGGCCGAAGCGAGGCTTGAATGCGACCCTCACCGTCAGGAAGCACCGCGATTTCATCTTCCCATTCGCCGTGGGCTGGCACCTCTACCTGACGGTGCAGGGTTTCTTGTCCTTGAAGGCTGAGGATTCGTCGGGCCGGTGTGGACCCGTAATTGCGGAGCCGTACCCGAACCCGCACCGGAAATCCCTTCAGGGTGTAGGGGGCAACCGGGGTGAGCTCCTCCAGAGCCACATTGGAACGGGATGAATCGCCCAAGAGTGTCACCACCCAAGGGCCAATCTGGGACCCCAGGCCCACCAGCCCAGAGGCTTGACCATCGGTGAGCACGAGCGCTGGGGTGGAGACCTGTTGGAGGGATTGGTACCGAGTGCGGAGCGATGTGATTTGGTACCGATCCAGCCGACGGTCGGCAAAGTACACCCAGCGGGCTTCGGGCCACCGTTCGCGGATCTCTTGGAGTTCCTGGGCCACAGAGGGCCACAGGCCCTGCATAGAGCCTGACAGGTCCACAGCGATGGTTTGGAATATGGGCAGGGGGCCCCAGCGGGGGCCTGCCAGGGCAACGATGACCAGAGCCAGAGCCAGCACCCGCAGGGCGAGGATCAGCCATTCCACAGGACGGCTCCGATATCTCCCCTCCCGCTGGGCTTCTGCCAGCAGACCCACCCAGGGAAAGGGCCGTTCCCGTCGGCGTCGTTTCCCCAAGAGATGAAGAACCACAGGCAGCAAGGCCAGGGGCAGCCACCACAGCAGGGTTGGATGGAGGAAACTCACGGCAGCCGTTCCCGTTTCTTGAGGTAAAACAGCAGAGCCCGATCAAAGGGTTCGTGGGTATTCACCAGCTGGTAATCCACGTTCCGGGCTCGGAGGTCCCATCGCAGCCGTTCCAGGAACCGGTGTAGGCGCTCCTGATAGTCTCGTCCGTAGGTGCGGGGGTCAAAGGCCAGGCGTTCGCCGGTTTCCAAGTCGCGGTACACTGCGGGCCCTTCGCCGGAGAGGTGCATTTCCTCGGGGGCCAGCAGATGGAACACGATCACCTCGTGTTTCCGTTGTCGCAGGAAGCTCAGGGCCTTGAGCAGTGGGTCGGGTTGGGTCATCAGATCGCTGAGAAGGATCACCAGGCTGCGTTTCTTCAGGTACTCGGTGAGCATCCGCAGGGGGCGTTCTGGGGCCGAAAGCCCTTGGGGCCGTAGCCGGGCCAAAAGGGTGAAGAGTTGGTGAAGGTGCAGGCGTGAGGTGCGCGGGGTGCGGTGTTCCACGATCCCTCCATTAAAGGCCAAAAGCCCGGTGGCATCCCGTTGAAGGTGAAAAAGATAGGCCAGGGCTGCTGCCAGATTCACGGCATAGGCGAACTTGTTGTGGGCTCCTTCGGGATAATCCATGGAACCGGAGACGTCCAGGAGCAGATAAGCGCGCAGGTTGGTTTCTTCTTCAAAGCGCTTCACGAAGAAACGGTCGGATCGGGCGTAGGCTTTCCAGTCCACCCATCGGGGGTCATCGCCAGGGGTGTACTCGCGGTACTCCTTGAATTCCACGGAAAACCCATGGTACGGACTGCGGTGGAGCCCCACGAGGAACCCCTCCACGATGAGCCGTGCCCGGAGGGAGAGATCCTGGATCCGAGCCACTTCCTCGGGACGAAGGAAACGGCGAGCAGTGAGGTCCTGCTTCATGGGTGGGGCAGCAGGAAGCGGTCCACCTCTTCGCCAGCCAGGTTGCGCACTGTCACCTGGGCGCCCTCCGGGGTTACGGTTACCAAGGCATACGTTTCTTGGAGGGAAAGCCGCTGCACGTAGGCGGGCACCTCAATGCCCCGGAACTGGGGGGCATACAACGGGGCGCCTGCGCGGCCGGTGACCACTTGCACCACGGGCCGGTGCCAGAGAGGGTTCACGGTGGAATCAATCAGGCTCCGCGCGTAAAGGTGTTCGTGTCCGTTGAACACGAGGGTAATGGGGGTTTGCATCAGCGTGGCCCACAGGGAGTCTCGGGCTTCAGGAAACCGGTCCAGGGAGTGGCCAGGGATCACCGGGTACGCGGGCTCGTGATAGGCCAGGATGGGAAAGCGCTGTGTGTTGGCCACGTGCAGCAGCCATTGCCGTTGACGGGCATCCACCTGGGGACGGGGTTTCTTGCGACGGCCCGGAGGGCCGGAGAACTCCGCATAGCCATAGTCGCTGTTCAGCGCGATGAGTCGCGCGGGGCCCAAGTCCCAAAAGTACACGGTTTCGTCATAGGGGCGTAGGGTTTCGGGCGCCTGGGGGCCGTTGCGGGGCAGGGTGAACACCCGGGCCCATACGGCCTCGCCGAGCCAGGAGCGGAGGGAGGGCTCCTTTTCCAGGTCTGCCAGTTTCACCGTGGTGATGGCGGCATCGTGGTTTCCCATCACGGGCAACACCGGGATTTGTGCGCTGACGGGCCAGGTGGCGTCCAGCCAAGTACGAAACTGCAGCAAGGCAAAGGAGGTGTCTTGGGCGTAGCCGCTCACCAGGTCGCCGGTGAACACGATGGCGTCCGGGTGCTCGCGGAACAGGGCCACCATCATCTCCTGCACCACCCGGTAGGCCACCCGATTCACGCGACCGCCGGTTTCGGGCAATCGCCAGGACATCCGACTATCGCCGGTCACCGCCAGGAGCACGCGCTTTGGATGAAGGGTGCGGAAGGTGAACCATCGGGTGGCAAAGGTATCCTCTTCGGTCCAAAGCACCACCCGGTACCGGTATCGGGTGGCAGGTTGCAGGCCTCGGAGGGTGGCCTCTTGGCGGATGCCAGGGGCAGCCTCAGCCGAGTAGCGGTGCCCGGTGCTGTCGTAGGCTTCCACCCGTGCCTGTACCGGACGGTTGGCCCACCAAAACACGGTCATCGTGGTTTCGGTGGGCAGCGCCAGGAAAGGGCCCAAGGCCACCACAATGCCCTCTCGCCAGGTGCCTTCCCTTTGGATCAGACGAAACCGGCGGTTTTCTGTGAGATAGGGGTAATAGCGTTCGGCGTCCACGGCCAGAGCCCGGTACACGTACACCGTATCCGGCCAAAGGTGCTGGAGTTCAAAGGCGAATTCCGTGCCTACGGTGTCCCTCAACCAGAGGTTCTGGGCAAAATCCCGGTAGGTGGCGTAGTGAACAGTGGAATCTCGGAGTTCGGTGCGGAGGAACACGTTGGGACGGGTGACGGGTACAGCAGTGCGCATCCAGAGGAACACCCGGTTTCCTTGGAATCGGAGGCCGGTTTGGATCATGCTCCGCGGAGGGGCCGCCTGCAGGCTCCCTGCGAGGGCCAGAAAAAGGCTGAAAAGAAGTGTTCCCATGGGCTTTTTCATCGGGACCTCCTGGTTTAGAGCCCTATAATACTGGCTTAGCCAACGGGAAGGTGCAATATGGACGAGAGGAGGACATTGGAAGAGCGGGTAATCAACGCCCTCCGGTTTTTGGCCATTGATGCCATTGAAAAGGCCCGGTCGGGCCATCCAGGGATGCCCATGGGGGCCGCTCCGATGGCCTTTGTGCTGTGGGACCGGTTCCTGAAGTTCAACCCGGCCAATCCGCATTGGCCCGACCGCGACCGTTTTGTGCTGTCTGCAGGCCATGGTTCCATGCTGCTCTACGCCTTGCTTTACCTGACAGGATACGATGTGAGCCTGGAAGACCTCCAAAGGTTTCGGCAGTTGGACAGCATTACGCCAGGCCACCCCGAGTACGGACTCACCCCAGGAGTAGAGGCCACCACCGGGCCCCTGGGCCAGGGTTTTGGCAACAGCGTGGGCATGGCCATGGCTGAGGCCCATTTGGCGGCGGTGTTCAACCGCCCCGGCTACAGGATCGTGGACCACTACACCTATGTGATCGCCAGCGACGGCGACCTGATGGAAGGGGTGTCCTGTGAGGCTGCGCAGCTGGCAGGCCGGCATCGGCTGGGCAAACTCATCGTGCTGTGGGACCACAACGAGATCACCATTGACGGTCCCACCGATCTGGCTTGGAGCGAGAACGTGCTCCAGCGGTTCCAGGCCTTTGGGTGGCACACCCAACAGGTGGCGGATGGCAATGATCTGGAGGCCTTGGCCCAAGCGTTGCGGGCTGCCCAAGCCGAAACCCAGCGGCCGTCCATCATTGCAGTGCGTACCCACCTCGGCTACGGGAGTCCACTGCAGGACAATCCCAAGGTTCACGGGTCCCCCTTAGGCCCGGAGGCTGTGGCGGAAACTCGGCGCCGGCTGAACTGGCCCTATGGCCCCTTTGAGGTGCCTGAAGACGTGCTGACCTATATGCGGCGACACCGGAAACAAGGGCAGCAGCGGGAGGCCGAATGGCGGTCGCTTTTGGAAGCCTACCGCCGAGCGTATCCTGATCTCGCACGCCGGTGGGAGGCCTACTGGCAAGGGGAACCCTTGCAGCAGGTCACGGGGAAGAGGTGGGCTGGGTTCCGGCCCGAAGACGGTCCTTTGGCCACCCGAAAGGCCTCTCAAAGGGTGCTGAACCAGGTGTTCCAGGAGGTACCTAACCTCCTGGGCGGCTCCGCGGACCTCACGGAGTCCAATGGCCTCAAGATTGAAGGAGTCCAACGGTTTCGTCCCGAAAGCCGGGAGGGCCGGTACATCCACTTTGGCATCCGAGAACATGGCATGGCGGCCATCCTCAACGGCATGGCTTACCATGGGGGGCTTGTGCCCTTCGGGGGCACCTTCCTGGTGTTTTCCGACTACCTGCGGCCAGCCCTGCGGGTGGCAGCCATGAGCCACTTGCACGTCATCTTCGTGTTCAGCCACGATTCCATTGCTTTGGGTGAGGACGGGCCCACCCACCAGCCCATTGAGCAGTTGCCCTCCCTCAGGTTGATCCCCAATCTGCTGGTTCTGCGGCCGGCGGATGCCAACGAAACCGCATACGCCTGGGAAATCGCCCTCAAGACCCGGGGCCGCCCGGTGGCGCTGATCCTCACCCGGCAAGGGGTGCCCATTCTGGACCGATCCCGGTACCCCGATGCTTCTCAAGTGCGGCGAGGGGCCTACGTCTTGGCCGACGCAGCCCCTGGAACCTTGCCGGAATTGCTGCTGCTGGCCTCGGGATCGGAGGTGCACGTGGCCCTGGAGGCACATCACCGACTGGCAGAGCAGGGAATACGGGTACGAACGGTGAACTTCTTTTCCTGGGAACTCTTTGATGAACAGCCGGAGGAGTACCAGCACCAGGTATTGCCGCCAGAGGTGCAAGCGCGCCTGGCGATTGAAGCAGCCCGGCCAGAACCCTGGTATCGCTACGTGGGCCTGGAGGGGAAGGTATTGGGACTGCGGACCTTCGGCAAGTCGGCCCCTTACCGTGAGGTGTATCGCCATTTTGGCTTCACACCAGAACGCATCGTGGAGGAGGCCCTGCAACTGCTTCAACGCTCATGAGGCTGGACCGTTACCTGGCCCGTTCTGGGCGATACACCCGCAGCGAGGCCCGGAAACTGATCCAACGGGGCCGGGTAAGCGTGAACCACCTGGTGATCCACGATCCCGGTTATCACCTGAAGCCTGGCGACCGGGTGGAGGTAGATGGCGAACCCCTGGAGTACTCAGAACACCTGTACTTTGTGTTGAACAAGCCCCGAGGCTTGGTCTCCAGTACAGTGGGCGAGGACAGCGTGCTAACCCTGTTCCCCGACGAGCTGCGGCGGCGCGGCCTGTTCCCGGCTGGCCGATTGGATCGGGACACCGAGGGCCTGCTGTTGATCACCAACGACGGGCCGTTGGCCCAGCGGCTTCTCCATCCCCGCCGACGCATTCCGCGGGAGTACCTGGTGACCCTGAACGAGCCCTTGGAGCCCCACCAGATCCAGGCCCTGGTGCAGGGTTTGCGTCTCAGGGATGGTACCGAGGCCCGGTTTGAACGGGTAGAGCCCACGGGACTGCCGCGGAACTACCGGGTGGTGCTCCGAGAGGGCCGTTATCACGAGGTCAAACGGCTGATGGCGGCTGTAGGGCGACGGGTATTGTATCTCCAGCGGGTGGCCCTTGGCCCCTTGCGGTTGGACCCCGCGTTGCCACCGGGACGGTGGCGTGCTTTAACAACCGAGGAACTCCATCGGCTTCGTCGGGCCCTGGGCCTGAAAGACTAAGGTTCCACACCGTTTCCGTGCAGTTTTCCCTGAACCTTTTGCCGCAGGGTGCGGAGAAGGTCGCCCCACCGCAGTTCGCCAGAGGTGCTCAGCGTTCCCAGGAACAGGACCACTGCTCCAGCACCCAGGGGATACCACACGGCAAAGTGAAGCCGGGATTCCCACAAGTACCGGGCCACAATCAGGGACACCAAGGGAGCGATTCCTGCCAAGTAGGAGCCCCAAAACCTCAAAGGCAGTCCTGCGGGAAACCTGCGACGACTGAAGGAAAGGATCAGCAGGTTCAGCACCAGATACGAAAGGAAAGACGCTACTGCCGCTCCCACCATCCCCCACTTTGGAATCAACAGGATATTGAGGCCGATGTTCAGGAGGCCCGCAGTGAAAATGGACCCTGCGATGGGTCGGGTGGTCTTGTGGACGATCAGGCCTGTTTGAAAGAGTTGTTGCAGCCCGAACAGCAGGAACCCCATGGCCACCCAGGGCACGATGATGTACCCCCGTACGAAGGATTTGCCCAACAGGATGCGGAGTACATCATGGGCCAGGAAGGCGAGGAGGAACACCGCCAGGGTGGCCAGAGCCAAGTAGGTGCTCAGCAGTTTGCGATACGCCCGGTAGGTGGCTTCGGCCCCCTCTTCTTCCCAAAGGCGTACGATGAACGGCCAGTACCCCAGGAACAGGATGTTCACCAAGATCATCATGGAACGTTCGGCCAGGAAGTAGGAGGTGGCATAGACCCCCACGGTGGCAAACCCGAGGAAGTGTTCCAGCAGGAAGCGATCGGACAGGTGCAGGATCCAGTTGGAAAGGTTTCCCAGTGCCAAAGGAATCCCGTATTTCAGCGCCTTCTTCAGCAGTGCTGTCTCGTATTGGAGGGGGCGGAAATGGCCATTGACAGTCCATCGCCAGAGCCAGGGAAGCACCAGCAGCAGGGCCAAGATGTTCCCCATCAAGAGAGCTTCCACCCCCACGTGGAACACAAAGATCAGGGTGAGGTTCAGGCCGATGGTCAACAGGGTGAGGGCGAGATGGGCGGTGGTGTATCCCAGGGGACGCTTCTGGATCCGGAAATAGTGGTAGTTCATCGTTTGGGCAGAGAGCAAAGGGAACAGCAGCAAACCCCAGTAGAACAAATGTTGGAGCCGTTGGAGCAAGGGGATCTGCGAGCGGAGGATGGCCATCCCCATCAGGATCATCGCCGAGGACAGGAGCCAAGTGGTCCAGATCGTGGTGTTAAATGCGGGCAATCGTTGCTGCTGTTCGTACTCTGGGTAAAAACGGATGATGGAGGTGCCAATCCACCCGTTGATGAGGGTCATCACGTTCACCACCGCCAGGGTGATGGAGTACATGCCGTATTGCTCCGGGGTGAACACACGGGTGTAGATGGGGATAGCCAGGAAGGCGCGGAGCAGAGGCGCCAGCTGGGAGGGTGCGTACTTGAGGAGGTCAACGAGCAGCCGGGAAAGCATCCGATTGCCTCATGTGCGGCCCCTATTCCTCCGGAGTGGCCACTGTGGCTTCCTTCAAGCGATAGAAGAGCACCGCAATATCGGCCGGCGAGATCCCTGGAATGCGGGAGGCCTGCCCGAGGGTTCGGGGTTTGTACCGTACGAGTTTCTCCCGTGCTTCGTTGGATACCCCTTGGAGCCGCGAGAAATCAAAATCAGAAGGGATTTCCACCTCTTCCAGTTTCCGGAGTTTCTCCGCCTCTCGGAGCATCCTCTGGATATAGCCCTCGTACTTCACCTCGGTTTCAATGCGTTCTGCCAAATAGAAGGGCAGATCCGTAGGGGCTAAACCAGCCTCTTGGAGTTTGACATACCGCACCTCAGGGCGTTTCAGATACTCGTCCAGGGTCACGGGCTCCGAGGGCACGGGCAATCCAGCCTGTTCCAAGGCACGGCGATGACGATGGGGGTGGATCCGTTCCACCTTCAGCCTCCGCAGTTCCTGCTGCACCGTGCGTTGGTACTCCAGGAACCACTGGTACTCGGCTTCGGAGATCAATCCCAATTTGTACCCGTAGGGCATAAGGCGGTCGGTGGCGTTGTCCATGCGGAGGATCAGCCGATACTCCGAGCGTGAAGTGAACATCCTGTAGGGTTCATCGGTACCCTTGAACACCAGATCATCAATCAGGGTGCCGATATAGGCCTCATCACGCCGCAGGATCAGAGGGGGCTGATGGTCCAAAGAAAGCACAGCATTGATGCCCGCAATGATGCCTTGGGCTGCAGCCTCTTCGTAACCGGTGGTCCCGTTGATCTGGCCAGCCAGAAACAGCCCCCTTATTCCCTTGACCTCTAAGCTGGGCTCCAGTTGATGGGGGTACACGAAGTCGTACTCAATGGCATAGCCAGGGCGGAGAATGCGCACCCGCTCCAGGCCGGGCATGGTTCTAAGCATCTTCAGTTGGATGTCCTCCGGCAGCGAAGTAGAAATGCCGTTAAGGTAGTACTCATAGGTGTTGCGGCCGTCTGGTTCCAGGATGATGCGGTGGGAATTGCGGCCAGGGAACTGCACCAGTTTGGTTTCTATGGAGGGGCAGTATCGGGGCCCCTTCCCCACGATCTCGCCGGAGTACATGGCCGAAAGGTGCAGGCTTTTGAAGATGATCGCATGGGTCTCGGGATTGGTGCGGGTGATGTAACAGAGTTCCTGTTCCTTATTGGGCAGCACGGGATTGCGGAACGAAAACCCCCGGGGCGGCACGTCGCCCGGCTGGGGTTCCAGCCGGGAGAAGTCAATGGTGCGGGCATCCACCCGTGGGGAAGTGCCGGTTTTGAACCGGCCCATCTCCAAGCCCAAGGCTTTGAGCGAGTCATAGAGTTGGTATGCGGCGAACTCCCCTGCCCGGCCTGCTGGAAACTTCACGGTGCCGATGAAGATCATCCCCCGCAGAAAGGTGCCGGTGGTGAGCACCACGGCTCCGGCCCGGTACTTCATATCGGTGACGGTGTTGACCCCCACCACCCGTCCCCTGTCCACCAGGATTTCGGTCACCTCGGACTGGAGCAACACCAGGTTGTCGGTTTGTTCCACCACCTGCCGCATATAGTCCCGATAGGCCTTGCGGTCCACCTGGGCCCGGAGAGACCAAACAGCGGGCCCCTTAGAGGTGTTCAGCATTTTGAACTGGATCCCGGCCACATCGGTGGCTCGGCCCATTTCCCCGCCCAGGGCATCAATTTCCTTTACCAGGTGGGCTTTCGCAATGCCTCCGATGGCGGGATTGCAGGACATCTGCCCAATCCGATCAATGTTGAGGGTGATGAACAGGGTGCGGGCCCCCATGCGGGCCGCTGCCAATGCGGCTTCAATACCCGCATGGCCGCCGCCAATCACGATCACATCAAAGGTCTCGGGAAACCACGGCATAGGGGCTGGATTATACAGCCGGAGCCCGAAAACAGGGCTTAAAATGATGGAAACCCAACACAGGAGGTGCGCCATGTTCCAACGCATCCTGGTGGCTTTGGACGTCAACAGGGTTTCCCTCTATTTCCTGCAAGGGGTGGCCCAGTGGGCTCAGGCCTTTGGTGCCCGGCTCATCCTGCTGCACGTGGTTCCTCACGAGGAGTTCGTGCCCCCCTCCCTCCAGGAGATCTTCAGCCAAACCACACAGCGGGTTCGGGCGGAGATGGATCAGCGGCTTACCGAAATCGCTGAGCGCATCCAACAGAACTTCGGGGTTCCTGTGGAGTCCACCTGGATCCGGATGGGGGTGCCCTATGAGGAGGTGGTGGCTGGGTGCCAAGATCAAGGGTGTGATCTTATCGCCGTGGGGTATCGTCTGGGCGAAACCTCGGAGGACTTGGGCAGTACCGCCTACCGCATCCTCACCCGTGCTCAAGTGCCCGTGCTGGTGTATCCCCATCGGGAACCCCGAGAGATTCAAAGGATCCTGGTGCCCGTAGACCTCTCTCCCCTCTCCCTGCGGGCCCTGGAACGCGCCTTTGAGGTGGCCTCGGTGTTCAAAGCCCAGGTGGTGGTGCTCCACGTGATTGAACTCCTGGAAAGCCTGGCTGCCCAAGAGGCCCAGGAACGCATCCAAAGGGAGGTAGAACAGATCCTGCGGGAACGAATCCGCACCGTTTCCGGTACGGTAACCTATCGCATCCGCATTGAACGCCGCTATGAGGCCCTGCCGGGCATCCTGGATGCGGTGGAACAAGAGCAGCCCGACCTGGTGGTCATGGCCTCCCACGGACGTGCGGGGTTTAAACACTGGCTCATGGGCAGTGTTACCGAAAAGGTGTTGCGCTCCGTGGAGGTTCCGGTTTTGGTGTGGAAACCCAAGGGAGCGTGAAAAAAACTCTTTGATCGGAGGAACACAGGAGGCCAGCGGGAACGGCCGACGTCATCCTCCCAGTTCCCGCCAAGTTCTCTGCAGCAGAAGGGCGTCTTCTTCCAGATTTGGGCTTTCGCAGATGACAATGCCCTCCACGCCCCGATCGCGAAAGGCGCGGAGCAGGTCGCGATACCGGAAATCGGATTCTTCCAGGATGAGATGGTTCTTCTCGCCCTTAGGGCCATACTCAATGCCTGAAACGTGGAAGTGCACGTTTTTCAACACACCTTCCCCCAGTTCCCGGGCCAGGTAATCCAGCACACCTACGAATTCCTCGTAGGTGTTTAGGCCACCCTGGGCTCGGGCGTGAAGGTGGGCAAAGTCCACCAGAGGCAGCACCCCGGGGATCTCCTTGGCCAAGCGAACCACCTCTTCCAGGGAGCCAAACTGGGTAGGTTTCCCCATGGTTTCGGGCCGGATCTCTATGGTGATGCCCTCTTCGCGCAGTCGTTCCACGATTTCCAGTAGAGCCTCTTTTACCCTCTGGTACACGGCTTCTGGATCCTGCTTCAGATAGAAGGCCGGGTGAAAGGTCACGCTGGTGGCTCCGGCGAGGAAGCCGATACGGGCAGAGTCCAGGATGTGCTGTTTGGATCGTGCCAGTTTTTCCGGTTCCTGGGCGTTCAGGTTGATCCAGTAGGGGGCGTGGACGGTGAGGGCCACCCCCTCGGATTCCGCCACCTTCCGAACCTCCTGAGCCTTTTTCTCAGACATCCGAACGCCTTGGACGAACTCCAACTCCATGGCGTCCAAGCCCAGTTTGCGGACGGTTTTGATGCCCTCTATGGTGTCTCGTTTCTTGGTTTGAATGGGGATCCCTGCCGGGCCGAATTTCAGCGTACCCATGGGTTGGGCTCCTGTTTTCGGAGTGCTCAGCGTTTCTTTTTCCTCTTTTTCTTGGTGCCCTTGGTGCTGGGGGCAGGCCGCGGGCGGAACCCTCCGCCGGTGGGCACAGCGGCCGGTGCACTCCCTCGGCCTGGGGCCGCAGGTGCGGCTTGCGTCGCCCGTTGCTGAGGCACGGAGGGCTTGGTGGCCACCACCCGGTCACGATACCGCCGCGGCATCACCATCTTGGGAGGTGGCTGCACCCGGAACAGCCGCATCACGGCGTCGTTCCGGATCTTGGTGAGCATCTCGTCAAAGAGCTGGAAGCTCTCCTGCTTGTACTGCACCAGAGGGTCTTTGTGCCCGTAGGCCCGCAGTTGGATACCCTCCCGCAGGTGGTCTAAGGCATACAGGTGTTCCCGCCAGTGGTGATCCAGAGCGGAGAGGATCACGATGCGCTCCAGTTCCCGCATCTTCTCTTCGCCCAAGCCCTCTTCCCGCTCGCGGTAAGCCTCCTCTATCCGTTCCCGGATAAAGCGTTTGAGTTCTTCACGGTCCCGAAAGGCTCCCACGATGGGGAAATCCACCAGGAAGAAGTAAGTGAGTTCGGCCTTCAGGCCTTCCAGGTCCCATTCTTCGGGGCCCAAGCCCTCGGGGCAGTACTGGTCCACCTTTTCGTCAACGATCTCCTGTACATACTCGTTCAGGACGAGATCCCGCAGGTCACGGCCGTCCAGGATCTCGTTACGCAGGCCGTAGATGACCTCTCGCTGTTTGTTCATGACGTCGTCGTACTCCAGGAGGCGTTTCCGGATCTCAAAGTTCTGCATTTCCACTCGGCGTTGGGCGTTTTCCAGGGCCTTGGTCACCAGTCGGGATTCAATGGGCCCCTCGTCCTTGGAGCCGAAGCGTTCCATGAGTTCAATCACCCGGTCGGATCCAAACAGGCGCAACAGGTCGTCCTCCAAAGACAGGAAGAAGCGGCTGGCTCCGGGGTCTCCTTGGCGGCCGGCTCGGCCCCGGAGCTGGTTGTCAATGCGGCGGGACTCGTGCCGTTCTGTGCCGATCACGTAAAGTCCACAGGGTACCCCCTCTTCAATGCACTTTTTGGGATCCCGAGGGCAGGTGACCCCTGGGGTAGGGTTCTTGGTGTTGATGGCGCATTCCTTGATTTCCAGGTCCGGTTGATCAGGGTTTCGGATCACACCGGGCCCGAGTTTGATGTCCGTGCCTCGGCCCGCCATGTTGGTGGCGATGGTCACCGCGCCCCGTTGGCCGGCCTTGGCCACGATTTGGGCTTCCTTTTCGTGGTGCTTTGCATTGAGCACGTGATGGGGAATACCCCGGCGCTTCAGCATCCGCGAAAGGATCTCCGAGACCTCCACCGAAGTGGTCCCCACCAGAATCGGACGGCCCACCTTGTGCCATTTCTCAATCTCGTTGATGACGGCCTCGTACTTGTCCTTCTTGGTTTTGTAGATGACGTCCGGGTAGTCAATCCGCCGAACGGGTTTGTTGGTGGGGATGGTAACCACGTCCAGTTTGTAGATTTCCCAAAACTCACCGGCCTCGGTGGCAGCGGTACCGGTCATGCCTGCGAGTTTTTCGTACATGCGGAAGTAGTTCTGAATGGTGATGGTGGCAAGGGTTTGGGTTTCTGCTTGCACCTTCACCCCTTCCTTGGCTTCCACGGCCTCGTGCAGGCCGTCAGACCACCGTCGGCCAGGCATCAGGCGACCGGTGAACTCGTCTACGATGATGATCTTGCCGTCCATCACCACGTAATCCACGTCCCGCTCAAACAGGGTGTAAGCCTTGAGCAGTTGTCGGATGGCGTGGATTTTGTCGGATTTTTCGGCGTATTCGCGGTAGATCCGCTCCTTTTCGTAGAACTTTTCCCGGGGTAGGAGGTCTTCCCGTCGGTCAATCTCGGCCAGCGCGGTGGAAAGATCCGGCAGTTCAAACAGGTCTTTGAATCGTCGTTGGATCTCGGCCCGGCCCTTTTCCGTGAGTTCGGCGGAATGGCTCTTTTCGTCCACCACGTAGTACAGGTCTTCTTCCAAGTCCTTGATCCGCTTGTCTTTCATGAGCTCCAGTTCCACCTTGTCCACGAGTTTCATGAGGCCGGGTTGTTGGAGGATCTTGAAGAGGCGGCGGCTCTTGGGGGCGGCGCGGCGTACCAGTACGAGTTTTACGGCGGCTTCCCGTTCCTTGCCCTCTTTCAAAAGGCGTTCGGCCTCTGTGAGCATCTGGCGCACCAGGGCCTGTTGCTTCCGCACCACTTCGGCCACGGCAGGTTTCACCTCCACGTACTGCTCCACCTGGGAGTGTTCCACCGGGCCGGAGATGATGAGAGGGGTACGGGCCTCATCAATCAAGATGGAGTCCACCTCGTCAATGATGGCGTAGATATGGCCCCGTTGCACCCGGTCTTCGGGCCGGAACACCATGTTGTCGCGCAGGTAATCAAAGCCGAACTCGTTGTTGGTTCCATAGGTGATGTCGGCATTGTACTCGGGTTTTCGTTCCTGGGGGCCCATTCCCGCTTGGATCACGCCCACGGTGAGCCCCAGGGATTCGTACACGGGGCCCATCCACTGGCGGTCTCGGCGGGCCAGGTAGTCGTTGACGGTCACCAGATGGGCGATGCCCCGAGGGGTGCCATCTACCAGGAACCGCCGGTCGCCCTTCAGTCCACGGGCCCGGCCGATCAGGGCATTGAGGTACAGGGGCATCGTAGCCACCAGGGTTTTCCCCTCGCCGGTGGCCATTTCAGCGATCTTCCCCTGGTGCAGCACGATGGCGCCGATGAGCTGCACGTCAAAGGGGATCATATCCCAGGTGTACGGCTGGTTTGTGACCAGCCAGGACTTCCCTACGAGCCGGCGACATGCCTCCTTCACCAGAGCGAAGGCCTCCGGGAGCACATCGTCCGGGTCTTCGCCCTGGGCAATCCGTTGAACAAAATCCTCGGTCTTTTTGATGAGGTCTTCGTCCTTTAGGCCACGATAGCCCTCATAAATGCGGTTGATCTCTTCAACAATGGGACGAAGTTTCCGAATCACCCGTTCGTTTCGGGTTCCGATAATCTTTTCCATCAAAAATTTCATCATGGGACATCAACCTCCCGAAGGGCAAAAATTTGACCACAATCGGGGGAATTATAAACCTTCCGCCTGGGGTCAGAAGGCTCGCGGGTAAAGCCAGCGGTAGAGTTTCCAAGAGCGGTACACCCGGCGCACGTAGTTTCGGGTTTCACGGAAGGGGATGAACTCCACCCAAAGGGCTTCGTCCTGGGCGATCCCCCGCTGCTGCCAGAGATGGAGCCAGTTCCGAACCCGACGGGGACCGGCGTTGTAAGCAGCCAAAGCCAAAGCGGGGGAGCCAAAGGCGTGGAGTTCCCGTTGGAGCACCGAAGCGCCGGCCCTCAGATTGATCGGAGGGCGGAACAGGTCAGAGGGCCGGCCTTCGGGCATCAGTTGGCGGTAGGTATGGGGCATTACCTGAGACAGGCCAATGGCTCCAGCGGGCGACACCACAAAGGGCCGGAAATGGCTTTCCTCTCGCATCAGTCCCAGGAACAGCCATGGGTCCTCCAGGCCGAGGCGGGCCAGCCAGGGCCGCCATGAGGCTGGCAGAGGGAACAACAGGGCCAGGGTAAGGGAATCCAGTGAGGTTTGGGCTTGGAAATGGCGATGGGCAAGGCGGAGCGCCAGCCCCGGATTGCCCACAGAGTCTGCCACGAGGGCAGCCCGGAGGGGACACTGCTGGGCAAAGGGAACGGCCAGGGCTTGGGCATTCAGAAAGTACCGAGCCAGTGCCCGGAACCCCTGGGGTGCAGGGCAGGAATCCTCCAGGCTCGTTTTCAACGTTGTGTGCAAGGCTTTTGGAGGTTGGCTGAGCCGTGCAGTGTAATAGGAAAGGGGGAACTCCTGCCGCAGGGTCTCAGCAAAGGCTGGGTTCTGCGTGATGCGATACAAGAAGTACAGGGCCTGAGCCCGCCAAAACTCAGAGGCCTGAAGGTTCTTGCGGAACAGGCGACGCGCTGCCTCTGGACGGTTCATGACCAGGTGCAGCAGGGCTGCTCGGGCTCGGGCTACTGGCGTGTGGGGGAACCGCCGTTCCAGTTCCCGGGCGGTGCGGGTGATGAGGTTGGTTTCCAAGGCTAGCAGAGAGGCGTACGTAATGGCCGAAGCCCGCCAGCGGGGGCTTCTTTTTGCCAGGTCTATCAGTGCTTGGATCGCCTCGGCCCGCCGATTTAAGCGGTCCAACACCACCGCACGGTAATAGGCCATCCGGTGCCGGTCTGAGGTGGAGAGGCGAGCCTTGAGCCGGTGAAACTCCCGAAGGAAAGTCAGGTTGCGGCGGAGCCGATACAGGCAGGTGAGATAGGCCCGCACGAAGCGGCTGGAAAACAGATGGTCCTTGAGCAGGGGCAAGGCCTCCTCGTACCGTCCTTGGCGGTACAGGGCGAACCCGCGGTCCTCTGGGGAGAGGGGCAACAGGGAGTCCACGTGGTTCAGCAGCCAGCGGGCGTAGGGTGAGGCGGGTGCCTGCTGCACCACCCGGGCCCACAGGGCGGCCGCGGAGTCCAGTATGCCCTGTCGGGCCCATTGCCATCCCCTTTCGTAGAGCCACCACACCTCACGATTGCGGGGCTCCTCCCGGGGGATGTGCTGGAGCCACTGGCTGAGGGATTCAGGAGGCCAGTGGAACCGAAAGGCCCGGAAAAAGTCCTGTAGACTGGTTTCCAGAAGGGGAAGAGCCTCGGCCGGACCTGGTTGCGGGAACCAGCGATGGAACGTGCGGCGGGCGGCTTCCGGATCTCTACGACTGATCTCCCAAGACCAACGGAGGGCCCAAAGGAGGGGTTCGGCCTCTGGGGAGGCTTGAAGCGTACGGTGCCACTGGGGAAGGAAACGTTGGGGCGGTGCCCCGCGGTTCCAAAGGGCCAAGAGGGAGTCCCACGAGGCAACAAGACCGATCAGGAGCAGGAGGCCAGCCATTGGATCACCTGGTGGAGAATGGGCTCGGTTTGCCTTCGGGGCAACCGGAGGTCCAGGGTGCAGTTCTTAGGGTCAAGGGACCGAAGGAAGGGCTGCAGGGGTTCGGGGACCGTTGGGGTTTGGGGGGATGGGGCGTCGGTCACCGTGAGGAGTAGCCGGTCGCCTCGGTGTCGCCACCAGGCAAAAGGCAGGTACAACGGAGAGTGGCGGGGCAAGAGCAGCAGGGTGATCTTGAGGGTTCGGTGGTTCAGTCGCCGGGCTCGGTGATACAGGGCCTGGAAACCCAGCACTCCACCAAGCCAGAGGTATTCCACTTCCTGGGGATCGGTGAGGGTTTCCAGCAACACAGCCACCTCATGGGCCCACTGCAGGTTGGTGCGCTGGC
>CAYOQK010000033.1:0-2216 GCA_964406105.1 uncultured bacterium | reverse complement strand
GACGAACCTACGGATATCCTCCTCCCCGAATACAACATCATCATCACGAATACCAAGCTCGGCGAAGGGGTGGTGATCTGGAGCAATGTCAACATCTATGGGGCAGAAATCGGCGCCCACACGAAAATCGGGGCTTTCGTGGAGATTCGGAAGGGGGTTAAAATCGGACCCAACACCAAAATTGAACCCTTCGTTTTTATCCCTGAAGGCGTAACCATTGGCTCCTGCGTCTTCATCGGACCCAATGTAATCTTCACCAACGATCTCCACCCCAGATCCTGCGACGAAACCGGCGCCCGCATTGACGACTACGAAATCGTCCCCACCGTGGTGGAAGACCATGTGGCCATCGGCGCCGGCTCCACCATCCTCTGCGGAATCACCATCGGCCGGGGCGCCATCGTGGGCATGGGATCCGTGGTGGTCAAAGACGTTCCCCCGAAAACCTTGGTGTACGGCGAAGCCGCCCGGGTCCGGAAAACCCTGGAGTGATCACCATGGCACGACGCGATCTCCTGCTGAGCTCCCAGGCCCTGAAACACCTGGCCACCTCCCCCCAACTGGATCAAGCCCTCCCCCAGTGGGACCACCTGGGCCTTCGCCTGTGGATCTCCCCCGTGTCCTTGACCCTGGCCGGTAGCCCTGTACCCGAAAACCTCCGGGATCGTCTCACCCTGGTGCCAGAGGACCCCTCCCTGCTTCTGACCCCACAGATCTCAGAGGCCCAACTGCTGGACACCTACGCCCAGCGCTTCGGCTTTCCCTATGTGGTGGATCCCCCTGAGGGCGTACAAACCCCTGGGATTTCCAGTCAAACCCTGTTGGAACACCCAGAATCCCTGAACTTTTTCCAAAAGCCCGTGCGATTCTTAGACCTTCGGGCCCAAATGCCCGAGATCCTCAACGGGTTCCTCTCCGGACTGCACCACATCCTGGCCAATACCGCCTTCGTGCAGGGCAAACAAGTACAGGAATTTGAAGAGGCCTTTGCCGAGTACCTGGGCGTCCGCCACGTGGTGGCCGTGAACAACGGCACCGCTGCCCTCCTGTTGCCCCTTATGGCCTTAGACCTTCAGCCGGGCGACGAGATCATCACCGTCTCCCACACCTTCATCGCCACTGTAGAGGCCATCTCTTTCGTAGGCGCTACCCCGGTGTTTGTGGATGTGGATCCCCGCTTCTACACCATGGACCCCGCCCAGATTGAAGCCAAAATCACCCCCCGCACCCGGGGCATCCTGCCGGTACACCTTTACGGCCAACCTGCAGACATGGATCCCATTCTGGAGATCGCGGAAAAGCACAATCTCTTTGTGCTGGAAGACGCCTGCCAGGCTCATGGCGCCCTGTATCGCAGCGAGCGCGCCGGCGGACAATGGGTGCGGGCCGGCACCTTGGGCCTCGCGGGGGCCTTCAGCTTCTATCCAGGGAAAAACCTGGGGGCCTACGGCGAGGGTGGGGCCGTGGCCACCAATGACGATGCCTTGGCCGAAAAAATGCGGGCCCTCCGCGACCACGGTTCCTTCCGCAAATACTACCACGACTACATCGGCCTGAACCTGCGAATCAACAACCTGCAAGGAGTGGTCCTACGGGAGAAGGTTCAGCACCTGGATCGGTGGAACGAGGGCCGACGCCATTGGGCCCAACGGTACCGTGAACTCCTAAAAGACGTGGGAGATCTCCAGTTGCCTGAAGAGGCTCCCTACGCCCGACACGTGTATCACCTGTTTACTGTGCTCACAGAACACCGGGACGCCCTGTTGGAATACCTGAAGGCCCACGACGTGCAAGTGGGCATCCACTACCCCATCCCTGTACACTTACAGAAGGCGTATGCCTTCATGGGCCTGGGCGAGGGCACGTTCCCTGTTTCCGAACGGGTGGCCCGCCAAACCCTCTCCCTGCCCATGTTCGCCGAGCTCTCTGAAGAGGAGATTCGGTATGTAGTGGAGCAAATCCAAAACTTCTTCAGGAGGGTACGATGATTCGCGTGGGTGTGATCGGTTTTGGGTACTGGGGGCCAAATCTGGTCCGGAACTTCAACGCCATTGAGAACGCCGAGGTCCTCTGGGTTGCCGACCTGAAGGAGGAACGGCGCACCTTGGCACAGCGCCTGTACCCCCATGTTCAGGTCACCGCCAATCCAGAGGAGGTCATCCGGGATCCCAAGGTAGATGCCATCCTCATCGCAACTCCCATCTTCGCCCACTACG
>CAYOQK010000032.1:0-17142 GCA_964406105.1 uncultured bacterium | reverse complement strand
AACCGATCAGATCTCCACAGAGGGGAAGAGCCCTGATGGGACCGGGGCATCCCCCGCAGATGTGTCAAAGCAGGGCTTTTTTCAAAAAGTATCGCCCCCCGGGCCGGATTCCTGAGGACACGACGAGAGGGCCCCGGGTCCTCAGTGAACTCTCCCAAGGCACGTACACGGTGGAGCCCTACAGCCCTGCGGGCATTTTCAAAAACCGCTCCCCGTGCGGCTCTGCCCTTCCCCAGCCCCCTGGTTTTTGGAACCCTTCTGGCTACACCCTTTGGGTGTGGGGCGGGGTTAAAGAACCGTGTGGATTCCACACCAGGGTTCAGATACACCCACATGGAAACGCCTCCGAACTCGGGGTAAGACAAAAGAAAAACCCCGCGGAGATGGATTCCACTCCGCCAGGGTTAACCGTTGCTGTTTTCTATACCACCTTATGCGGTGTGTGGGAAACATCCACCGCTAACGTCCCCTATAGGCTCCTCCTGTTTCGCTTGAGCCGGATCCCTTCCCAGCGGAACTTCCAAACCCGCCAGGCGGCTTCCAGGATGATGCGCTTAGACATCTTTGATGAGCCCTTCCGTCGTTCCACGAAAATGATGGGTATCTCCACAATTTTAAAGCCCAGATACCAGGCCCGAACGGTGAGTTCTATTTGAAAAGCATAGCCATCGGACTCTAAATTGTCAAGGCCCACAGCCTCCAACACGCGCCGCCGGATCCCTTTGAAGCCTCCAGTGAGATCCCGCAGAGGAACACCCGTCACCCAGGAGGCATACCGATTGGCCGCATACGAAAGCATGAGGCGCTTCAGCGGCCAGTTGACCACGCTGATGCCATTGGTATAACGGGACCCCAACACGATGTCGGCCTGTTGGAGAGCCTCCAGGATTCGGGGGATATCTGACGGATTGTGGGAGAAGTCCGCGTCCATCTCCATTACGGCATCGTAATGGTGATCCAGGGCATACCGAAACCCCTCCACATAGGCCGATCCCAGGCCCTGCTTGCCCGGCCGCTGAAGCAAATGGATCCGGGAATCCTTCTTTTGAAGGTCCTTCACGATGTCAGCGGTGCCGTCCGGAGAGCTATCGTCCACCACCAGAACGTGCACCTCCGGCGCATGCTGGAACACTGCTTCCAAGAGATCCCGAATGTTTTCAGCCTCATTGTACGTGGGGATCACCACCAGGGTTTTCACGGGCTCACCTCCCGGGCCTGTGGAGACCGGTGCAGTCGGCTAAAGTACTGTTCAGCATGATGGTAAATCCGCCGCAGCAGGGTGTCCAGCCCCTCGCCGGTAAGGGCGGAGACGAACACACTCTCCGGATACCGTTCCCGTAGCCGTTCCACCAGATTGGTCTCCAGCAGGAGATCCATCTTGTTAAACACCACGATTCGGGGTTTGTGGGCAACTCCGATTTCCTTCAGCACCTCTTCCACCACGGCCATGCGTTCTTCCAGCCGAGGATGGGACACATCCACCACGTGGGCCAGCAGATCCGCCTCCTGCACCACGCCCAAGGTGGCCCGGAAGGAGGCCACGAGATGATGAGGCAAGTTTTCAATGAACCCCACGGTGTCCGACAGCACGATCCGCACCCGGCGGTCGGGGTGGTACAGCACCCGGGTGACGGCATCCAAGGTGGCGAAGAGTTGGTCCTCCACCAGCACCCCTGCGCGGGTCAGTTGGTTCATCAGGGTGGATTTCCCGGTATTGGTGTAGCCCACCAGGGAAACCTTAAAGAGGCTTTGGCGGCGTTTGCGTTGCAAGGCACGGGTTCGCTCAATCTCCCGAAGTTTCCGACGGAGCAGGGCAATGCGATCTTCAATTCGGCGGCGATCAATTTCCAGTTTCTTCTCGCCAGGCCCCCGGGTGCCGATGCCACCTCCCAGGCGCGACAGTTCCGTGCCTTTCCCCACCAACTTGCTGAGGCGGTACTCCAGCTGGGCGAGTTCCACCTGGATTTTGGCTTCCGCGGTGCGGGCGTGTTGGGCGAAGATGTCCAGAATGAGTTCGGTGCGGTCAATGATCTTCACGCCGATGGCTTCTTCCAGGTTCCGATGCTGGCTGGGGCTGAGTTCGCGGTTGACGATCACCAAGTCCAGCCCAAAGGTTTCCACGATCTTGCGGATCTCCTGCACCTTTCCCCGCCCCAAGAGGTACGAGGGATCGGGTTTTTCGCGGATCTGCAGGATCTTCTCAAAGACCTCAGCGCCAGCGGTATGGGCCAGCTGTTCCAGTTCCTCCAGGCTGTCCATCTCTCGCCAGCGATCTTGGGAGGAGGTGGCAAACCCCACGAGCAGGGCACGTTCTCGCTTTTCCTCACGAACCGGCTGTGGCGTCCTCATCCCGCGTGGATCCAGGGTTCCGCCCGTTCCTCAGGCCGAACCCGGGGAGAAGGGTTTGCATGGGGTAACGGAAACACCTGGCGCACCAATTGTTCCAAGGTCTCCACAAACACGAGTTCCAGCCCTTCGGTGATCTCGCGTTCCATTTCCTCCACCTCCGGCCGGTTGGCGGCGGGCAGGAACACCCTTTGGATTCCGTATCGTTTTGCAGCCAACAGCTTCTCCTTAAGGCCGCCCACGGGAAGAATATCGCCCGAGAGGGTGATCTCTCCGGTCATCGCAATCTCCCCAGACACCGGGATTCCGGTGAGGGCCGAGACCATCGCCACCAGGATGGCCACCCCTGCCGAGGGGCCATCCTTGGGGATTGCGCCCTCGGGCAAATGCACGTGAAGGTCATAGCGGGTGTAAAAATCCTGGTCTAACCCCAGTTCGCGGGAGTGGGCACGGACAAAGGTGAGCGCCGCTCGGGCCGACTCCTTCATCACGTCTCCCAATTGCCCTGTGAGCTCCAGGTTGCCTTTGCCTTGCACAGCTTGGGCCTCCACCCGCAGGAGTTCGCCGCCGTACTCGGTCCAAGCCAAACCATACACCGCGCCCACGGGCAGTTCGGGCTTGGCCTCCAGTACCCGCTTCTTGGGCAGACCCAAGTACTCGCGCACCCGCTTAGGGGTGATTCGGGCCCGTTTCTTGCCCTTTTCCTGGAACTCCCGGGCTACCTTCCGCAGGATGCGGGCGATGTTCCGCTCCAGATCCCGCACGCCGGATTCCCGGGTGTACTCTCGGATGATCTTGAGAAGGGCAGCATCGGTGAACTGCACACTCCCCTTGGGCAAGCCGGTCTCCTCCAGTTTCTTAGGGATCAGGTGTTCGCGGGCGATGTGGAGTTTCTCAAAGTCCAGGTATCCTCGCACGGGGATGAGTTCCATCCGATCCCGAAGGGGAGCGGGGATGCCATAGATGGAGTTGGCGGTAGCGATGAAGAGCACCTCGGAGAGATCAAACTCCACTTCCAAATAGTGATCCACGAAGTGGCGGTTCACCTCTGGGTCCAGCACCTCCATCAAGGCGGCTTGGGGGTCTCCCCGGAAGTCGTGGCCCAGTTTGTCTATTTCGTCCAGCAAGAACACCGGATTCTTGGTGCCAGCCCGGCGAATCTGTTGGATGATGCGGCCAGGCATGGCTCCCACATAGGTGCGGCGGTGTCCTCGGATCTCGGCTTCGTCGTGCACACCGCCCAGGGACATGCGCACGAACCGGCGGCCCAGAGCGCGGGCTATGGACTTGGCCAACGACGTTTTGCCCACGCCAGGGGGCCCCACGAAACAGATCACCTCCCCCTTGAGCCTCCCCTTGAGTTTCAAAACCGAGAGGTACTCCAGGATCCGATCCTTTTGTTCCTCCAGGCCGTAGTGGTCTTCGTCCAAAATCCGACGGGCGTGGGCGATATCCAGGTTGTCCTGGGTGCGTTTTGACCAGGGCAGGGATACCAGCCAGTCAATGTAGTTCCGGAGCACGGTGGCTTCCGGTGAGATGGGTGGGGTTTTGCGGAGTTTATCCAGTTCCTTGAGGGCCTTCTTTTCCACCTCCGGGGGCATCCCCGCCCGTTTGATCTCCTGTTCCAGCTGGGCGAACTCGTCCTCGTCTTCGCCGAGTTCCCGTTGGATCTCCCGCATTTCCTGTTGCAGGAAGTACTGCCGTTGGCTACGGTTGATCTCGGCCCGTACCCGTTCTTGGATCTCCTGTTTGAGTTTGAGGAATTCAATCTCCTGGATGAGTTTACGGATCACGGCGTCCAGCTGGCTCAGCAGGGATTCCATTTCCAGGATCCGCTGTCGCTCCGGGGTTTCAAAGGGAAGGTGCAGCACCAGGTTCCCCACGAGATACTGGGGATCGTCGCTGAGGTTCAGGAGATTCATGGTGAGCTCATCGGGCAAGCGCAGGGAATTGGGCAATCGCAGGTACTCCCGCAGATACTCCCGGGTCATGCGCACCAGGGCAGGGACGCGGGGATGGTCCAGGTCGGTCACCGGGTAAGGTTCCACTTCCACCTGGTAAAAGCCGTCGGCGAAGGTCAGGGTTTTCAGCCGAACGCGTTCCACCGCTTGCACAAAGGCATGCAGGCTTCCATCAGCGTCACGCATGTTCTGCAGGAACCGGCCCACCACCCCCACGTCGTACAGGTCCTTCTGTTGTGGGCGTTCCACATTGGCGTCGCGCTGGGTGAAGAAGGCCAGGGTTTCGTTCAGGGACAACGCATGCCGAGCCGCCTGCAGGGAAAAGGGCCGGGCGATCATCACGGGCACCACGGTTTCGGGCAGCAGCACCAGTTCCCGCAGAGGAATCAAGGGATACACCTGGGTGGTTTTCTCCATCATGGTTGCTCACGCCCGCTTTCGGCGGGCTCCCCGGATCCATCGGGGCGGGGTTTTCTTTAGGACGACATCCCGATCCACCACAACCTCCACCACGTCCCGTTCCGAGGGGATGCGGAACATGGTGTCCAGCAGCACTTCTTCCAGGATGGCCCGCAGACCCCGAGCCCCGGTGCCGCGGGCCAGGGCGATGTCAGCGATGGCCTCACGGGCCTCCTGGGTCACGGTCAGGGTGATCCCCTCCATTTGGAAAAACTCCTCAAACTGTCGCAAAACCGAGCGTTTGGGCTCGGAGAGGATCTGTACCAAATGGTCCCGGCTCAGGGGATGCAGGGTGGCGATCACCGGGAGCCGGCCGATGAACTCCGGAATGAACCCGTACTTGATAAGATCCTCGGGCTGCACGTACTGGATCCAGTGGTCCTCGGCCTGGGGCGACGTGGAGGTGTCGTCGGGGTTGAAGCCCATCCGGTGGCGACCCAGCCGGGCACGAACGATCTCCTCCAGGCCGGAGAAGGTGCCTCCTAAGATGAACAGGATGTTGGTGGTGTCCACCTGGATAAGGGGCTGTTCCGGGTGTTTCCGCCCCCCTTGAGGGGGAACGTTCGCCACCGTGCCCTCCAGGATCTTCAACAGGGCCTGTTGAACTCCCTCGCCCGAAACATCGCGGGTGATGGAGGGCGAATCGGACCGGCGGGCCAGTTTGTCCACCTCGTCCAAGTACACGATGCCCATTTGGGCCTGTTCCACCTGGTAATCCGCCACCTGAAGGAGTCGGACCAGGATGTTCTCCACATCCTCACCCACGTAGCCGGCCTCGGTCAGAGGCGTAGCATCGTAGATGGCAAAGGGAACCTTCAACAGATCGGCCAGGGTACGGGCCAGCAGGGTTTTGCCGGTGCCGGTGGGGCCGATCATCAGGATGTTGGCCTTTTCAAAGAACACGTCGTGCTTCCGGTAGAGTACCCGTTTGTAGTGGTTGTACACCGCTACGGAGAGCACCTTTTTGGCGTGGTCCTGGCCCACCACGTGCTCATCCAGATACGCCTTGATGGCTTCTGGGGTGGGGGGTTTCAGGAGGCCGATCTCGGCGTCCATCTGGCGTTCCTCGTGCAGGATCTCCCAGGCCACCCGTACGCAATCGGCGCAGATGTAGCCTTCGGCGCCGGAGATCAGGCGTTTCACCTCGCTGGCGGGCCGTCGGCAAAAGGAACACCGGGGCTCGTCGGCTTTGTGGCCGGGACGTTTTCGCTCGCTCATGGGGTTTTCATCTCCTTCCGGAAGCGGATTACGCCGTCAATCAAGCCGTACTCCTTGGCCTCTTGGGCCGACATAAAGAAGTTCCGGTCGGTATCCTTTTCAATCTTCTCCACCGGCTGTCCGGTGTGCTTAGACAGGATTTCGTTGAGGATCCGGCGGAGTCGCATGATCTCCCGGGCGTGGATTTCAATGTCCACAGCCTGGCCCTGCACGCCTCCCCAGGGCTGATGGATCATGATGCGGGAATGGGGCAATGCGAAACGCTTGCCCGGCGTGCCCGCCGCCAGGATCACGGCAGCCATGGAGGCTGCCAACCCCACACAAATGGTGGACACCTGGGGCCGGATGTACTGGATCGTGTCGTACACGGCCAGGCCTGCGGTGATCACACCGCCCGGTGAGTTGATGTAGATGTAAATGTCCTTTTCCGGATCCTCGGATTCCAGGAACAGCAATTGTGCGATCACCAGGTTCGCCACATGATCATCAATGGGCGTCCCGATGAAGAGGATCCGCTCCTTGAGGAGCCGGGAGTAGATGTCATAGACCCGTTCCCCCCGGCCCGTTTGTTCAATCACATAGGGAACGTACTGGCTGATGAGCCGTTGCTTTTCGTCGCTCACTCGACGATCACCTCCAATTTTACCTGGGATTTTAGCCATTCCAGGGCCTTTCGGCGACGAAGGATGGCCTTGATGTGGTCCAGGCCACCGCTTTTTTCTAAGCGTTTCCGGTAGGTTTTGGGGTTCACCCGGTACTCCCGGGCCCGTTTTTCTACCTCAGCCTGGATCTCCTCCTCGGTGGGTTCCAGGTGGTACTCCTCGGCCACCCGGTCCAGCAGGATTTCCCGGCGAAGGGTTCGCTCGGCCAGGTCCCGGAGAAAGGCCTCGGGATCCTCCAGCTGCTGGAGGGTTTCTTCTTTGAACTGCTTTCGGTAGAGGTCCATGTACTCCTTCACCAGGCTTTCGGGCAGTTCAAATTTCACCCGCTCGTACATTTGCTGCACGATCTCCTCTTCCAGGCGGCGTTCAGAATCCTCCTGGGCAGCCTTTTCCAGGTCCTTGCGGATTTGGGCCTCCAAATCCTCCAGGGAGTCAAAGCCCAGGTTGACCGCCAGCTCATCATCCACCGGGGGGAGTTCCACCTTTCGGATCTCCCGGATCTTATAGACCAGGTGGCGTGGGGTTTCCTGGCCTTCGGCATCCACCAAGGTGATGTCCACTTCCACGGTGTCGCCCACTTTTTTCCCGAGGAAGGCGTTGATGATGCGCTCGTCGGTTTCCCCAGGCACCATGGGCAGGTAGGAGTTCTTGGCCCGTTGCACTACTTTGCCTTGGTCGTCGCGTTCCTCGTAGTCCACGAACACGTAATCGCCGGCTTCCACCACCGCATCCTTTGGCTTTTTGACCAGTTCGGCCAGCCGAGACCGGAGCCGTTGGATCTCCACTTCCACGTCCGAGGCCGAGATCCGGCGGATCACCTTTTTGACCTCCAGGGTGGCGGCGGGAGGCACTTCAAAGTTGGGGATCACCTCAAAGGTCACCCGCACCCGGTACCCTTGGTCGGTTTCCTGCACCTCTTCAATCCGCACGGTTCCCACTACGCGGAGCTTGCGCGCCTGGGCCTCTTCCCTGAGTCGTTCAGCCACCGCTTGTTCCAGGGCTTCCTGTTGGATGGCAGAGCCGTACATCTTTTCAATCAGGTGGAGGGGCGCTTTTCCCGGGCGAAACCCCTTCAGGTGCACCTGCTGTTGCACCTTCCTTAGCACCCGGTTCCGAACCTTCTGGAACTCCTCGCGGGGGATTTCCAGTTCCAGTTCCCGCTTTGCAGAAGGCGACATATCCCCAAGGATCTTAGCCATCTGGGTCACCGTCCTTGCTTCAAATGCGACTTGGTCTCAAAAGGCGACTTATTTTACAGTTTCCGGAGTTCCTCCGTGAGTTTGGGAACGGCCTTGAAGAGGTCCTCCACGAGGCCCACGTCGGCCACCTTGAAGATGGGGGCCTCGGGATCCTTATTGATGGCCACGATGAACTTGGAGTTCCGCATGCCGGCCAGATGCTGCAGGGCGCCGGAGATCCCGATGGCGATGTACAGGCGAGGGGTCACCACCTTCCCCGTTTGGCCCACCTGGTGGCTATGGTCAATCCAGCCGGCGTCTACAGCCGCCCGTGAGGCCCCGATGGCCACGGTTTCGCCGGTGATCCGAGCGATCTCTCGGGCGAGTTCCCGCAGCAGGTCAAAGGCCTCGGGCCCGCCCAGGCCTCGGCCACCGGACACGATGATGTCCGCCTCGGCTACGTCGGGCTCGCCCTTTTCCTTCTCGTGGATGCCCACGACCTTCACGGGATCGGCCATCTCCAGGGTTAGGGGCTCTACCTGGGTGTGGTCCACAGGGGCCTCGGTGATGTTCAGGCTCTTCACCTTAAAGGCCAACACGAAGGGACGAGCGGTGAGTTTCAGGGTGGCGAACACCTTGCCGGTGTACACCGTGCGGCGGAGTTCCAACCCGTCGTCGGTGACCTGAGCGGCCATGACCTCGCTCATGGCGGGCACGCCCAGAGCAGCGGCCACCAAACCCACCAGTTCCCGGCCGTTTTTCGTTCCAGGGAACAGCAGGGCGTCGGGGTTCTCTGCCTCCACCACCTTCAGCACGAGATCCCGGAAGGCGTTGGGGGTGTAGTAGGCTTCGGCCTCAGCGTGGTATACCTTATGGGCACCGTATCGGCCCAGGGCTGCAGGGTCCTGCAGATGCACGCCCACGGCCACCACCTCAGGGGCCCATTCCCGGGCTACAGAGAAGAGTTCCAACGAAGCCTTCTTGGGCTCTCCCTGAAAGCTGTCAATGAACACCAGCACCTTGTTCATGGTCATCCTCCTCACAGAACCTTCTTTTCCCGGAGTATCTGGAGCAGCTTCTCCACATTGGCCGGGAAGTCCTCTTGGATCACGACTCCGGCTTCCTTCGCTGGGGGCATCTCCAGTTTCACCAAGCTGAGGGCACTTTCTCCCAGGGATACGGGCTTTTCCTCAATGGGTTTCCGTTTGGCCATCATGATGCCGCGCAGGGTGGGGAGCCGGGGCTCGTTCAGGCCCTTTTCGGTGGTCACCACCGCCGGCAGGGGAGCCTCCACCTCCACGGCACCGTCATCGGTTTCTCGTTCGGCCTTGAGGGTGCCGTCGCCGATTTCCAGTTTCACCACGTACGACACGATGGGCACTCCGAGGAACTGGGCCAAATAGGCACCCACCAGCCCCTGGTTATCGTCCACCGCCTCTTTGCCCATCAGAATGAGGTCAAAATTTTCGTCCCTTAGGAAATCCGCCAGAGCCTGGGCGGTGGTCAAAGCCGGCACAAAGGCCTGGGGCTCGGTTTTCAGGTGCACCGCCCGGTCTGCGCCCAGGGCCAAGGCATTCCGCAGAGTTTCCTTCACACCGTCGTCGCCGAGGGACACCGCCACGATCTCTGTGGCCACACCCTTCTCTTTGAGGCGGAGGGCTTCCTCTATGGCGAACTCGTCATAGGGGTTCATTACGTAGCTCAGGTTATCGCGCACGATGTCGGTGCCCTCGGGATTTGCCTGCACAGGAATCCCGGTATCCGGTACGCGTTTGATGAACACTACGATCTTCACGGCTCTCTCCTCCTTTTACGGACGCACCACCGACATGGCCACGGCCATGCCTCCACCGATGCACAGGGTGGCCAGGCCCCGTTTGGCGTTCCGCTGTTTCATTGCGTACAGCAGGGTCACCAGCACCCGGGTGCCGCTGGCCCCGATGGGATGGCCCAGGGCAATGGCCCCACCGTGGACGTTCACCCGGCTCCAGTCAAAGCCCAGGGCCTTACCATCGGCCAGGGTTTGCGAGGCAAAGGCCTCGTTGATCTCAATGAGGTCAAACACGCTCACGTCCTTCGCGTCCAGCAGGTTCAGCAGCTTTTTCACCCCTTCAATAGGGGCGAAGAACACATCCCGGGGTTCCACCGCGGCAGCGGTGTAGGCCTCAATGACGGCCAAAGGTTCCAGGCCCAAGGCCAGAGCCCGGTCTTCGGACATGACCACCACAGCGGCCGCACCGTCGTTGAGGGTGGAGCTGTTCCCCGCGGTCACTACTCCGTTCTTGGTGAACACAGGGGGCAGTTTGGCCAGCTTTTCCAAAGAGGTGTCCCGTCGGGGTCCCTCGTCGGTATCCACCACGGTCACCTGGCCTTTACGGCCCGGGACCTCTACGGGCACGATCTCCTCTTTGAACCATCCGTTGTCAATGGCCTGGAGGGCTTTTCTGTGGCTCTCGTACGCGTATTGGTCCAGCTCCTCGCGGGTGAGTCCGGCCTTTTCGGCGGTGTAGTCGGCCAGGCTGCCCATGTGCTGATTCACAAAGGCATCCCACAGGCCGTCCCAGATCATGAGATCCACGAGTTTGACATCGCCAAACTTATTGCCCTTGCGGAGTTCCCGAACGAAGAAGGGGGCATTGCTCATGGACTCCATGCCTCCGGCCACGATGACATCGGCCTGGCCCAACTGGATGGCCTGGGCGGCCAACATCACCGACTTCAAACCAGAACCGCACACCTTATTGACGGTATAAGCGGGCACGTGCACAGGGATTCCCGCCTTGATGGCGGCCTGGCGGGCCGGTCCTTGTCCCACGCCCCCCTGGAGCACATTCCCCATGATCACCTCTTGAACCTCTTGGGGGTCCAGTTGGATCCGTTTCAGGGCTTCCCGGATCGCGATGGCCCCCAATTCTGGGGCCGTCAAGGGAGATAAGCCGCCCAAAAACTTGCCGATGGGCGTACGAACCGCCGAAACGATCACAGCACGGCGTTCACCATGGGTGCACATGGAAAACCTCCTTGTTGGCCAACGGACTCAATATCATACAGCCCACCGTTGGGTTGACGCCCCGTGGGAAACCAGGAACCCTTCGGAAATCCCCCATCCTCAAAACACCTGGCGGATCACCTCCAGGAAGGAGTTGGGGTAGATCCCCAGGTAGAAGACCAGGATGACCGACACCCACATCACCGTGCCCAGCAGGCTATACCGACGGCCAGAGGGCAGGGTCGCTGTGTGCTCCGTGGCTTCGTACATGTACATGGAAGCCGGCACCCGCAGGTAGTAGTAGGCAGACACCACCCCGTTGAGGAAGGCGAACAGGGCCAGCAGGGGATGGCCTGCCTGAATCACAGCGCCGAACAGATAGAACTTTGCGGCAAAACCCGCAGTGGGGGGAATACCCGCCAAGGCCACGAAGAACAGGCTCAAGAACAGGGCCAACCACGGGTCCTTGCGGGCCAGTCCCCTGAGGTGCTGGAGACGCGTGTGTTCCTGCAGGTAGGCCAGGCCTGCGAAGGCCCCCACGGTCATGAAGATGTAGGCCAATAGGTACAGGGTTAACGCCTGGTACGCCGGTGTGGTGTTTACACCGAAGGCCAAAAGCAGATAGCCCGCATGGGCAATGGTGGAAAAGGCCAACAACCGTTTGACGTCGGTCTCCCGTAGGGCGGCCAGGTTCCCCACCAACATGGTGATCACGGAGAGGCCCACCAGGATGGGCATCCAATGGCCTGCCAAGGGAACCAGGGCCCGAGAGAGCACCTGCAACAGCAAGGCAAAGCCCGCAGCCTTGGGAGCCGTCGCCACAAAGGCCACCACCGGTGTAGGGGCCCCGTGGAACACGTCCGGGGTCCAAAGGTGGAAGGGAACATACACCAGTTTGAACCCAAAGCCCACCAACAGGAGGGCCAGCCCCACCAGGGTGAGGGGCAGGTGGTGGCCGAATAGGAACCGATCCAGGTACAGGGACCCCGAGGAGATCAGCAGCAGGGCCATCCCCATCAGGAAAAAGGACGAGGAATAAGCCCCCACGAAGAAGAACTTGAGGGCCGCGCGGATAGCCCCCTCTTCCTTCAGCAATCCCACAAGCACGAAGAGGGAAAAGGACAGGAGTTCCAACGCCAGGAAGGCGGTAACCAGGTGCAGGGCCTTGGCCAACACCATCATGGCCAGCAGAGCGGTGAGCAGGAAAAAGTAGAGTTCACCCCCCACCTCCCGACTCTCAAAGTAGTCCAGAGACATCAGCACCACCAGCAGGGTGGCTGCCATGAACATCAGGTCAAAGATGCGGCTCAGCGGTGTGACCTGCAGCATTCCCAAGGCGCCCGTATTCCCCACCGACACCATCGCCAGGAACATGGCCAAGATGATGCCCAGCACCGTAATGGAGTTGAAGATCACCGGCCGTCGCGGGATAAGGAAGGCCAAAAAGAGCAGCACAAAGGAGGTTCCCAGGATCACGTACTCCGGGGTAAACAGGCCCAGGTTCATGGAGACACCTCCGGCGTTTCGTGTGCTGGGGTAGGTGGCGGAACCGGCACGGTTTCCGCCACTGCTGCTTGGATATTCTCCCGCAGGATGCGGCTGGGTGCTTTGCCGAACTTCAGGAACGGGGCCGGATACACACCGATCCAGAAGATGAACACGAGCAACAGGGCAAACACCACGAACTCCCGAGGCGAGACATCGGCCATCCCTTGGTTTTCCGGGATCGGGGCAGAGAGCACCACCCGCTGGTACATGCCCAGCAGGTACACGGCTGCGAAGATCACGCCCAGCACCCCCAAAACAGCCCAAAGGATGCCGGTTTTGTAGGCGCCCAGCAGGATCAAGAACTCACCTACAAAGCCGTTCAGGCCGGGCAAGCCCACGGAGGAGAGCATCACGATGCCGAAGAGCACGGAGAACACGGGCATCACCTTGCCAAGCCCCCGGAGCCGGTCCATGTCCCGGGTGTGCTTCCTCTCATAGAGCAATCCAGCTGCCAGGAATAGGCCACCGGTGGAAAGCCCGTGGTTCACCATTTGCAGAATGCCCCCCTGAAGCCCCCAATCGGTGAAGGTGAAGATACCGAGCACCACAAACCCCAAGTGGGCCACCGAGGAATAGGCAATGAGCTTCTTGAGGTCCTGCTGAACCCAGCTCATCAGGGCGCCGTACAGGATCCCAATGACCCCCAAGGCCATGAACAGGGGAGCGTAATGGTGGGAAGCCTGGGGAAACAGGGTGAAATTGAACCGGAGAAAGCCGTACACCCCCATTTTGAGCAGGATCCCGGCCAGGATCACCGAGCCTGCAGTGGGGGCCTCCACGTGGGCGTCAGGAAGCCAGGTGTGAAAGGGGAACAGGGGCACCTTGATGGCAAAGGCCAGGGCGAAGGCCAGGAACAGGAGCCCTTCCAGGGCTGCCGGCACCAGATTGCCCGTGCGATTCATGAGCTCCACCAGGTCAAAGGTGCCGGTGTGGATCCGCAGCACGATGATGGCGGCCAGCAGAAAGGCACTGCCCGCCATGGTGTACAGCACGAACTTGAAGGCTGCGTAAATCCGCCGCTCGTGCCCCCAGATGCCGATCAGCAGGTACATGGGCAGGAGCATCACTTCCCAAAACACGAAGAAGAGGAGCAGGTCCAGCGCAGCAAACACCCCCAGCATGCCGGTTTCCAACACCAGCAGGGTGATGTAGTACTCCTTCACCTGCCGTTGGACATAGTTCAGGGACGATAGGGTGGCAACAAAGGTGAGGAAGGTGGTGAGCAAGATCAGGGCCAGGCTCAGGCCATCTATGCCCAGGTGGTACGACGCGCCGAGGTCTGGCAACCAGCGGCTGCGTTCCACCCATTGGAACCCGGTCATGGCGAAGTCAAATCCCCGCAGCAGGGTCAGGGACAGGAGGAACTCCACCAGGGTGGCGGCGGTGGTGTACCAGAAGACGGTCCGCCGGCCCCGCAGGAACACAATGGGAATGGTCAACAGCAGAGGGAGAAAGATCAGCAGGCTCAGCATCTCAATGGCCTCCTCCGCTTCGCAACAGGAACCACACCAGCAGGTTAGCACCGATCAGAATCCAGAGCAGGTACGACCGCAGGAACCCGGAACTCCAACGTCGGAGGACTGTGCCCGTGGCGGCCAGGGTCCAGCCGGTGCCGTTCACCGTGCCATCCACCAAGACCCGGTCCACTCCCCAGAACAGGGCCTTTGCGGTCACCCGTAGGGTGCCCACCACGAGCACCTGGTAGATCTCATCCACGTAGTACTTCCGTTTCAGGAGGGTGTACAGGAAGCCGGCCCTGCGGGCCAGGTGGGCAGGGTCTGGCTTCCGAAGCAGGTACAGGGCGTAGGCCAAAAGGATGCCCAGCAGGGCCACGCCCACCGACAGGACCACCAGGCCCGGGCCGGCCCCGTGTCCCTGGGTCCACTCTACCAGGTGGAACTCACCCAGCGCAGGTTCCAGGAACCGGTGGAACAGGCTTTGCTCCTCGCCCCATCCCACCCATCCGGCTACCACCGAGGCCACCGCCAGGATCCACAGTGGCACGGTCATCACCGGTGGCGACTCGTGGGCGTGTTCGTAGATCTGGGGATCGCGGGGAGTGCCGAAGAACACCAAAAAGATGAGTCGGAACATGTAGAAGGCTGTGAGCAGGGCCGTGAGCACGGCCACTGCCCAGATCAGGGTATGGCCGGATACAAACGCGTGTTTGATGATCTCGTCTTTGGAGAAAAAGCCCGCCAGGGGGGGCAAACCGGCGAGGGCCAGGGCACCGATGAGGAAGGTCCAGGCCGTATGGGGCATTTTCCTGAAAAGGCCCCCCATGCGTTGCATGTTCAGCTCCCCACCGGTGGCGTGCATCACGCTGCCCGCCGCCAAAAACAGCAGGCCCTTGAAGAAGGCGTGGGTGTATAGGTGAAAGATGCCCGCGGTATAGGCTCCCAAGCCCACAGCCACGAACATATAGCCCAACTGGGAGATGGTGGAATAGGCGAGCACCCGCTTGATGTCGTCGTTCACCATGGCCATGGTGGCGGCAAACAGGGCGGTAAAGGCGCCAACAGAGGCCACGATTTGACCCACCTGGGGCACCTCACTGTACAGGAAATGGCTCCGGGCCACCATGTACACACCGGCGGTAACCATGGTGGCCGCGTGGATCAAGGCGGACACAGGAGTGGGGCCCTCCATGGCTTCGGGCAACCACACGTAAAGGGGAAATTGGGCGGACTTGCCGACAGCTCCAAGGAACAGGAACAGCGTGGCTGCCGTGAGGGCACCCTGGTACAGGTGGGGGTTGCTGGCCACCATTTGGAACACGGTGTCATAGCGAACACTGCCAAAGGTGGCAAACAGGGTGAAGATGCCCAGCAGGAAGCCGGCATCACCGATCCGGTTCACGATGAAGGCCTTTTTGCCGGCATCGGAGGCGGCCTTCTTCTCGTACCAGAAGCCGATCAGCAGGTAGGAGCACAGGCCCACAGCCTCCCAACCCACGAAGAGGAGGGCGTAGTTATTGGCCAGCACCAGGAGCAGCATGGAGAACACAAAGAGGTTGAGGTATGCGAAGTACCTGCGGTACCCAGGGTCGTTGTGCATGTACCCGATGGAGTACACGTGGACCAGGAAGGACACCGTGGTCACCACCCCCATCATCACGGCGGTGAGGGAATCCAGGTAAAAGCCAAAGGGCACCACGAAGTTGGCCACTGGGATCCAGGTGTACAGGTGGTACACCTGGGGATGGGGCCCCACCTTCAGGAGGATCCACCAACTGGCGATCATGGAAAGGCCCACGGCCACCACGGCGGGCCAGTGGGCGTGCCGGCGGAAGGGGTGGCCGAAGACGCCGTTCACGATGGCGCCCAAGAGGGGAGCAAAGAGGGCGAGTGCTGCAGCCCACAGCATCACGGTTCCTCCCGGTTCCACAGGTCCACCATAGGGCTCCCCTTCAGGCGAACCAGGTTCACGAGGATCCCGATGCCGATGGCCACCTCCGAGGCGGCCACCGCCAGTACCATGAGCACGATGAGTTGCCCTTCCAGGTAGCCGGTGAGCGAGGCTGCCACAAGGGCCAGGCCCACGGCGTTCATCATGAGTTCCAGGTTCAGGAGCATGAACAGCGTGTTCTTGCGGAGCACCACGCCCACGGCACCCAAGCCAAAGAGCACGAAGGAGAGCAACAGGTAGTAGGTGGGGTTCATGCGCCGGGCCTCCTTTTCACGAGCACGATGGCCCCCACGATGGCCACCAGCAACAGCAGGGACACCAGTTCAAAGGGCACCAGGTAATCGCGGAACAGCCCCAGGGCCAGGGCGGTGGGAGACCCCTCGGGAACGGGGACAGCGGCCTGCACGGGGGCATGGTGCAGCAGGGCCAGCACCACGAAGAAGAGGGCACCCGCAAAGAGCACTGCCAAGAACCCCCGCGGGGCCAGATCCCGGTCATCGGGCAGCTGTCGGAGGCTCATGACCGCGATGGCCACCAGGAACAGCACCACCACAGCACCAGCGTACACGATGATTTGCACAAAGCCCAGGAAAGGCGCAGCGGCCAGCAGGTACAGCACTCCGATGCCCAGGAAGGCCAAGAGAAGGTAGAGCGCACCCCGCACCGGATGGGTTTCCAGGAGCACTCCCAAGGCCCCGATCACGGAGAGCAATGCGAAGGCCACAAAGGCGTACATCATAGCACTTTCACCAGTCCTGTGATCACCAGGTTGACCAGTGCCAAGGGGATCAGCACCTTCCAGCCAAAGCGCATGAGTTGGTCAAACCGAAACCGCGGGTAGGTCCAACGGACCCAGATCATGAGGTAGAGGACGAGGGCCATTTTCAGGGCAAACCAGTGGAACCCAGGTTGCCAGGGGCCGTACCAACCGCCCAGATAGAACACGGTCATCAAAGCGGCGGCCACCACCATGTGGATGTACTCCCCCACAAAGAACATGGCAAACTTCATGGAGCTGTACTCGGTATGGTACCCCGCCACCAGTTCGGCCTCGGCCTCAGGCAGATCAAAGGGGGCCCGATTGGTTTCGGCAAACATGCTCACCAGGAACACCAAGAACCCCAGGAACTGGGGGATCAGGTACCAGAGGTGACGTTGCCCCTCCACGATACCGCGCAGCGACAGGGAACCGGCCATCATCACCACACCCACCAGGGCCAATGCCATGGCGATCTCGTAGGAGATCATCTGGCTGGCGGTCCGAAGTCCACCCAAAAGGGAGTACTTGTTGTTGGAGGCCCAGCCCCCCAGGAGCACCCCATAGGTGCCCAGGGATGCCGCAGCCAGCACGTACAGCAGGGCCACGTTGATGT
>CAYOQK010000031.1:0-4676 GCA_964406105.1 uncultured bacterium | reverse complement strand
AATGGGCCGCGCCGCCCGCGCGTGGGCCTTTCAGGCCTTTTCGCTGGACACCTATGTGAAACGCCTCCTGAACCTCTACCGTGATCTGACCACGGCCCGCTGATTGCAGCCTCGGCACTGGGCTTTTAAAATGTAGTCAATTCTGGCCTTTGCGAAACTATCATCACTGTCCTATGGATTTCTTTCCCAGAGCGCGCCAACAAGGAGGTGTTTCATGCGTCGTTTTGTACTCGCTGTCCTGGTCTTGCTGGGAGGAATCGGTGGTCTGAAAGCACAGGGGTTCAGTTTTCGGTGGGGAGGGTATGGCCTCTTCCGCACCGTCTACCATCCCGACTCTGGGTCACACTTTACCGCCAGAACCTGGACCATGACCATGGACCTATACATCACCAGCCACATCCAGGGGTTCGGAACCATGGAGATGCTGCGCTGGAACGAGCGACCCCTTCACGAAGAGGACGTATTGCTCACCAGCCAGGAACTCGGCATCCGATACTCTCCGATCCGAGAGATGTGGCTCTCCTTTGAGTACCTCTGGGGCCACAAACTCCGTCTGGGCCAAATCGCCATCCCTTTGGGGGGCAACGAACAGATGCAGATTGACTTTTACTGGCCCTTCCCCCGCCGCCCCATGTGGGGCACCGAGGAGATGCTCATGCTGCCCGCCACCCTGCCCTGGTCGGAACCTGGAGTGGAACTGGTCGGTACCTTCCTGGCCGGCAACCTGATGTACGAGTTGGGAACGTTTCAAGGTCCTCGCCTCGTTTGGAACCAACCGAATGCCCACACCCCCTGGATCTACAACTTGGCAGCGTGGTACGGCGACTATCTACACGACAACAACCGAGATAAGGCGTTGGCGGGGAAGATCGCGTTCCGAGGCATCCCAGGACTGGAGCTGGGGGCCTCTGGCTACTACGCTGCCTTTACCCCTGAAGAGTTTACTGAAGAGGGACGATTCACAGCAGTGGACGTACAGGGAAAGTATGAAAAGGGCCTCATTCGGATCATTGGGGAATTCCTCCAAACCCGGTACAACAATCTGGATGCCGTGCTTCAGGAGTTCGCAAACCGCTATGTAGACATCTATGGCCCTGATCAACCTTCGGTGGTGAACGTGGCCCATCTGTTCAACAAGGCTGAGGGCTTTTTCGTGGACGTGAACCTCCGGTTCCCCATGAATCCCAAGTTCTTCGTGGCTGGACGCTACGAAGGGGTGAGCCGGTACGGCTACCTGCACCGCTTGGTGAAGCACCCCGATGGCACCGTGGAAACCCATGGGCACGACGGCAAAGAAACCCGGTTTACCCTGTCCTTAGGGTATCGCCCCTCTTTCCACTCGGAACTCTTCGTTTCCGTGGACTCCAACAAGTACGTGTATCTCGTTTGGGGGCTGGGCTTCTAAACGAGAGGTGGGGCCGCGGGGGGCCGCGGCCCCACCTTCATTCCCTGTTCTTATCCCATTTCCTCCAAGCGATCCACATCGGTCGGGCTTAACTCCTGCCAGGTTGCCTGAGCGAAAACCCTCAGGAACCGAGGGAACAGGTCCCGCCGAACGGCCACCACCACCGGAACCTTTCCCTGAGTTACCCGTTGCTGGAGCCAGGAGTACCAACCTCGCCGCTGGATCACCTCTAAGGGGCCCACCTCGTCCAAAACCCAAAGACGGGGAGACTGGGGTTCCAAAAGGGTCATGGCCAACTGGATCTGGTCCTCGCGGATCCAAAACCGTCCCACCGGGGTGCCTGGGGGCTGGCGTCGTGCGTAGGGCAAGCGTGGGCCATGGGGCACCACCCACAGGTCATAACCTCCAGGCACCCGCAGGGAAAGCACTCCCGCCACCTGGGTTCCAAGCCGGAGCACGAGACGACGCAGGGCCGTGGTTTTTCCGCCCCCGATGGGGGCCACCACTGCGTAGTGCACGCTCACGGCCGACGCTCCTCCAGGGTGATCGCCAGGGTGAGGTCTTCGGCAACCCGCACGGCCTGTTGCACCACTGAGGTCAGGAACAGGGGCAACGCCTTCCATCGCTGCCACCGGCCAGGGATCCACACCGCAAAGAGCGCCCACGATTCAGCCAGATCCTCCACCAAGCGGGGCAACAGGTACAGCGACAGGGTCAAGAGGGGTGCGAGCGGAGCCAGGGGCGTGCGGCGCAGGAGCCGCACCAGGGCCTGAGGCGAAACCCGGTGTCGGAGGAACTGCAGCCAAAGGATCAGGATCCAGGCCCGCAGCAGGAACCGAGCGATCCACCGGAGCCGCGGCCCCCAGGGCACCCCAGGCAACAGCATCACCATTCCCAACACCAGGAGCGCCATGGATCCCAAGAACCAGGGCTTCAAGAAGACGCGCAGGCTCCGGGGCGCCCAGCGGAGGGCCAAAAGGCCCGTAATGCCGGCCCAAATCCCCAGCACGGGCAGGGGCGCCCAGGGGACCACCACGAGCGTGAGGACAAAAAGCCAAAGGAACCCGCTCATAGCCGAATCCGAACCCGTTGGGCCAGGGCCAAGGCCAAAGTCCCTGCGGCCATACCTATCAGGAACTGGAACACCATCAGCACCCCCAGGGCCCAAAGAACACCGGCAATCGGGATCCAACGGCTGAGGGCATGGGCCAGTTGCGCGTACACCTGGTACACATCGGCCCCGAAGTACAGGGCCTGAAACAGGAGGCGATGCAAGGGTGGCCAGAGTAAAGCCACCCCTCCGGCCAGGGGATAGGCCCAGGGCCGGTTCCGGGCCAGGAGCACCACCGCTTCCGCCAGGGATGCCTCCACCAGGATCGCCACCATAGGGGAAAGCACCACCCCGCCAAAGGAGAACACCTTGAGCAGTGCAGCCAAGGCCCCCATCCACAGGAGCCCTCCCGGTGCCGGGATCAACCGTCGGCCGGTCAGCGCCAGGGTCATGGCTCCTGCGGCCAGCCACGTGCCCTTGAGGGGGAAGTTGACGAGATGGAGCAACGAGCCCACGGTGATCTCCCAGGCTCCCCACAGGGTGCCGAACACCGCAAGGTACGCCAGAGTTCGGGGATCACGCAGGCCTCGTTTCAAGTCGGGCATCCTCCAGGTGATACCACTGGGTGGCCACATCGGCAAACAGGTGGGGATGGTGGGTGACCACGATCCCCAGGCCACCTTGGTGGCGATAATTGTGGAGCCATTGGCGGAGCCGCTCCAGGTTCTCGGCATCCAGGGCATGGGTAGGCTCGTCCAAAAGGAGCACCGCGGGCCGCAGCGCCAGGGCCACAGCCAGGGCCCCGATCTGGGCTTCTCCCCCGCTCAGGAGCACCGCAGGCCGATGCCAAAGGGCCTGGGGCAAAGGGGGCTCCAGGAACCCCTCCTGGCCTCCCAACCGCCGCAGGGTCTCCCCCACTGTTCCTCCCCAAAACAGCCGCTCCGGCCGCTGGGGCACCAACAGCGCTCGGCCCCGCAGGGTGGCCACCGGGCGGCCTGCCCAATGCAGGGTGCCTGTGCCCGCCTTCGGCTCCAGGCCCACCATCCAGCGGATCAGGGTGGTTTTGCCGGAGCCGTTGGGGCCCGTGAGCAACGCCAGGTCGCCCGGGGCCAAGTGCAGGTGGCCGTCTTGCAGAAGGATCCGCCCGTGCCGCCAGAGCCGCACCCCTGAGAGTTGGAGCCGTGGGGACGCCAATGGGCGAACGGCCCGAGGGCCCGGGAAGGCCTCAGGCGGAATCCTCAGCTGCCGCTGTGCCAGCAGAACCTGCAGCGGTACCGGTTCCAAAACCCCCTGGTGCATCCGCAGGGCTTCGTCAGGCACACAGCCCCGGGGCAGGGTGTGGGTCACCAGCAGGATCCGCCGCCGGGCCCGGTGTTCCTGGATCCAGGCCACCAGTTGGGCCTCGGCCTGAGGGTCCAGGTTGGCAAAGGGCTCGTCCAGGAGCACCAGAGACGCCGAGGTGCTCAGCACATGGTGCAGGGCCAGCCGCTGCAGTTCCCCGCGAGAGAGGCGACGCAGAGGCACCGGCGGAGCCGCTCGGCCTTGCACCTCCTGAGCCCACATGAAGGCCGCCAGTTGGGTTTCCGGGTGCTGAAGCAACAGGGCCGGCGGCCGATCCCCAGGGGTGGTCAAATGCATTTCCCCTTGGATCCGGGCCGCTTGGGCCCGGGGGATCAAGCCTGCGAGCAGCCGGAGCAGGGTGCTTTTGCCGGAGCCTGCGGCCCCGGAGACCACCGTGAGGCCTGGCCCTTGAAGATCCAGGTGTACCCCGCGGAGCACAGGCTCCTTCTGCCCAGGCCACCACAGCCAGAGATCCCGAAGCCGGATTTGCACCATGGTGTAGGATGGTACAGGTTTGGCATTGACCCGGTTCTGCTGGGCATGTAAACTTTTGGGCCCTGTGGGGATGTAGCTCAGTGGGAGAGCACCTGGTTTGCAACCAGGGGGTCGGGGGTTCGAATCCCCCCATCTCCACCATCTTTTGCCGATCTGGCCAGGGGTTCCGCCCTCACCCCCTTTCCCTCTCTACCCCCCATTTTCCCCCAGTTTCCCTGGGTTCATGGCACAAAATTTTCATGACAACGGGAAAAGAAAAGGGAAGGTTTAGCGGAGGTTGCCGTCTGATTTCGTGAAAAAAGGCGGGGTTATTCGTAGAGGTAGATTTTGTCGCCTTTGTGGGTGAACATGATCCCCTGTTCCAGCAGGAGCAAGGGGGGTTCA
>CAYOQK010000030.1:0-28926 GCA_964406105.1 uncultured bacterium | reverse complement strand
ATTGACTACATTTTAAAAGCCCAGTGCCGAGGCTGCAATCAGCGGGCCGTGGTCAGATCACGGTAGAGGTTCAGGAGGCGTTTCACATAGGTGTCCAGCGAAAAGGCCTGAAAGGCCCACGCGCGGGCGGCGCGGCCCATTTGCCGCCGACGCTCAGGTGATGCCAGAAGAGCCCGGGCCTTGTGGAGGAAGTCTTCCAATTGGCCCCGACGGGCCAGGAAACCCGTTCGTCCCTCTTGGATCAAAGAGGCGGCCGCAGGGTAGTCCGACACCACCACAGGCAGCCCAGCGGCCTGGGCTTCCACCACCACCAGGCCGAAGGATTCGGCGTGACTGGTGAACACGAACAGGTCCATCTGGGTCAGGAGTTCAGGGATGTCGCGCCGAAACCCCCAAAACCGAACCCGCGGAGCGATGCCCCATTGTTCGGCCAATTGCTCCAGGTGGGGTCGCAGGGGGCCATCCCCCACGATCCACGCCTCCAGATGGGGGAACTCCCGGGCCAGGTGGGCCACGATTTGCAGGAACAGCGGGTAGTTTTTCACCTCGGCCAGTCGCCCCACCATGCCCACGATAAGGCGGCCTTCAGGGGGTGTGGCTCGCTCGTAAGCCGGGGACAGGTGCCGGTAGGGGGCCAGGTCTATGGCGTTGGGGAACACCCGAATCTTGTGGAGAGGAACCCCGGCCTTGCGGTGCAACAGTTGGGCCACGGCCTCGCTCACGGCAATGGCGTACCGAAACCGGTGGTGAAGCACCCGCACGGTCCACTGCATATCGCGTCGGGTATCCAGGGCTCGGTATCCGTGCCAGGAAAAGAGCAGGGGAGTTCGCAGGCCCCAGGTGCTGAGGGCTGTGTACACCAGGGCCTTGAACCCATGGGTGTGGATCAAATGGGGGCGGAAGGCCTCAACCCGCTGGCGAAAATGCCAAAAACTCTGGGGGCTCCAGGCCGAGGATCCATGGAAGAGTTCAAAGGTGAACGGGCCTTCGCGGTACTCCTTTTCCAAAGGACCGGCCTGGAGGGCCATCACGTGCAGCACCGGAGACAGGGGTTGTTGAGCCAGGGCCCTGAAGATTTGGAGGTTTTGAGTCTCAGCCCCTCCGAGGCCCACGGTTTCCACGATTTCCAGAACACGCGGGGTCATGGGGCTGAGGGGTTCCGGATTTCCTGGAGCCGAAACTCCGCATCCAGGATGCGGATCTCATCAAACCCCTCTCGGAGGCTGGGGGGTTCAAACTGGCGTTGCATGTTGTCCAGCACGGCTTGCCAGTCCACGGTGCGCACCTGTTCGCGGAGGGGCAGCAGCGGGTCGGACAGGCGGCGTTCCAGGCAGATCTCCGGGGGAACCCGGAGCCAAACGGCTTCCAGTCGCAGGGTGCGGAGGCGTTCAAAGTAGGATTCCAGCGTGATGGGCTCTGAGCTCCAGGGGAACAGGCTGGTGCCTCCGCCGTGGGCCAGGGTGTCTATGGCCTCGCTCAGGGCCGTGGCGAAGGCTTCCCGGTCCTCCAAGGGTTGCACCAGGTGCACGAGGGCCCGGCGGATCTCCGAAGGATGGGGATGGCCGAAGAGCCCCTGGGCCCGCAGGAGTTCCAGGGCCCGAGCCCCCAGGCGGCGGAAGGTGCGGCCGATGTCCAGGAACACTTGGCGGGTTTTGCGGTCCAGGTTGGTGCGATCCACCACCACGTCCAACCCCCGGGCCAGGGCGTGGATTACGGTGCTCCGCTCTTGTCGCCGGTACAGGTCCACCAGGTGCCGCTGGTAGTCATAGAAACTGAGCATTTGGATGAGGTCGTCCATGGAAACCCGAACCAGGCGATGGGGAGCGGTTTTCCAAAGTTCCCGGGCGTAGGTGGTTTTCCCAGATCCCACGAAGCCCACCAGAAGGATCAATCGCTGGGTGTCCATGCCGGGTTCCATTTTGAGGCCCTGAGGATTCTGGAACAAGCCTAACGCCAGTGCAGGATCCGTTGGGTCCAGGTGCCCGAGGGCGAGGCCACGGTGAGGAAGTACACACCGCTTGGGAGGGGGCCAGGGTTCCAGTGGAGGAGGTGGGTGCCCGGTGTGGCCAGGTGCCAGGTGCGGCGGGCGCGTCGTCGCCCGGCCGCATCGTACAGGGTGAGGGTGAGGGAGGAGGGGTGCAGCAGGTGCACGGTCATCTGCAGGGTGTGCCGAAAGGGTTGGGGATACACCAGGCGGAGTGGAGCGGGGCTTGAGGAGGATCCCTGGGGCCCGTGGCGGGAGGGTTCGGGGGCAAAGCCGGTGTGGCGAGGGTCGTGTTGGAACATGGGCCAGGCCGAAGACTCGGCGAGATACGGCAGGTCAAACACAAGGAGCCGGCCAGCGGTGAGGGCGGCGTATTCCAATTGGCCGTCTGTGTCCAGGTCAATGACCACCGGGGTGGTGGTCAGGTGGTCGTACACGGCCAAGGGGAACTCGGGGAGTGTGCCCTCGGGCGACCACCCTCTGAGGTATCCCTCTTCGTCGTTGTAAAAGAGGAGCCGGCTTTGGCCCACGACACCGCTGAAGTTCTGGCCACGGGAGACCTCTGCGGCGAAGAGGCATTGGCCCAGGGTATCGTACACCACCACGCTATCGCCGCGGTTCACCACCAGGTCCAGGAGGCCGTCGCCGTTGAAGTCCACGAAGGAGGGTTGGGCGTAGAGGCCTCCCAGGTAGAAGAAGGCCTCTTTGGGGAAACCGGGGAACGGGGTGCCGTCGGGCCGGAGCCACTGGAGCCGGCCGAGGTACAGCCCCACATTGCTCACGAAGGCCAAGGTGGGGGTTCCAAGGATTTCGCCGACGGCCACGCTGCTTTTTACTTGGCTTCCCAGATTTAGCGGAAACCCTGGGGCCACGGTGCCGTCGGATTCCAGCAGGTACAGGGAGGCCGAGGTAGAAGCGGGCAGGAGGATCTCGGGTTGGCCGTCGGCATCCACATCGGCCACCGCCGGGGTTCCGGTGTCCCAGGTGCCGGCCCCGGTGGAGAACACCTGGGGTGAGGACCCCAGGTAGGGGGTGCCGTTGTACCGCCAGATCAGCAGGCGGCCTTGGAGGGTGTGCAGGATCACTTCGCCGAGCCCGTCTTGGTCCAGATCTGCGATCACTGGAGAGGCGTAGGCACCGGCTGAGCCGTCATGGGTTCCCCCAGGGTAGCTTTGGGGCCAGCCGTCGGCCGGTGTGCCGTCGGCGTGGAACACGTACACCCGGTTGTGGGGAGACCGAGGGGCCACCACCACCTCCGGGGACCCATCGCCATCCAGGTCGCCCACAGCGGGCGAGTTCCACACCTGGGGCTCGGTTTCCACGGGCCAGCCCTCCACCAGGGTGCCGTCGGCGTGGTAGGCGTAGACCCGTCCCAAGAAGTCCGCCACCACGATCTCCAGGCCGGGGTATGTGGGGTCCAGGTCTGCGGCCACAGGGTGATTGGACTCCTGGCTGATGCCCGAGACGGCGGGGAACCCGGGGTGCAGGGGCGGCAGGGCCACCCAGAGGGTTTCCGAGGGAGGGGAGAGGTTGCCCAGGGAGTCCACGGCCTCCACAAAGTACGCATAAAGGCCTGCCTGAGACACCGGGGCATCGGCGTAGTGGCGGGCGGCGATGGGAAGAGGGGTGAGGAGTTGGAAATCGGCGTCGCCTGGCCCCTTGCGGAACACTCGGAATCCTTGGGCGTTTTCGGCGTCCCAGGAGAGGTCCAGCGTTTGGATCTCCCGTTGGGCCCGAAGGGCTGTGGGGGGCGAGGGGGTTTGGGGGACCCAGGTCCGTTGCCAAAGGAGCCGCCACCCTTGGTACACGGCCAAGTGGAAGCGGGGCGAAGGGGCCAGATGCACCGTGAAGGTGGTGTCGTGGGGTTGGCCGTCCGCGGGCAAACGCGGCCACAGGATCTCCTCGGGGGTGATGGAGCCGCCAGAGCCCTCTTGAAGGGTCCACCGCAGGCGGAGGCTCTCGGCGTCGTCCGTGCCCTGGTTGATCAAGGAGAGGCGGAGAAGCCCATAGGTGCCCAGGGCCTGCCAACGGATGTGGGAAAACTCCACTTGGGGTTGTCCCAAGAGGAACTTGAGGGTGTCCTGCCATGCGAGGAAGGTGTTGGTGGGGCCGTCGGGCCTGGGGGTCCAGTGGAGCGTCAGCAGCAGCCGGGCCACCGGGTTCGGGGGCAGAGACGCCACCCACAGGGTGGCGGGAAGGGGCAGCAGGGTTTCCTTGCCTGGGGGCAGGGTGATGGGCTGCGGTGGAGTGCTCAAGAGTGCCATCCAGGGGTCTACGGGCTGGGCCTGGGCTGTCACCTGGTAGGCGGTGTCGCGCCCGGCGTTGAGCACTTGGAGCAGGAGCCGGAACCGCTCGCCGGCATCCACCTGGGCGTCACCATCGCCTTGGATCTCCTGGAGTTCCACGCCCACCACCCGCACCGCTGTTCGGGTGGGCTGTACCGGAAAGGCCTGGCGGAAGGGCAGGTAGTCCCCGTGTCGGAGGGCCACCCACAGGGTGCCTGGGGTTTGTGGGATCACCTCCAGCACCGCCTGGCCGGAGGGATTGGTGAGGGCCACGCTGTAGGTTTCTTGCCCCTTGTAGGCCACGACGGTCACGCCAGGGACCGGTTCACCGGTGGCTTCGTCGTAAACGCGCAGGCGAAGGGTGCAGGGGCTGGGAGGCAGAGGGAGGGCGGGCGAGGTGAGGTCCAGGGAGAAGCGGCGGGGGCTGCGTTGCCAAAAGAGCAGGGCCGGGTCTCCCATCAGGGTTTTGCTCAGGTAAAGGTACCGGATCACGGAGTCCTGGTCCACCAGGGGCAGGGTTCCCACCATGGAGAGGGCAGCTGCGCCCAGGGTGAGGTGGGGTACGCTGTAGAGCACCTGGGCAAGCAGGGTATCAAACACCATTTGGCTGGCGGGGATATCGTAGCGGGTGGTGCCGATGATGCCCACGGCACCGGTTTGGGGCACCAGCAGGAAGCGGGAGAGCACGCCAAAGCGGTCCCAGGCGCCTGCGTCGCAAACCACGGCCTTCATGAAGGGCAGGTGGTACTTGTTGGGCAGTTGGGTTTCCACTTCGGCGTTGCCCAGGGGGAGAGGAGGATCGTAGTTCACATACACGCTGTTGTAATTGCCGTGGCCGTTGATGTACAGAAAGCCCACTCCCAAGGCCAGGGCTCCCAGGAAGTCCTCCAGGGTGTTATCGTGGTGTTCGTCCTCATAGAGGCGCAGAAGGGTGTAGTCGGCGGGCAGGTGCTGGGCGAAGGCCTCGCAGTATAAGGGGCCGTGATTGAGGCCGATGAGGGTACCCAAAAGAAGGACCCGATGGGGATCTTGGACGAACGCACCGGTGGAATCGCCTCCGGGCATGGCTCGGTAGGCCATGGCCTTGCGGACGTAGTTCCAGGCTTCCTCTGGGAACAGGGCGGGCACTCGGCCCACCAGCAGTTCGGGAAGAAGGTCGGGGTGATCCTCGGGTTCGCCGAACACCGCATCGCCGTCGGCGTTCCAGGTGCCGTCCAGGCAGGCGTAATAGAGGTCAGAGGGCACCCAGTTCTCTGAGGAATCTGTGGAGAAGGCCACGTGAACGTAGCGGGGAGGCAGGTCGTTGGCGCCACCCCCCAGCAACACGTACCGGGTGCCCCACAGGTGGTAAGCCTCCCGAAGGAAGTGGCGGATCCGTTCCTGGGGATCGCTGCCTGGGTACCGGGCATACACCCAAGACACCGTGCGCACCACGGCGGGCAGGCCGTAGTGGGTGTGCCACTCTGCGAGGGTGTCAAAGGGTTCACGCAGGGCTTCGGTGGTCAGGATCACGAGGGGCACCGGGCCGGTGTACAGGGAAGGGGGATCTTCGGCCTGGGGAGCGATGAATTGGCGGGCTTCTGGCAGGGTTTGCCGAGGCGGGGCTTGGGGGCCCAAGGTGCGCTCATACACCTGACGGATGGGGGTTTGCACGCCCGGCCACCCTCGGGCAGAGGGAACGGCCCCACCTGTGTTCCCTCCCACTCCTGCGAGCAACCACAGGATCCATAGCCTCGTCATAAACCTTTCACCGGTTCACAGGGTACGGGGCGGAGCGACACCAATCAAGTGGGAAACCCACTCCACATAGGCTCGTTTCTGCTTTTCCCAAGAGTGGCGTTCCAGAAAGCGGCGGGCGTTTTGGGCCAGCCGGGAGGCCAGTTCTGGGGTGCGCACCAGGCGGAGCACCGCGGAGGCGAACTTTTCGGGGGTCACCGGGGGATCCACGAAAAGGAGCATGTCGTCGCTGAAGTAGTGTTGGATCGCCCGGGTGCGGGTGGCGATCACCGGCAAGCCCAGGGCCACGTACTCCATGAGTTTCACCGGGAGGATCACTTCGTTGAACACGTCTGGCTTGAGGGGAACGATGCCTGCGTTGGCCTCGCAGAGCCGAGGGGGCAGCTCGGCCATGGGGAAGATGCCGCGGTGGAAAACCACCTGGTCCTGCAGGTGATGCTCGGCCACGTAGGACTGGATGAAGTCGGCGGCGTCGCCCTCACCGTAAAGCACCAGTTGCACCTGGGGTGCTTGGTCCTTCAGGATCTCCATGGCCCGCACGATTTGGTCCAACCCAAGGCGGAACATGATGGACCCGTGGTACACCAGGCGGAACCGGCCATCGTTGCGTCCCACGGTGGGGCAGGGTCGGAACACCTCAGGGTCCGGGAGGTTCATGTACACAAAGAACTTGTGGGCTGGAAGACCGTGGGCCACGAGGGCATCGCGGTGGGGCTCGGAAACGGCCAACAGCCGATGGGCCAGGGCCGCGGAGCCGCGTTCCACGGCCTTGAGCCATCGGATCATCAGGGAGGTTTCTTTCCAGCCCTTCCGCGACATGAACATCTCCGGGGTTAGATCGTGGAAATCCAAAACGGTTTTGGCACCCATCCACCGGGCCGGCAGGGCGGCCAGGATAAGGAAATCCGGCAGGGTGCTCACCTGGATCAAGTGGTATCGGCGGCGTCGGTGGAGCCGGGTGGCGGCCCACAGGGCCCGCAGGGTGAAGTCCAAGTAGGCGCCCAGGTAGCGAATCAGGTTGCCTCGGGCTTTTTCCCTGGCCTGGATGCGGTAAATGCGGACACCCCGGTACTCGTCCTCCACGGGTTCTTGGCCCTTGCGAAGGCAGAGCACATCCACCTCAAAACCGGCTTCCACCAAGTTGTGGGCCTCGTTCTGTACCCGGTTCTCCGCATAGGGGTAGTACTCGTACACGATCATGAGTACCCGGGGCGTCATGGTGCCTCCTGTGTGGCCGACATTATACGCCGGCTCGTGTATACTCCACACCATGCGTCGCCTTCAAGCCTGGATCCACGCCTATCGCACGTGCAATCCGCCCCAAGAGGGGCCGGTGGACGGGGTTACCCGATTTCTGGTGATTACGCGGCTGTGTGTGATCTCCATGACCCTCACCTCGGCCTTCGTGGGGGCGTTGCTGGCCTTGAGGTCTGGCTCCTTCGCCTGGTGGCCCTTTCTGCTGGTGCTTCTGGGGCTGGTGGTGGCCCACGTGAGCAACAACCTCATCAACGATTGGCTGGACTACCGGTACGGAGCGGATGCGCCCGAGTACCCCCGCGCTCAGTACGCCCCCCACCCCCTGCTCCAGGGCTGGCTGACCGAGCGGCAACTGGTGTTGTGGATTCTGGGGTTCCAACTGCTGGACCTGTTGATCCTGGTGGTGCTGGTGTGGTGGCGGGGGTGGCCTGTGGCGGCCTTTGCGCTGGCGGGGTTTTTCTTGAGCCTTTTCTACGTGGCACCACCCTTCAAACTCAAGTACCGGGGGTGGGGTGAGGCCTCGGTGTTCCTCGTGTGGGGCCCCCTCATGATCGGAGGCACCTACTATGTGCTCACCGGCACTTGGGATTGGACCGTGTTCTGGGTGTCTGTGGCCTATGGGGCCCTGGTGACCACGGTACTCGTGGGCAAGCACTTGGACAAGTACCCCGAGGATGAGCGGCGGGGGATCCGGACGTTGCCGGTGCTCTTGGGGATTCCCCAGGCTCTCCGGCTGCAGCGGTGGCTCTTTGGGTTGTACTTTGGGGCCCTTCTGTGGGCCGCTGTCACCGGGCCTCTGCTCTGGCCCCTGGTGCTGTCGGTGGGGGCCTTGCCCCGGCTCCGTGCAGTATGGCAACGGTTCCGGGAACCCCGGCCCGATCACCCTCCGGAGGGTTGGCCCATCTGGCCCCTGTGGTATGTGGGCTGGGCCTTCTGGTTCACAAAAAGGGCAGGAGCCCTGCTGATCGCAGGGCTCCTGCTGGAGTGGTGGGCACCTTCGGCCGTGCTACTTGCCCTTTTGTAAGGCCTCGCTTCGTTGGATGTTGCCGATGGACTCGTAGGCGCGGATGGCCTGATTCCGATAGGTGTGTCGGTGCGTCCAGTGGTACAGGGTTTCGGCGATGTGCGCTTCTTTGTCCTTGAGGGTGTACTCCACGGCTTGTGCCAGGGCCCGTTGGGCGGTACTCACAGCCTCCTCTCGGCGTCCCTGGAGCCAGAGCAGTTTGGCCTGTACGAACTGGACCTCCACCAAATCGGCAGGGGAGGCGGTTCCTTTCTGGCGGAGATCTTCGTAAAAGTCTTGGGCTTTCTTCAGGAGGCCCTGGGCTCGGTCCAGGTCTTGCCCGGCATCCACCAGAGTGTGGGCCAGGTTGAGATGAGCGCTATGCAGGAATTCGTGGAAGTCGTACTTCGCGGCCAGGTCCATCGCGGTTTGGAGCACCTCTTGGGCCTTGTCGTACTGCCCCTGCAGCCGGTACACCTCACCCAGGTTGATGTAAGCCAGGATCATGCCCAAGCTTTGTGATCTCTTCTTGTTCGGCACTGTGGCGAGGGCATTTAGTGCCTCGTGGAGCAGTCGGTGAGCCTCGTCCAGGTGTCCGGTAAGGGTTAACGCACCCCCATAGGAGACCAGAGCGTAAGCCCAGGCCATGGGGTGGTCTTGTGCAAGGTGCTGCTTTTGCGCCATCAAGGACTGGATGGTGGTTTTCAAGGACTCAACAGCGTCTTTCACCTGACTTTGGTGCAGCAGCAGCCCGGCCCACACGGTGGCCACGTTCAGCTGGTCGCGCTCGTCCCGTGCCCGGTCCCGAGCCCAGTTCAAGAGTTGTTTGGCCCGTTCCCAGTTCCCCTGCAGTGTGGCGATCCGGGCCAGGAACAGGGCCGCGCGAAAGGCTACAGGTCCATCCCCTCCCTCCTCCATGCTGCGCTCCAGGGCTGCGATGGCCTCCCGGTACAGCCCCACATTCCGCAGAGCCACCCCCAGGGTGTACCACAACTCCGCCGGATCCCGTTGCCCTCCCTTCCACGATGCGAGGGTCCGGCTGAGCTGCTCCAGGAGGTTGCTGTTCAGGTCAAAGAGCAAAAGCACGTTGCCCTTTAGTCATCAATGTCTTCCGAGATCTCCCCGACGATCACCTTGTTCAGTTCAATGTAGTCGCCCTCGGCCTCAATGTAGGTGTCGGTGATGGTGACGTTGCCGTCCACCTCTTGCCAGGCTTGCACCACGTCGTTCCACACGGCCATGGTAGCGCTATCCGAGCTGAAGGGGCTCCGGTTGATGTACATGTGCATGTGGTAGTCGGCCAGGAGTTGGGTGCCTGCAGGGTCCAGGTACACCTCGGTTTGGGTGGGATCAGGCACGGTCATGGTGATGGTCATATCTTCAGGCAGGGTGTTGGGATCAATGGTAAGGGTGTACTGGAAGTGCACGCCCTCCTCCCAGAAGTCCAGGGTGAAGGTGCCGCCTTCGCTTGCCCGCACGTACCAGGACTCGCTGTGGCTTTCCAGCAGTGCTGTGGTTTGCAGCACTTTCAGGGGTTTGATGGACTTGAAGTACCGGGTGGTTTGCACCCATTCCTTCTGGTTCTGGCACCCGGTGATCAAAGCCAGGGCCAAGACACCCAACAACACACTCCATCGCTTCATGGCTTCAACCTCCCTGTAGGTTGGTTTTACAGAGCCCTATGTTTTGCAGGGCAATCCTATCTCAGCCGTGGGGGATACCTCCGAGATACCTTCACATATACGCGATCCATCCCCCTCATGCAGAGACATGTGGGGCTTGGCTTTGCCCCTTTTCCCTGCCCTTTTCCTCCTCCGATTCTTCGGGTGTGTACTCCCGAAGCAGTTTCTTGCGGAGTTTTTGGATCGTGTCAATCAACTTGACATCCTGAAGGCGTCGGGCCACCACCAGGGACGCCTCCAAGGCCAGGTAGGCGTTCTTCAGTTGCCCCAGGGTGTAGTACAGTTCGTACAGCCGCAGCAGGCCAAAGGCCCGGTCGCGATTGAAGCCGCTGGCGGCTGCGGCGTTGTACGCCTCCTTGGCGTAATCCAGGCTCTCCTTGAGGCGATGCTCCTTTTCCAGGAGGGTGGACAGCGACTGGTCCACCCGGTACAGCAGTTGGGGTTGGCTGGTTAGGGCATGCCGCCGGGCTCGGTAGAGGATCTCGCGGGCACGCTTCCTTTGCCCCTTTTCCCAGGCCATCACGCCCTCTGCCTCCATGAGCCGTACACGGCTGTGCTTCAGCGCATCGGGATGCTTATCCCTTTGGTAATACTCCCGAGCCACCTTAAGCAGCCGAGTGGCCAGTGGAAAGTTCTTTTCCTTGATCAATTGGAGAGCAATGGACACAGCCACGTCCCCCGCCAAACGGTAATCCCCTACCTGTCGTGCAACTTCCAAAGCCTTACGTAGCACCTCCAGCGGGGGGTCCGAATTCACAGCCATAGCAGTATTAATTATTGGCCGGGTTAACCGACTTGTCAAGTGCTGAGGTTTTTGTCCTAACCTACGGGTTTTCAGAGGCTTGGGGCAATCCTTGGTTGTGCGAAGCAGGTGGTGGCAGGTCCACCACGGCGTTTCGTTGCTGCAAGTGGTGCAACAGATCCCGGTATAGAGGGTCGTGTTGAAGGGTGTGCCGGTCGCCCACGATCACCAATTTGCGACGGGCCCGGGTGAGGGCCACGTTGAGCCGGCGTTGGTCTTTAAGGAACCCCAGTTCGCCCGCGGGATTGGACCGCACCAGGGAAAGGAAGATGACCTCCTTTTCCCGGCCTTGGAAGCCGTCCACGGTTTTGACCTCCACGTCCTCAGGCAACAGGCCCCGGAGCAGTTTCACCTGGTCCTCGTAGGGAGCGATCACGCCCAGGTGCTCGGCCCGGAGGCCGTGCTTGAGCAGGAGGTCCACCCAGGATTGGATCCAGAGGGCTTGCCCGGGGTTCTCGCGGGAGGTGCTGCCCCGTCGCTGTTGCTCCGGCGCGCCAGGAACATGGGCGAAAACCACAGGGCGATCGTCCAGCACTGGATGATGGGCCAGGGGACGGTCCAGGAGCTGGGAAAGCCGCAGGTTTTCCAGGCCCGGAGCCGCTTGGAGTTTGCCGCCGTAGAACCGCTGATTGGGGAACTCCATGATGGCTGGGTGCATCCGGTACTGGATGTTCAAAAGCTCCGAGGCCTTGGGAAACAGGGTGATCCATCGTTCAAACAGGGTGAACCCCAGGCCCATGACCTCGGCGGCCTGGGAGAGTACGGTGGGCGGCAACTGTCGGTGGTCCCCAGCCAGGATCACGCGGGGAGCCTTGAGCAGGGGAATCAGAGTGGCGGGTTCGGTGGCTTGGGTGGCTTCGTCTATCACCACCAGGTCAAACCGTTGGTTTTCCAGGAACTCCGATCCTGCGCCCGAGCAGGTGGCGAACACCACTGCGGCCCGTTGGATCAGGTCTTGCACGATCCGTTGGGTTTCCCGTTGGGCGGCTTCGCGGAGTGCACGGATTTCCATTTCCAGTTCCACCCATCGGGCCATTTTCCGCATTTCCTCGCGGGGGATGCCGCGGCTGCTCTTGAAGTGTTTGCCGTACCGGAGGATCTGCTCGTAGGTGAGTCCGCGCCGCCGCGCGGGGGTGGGTCGGGGGTACCGCTGCTGTTCCTCGCGGAGTTGCTCAATGCGTTTCCAGTGGGCCTGTACCAGGCCATAGCGGCTGTGTCGTTCCACCTGGAGGTCCAGGCTCTGCTCGCGGAGGGCGGGCAGCATCTTGGCCGGATGGCCGATGCGTACCAGGGGGATCTCCCGGGCCAGGGCGCCCTCGGCCAGGTTGTCCACGGCGATGTTGCTGTCGGCTGTGGCCAGGACCCGCCAGCCCTGTTGAACGGCCAGGTGCAGGATTTCCACCAAGGTGGTGGTTTTCCCGGTGCCAAAGGGACCGTGGATCAGGAACACGGGCCAGGAGCCCAGGGCCCGCTGCACGGCTTTCCGTTGGGCCTCGTTCAGAGTGCCGCTGGTTTCCACTGGGAGACGGCGGACGCGGGGAGGATGGTGCCCCAGCAGCACCGACAGGTCAAAGGCCCCGAGTTCCAGTTGGCGGAGGGCCTGGGCCATGCGTCGGAAGGTGATGTCGTTCACGTAGAGGTCCAGCCGCACGCGTCGCCAGGCCCGGGGAAGCCGTTGGTCCAGAACCACCTGCAGGGTGTGGCGGGCGCGTTCCAGCACCACGCCAGGGATGCCGTCTCGCAGGGGGTGCCGAAAGGACACCAGCACCATGTCGCCGGGTCCGATTTCGGTTTCCAGTTCCTCGGCCCGCCAAAGGGTGTACAGGCGTCGGCCGCCCAGCCACGGGCCTCGGTCGGTGGGCCGGAGCCCCAGGAGTGCACGGCCCAGTTGCTCCCGCTCCGGCCCGGAGAGGGCCCGCATTTCACGCTCCATCTGCTCCATCTCCTCCTGGCGTTCCAGTTCCAGGAGGCGGAAAAAGTGCTCCCGGTAATGGTCTGGCGACTCAAACTTCAGCGGGGGGTTCCAGGATTTCATCACCCAGGGTGTTCCCCCTCCATTTTGATCACCGTGTCCGGGGGAAGGTCCCGGATCACGTTGTAGCCCAAGGGAAGCACCACCCGATCCCCGATTTCCACGCGGTTGATGACGTGCACCCCGGCGCTCAGAATGCACAGGCTTCCGATCTTTACGCTTCCCGAGGTGACCACGCCAGGGGCGATGAGGTTGGCGTCGCCCACCACGTTGTGGTGGCCGATCTTGGCCCCATAGGAGATGAGGTTGTTGTCGCCGATGCGGGTGGAGGCCCCGATGTACACCTGGCTGCCGATGATGTTGCCCTCGCCCAGCCGCACCCCTCGGCGGAGTTCGGCCGATCGGGCCACAGCGTTGGTGAACCGCAGGCCGTGGGCCTTGTAGTGCTGGAAGATCTCGTGGCGGATCCGCATGGTTTTGAGGTTGGCCCCGATGGAGATGATCACGGTGTCGTAGGCGTGGCGGTCAAACTTCTCTGGAAACTCTTGAACGCTGTGGAACACCACGGGCAGGTGGAGCAGGGGAAACTCCCGCACTTTGTCGTCCACCAGCCCCACGATGACCTTGTCGGGATCGTCGGCCAGGATATCCACCACCACCTCAGCGCCTCGGCCGGCGCCGATGACGATCACCCGTTCCAGGTCGTAGCGGAACCGGGGGGTGGGGCGGGCCACCTCGCGGGGTTGCCCCTGTTGTTTTCGGTAGAACTCCTCCACGTCGCGTTCCAGAATCACCCCCTCCTTGGGGATCTGCCGCAGGTCTATGCCCAGTGCCTGGGCCCGTTCCCGTGCCTTTTTGGTGGCCCGCACCTGGGCCTCGGTCGCCTGGGGAGGGGCCGAGGCCTGGAGGGCTCGTTCCAGGGCCTCCCGGTCCTCAAACAGGCGGGCCACCACGGTGCCGAAGGTGTAGGTGTGGCCCTCCTGTACGAGCACCTGCACATAGCCCTCGGCGGGGCTCATCAGGGTTTCCACGGCCTTGGTGGTTTCCACTTCCATCAGGGGTTGGTCCTTGCGAACGAAGTCGCCGGTTTTAACCCACACGGCTTTGATGGTGGCCTCGGTTTCGTTCACGTCTATCCGGGGCAAGGTGATCTCGGTCATGGGGTCCTCCTGTGCCAGGGTTTCAGTTCCTCCAGGGGATCGGGCAGGGGAGCCTGCTCGGCCCGCCGAAAGGCCTCCTGTACCTGGAGGTTCACCCGTTGTTCAATCTCCTGGACCACATCCTCGGGCAGTTGGTTTCGGGCCCGGAGGAGGGGATCGTTCCTTTGCCAGTAGGCCTCCAGTTCCGGCACCACGTATTCCCGTTTGTCGCTTTTGGAGTGCCCACAGAACCGGTAGGTTTCAAACTCCAGGAACACCGGGGTGCGCTGGCGTCGCACCTGCTCGTACACCTCGCCAAACAGCCGATGGATCTCCAGCACGTCCAGGGCTCGGTGGCGGAGATAGGGCAGGCCGAAGCCCCGCACCCGGTCTTCAAAGGTGCCACCGGTGACCCGTTGGGTGACGGTGCTCATGGCGTAGTGGTTGTTCTCCAGCACGAAGATGTTGGGGGTTTGCAGGGCGCCCGCCAGGTTCAGGGCCTCCAAGGTGTGGCCCTCGTTCATGGCGCCATCGCCCAGGAAACTGATCACCACCCCGGGCTGCTGCTGGAGCTTTTTGGCCAGGGCCACGCCCACGGCTGAGGGCAGCATGCCGCCGGTGATGCCGTTGGTGAGGAAGTTGCCAAAGGCGATGTGCTGGCTGGCACCTCGGCCGTGGATCACCCCGGTTCGCTTGCCCATGAGTTCTGAGGCCAGTTCAAAGACCTGGCCGGTGAGGGCCAGGAAATGCCCGTGGCTGCGGTGGGTGCCGGTGACAAAGTCCTCTTCCAGGTGAACGTGGCTCAGCACTCCCACGGCGATGGCCTCTTGGCCGATGCTGCCGTGGGTGGTGCCCCGCATTTGGCCCCGGGCGAAGTACGCCTCCACGGTCCGCTCAAAGGTGCGGATCAGGTACATCCGCTCGTAAAACCGGGCCAAAAGGTCCAGGTTCATGGTGTTTTCCCCTTCAGGAACCCAAGGGTTTCTTCGGCGATGCGTGCTCCTGTGGGCAGCACGTAGGTTTCCAGGGGTTCGGAGGCTGGGATGTAGTGGTCGCGGGCGCCAATGGCCAGGGTGCGGGGGCCCCCCAGGTGCTGGATTTGGTAGGCCACATCCCGGGCCCAGCCGAACCGGACCCAACTCTCCTCCACCACCACGGCGATGCGGCCGCGGAGGGCTTGCACCAGTTCGGGGGCCGAGAAATGGGACACGTCCGAAACCACCAGGATCTCTGCGATGCGTTCCTCCTCGTACAGCAGGTGTTCCGCGGCCTTCAGGACCTCGTGCAACACGCCCCCGTAGGTTACGAAGGAGATCTCCGGGGGTTCCTCGGGCAGGGCCAGCCTTCGGATCGGAAAGGGGCCTCCTGTAGCGGTGTCTACTTCAAACAGGTCGCGCACGGTGCCTTGGAGCACCACTTCCCTGGCGTAGTCCAGTTTGTTTTCCACGAAGATCACGGGCATCCCCAGGCGGACGCTGTGGATCAGGAGTTCCCCGGGATCCACCACGGTATTGGGGGCCACCACCCGAAGCCCAGGGATGCCCAAGAACAGTCGTTCCAAGGATTGGGAGTGGGTGGCGCCGTAGCCCCGGTACCCTCCCGAGGGGGTGCGGAGGACGAAGTGCAGGGGCCGGTCGTACATCTCGTAGAACTTGGCCAGATGGTTGACCACCTGGTCCACCACCAAGGTGACGAAATCGCCGAACATGATCTCCACGATGGGCTTGAGCCCTGCCAAGGCCATGCCGATGCCCAGGCCGGTGTACCCCTGTTCGGACATGGGCATGCTCAGGAGCCGGCCGGGGAATCGGGTGGACAGGCCCTTGGTGACCTTGAAGGCGCCACCGTAGGGTTCTTCAATGTCCTCGCCCAGCAGGTACACCGTGGGATCGGTGTCCAGCAGGGATTCCAGGGCTTGGCGCAAGTGTTCAATGTACCGCATGGGCGATATAGATCCTGCACGTCCCCGCGGGGCCCCGGAAAAAGGGCCCTTGAGGGGTCCCTGCGGGCTTCTTTGGTGCTGCAGGGTGGTGTAATTCTAACCCATCGGTGCCCCTGGTTCCGCAGCGGAGGATTCCGATGGCCGGAGTAGGGTGCCGTAGTGGCGGGAGAGGTCCAGGGCATCCACCAGGTTCTCCAGGAAAAGGCGGATGCCCTTGCGGCCATAGGTTTCCAGGAACCACGTGCGGAAGCGGCGGAGCTCGGTTTCCTCGGGCTCATAGCCGGGGAAGGCGCGGCGGTAAAGGTCCACGGTGGCGTCAAAGATGCGGGCCAGGTCTTCCCGTTTCAGGGGTTGGAGTTCCAGCACGGCCTCAGGGCCCACCCGCGCCTTGAGGTCCTCGTAGGCACTGCGGAACAGGGGAGTGAAGGCGATCACCGTAAACAGGCCTGAGGGCAAGGTGAACAGGTAGGGCATGGGCCGCACGCCGGAGTGGATCAGGCCCATGCGATCCAGGACCCCTGCAGGGTAGTACACGCCGTCGGGTGTTCGGGCTTCGCCAGGTACCAGGTGGAGTTTGAGCAACTCCGGACCCCCTCGGGAGGCGTGGATCAGGCCCCGCAGAAAGCCGAGGGCCATTTGCCACCGGTGGTACTCGTACCAGTACACGTGGAACAGGCCTTCGCCTTCATCCAGCAGCAGCATCAGGCCGGGATGGCCCAGTTCCCGGAGCACGTAAGCAAAGGTGTTCAGCAGGTTGATGTAGAGGTCTGCGGCGGAGGAGTGGTCCAGGAGCACGGGGAGGTTCCAGTGGTGGACCGTGTCCAGGTATTCCCGGTCCAGGGGTTCGCCCAGTAGCCAGTCCAGCAGGAGATCGTGGTCCTGGGTGCGTTTCCAGGCCCGTTGGAACGGGGTGAGGAGGGGGTGGGTGCCGGGCAAGGGGGCCTCGGCCACAAAGGCCTCCACGAATTCCCGGCACGTGTAAAAGCGGTGTTCGTGGTACACTTGGAAGCTCAGGCAGAGTTCCCGCCAGATGCGTTTGGGGCGGGTGGGGGTGGCGGTGAGGGGGTGGAGTTCGGTGCGGGCCACGGCAAAGCCGGCTTCCAGGCCTTCGTGCCCAAAGTAGTTCAGGAGATGGGTTTTGCCGCTGCCGTACTCACCTTCCAGGAGCAGCACCTGGCCGCCGGTGCGTTCAAAGTCTTGGAGGGCTTGGTGGAACCGTTGGATCTCGCGTTCGCGGCCGAAGGTGAAGGTTTTTACGGCGTACTGGGGCACGATGCCGAGTTTGAAGGCCTCAATCATGCGGCGGGCCTCCAGGTCGCCCCCGGTGCGGATCTGGACCTTGATCCCTTCGGGGGGTGGGGTGGACCGCGGGCGAGCCGGCGACAGGGGTTCCACCTCGGAGGCGCGCACCCAAAGGCTCAGGCCCTGGTCAAAGGCCACGTAGTACTCCGTGCCCCACCATCGTTCGCGGAGCACAGTGCCCTCACCGAACAGGGGATGCCGAACCCGCATCAGTACTCTTCCAAGTCCGCCTCTTCCTCGGCCTGGCTTTCCAGGGCCTGCACCTCGTCCATGAGCATCTGGTGGACTTCGGTGCGGCTGGGGGTTCGCTGCCCCTCCTGGCGGAGCCGATGGAAGGCTTGAAGGATCCCCTTGACAAAAACCCGGCGGTACCCGATGTCGGCGTGGCGGAACTGAATGGCCTCTTGGGCAAACAGGTGCAGGGTTTTCTCCAGCACAGAGGGATCAAACTGGAACTCGTAAGCCGTTTCGTACAGCCGGGCCAGTTTTTGCCCCAGTTCCACCAAAAAGGTCAGGGGATCCATGCCCAGGTGTTCCAGGTCAATGCGGACACCGGAGGGGTTGGTGGTGTTGAGGGCGCCGGTGAGGCGTTGTCGGAGGGCCTCGTAGGATTCCAGCCGTTCGTCCAACAGGGCCCGTACATCGGGCACCGCGTAGAAGATCATCACCCCAGGGAACCGGACGTTGCCGGTTTCGTCAATGATTTGGCGGAGGTTGTCCAGGGCTGCCCGTTTCTCCCGCGAGGAGGCGATGCTCAAGCCCCGTTCTGCCTCGTCAAACAGGAGCACCAGGCCGGTGTACCCGATGCTCCGAATCCATTGGGCCAGGCTGCGGAGCATGCGCAGGGCGGTGGTGCGGTCCAGGCGTTCGGTGATGCCCAGCCGATTTCGGGCTTCTCGGTCCAGGTCTTCGCCCTTGAGCCACTGGGCCGCCAGTTCGTAGGTTTCCATCTCCTCGCGGTACAGGGCCTCAAAGGCCAGGCGTACCGCTCGGGCGAAGCTGGTGCTTTCCAGGCCGGTGATGCCCTCCAGGTAGGCCTTGAGTTTTTCCTCGGAGTCCAGAAGGGTGCGCTTGGTGGCGAACCAGTGGTGCAGAAAGGCGTCAATGCCCCGGTGGTACGCGGTGGGGGCGTGTTCGGGGTCGTAGGGGGGAGCGAGGTTGGCCATAATGCTGCGGTACACGAGGTCCAGGCGGTTAAAGGGGCACTCCGTTGGGGAGAGGGGCACATAGCTGGTGGCGTATCCGCGTCGCCAGGCCAGGTTTCGCACCACGTACAGGAAGTGGGTTTTGCCACCCCCGTAAGTGCCCACCACCAGTTTGAAGGCAGAGCCTCCCATCCGGATGTAGTCGGAGAGGTACTCCTCATCAATGACCCGCAGGAAGGGGTCCAGGCCCACGGTGTAGTGTTCCAAACCGAACTCGGCAGGGGTGCCGGTAGCGGCTAAGGGATGCAGGATTTGGCGGGCTTCACGTTTGCTGAGCATGGTTCTCCTCTATGGAAAGGTAGGCGTAGCGGGTGCCCCGATGGGCGCTGTCGGGCACGAACAGGGCCTGGGAGGGATCCCGTGTTTGATCAAAAGTGGCCACATGGAGCCGGATCCGGGGGCCCAGAGAGGATTGCCGAAGCCGGTACAGGTCGTACGCAAAGTGGGTGCGTGGATACTCGCGAAACCGTGCACGCACGGGGTTTTGCCAAAAGGTGCGGGGCTGCATCAGGAGGGTGAGGTGCCGGTGCACGGCAGAGAGGGGCACTCGGCGGTCCAGCAGCCCGGCCTCTTGGCGGGCGCGGCGGTACGCTTGGACGAGCAGGGCGAAGAACTCCTGGGCCACGAAGGGGCGGTTCAGGCTTTTTTCATGGTCTTGCACCGCTTTGGCCACCCGGGCAGCGTCCATGCCCTTGAGGGTGGCAATGGGTTCCGGTCCCCACGAAACCCTCACTTTCCCCTGCTCAAAGGAGGGCTGGATCTGGTACAACCCCGCATAAAGCCGAGGGATATGGCCCTCCAGTTTCAAGCCCAGGGCCTGCAGGTGGCGCTCCAATTCTTGAACGAAGTGGAGTTGATAGCCTCGGCGCTGTTCCATGAGCATCTGCTGCTCAGCGTTCGCCCAGCGGTCCAGCGCCTCTTGGAGCTCTTGGGGCAGGGGAACCTTGTGGGCCTGCTGCAGGATCCGCTGCAGCCGCTGTGCCAGGTCAAAGGGGTTTGCTTTGGTTTTGCGGACACGCTCATACTCGTTCAGGGCTCGGGCCAGGGCCCCGACCCTTCGCTGGAGGGATTGCATCTGCCGTTTGAGTTGCGAAAGCGTTTCCATACGACCCGTATTCTATGCCGCCGTTTTCCCTGGAGCAACAAGCGCGTTTGAGCACCAGCGAGGGGCCAGGGGTGGGGGCCCAGCAGGGGAAAGCAGGCCGGCGGAGAAGCCGGGGCGGCCCTGGCGGGTGGACGGCTCTATACTCAAGACCTGTAGCACGGTGGTTCCTTCTCAAGCCAATCGTGAGGGAGGTCGTCCATGAAACGGTACATTCTGTTGATGCGCCCGCAGTTTGGTGCGGTGACCGTTACCGCGGTGCTGGCTGGAGCGTTGGCAGCCCGTTTCTTTGAAGGGGTGTTTGATCTGGGCAAGTTCCTGTGGACCCTCGTGGGGGCCCTGCTGCTCCACATGGCCAACAACGTGATCAACGACGTGAACGACTACCTAACCGGCAACGACCCTGCCAACACCCGGGCCATCCGTCCCTTTTCCGGGGGGAGCGGCATCATCCTGGAGGGGTTGGTGTCCGTGCGGGCCGGCCGGATCTTCGCCCTGGTGCTGGCGATCCTGGGGGCGGCCGTGGGCCTGTACCTGAACGCCCGCACACCGGGCAACTTGGTGCTCTGGATCGGTGTGGTGGGGTTCTTTTTTGTGTTTGCCTACAACGGCTTGGGGGTTCGCCTGGGCTATCGGGGGCTCTCCGAACTCATGATCTTCCTCACCTGGGGGCCCCTGATGGTGTCGGGCGCCTATGTGGTGCAAACCGGCACCTGGCGGCCCGAGGTCCTTTGGGTGGCTGTACCCACCGGGATCCTGACCATGCTGGTGCTGGTGATCAACGAGTTCGCTGACCGTGAGGCCGATGCTGCGGTGCGTCGCTACACCTGGGCGGTGGTCTTCGGCGAGCGCACCACCTTGACGCTCTACCTGATATCCGCTCTGCTGGCCTTCCTGACCATCGGGGTGGGGGTACTCTCGGGCCATCTCCCAAAGACCGCCCTGTTGGCTTGGCTGGCATTGCCGCTGCCCCTGGAGGCGTACCGGCACGGCGCCCGCACCCTGGGACAGATGCCGGCCTTCCTCAAGTCCGTGCAGTTCACCATCCTGGCCCAGATCCTCACCGTTGGGTTGCTTTCCCTGGGACTGTTTTTGGCCTGAACATGAGCCGTCGGTTTGAAGAATTAGAGCGTTTGCGGGAACAGGCCCGGCAGGGCGGCGGGCCGGAGCGGATCCAACAACAGAAGGCCAAGGGCAAACTCACCGCCCGCGAGCGGTTGGACCTTCTCCTGGATCCGGGCACCTTCCAGGAACTGGACATGTTCGTAACCCATCGCATCTACGACTTCGGCCTGGAAAAACGCCGCATCCTGGGCGATGGGGTGGTGACGGGCTTTGGCAAGATCCACGGCCGCGACGTGGCCGTGTTCAGCCAGGACTTCACCGTGTTCGGTGGCACCCTCTCCCTGGCCCACGCCGAGAAGATCATGAAGGTGATGGACTTGGCCATGAAGGTGGGCATCCCGGTGATCGGCCTCAACGACTCGGGCGGTGCCCGGATCCAAGAGGGTGTGGCCTCCCTGGCCGGCTACGCCGAGGTGTTCTGGCGGAACGTCATGGCCTCTGGGGTGATCCCCCAGATCTCCGCCATCTTGGGGCCCTGTGCCGGGGGCGCCGTGTACTCGCCAGCCCTCACCGACTTCATCTTTATGAAACGCCAAACCTCCTACATGTTCATCACCGGGCCCAAGGTGGTCAAACAGGTGACCCACGAAGAGGTGACCTTTGAGGAGCTGGGAGGCGCAGACATCCACGCGACCAAGTCGGGCATTGCCCACTTCGTGTACGACACCGAGGAGGAGGTGCTGGAGAACATCCGCACGCTGCTCACCTATCTGCCCCAGAACAACACCGAGGACCCTCCGCGCGTGGCCTCGGACGACGACCCCTTCCGCGAGGATCCCGAACTGGACGATCTCGTGCCCGAGGATCCCAACCAACCCTACGACATGCGAGAGGTGATCCGCCGCATAGTGGACCATGGCGAGTTCTTTGAAGTCCACAGGCACTATGCGCCCAACATCCTGGTGGGGTTCGCCCGCTTTGAAGGGCGGCCGGTGGGGATCGTGGCCCAACAGCCCCTTTTCATGGCGGGCGCCCTGGACATTGACGCCTCGGTGAAGGCCGCCCGGTTCGTGCGGTTCTGCGACGCCTTCAACATTCCCATCCTCACCCTGGAGGATGTGCCCGGCTTCATGCCCGGCACCCAGCAGGAGCACGGGGGCATCATTCGGCACGGCGCCAAGCTCCTGTATGCCTACTCCGAGGCCACGGTGCCCAAGATCACGGTGATCACCCGGAAGTCTTACGGGGGAGCGTACTGCGTGCTTTCCTCTAAGCAGGTGCGGGGCGACATCAACCTGGCCTGGCCCACCGCTGAGATCGCCGTCATGGGGCCAGAGGGTGCGGTGGATATCCTGTACCGCAAGGAATTGGCCCGGGCCGAGAACCCTGAGGAACTGCGTCAGCGGCTGATTGCAGAGTACCGCCAGAAGTTTGCCAACCCTTATTACGCGGCAGCACTGGGCTACATTGATGACGTCATTGAACCCCGCAAGACCCGCGCCTGGGTGGTGAAGGCCCTGCGGCTCTTGGAGAACAAACGTCAGAGTTTGCCACCCAAAAAGCACGGCAACATCCCGCTGTAGGCCATGCCACGGCTATCCCTGGCAGTGATTCCTGCTGCGGGCGAAGGAAGACGCTGGCGTCCCTTGAGCCGACACGTGCCCAAGGAACTGCTGCCGGTGGGAGCCCATCCCCTGATCGCCCATGTGCTGCGGAACCTGCACCAGGTGGGCGTGCCCGAGGTCATCGCCGTGGTGCACGAGGAAAAACGGGTGCTGGCGGAGTTCCTGGCCACCCGAACCGTGAAGGTGCCCCACATCCACGTGGTGTACCACGATCAGCGGAACGGCGTGCTGCCCGCCATCGCCCGGGCCCTTCAGGATGAACACCCTCGGGCTCCGGTGCTGGTGGTGTATCCCGACAACTTCTTTCCCACAGGGGCCCGGGGTTTGGAGCGCTTCGTGGTGGCTGCGCAGCGATGCGACCGTACCCTGGTGGCCTTCGTACGCCTCACCGAGGAGCTGCTACAGGCCTCTGGAGCCTGGGCGGCTTGGGACCTTCGGCCCACCCCGGACAGCGAGGGGTTCCTGCACATCAGCAGCGTGGGCGAAAAGGGCACCTGGCGACCCCGATCGCCGTGGAAAAGTGTGGGGCTGTGGGCCCTGCATCCCCAGGATTTACCCGTGCTCCACCGGCTGGTGGCCGAAGCCCAAAACGATTCCCAAGAACTGGATGACGTTCACCTGTTCCAGGAACTTGCCAGACAACGAAGGCTCCGCGGCTTTGCCTTTCCCGACCCCGTCATTGACGCAGGCAACCCCCGAGGGTATATTCTCGCCTGGAAAAAATTCCTGGAGGCCACCGGATGACGTTCCTGTCCCTTTGGGTGGCCCTGATCCTGGTTTCGGGGCGACCGGTTCGTCCTGTGGTTCCCCCCTCTCCTCCAGCGGGGACCCCCACCCCTGTGCCCTGGGCTTTCCCCGATACCCTGCGCGAGATCCTGGTGCTTTGGCGATCGGATGTGCCTGAAGCCGAACGGCTACAGGTGCTTCAACCCTGGGGGCACGTGGTGCGCCAGGGCCGCTTTGCCCCGGTGACGGTGATCCGAGTAGCCCCCTCAACCCCTGTGGAATCCGTCCTGGCCCGCCTCCGCCAGGATCCCCGGGTGCGGGCGGCGGATCGGAATTACCGACGATGGCTTGCCTGGACGCCCAACGATCCCCTTTTCCCTGAGCAGTGGGGGCTCCAACCCCGGGTGCTCAACATGCCCGAGGCCTGGGACCAGGCTCCCACTGCAGGCGCTGGGGTGAAGGTGGGGATCCTGGATTCCGGTGTGGCCTTTGAAGACTACGAGATCCCAGAATACGAACGGGACGAAGTGGCCTCCAGTGATGGCTGGTACCATCAGGCCCCGGATCTGGCCGAAACCCCGTTTGCCGGCGGCTACGATGCGGTCCACAACGATTTCCATCCCAACGATCAGCACGGCCATGGCACCCATGTGGCCGGCATCATTGCCCAGAGCACGGACAACGCCTACGGCACCGCCGGGGTGGCCTTCGGGGCAACCCTCGTGCCCGTTCAGGTGGCCAGTGCCCAAGGGGTGGTGGCCGACGACTGGGTGGTGGAGGGCATCGCTTATGCCCTGCAGCAGGGGGTACAGGTGATCAACATGAGCTTTGGCTCTCCGGATTCCTCCACCGTGGTTCACGCGGCCCTGCAACAAGCCGATTCTGCAGGGGTTCTGCTGGTGGCCGCCTCGGGCAACAGCGGCGACTCCTCGGTGTGGTACCCCGCCGCCTTTCCCGAGGTGCTGGCTGTGGGCGCGGTGAACCAAAGCCTCCAGCGAGCCCCCTACTCCTGCTATGGGCAAGCGCTGGACCTGGTGGCCCCCGGCGGCTACCCCACAGACACCGTACCCGGGATCCTACAGCAAACCTACGCCCCCGTGGGGGATTCCGTGGTACACGTGGACACCTTTGCCTTCGTGTACAAGGTGGGCACCTCCATGGCGGCCCCCCATGTGGCGGGCGTGGCCGCTCTGCTCCTTTCCGTGGGAGCCACACCCCAGGAGGCCAAGGCCGCACTTTTGAACTCTGCCCGCGACCTGGGGCCGCCAGGCTGGGACCCAGAGTATGGACACGGCTTGGTGGATGCGGCGGCCGCTTTAGCCTATGTACTCGGCGATTCCGGCACAGGCCCCACCCTGGATACCCTGCGGAACCCCTACGGTGACGTGTTCCTGTACTCCGATGATCCCCAGTACCAGGTGCTCTACGAGGCCACTCGCCTGCGGCCGGAGGCCCCCTGTTCCCTGCTGACCCTGCGTTTTCTCTTTTACAACTACGATTCCCTCACGGCCCACACCAAACCCTGCAGCGTGTTCGTATGGGCCGATGAAGGGGGGCAACCGGGTGCGCCCCTGTTGGCCTGGGTAGACTCCATCACCTTGGGGCCCGATAGCCTGGGCTACCTGGAGGTGCCCGTGGATTCCCTGGCCTTGGAAACCCCTTTCTGGGTGGGCCACTTGGAGATCACTCCAGGCCCTCCCACCTCGGTGCTGGACGAGGGGGCCCAGGGCACCAACATGTACCGGTTTCCCAACGAGCCCCAATGGTACCTGGACCCCGACTACGACTACATTCAAGAGGCCGTGGTGCGGTATTACACCCTCAACGACTCCGTGCCTCCAGACTTTGAGGTGTCTTTGCTGCCCAACCCCTACCTGGTGCGGAACCTGGACATCTGGGTGGTGGCGTCGGAACCCTTGGCCGGTGGCGATCTGCCTCCGGAGAGCGCCGCCGTGATCACCCCCGACAGTTTGGTGTACCCCCTGGTTTTCCGCGATGTGGATCGGCAAACCTATAAGGCCGATTTCGTGGTGGTGGACACCGGGGTGCTGACCCTGTGGGTGAAGGGCCGCGACCCCGCCGGCAACTGGGGCGAGATCACGCTGACCTTCCGCACCGCTTGGGTAGGCCCAGAGGGCGCACGCCTGGTATCCCCCGACCGCCGTTTGGAAGTGGACATCCCTCCGGGCGGAACAGCCCCTCGGCTGGCCCTTTGTGTGGAACGGGGAAACGCCACCTACGACCTGAAGGGGAGGGTGCCGGGCCCCGTAAGGGTGCGATACCAAACACCGGTGCCTGTGGTGCCCCAAGTACCGGACTCCTCCCGGATTCCCTTCACGTACCAGGGAGGGGCCGTGGTGTTCTCGTTGCCCCGATTGATGACCGTGACCTTCCGTCCCCTGCTTCACCCCTGGGTATGGACTGCCCGCAACCCTGCCCGGGGTGGGGATCCCCTGAGGGTGTGGGGACTTTCCCCCCGTACCCGCGCCGTGGAGATCTTCCGGGCCGACGGCCGACGGTGGGGTGAGGTGCCCCTCATCCGGGTGCAACCCACCCAGGGGCAAGCGGTTCTGCCCCGGGATTTGCCTGCAGGGGTGTACTTCCTGCGGGCTGCCCCCGACGGCCGGAACATCACCAAAATCGTGGTGCTTCCTTGAAGGCTCTCCGCTGGTTCCTGGCCCCCTTGGTGCCCCTCTACTGGGCAGGCCTTCAGGTGCACCAAGCCTGGCAACGCTGGCGTGGCGTGTTTACCCCTCCTCTGTACACCATCGGGGTGGGCAACCTGCGGATCGGAGGCACCGGCAAAACCCCGCTGGTGGAATGGCTGGCCCGACGATTCCTCAGAGAAGGGCACTCGGTGGCCATCGTGACCCGCGGGTTCCGTCGCCGCGGGTCAGGGCTCCAGGTGGTTCCTCCCCAGGCCTCGGTATCGGTGAAGGACGTGGGCGACGAGGCGTACCTGCTGTACACCCGCTTGGATCGGAGAGTTTGGCTGCTGGTGGGAAAACGCCGCGAAACCTTGCTCCAGATCGCGGCCGACCGAGGGGCAACCGTGGCCCTGTTGGACGACAACTTCCAGTACCTGAGGGTTCGCCCCCACCGGCAGGTGTTGCTCTTGGTGCCTGAGGATTTTCACGCCTGGCTGCTGCCTGCAGGGCCCCTCCGAGAGCCCCTTTCCGCGGTCCGCCGGGCCGATCTCGTGGTGGTGAACTACAAGAACCGCAGGATTCGGGAGGTGGCCGAGATCCCTGGGACGCCTGTGTTCCTTCTCCAGTACCGCCTGGCTGGCTTCCGCGAAGTGGCCACCGGCCGCCTTCTACCCCAGCAGGCCCTTAGCCAGGTGCCTGTAGTGGTCTTCTGCGGGATTGCAGAGCCCGAGAGCTTCGTTGCGTCGGTTTTGGGGGTGGGGGCTCGGATCGTGGGCATGCGGTGTTTCCTGGATCACCACTGGTACACTCTCAAGGACTTGCATCGGTTGCACCGGTTGCGGGAACGCACCGGTGCCCGCTACCTGGTGACCACGGCCAAGGATGCGGTGCGCCTTAACGACCCCCTGCCGGATCTCCTGGTGCCGGAGTTGGATCTGGTCATCCAGCCGGAAGAGGCGTTTTGGCAGGCCCTGCAACCGGAGAAGTAAAACGGGCGGCAACCCGCGGGTTGCCGCCCGAAGCCCGAAGGGGTGCTCCCCTTACTTGATCTCAATCTCAATTTCCTTGGGCTTGGCCCGCTCGGACTTAGGAATCGTGATTTCCAGGATCCCGTCTTTGTACACCGCCTTCGCCTTGGTGGGATCCACGTCCACAGGGAACTCAATGGTTCGCACGAACTTGCCGTAGGCGATTTCCATGCGGTGGTACACCTTGTCCTTTTCCTCTTTGGTGCGCTTCCGCTCGCCCGAGATGGTCAGAGAGTCCTCGGTGATGGTGAGTTTGATGTCCTCCTTCTTCATCCCCGGGAGTTCCGCCCGCACGATGAAGGCGTCGTCGGTTTCCTCCACATCAATAGCAGGGATGAACACCGGCTCACGGCCCACCAGGCCGCGGCGACCGAAGAAGGTGTCAAACACCCGTTCCACCTCATCACGCAGGGTTTCCAGGTCCCGGAAAGGATCCCATCTCACCAGATCTGCCATGGTTTCACCTCCTGTTGGGTTATCCCCTCAGATTTCCTGCTTTAATTATATCAGGTTTCCTTCCAAACGTCAAGCCCAGGGGCCTGGGCCTGCGGGTGTTTGGGGTAGCCGCGGGATCAAAGACGAACCTGAAGCACCCTTTCCCGGGTGAGGATCACCAGGCCTGGGGCTGCGCCCCGGGGTTTTCGGAGGTACTTGACCTGGGTGTAGGCCACCTCACCTTTGCCGTCGGCAGCGGCCCGAGAGTGCTGGAGCGCCAAGCGGGCAGCAAACACCAGGTCGGCCTCTGAGGGCCGTTGTTTGCCGGTTTTGAGGATGACGTGGGCGCCTGGCACCCCCCGGGCGTGGAAAAAGTAGTCGTCGGGTGAGGCTCGGTGGAAGGTGATCTCCTCGTTGCCTCGGGCGTTCTTGCCCACGTACACCGGGAAGCCCGAAGGTGAACGGTACACGTGGTACCGCGGGGAGGAGGAGGCAGGGGCTTCGGAAGTCCGGGGCTCTGGCGACGGGGGCGTGGTAGAGGAGGCCAACACCTGGAGCCGCTGACGAACCTTCTCATAGCCCCGTCGCCACCGGGCAGCCTGCTCCCGGTACCGAGCAGCCAGGCCCTCAGGGGTTTCGCCGGGCTCCAGGGTAACGGTTTCTTCGGTGCCGTCGGGGAGAGCAATCCGCAGGGTGCCGGTCTGGAGCAATTCGCTCCGCCGAAGCAGGATCGCCTCGGCCACCTGGTTCCACCTCTCGTACTGGGCCAAGCGTGTGAGTTCCTGCCGAAGTCGCTGGACCACCCGAGAGGGTTCCCCTGGAGCCCCTGGGGCCTGCACCTGACGGATCAGAAGTTCCCACGCTGCAGAGTGGCTGGGGGTTGCCTGGTGCAAGGACACCCCAGGCACAGGGTGGGGCAGCACCATCCAACGCCCTTGCCACCGATAGAGGCCGGGCTGTGGGGCACGCAGAGCGGCCTGGAGGTATGTGCCCAGGAAGGCCACGGGGTCCTCTCCCGAGGGCACGGGGAACACCCGAGGGGCATGGTGCCGCAGGGCCTCAGGGTTGCGCTGGGGATCGGTGAGGCTCCAGGGCTTGGCCGGTGGTGGCTGGTACGTGCCCCCCGCCTGCAGGCTCCGCACCCGGGATTGCTGGGGGGTGACGGTTTTGAGGGTCCAAAGGATGCGGCGGTCAGGCCCCAAGAGCACCACCTGGCTGTGCTTGCCCATGAGTTCCACCGCCAGGACCCGGCTGATGGGTTCACCCAGGCGGCTGGTTCCGACGAATTCCAAAAGGAGCATGCGTTCGCCCCGGGGCACGGCGATGCGATGGAGCCGGAGGCCCTTCAAGTGGGATTCCCCTGCGGCGATGGGACTGCCCAGCCCCTGCACCTGGGTGATCTGGTGCACCCGGTATCGTTGAGGGTGTGTGGAGATCAGCACCGCAGAACCACCCTCCAGGAGGAGCACCAGTTCCGTGTCGGTAAGGCGGACCAGGGCTTCCACCCGTCGTCCCCGCAGGTTTTGCAGTTCCCGGGCGATGAACAGGGTGTCCAGCTCGGAGAAGGGCACAAAGTCCGGGGTGCTCATGGTATTCCAGATTTTACCGGTGCCGCGAAAGGGGCCGAAATCGGTTGACCCCCTGGGAGTGGAACCCTAAAATAGGGCGGTTCTAACAGGGAGATTGCATTGAATCATCCCCTTTTCGGCTTTCTCATCACGGCCGGTATTGTTTTTGGTGGGGTTCTGGGAGCGGCCGCATACCTGGTCCTGGCCGAGCGGAAGTTGGCCGGGTATTTCCAGGAGCGGTATGGCCCGAACCGGGTGGGTCCCTTTGGGCTCCTGCAACCCCTGGCAGATCTCATCAAACTGGTGTTCAAGGAAGAGGTCATCTTCCCCCAGAGCAACCGCTGGCTCTACCTGCTGGCCCCTGGCATCATCGCGGTGATGGCCCTTTTGCCCTTGGCGGTGATCCCCTTTGCCCCCCA
>CAYOQK010000029.1:0-14696 GCA_964406105.1 uncultured bacterium | reverse complement strand
ACCCTTGCGGGCCGCCTTAGGGGTTTCCATGCTGATCGGCAACCGTTTGGACTTGGTGGACACAGTGCGCGGATACCTGTACACCGATCAGGAAGGCCTGACCTCCGAGGTGGAAATCCGCACAGCCACCAGCAAAACCGGCTATGGCCTTTCCTTGGCCGGGGGGATAGAGGCACACCTTACCCCCTGGTTCCGGTTGGGGGGATCGCTGGGCGACTTTCCCGGGGTGATGCGCTGGCGGGACTTTCGTGTGGTGCACCAACTCTTTTATGCAGACTCCTCCTACATCAACCAAACCCAACGCGAGGCCTTGGAGGACTACCAAACCCAGCAGAACCTCTTTTTGCCCGTGCAGGCCTGTGCGTACGCGGAGATCGCGAGATCACACTGGGGAGCACGCTTGGACTTTCGGCAACTCCTGTTTTCCTCCCTGCCCAACATCAACAACTGGGCTGTGGGAGGGGAGCTCCGACTCCAACCCATGCACCATCTTTGGCTCACGCTACGGGGGGTGTGGGCCGGTATCCAAGGCCCTGGAATGATCCTTCGTGTGCAACGCCGCATCGGCGCTGTAGATTTTTTACTCTCCCTGGGCACCCAGGCCGGGCTCCCCCTTAAGAACAAGGGGTTAATTGCGGGCCTGGCCCTCACTTATCACCACCGCCTTCTTTGAGATCTTCCCTATGAAGGAACGTTGGTTTGTGGATCGCGTGCGAATCACGGTGGAGGCCGGCAAGGGCGGCGATGGCCTGGTCCATTTCCACCGGGAGAAGTACCGGCCGCGGGGCGGGCCCGACGGCGGCGACGGCGGACGAGGTGGCCATGTGTACCTTGTGGGCGATCCTGGCCTCAAAACCCTACTGGACTTCAAGTACAAGCACCATTTCAAAGCCGAAGATGGTCGGCCCGGTGGTCCCAATAACCGCACGGGTCGCCGAGGCCGAGACCTCCTGATCCGGGTTCCCCTGGGCACCGTGGTGTACGACGACTTGGAGAACCGCGTCATCGGCGAAATCCTGAAGCCGGGCCAGAAGTTGTTGGTGGCTCGTGGTGGCCGCGGTGGCCGCGGCAATGCCCGCTTTGCCACCCCTACCCGCCGGGCTCCCCGCATCGCCGAACCTGGAGAACCCGGGGAGGTGAAACACCTGCGGCTGGAACTCAAACTCCTGGCCGACATCGGCCTCGTGGGCCTACCCAACGCAGGGAAATCCACCCTTCTCCGAGCCCTAACCGGAGCCGAAGCCCGAGTGGCTGCCTATCCCTTTACCACCATTACCCCGAACCTGGGGCTCTACCAAGACGAAACCTGGCGTATCACCCTTGTGGACATTCCCGGCCTCATTGAAGACGCCCACCGGGGCAAGGGCATGGGGATTGACTTCCTACGGCACATTGAACGCACCCGGGGCTTGGTGTTCGTGCTGGACATCTCCCAGGATCCCCAACGAGCATACGAGATCTTGAAACGCGAAATGGCCGCCTATAACCCCGCCCTGTTGGACAAACCCCGATTGGTGGTGTTGAACAAGATTGATCTGGTACCCAACCCCCAGGCTGTACAATTTCAGGCTGAGCCAGGCGTACCGGTGTACCGGGTGTCGGCCCTTACGGGTGAAGGGCTGGAGGAACTCAAAGGAGGCTTGAAAGCATGGGCCAGCGCTCTTCTGGAGAGTCCCGCGACATCGTAGAGCAGTTCTTGAAGTCCAAAGATCTGGTGGAACGGATCAAGGGCGTGGAACTGCTTCGCGAACGGGGCGATCGGGGACGCCTCTTGGCCCTCCTCTACTCCGATAGCTGGCACGTGCGGGAACGCGCAGCCCAGGTACTGGCAACCTTTGGGGAACTCGTGGAAAACGAGATTCTGCCCATGCTCAATGAAGGCTATTGGTACGTTCGGGCGGCCGCAGCCTATGTGGCCGGCGAGATCCGGAGCACTCGGGCAGTGCCTACCCTGCTGAAGCTCTTGCACGAACGTAACTACACCGTGCGAAACGAGGCCGCCCGCGCGCTGGCCAAAATCCTCTCCGAACATCCAGATCTTTACAATGACGTGGATCCGGAACACCGGGTCCTTTTGGAAAACCTGTTGAAGGCCATCAAGGAGTTTGAACTCCTGGAGGCAATGCGTAGCGCCCGTGCGCATGGATCGCCTTGAGGCCCTGCTCCGGGAGATCCCCGCTCCGGATCCCGGATGGCCCGATTCCCTCATTACCCTTTTCCTGGTGGCTTTTCCGGAAAAACCCGTGGCCCTCGTGGTGGACTCCCCCCGTGAGGCTCGGCTGCTCCGGGAGAGCCTTCGGGCCTTCGGGATCACCGCCGAGGTGTTCTCGCCCACCCGCGCCTTTTCCCCGGTGCCCGTGTTCCTGGTGCCCCGCGAACATCTGGAGGACTTTGAAGCCCTTGCACAGCGACACCGTCGCCGAACCTACCGTGTGGGCCAAACCCTACCCCTATCCCAGCTCTTGGAAGAACTGGAAGCGCTGAACTTTGAACGGGTGTCCTTTGTTGTCGCCCCTGGCCAGTTCGCCCTTCGGGGCGGAATCTTGGACCTCTTCCTCCCCGGAGATCCTCTGCCCCTACGGCTGGAACTCTGGGACGACGAAATCGCCTCCATCCGCCGATTTGATCCCCAGAGTCAGCGTTCCGTGGAAACCCTGAATCAGGCCCATCTTCCAGAGCCCGGCGGCACTTCGCAGGGCCTTCGGATCTTGGAGTTCCAAAGGACTCAGAGTCTCGTATACCGCACCAATCCCCCCTTTGTGGGCGACTGGCGACGCTTGAAATCGGCCGTGGAAGCCGCCCGCGATCAGGGCCTGGAGGTGGTGTTCTTTAGCCCTCGTGAAAAACACCATCCAGCATACCGCGACCTTTTTGGCGTGGCCGTGAAACGCGGCGGGTTCTTCACCGGTGCCCTGCTGCCTGACCTCCAACTCGCCCTGTTCTCGGACATGGAGATCCGCGAACGAAGACCCCGCCAAGATCTGGACCTCCCAGATCTGGGAGAACGAATTGAGGACCCAAGCACCTTGATGCCGGGTGACTATGTGGTTTACCCGGAGTACGGCGTCGCTCGGTTTGCCGGCCTGGAACAGGTGCGAGAGGGCCACGCAGTGTACGATTGCCTGGTCTTGGAATACCGGGATGGACGCGTGCTGGTGCCCACCTACCGAATGCACGAGGTGTACCGCTACACCACCCCCGGTTCCGCGCCTCCGGCCTTGTCCTCCCTCTCCTCAGGACATTGGCAACGTCGGCTCCAACAGCTGCAGGACGCCCTTTGGGGGTACGCCCAGGAGATCGTGAACCTCCATGCCCTCAAACACCTGAAACGGGGCTTTGCCTTCCCCAAAGACGACGAATTGGTGCGCGAGGTGGAGCTCTCTTTCCCCTATCCCCTGACTCCAGACCAAGAGCGCGCCCTCCAAGAGGTAAAGCGCGACATGGAATCCCCGTACATCATGGACCGATTGGTGGCGGGAGAGGTGGGCTTTGGCAAAACCGAGATCGCTCTCCGTGCCGCTGTGAAGGCCGTTTCTGCCGGCAAACAGGTGGCCCTTTTGGTACCCACCACCATTCTGGCCCTGCAACACTACCAAACCTTTCGTCGCCGGCTCCAGGACGTGCCCGTGCGGGTGGAGATGCTCTCTCGCCTCACACCAGCCAGCCGGGTTCTCGAAATCCTGAAGGGACTCCGCACGGGCCAAGTGGACATTGTGATTGGCACCCATCGCTTGCTCCAAGATGATGTGGAGTTCCAGGACCTGGGGCTCTTGATCATTGACGAGGAACACCGATTCGGAGTCCTGCAAAAGGAGAAGATCCGACAACGCTACATCACGGTGGACACCCTACGGCTCACGGCCACCCCCATTCCCCGCACCCTTTACGCCGCCCTGGGGAAAATCTACAGCCTGTCCACCATTGAAACCCCGCCCGTCGGCCGACAAGAGGTGGAAACCCATGTTGGGGTGTACGACCCTGATGTGGTCCGGGAGGCCATCCTCCGTGAGCGTGCTCGCGGCGGACAGGTGTTTTACATCCATAACCGGATCGCCTCGCTCCCGGCCATCCGAACGCGGCTTTTGCAAATGCTCCCAGACCTGCGAATCGGGATTGCCCACGGACGCATGCGAGAGTCCGAGTTGGAAGAGGTGTTCCTGCAGTTCTACCTGGGCGAGTTGGATCTTCTGCTCAGCACTTCCATCGTGGAATCGGGCCTGGACTTCCCTCGGGCCAACACCCTGATCGTGGAGAACGCCCACCTCTTCGGCCTGGCCGAGTTGCACCAACTCCGGGGGCGGGTGGGGCGGTCCACGGTGCAGGCGTATGCGTACTTCTTTGTGCCCCGACGCATGGGCGAACGGGCCCGCGCCCGGATTCGGGCGATTCAACAGTACCGTCACCTGGGGGCCTCCCTCAAGATCGCCCTGGCCGATCTGGAAATCCGCGGGGCCGGCAACCTCTTGGGGTTGGAACAACACGGACATGCCCGCCATGTGGGGTATCATCTATTCTTTGCCCTCCTGGAGAAAACCCTTCGGCAGATGCTGGGCGAGGAGATCGCTGACGCATCTGGCCCCCGAATCCAACCCGGCGTGGAGGCATATCTCCCCGAAGAGTACATCCAGGAGCCCCACGTGCGCGTGAGTTTTTATCGGCGCATCGCTTCCGCCGAAACCCTGGAAGAGCTGGACGATCTGGAACTGGAACTCCAGGACCGCTTTGGACCGTTGCCCGAAGCGGCTCGGAACCTCCTGGATCTGGAACGACTGAAACTGTGGCTGAAACAGCGGCCGGAATACATCAGTGCTGTTCTGGAACCCCAGCATGTGCTCTTGGAACGGCAGGAAGGAACCCGCGAGCGCCTCCGCCGCGACCTGGTGTTCCGCTGGGTGCACCGATCAGCGGCCAAAAGCCTCCGGTGAGCCCCCACCAAACCTTTAAGCCAGCCCCCTGCCTGGCCCAAGCATCCAAGAGCCCCAAACCGAGCGTCCCCTCCCATAGGAGGGCTACCTTTAAAATTGAGCCAAAAGGAGGGAGAGCAATGCCGGAACTGCTGTATTCCGGGAAGTTTGGAAAAGGAGAACTTCGGGTATACCGAAAACGGAAAGACGGCCGGTGGCTGTTGGATATTCGTTTGTACCAATTGGATCCCGAAAGCGGCAAAATGGTGCCCACGGAACAGGGGCTGACCTTTCCAGAGGAGTTTTTCACCCCCTTCCTGGACTCCATGAAGAAGCTGCAGGAGGTTTACGAGCAGGTGGGGTTTCACGAACGGCAGGCCACCCCTCACCACGTCCACGCTGCAGTATGCCCAGTGTGCAAAACCGGTGTTCGTGAGGTTCAACCTGGCATTTACCGGTGCGAGTGCGGAGAAACCGAGGTGGTTCTCTTGCCCCTGCGCGAAGCCTTAGACGCCTTGTTTGAACGCGTCACACGTGAACGGCTGTTTGAAGACTACGCCCCTGCCGGTTGATCCCCCTCTACTGACCTCCAAAAGCAGGCCTCAGCCCTGCGGCTGAGGCCATTTCCACCCTTTCCTTGGGTAGCCCCAGGGGCCAAACCTGAAGCCCCTCGGCCCTGTGGGGACACTGAACTCTGCCGGGACGATTCCCACCTAAGGCGTTGTCTCTGCCTGCCCACCGCAGCCCCACCAAACCCGAAGGGCTCGGGGCAGCAGCCCAAAGCGAAAGGAACGGCTCCGGCCGGGCAACTCCCCGTCCATTTGAATGGGATAAGCACGCTCTAAGGACACGAGAACCTCAGAGAGCTGGTGGTAAGACACCTCGGGTTCCTGTAGATGGGTGCCCTTGAACACCTTGGGGAGTTTCCGGGCGAACTGGATCACACTCAACGGCTGCACCACGGAGATATCCAGCAAACCATCGTCTAACCGGGATCGGGGAAAGAGATGGAATCCACCACCCAAGTACTGTCCGTTGCCCACGGAGAACAGCAGAGCGGGCCCGTGGTGGACCACTTGGCCGTGGGGATCCTGGGCCTCCAGTCGGGGTGGCCGAAAGCCAAAAAAGGTGTAGATCACAGTGGCCAAGTACCACAGGTCTCCCTTAAGCACGCGAAACCGGGGCATGTTTTCCACCACACAGGCATCAAAGCCGATGCCGGCTCCGTTCACAAACACCTCCGAGCCATGATCCATCTCGGCGTATCCCACGTCCACCCAGCGGGGGGACGTGCCTTTCCAGGGCGAGCGAAGCACCTGGAGCCAGGGCCGGTCGCAGTTCACCACACGGGAAAAGTCGTTGCCCGAACCCAAGGGCACCACCAAGAGGGGAACCTCAGCATGGAGCAATCCCGTGGCCACCTCGCGCACGGTGCCATCCCCACCGACAGCGGCCACAAGGTCAACGTCCGCCTCCCGGAAGCGCTCGGCCCATCGCTTCGCCTCTCCTGGCCCGGAGGTCACCACCAGTTGGTATGACACCCCCAGATCGGCAAGGGTTTGCTCCAGCCGGGGCAGGGCCTTGCGCACCCGACCCTGGCCGGCTGCAGGGTTGGCAATCACCAGCCACCGTTTTGGGGGGTTCCCGTTTCCAGGCGTTGACGGACCCAACGGTGTTCCTCCTCGCAGGACCGGATACGCCCCAAAACCCACTGTTTCCGGATCTCTTGCAGGAGTTGCCCTACCTGGCGTCCTTGGAGGCCCAGGTTTTGCAGGTCGTCGCCGCGCAAACAGGGCCGGATCTCCCGAAGCCTTTGCCCCAACCGGCGGAGCGTTTCCCAGCCCGTCAGAATGCTCGCGAGTTCCAGCCACCGGGGTGGCAGATGGCCGTAGCGGTCAAAGGCCTCGGCCAAGTCATGGGGCTTGGGTTCCTGCAGGATTTGGAGCAGGGTCCTGAGCAGCTGCCGGTCAGAGCGTTTCAGGGGAAGCCGGTCCACCTCCCCTGGATGGTGGAAAAGGAAGGGCACGAGGAGCACAGGCCACTCACTTTCGGGTTCCAGCGACACCGAGGACAACCGTTGCAACAGTTCCGGATGGGCTTTCCAGGACGGGCGATAGGCCTCCAGAAGGCCCAGGGTAGCCACCTCTTGCATGCATCGGGCGGGGTGGGGTTCCTGGGCGATCCTCAGGATCTCGCTCTGGATCCGTTCAAAGGTCAGCCGAGCCATCACCGCTCGGGCGTGCACAAACTCCCGGACAGTCTCAGGAGCGTATTGGAAACCAAACCGAAGGCGGTACCTCACGGCGCGGAAGGCTCGGGTAGGGTCGTCCCGGAAACTCCCCTCGTGCAACACACGGATCCACCCTTCCTGTAGGTCCCGCAAACCCTGAAAGGGGTCGTGGTGACGGCCAAACTCCGGCCATAGTTCCAGGGCCATACTGTTGATGGTGAAATCGCGTCGGGCCAGGTCGTCCTCTATAGAGTGGGCGGGTTGAACCTTGGGCAAAGCCGCCGGTTCCGGATAGGTCTCGGTGCGGGCCATGGCCACATCCAGCGAGCCCTTTGGACCCTTCAGTTTGAAGGTACCAAAGGGAGAGGCCTTAACCACGCGGAAGCCCTGCTGCTCCAAGGTCCGCACCAGAGGGCGGGGGGAGCCCAGGACCACCAGATCCATATCAAAAGCTCGGGGATCGGCCCTTTGGCCGTACAGCCACAGATCCCGCACCACCCCTCCCACCAGGAACCCCGGCTGTTGCACCTGGTGCAATGCGTGACGTAGCACCCGAACCACGGGATGAGACGCCAGGACTCGGTGGATCAGGTCGCGGAACTCGTCAGCAGCGATCATTCCGCCGGGGGCTGCTCCTCACCGCTTCGCCGGGCACGCAGAATCACAAGGATCAGCAGCACCAAAACGATGAGGCCCCCAAGGATGAGGATCCACGGCGGCCCCCCGGCAGCAGCGGCACCCGCCATGGCGACGGTAATCTCCACTCGGTCCAGGTTTTGGCCGGTGTAATGGTTGAACACACTTCCGCCCAAGGCCTGCTGGCCCTGGCTCTGGAGGTTGCTGTGGGTGACTTCCAGTAGGGGGGATACGAACACGTCCACCTGTTCCAGGGTATCCGGCAGCACCTGCACCAGGGTCTTGGAGCCTTTGAAGGGCAGATGGAGGGCAAAGGCCACGGTTTGGGATCCTGGCGGCACGCGTCCGGTGAAGTACACGGTGTCGTTCACCACCAGCCACAGGTCCTCCTGAGCCGGCAGCAAGGGTTGGAAGCCCACGCCAGCCCCCGGCTCCAACGGCATGACCAGGGCTGGGGCATCTCCTGCGTACATGTAGTCGGAATCGTATCGGATCGTTTGGATCTCGTTCACGTAGAGGGTGTCTTTGCCGAGGGGGATCAGCACCATGTGGAACCGACCATAGGACAAGGGACCGGGATCGTCCGAGGGTTCGTACACTTGGATTTCCAGGGTTGGGTTCCCTTCCAGGGCCACCTGTTCCGAGTAAAAGGTTTGGCCTGCGTAGGTAAACGAGGCCACTCCAAACAGGTGTTCCTTTTCTACCTGAAAGGTGGCCTTGCCCTGGTGGGTGCGGGCACTATCCGTGTACATCAGGTTGCCGTGGGGAGAAAGGACGTGGAGCCTCACATAGCCGTCGGGGATGGGTTTCCCAGGGCGGGTTCCGTTGATCACCTCCACCTGGACGGTGAGGGCCAGGAGTGTGCTGAGGAAAACCATGGAGATCATTCCTTGCCTCCTTCTTCTACTCTTTGGGGCTTATGATACAGGTCGCCCAAAAACTCTTGGAACCGGCGATCCATGGCCTGCAAATGGGTACCCGGCCAGTAGAAGCGCCCGCAGGAGGGGCATCGGTAAAACCGCGGTTGTGTACGCCAGGTGTAGTACGGCACGTGGCCTTTGGCCTCTTCCCGCGGCACCGGTTGTAGGGGAACGTTGCACTCTATGCAGCGGCTAAAGGGATGGAGCCGTGGCCGGTACATGCGCAGGATCTCGCGCACCTGTTGCCAGGGGATCTCGGTGGTGAGCAGATGAACCTGCACCCCTTGTGCCGTGAGCGATTGAAGGGCCACTTTCCGGGTCAACAGAATGCGGTTTTCCTGAAGGGCTCGGCGTTTCAAGGGATTGGGCTGGGTTGTGTTCATCCAGGCCGCATCCAGGCCCAGGGCCCGCAGATAGCGGACGAGTTTTCCTACAGTGGCATCACCCAGAAATCTCGGGTTCTCCATGAGCATCCAACAGGATCAACAACTCACGGATCAGCAGGGCTCCGGTAACCGCGGGGAACAGGGCCCCTGAGGCCAGGGGGTTGTATTCCACGACATCAGCGGCAACGAGCAGGCCCTTGAGCAATTGGATCGCCTCCAGGAGTTCCTGGAACGTGATGCCACCCGGCTCGGGATTCCCCACGGCTGGGAACTCCGAGGGATCCAGCACGTCCAGGTCCAGGGTGAGATACACTGGGAACCGCAACTGGGGAAGAAGTTGGCGTAGGGGCTCTAAAACCTGGAACGGAACCCCTTCTTCTGGCTCTTCGGGCGCCCGTGACCGGTACCCCAGGGTGTGGATCCGATGGGGGTCTCCCAAGAGGTCCTGGAGGCGTTTCATCACGGTGGCGTGCGACCAGCGGTTGCCCTCAAAGGTCTCACGGCGATCCAGGTGAGCGTCCAGGTGAACCACCGTGAGTTGGGGATACAAGGGCAAAAGGGCGGCAACGGTGGCATAGGTCACAGCGTGATCGCCTCCCAAGAACAACCACCGTTCCCCCGGGCGGAGCCGAGAGGCGACTTGTTGCGTGAGGCTTTGGAGTCGCGCCTCCGGGGTGGCTCCCTCGGGGTACACGTCGCCATGGTCCTGGTATCGGGGCACCAAACGCCGTTGGTACACGCTGTAGTCTTCAATGGACTCCATGGCCCAACGGAGCCGGGAGGGAGCCATGGCTGTGCCCTTCAAAAAATCCTCGGGCCCTTCGTAAGCGAGCCCCATCAAGTGGATCCTCATGGCTGTTTCATGAAGGCCGGGACGGCGTCAAACACCGCAGGAATCATCCCGGTGTGGAACCATTTCAGCCCCTCCGGGGCGGGCCTACGAGGCCGGAGTTCCTGGCGGGGGAGGTGGGTGGCCAGGGCAAAGGACCAAAACCCTGAGGGGTAGGTGGGCACAGGTGCCGTGTAGAAGAGCACTGTGGGAAACAGGGCCCGGAGGCGACGTGCCGTGGCTTCAATGAGGTCGCGGTGGTACACCGGCGATTCGGTTTGGGCCACCAAGATGCCCTGGGGGCGGAGACGGTCTCGCACCCGGGCATAGAAGGACTCCGAGAAAAGCACCTCTGCAGGGCCAATGGGGTCGGGCGAGTCCACCAGAATCAGATCAAAGGTCTCCTCGGTGCTTTCCAAGTACTGGGCGCCGTCCATGAACCGCAGATCTAAGCGAGGATCGTCAAAGGCACGGGCCAAACTGGGCAGGTACCTCTGGGCCACCCGAACCACAGCCTCGTCCAGCTCCACCATAACCAAACGCTGGGGTTCCGGGTATTTCGCCGCTTCGCGGAGGGTACCCCCGTCGCCCCCTCCGATGATCAGCACCTGTTGGAGTTGCGGGGCCAACACGGCCCCAGGGTGTACCAGCATCTCGTGGTAATAGAACTCATCGGCCTCGGTGGTCATCACCAGACCGTCCAGGGCCAGCATGCGGCCGAAGTCCTCGGTGTCCAGCACCTCAATCCGCTGATACGGGCTTTGGTGGGTGTAGAGCACCCCCTTCAGGCGCAGGAACAGGCCACTTCCCCGTTTATGAAACTCGCGGTACTCCAGCATGGCATTACCACAGGGCCACGCCGGCGAAGGCACAAGTCCACAGGCCGTTCTCGGCGATGCCAGAAGCCGATTCCACCAGGACCAGTCGGGGCCGAGTGCCGCGGATTTCCAAAGCCTCTACTGCCATTCGGCGCACCAGCAACCGCGCTTCGTCCTCGGGCAAGTTCCCCGAATACTCCATGATGACCCCCACCTCGCCCTCGGTGGGCAGTGCCAGAGAAACGGCAGCGGTAACCCGAACTCCAGGTTCTGCTGTGCAGGTGCTTCCGTAGGCGATGGGCAGCAAGGACCCCAACGGCAGGGTTACACGGGCCTCTTGACGGGCTTCCGCAGGTACAATGGACGATACCTTCAGCAGGTTATAGTTGCCCACCCCTGCCTTCAGGAGCGCGGCATCAAAGGCCGTGAGGTCGGTGTGCCCTGTGCCCAGGCCAGCGGTGATCAAGAAGTGCTCAGGCTTCCCAAACAAAGGGGTTCTCATCCGTCAGCACCCTTCCTTGTGTTTTCAGGGCATCGTGCACATAGCCCGGCAGGGCGAACATGGCGTGATGTAGGCCGGCGTGGTAATACCGGAACCGGGATCCAGAGCCCGCCTCGCTGAGCACCTGTTGGATCTCTGATTCCGGAACTTTCAGGGGGTCGCGTCCTAAGGATGCCAGGGTGAAAGCCCAGGGCGACTGGAAGGAGTACACGAAGGCCCAATAGGGCCTCACCGTGGGGAACACCTCTTCCAGTGTCCGCACAAGGGAAGCGAAGAACTCCAGATAGGTAGGGTCAGCGCTGCCGGACTGCACCACCAACACCCCGCCGTCGGTGAGGATTTCCCGGAGCCTCTGGTAGAATTCCAGGGTAAACAGCATACGGGAGGGGCCACCCTCCACGGGCTCTGTGAGGTCGCTCAGGATCAGATCAAAGGTCTCCCGGGTTTCAAACACGTACCGCCGAGCGTCATCAATGATGAGTTCGGTTCTGGAATCCTCAAAGGCTCCTTGGTGCCAAGGCTTTAGGTACCGCTTTGCCAGGTCTACCAGTTCCCCGTCAATGTCCACCATCACTGCGCGTTCCACAAAGGGGAATCGCAGGACATCACGCAGGGTGGCGCCTTCTCCTCCTCCCAGAATGAGGACCCGCCGAGGCCGGCCCACGGTCACAAGCCCTGGGAGCACCAGACTCTCGTGGTAGATGTACTCATCCACCTCAGCCGACTGGATCTTGTTGTCCAAAAACAGGGTGCGGCCGAAGATATGGAGATCCAGAATGTCCACCTGTTGGAACCGGCTGCGACCGTGGAACACCACCTCCTTCACGCTGTGCACGTATTGCAGATACGGGGTAAAGGTCTCTACGAACTTCAGGCCTTCCATCAGAGATCCACCCATTGCAGGGTTTTGTCCCGCAGCGACCGGTTTAAGAGGTCCGCGTGTTCCACAGTAACCGGGAACTCGGCAATGCGGTGGAGATGGAAACTGCCATCCCGCTCAATGTGCAGGCTGTTGTAGATGAACAGCCCCCGGTCCAGGTCGGCGGTGTACACATAGATGTCGTTGCGGCTCAGGAAGTTCAAGATCTCTGGATCCTGCACAGCTTGCTGTAAGCCACCGGCGGCGAAGATCCGCACGTGCACCACCAGATCGGCCTCCAGCCCCTCATGGGCGAAGGCCTTAAGGGTGTTAATAAAAAGGCGGGTGGTTTCCTCAATGGGGGTTTCACCACCGAACATCAACACCACGGCCTCGGGACCGAATTTCTGGATCTCCCGAGCCATGTGGGTCAGGTTGTCCGGATCAGCGATGAAGTGGGCTGCTCGGGCCCCGGTGCGGATAACGTAAGCCGCCTCGGCTGCCGCACTGATGGCGCAGCAAATGATGTTCTTTGGCGACACAAAGGCCACCTTGCTGTACTCTGCTACCATCTGCTCGCCGATGATCCGACCCGTAAGGGCCCTCAGATAGATCTCCTCGGCAAAGGTTGTCTTTGCCATGTTCCACCTCCTAAGGTTCAAAAAGCCGAACGCTATGGCGCTTCCCGTCAAAGGTCAAAAAACCCTGACGGGGTTCCGCATCGTGTTCAAACACCAACAGGGCTTCCCGTTCCATGAAAAGGGGGTACAACTCCTTCCTTTTCCTCAAACTCTCCATGGGGTACAGGTCGTAGGCCATGATGTAAGGCAGGGCAGCGTGGTGGATGGTGGGGATGAAGTCGGCTACGAAGTACACCTCCCGTTCTCCGGTGTCAAACCGCACAATTTGGTGCCCCGCCGTGTGCCCTGCGGTTTTGATCACAAACACCCCGGGCAACACTTCTTGGTCCCCATGAAGCAGATGCAAAGCCTTCCCCAAGGGTAGGAAATCGTCCGAGGAGTAGGAGGCCCGGTTTCGCTCGTTGGGATGCAGTGCCTCGTAAAAGTCATCGCGCTGTACAAAGTACTGGGCTCGGGGGAAGGCCGGTTGGAGGTCTCGGTTCACGGCTCCTCGGGCATGATCAAAATGTAAGTGGGTGAGGATCACAGCCGTCACATCCTCCGGACCATAGGGAAGGTGCTGCCACGGGTCTTGGGGTTCAATGGCGTAAATGGACCTTCCCTTGTCGTCCCACCGTTCCCCCAAGCCCGTGTCCACCAATACGAGATCCTTTTCGGTTTTCACCAGGAGCAGGTTGGTGCCCATGGGAATGCGGTTCTTTTCGTCAGGAGGGATCTTTTTCTCCCAAAGAACACGGGGCACCACGCCAAACATGGCTCCCCCGTCCAGTGCAAACCGGTGAGTTTGAAAATGCCAAAAGGTGAACCGCCCGATTTTAAACTCCATGGAAACCCTCCCTCTTGTCAAAAGGATCAGTGAGAACGCCTCCGCTCAGGGACCCAGGAACCCCCGGGGCCCGGCCCTCAGCCTCGGGGTATCCAGGGAACGCAAGTAGTGGACCTGGAGCCCCCATACTCCCCCCAGGAACGCTCGTTGAACGGTTAAGTCAAACCCTCCGTAAGTGGCCCGATCTGTGTGCCACAGGGAAAGGGCAAAACCGATGCCTTGGTCTGTCCGCTGCCATTCCAAGCGGGATCCCACCAAGCTGCCAAAGGCGGAGGAGTATCCAGCGTAGAAGGAATATCGGGGCTGCCAAAGCCCTACCTGCGATAGGGAGGGCGTAGAACCAAAGAACGGCAAGGCCAAAATCATTGCGAGCCACATGCTTCCATTGTGCACGAAAACCCTGAGGATTGCAAGATTCCCTTGACTTCCTTCGCTTTCCAGGCCTATAACTTAAGGAGGCAACCACAGGAGGCGGAAAATGCTCGGGAAGGCAGGAAGGGCAGCTTTGGGGGGTTTGCTGTTGGCCCTGATCGCAGGAGGGCTCCATGCCCGGATATGGTACTGGCATGGAGGATGTGGCCACAACTGGTACCAAACCTGTGTGGTGGGAGAGTGCGGCCCGAACAACGAGTACAACCTTACCGCCAATAATTGGGGCGAGGTCCTATGTAACGGCACTCCTCCCTATCCCAGTGCAACCGATACAGTGATCCTGATGGCCGGGGACTCGGTGGTCATCAATGGCTCCGTGGAGATCGCCTATCTCCTGATCCACGAGGGTGCAACCGTGGTGTGGAAGAGCGGAGAACTACTCACAGTTCACCAGGGGATCCACAACTCCGGTCGGTTCGTCTTCGCCAACGTTACGGCGGCAACTCTTCACGGCGTCTTTGAGAACTTCGGCACCTTTGAAAAATACTCCACGATCGGGATAAACTTGGACTCCCTGTTCATCAACCATTCGGGGGCCACCTTCCTGCTTGCCCAGGGGGGTTTGTCGGCCCCGGATTCCGCCCTGTTCCTGAACCAAGGCCGGTTCCTGAAAAACTCGGGATACACCGCCACACTCTCTTCTCGTCTTCGGTTTCACCAAGCACCACCGGGCAGCCTGAAGGTGTTGGAAGGGACCCTCAACCTGCAAAATG
>CAYOQK010000028.1:0-7709 GCA_964406105.1 uncultured bacterium | reverse complement strand
GGAGGGTACTTCACCCTTCTTGGCCCCGGCCCGTTGCCTGATGGCGCGTACAACGTAAAAGTCTTTTTGGAAGATGAAGCGTACAACACCACGGTGAAAACCGGCCAGATCATTGCCAATTCCATTCCCACTCAGGTATCCAATGCCTACTTCTCACCGCCTAAGATCTCTCCTCAGAACCAAGACTTTCTTTTTGATGCCACAGACCTCCGGTTTGAGCTCTCCGAGCCGGCCCATGTGGTGATCCGCATCTATAACTCCCCCACCCATTTTGATCAAGGACACCTGGTGCGCACCCTCTTGGACTCCGTAGGACTTAGTGGTGGTTCCCATGCCATCGTATTTGATGGGAAAAACGACGCCAACCACTTCCTTTCCCAAGGGACCGATTCTACGTACTATGCAGTGATCAAGGCCATTGATCCTCTCTCCGGCGACATGGACTTTGAGGTGGCACCTATTGAAATTGACAACCGACCACCCCCTCGGCCCTCAGTGTTCCCTCTGCCCTCTCCTACCCGCTCTACCGCTGACACCGTTGAAGGGGTGTCGGAACCAGGGAACCTGGTGCGGCTGTATCAGAACTACCTCTTTTACGCCGATACTGTGGCCGACTCCATCACCGGGCACTTTGCCATTCCCGTGGAGTACGCTGGTGGCGATAACCGCCTGTTCGTGGTGTCTTACGACGACGTGATGAACCCCAGCGTTCCCTCTGAAACCCTCCGAGTGGTGGTGGACCGCACACCTCCAACGCTGGTAGACGCCTTTCCTCCGGATGGCAGTGTGCAGGTGGACACCCTTCGGCGGGCTTGGGTTCGGGTCAACGATAACCTGGCAGGTGTGGACTTCTCCCATTCCTTCCTGGTACTGAAACGGGGAGAAACCTCCATGGCGGGGAGTGTGATCTTCCACGATCCCGACACCCTCATCTTGGAGCTGACCCAACCCCTGCTGCCAGGAGGCACCTTTGACGATTTCTACACCCTGGAGGCCACCCTTTACGACTCCGCGGGCAACACCACGGTGGACTCTCTGAAGTTCGTGTTTGACACCTCGCCCCCTTCCTTTGAGGTAGACCCAGGGGATTCCTCCCTGCAGAGCAATGTGGCTCAGTTCCGAGTGCGCATTATGGACAATCTCTCTGGCCCCAGTGCCAGCACCAGCACCCTTCAGTTGGTGGGCCCCAACGGTGATGTGCCGGGGAATCTCCTGCCTTTGGGGGATTCCCTCTTGATCTATAACCCGATTCCACCCCTAAAGAACGATGGCTCGGATGATGGCCGCTACTTCGCTTACATAGAGGTACGAGACCGAGCGGGCAACATCACGCGCGATACCACCACCTTCCTTTATGACACCCAGGCTCCGCAGATCTTGAGCGTGTATCCTCCTTCCGACACCGCCTTCGCCACGCCCATTGATCGGGTGTACGTGGTGGTATCTGATGCCCGGCCGGGGCGGGAAACCTCGGGCACCAACTTCTCCCAAACCCTGATCTTCCTGCTGGGCCCCTCGGGCGCCCTCCAACCGGGCCACAAAGAGGTACATGGAGACACCCTCCTGTGGGTATTGGACCAACCGCTCTCGGCTACCGGCCGGTACTCGCTGGTCAGCATTATCCAAGACCACGCAGGAAACCGCGATAGTCTTTACTCCGTGTTTTACTTTGACCAGGAGGGTCCGATCCTGGTGGGTTCTGAACCCGGGCATCAGAGTGTCGTCCGGGACACCCTGCGGACCCTTCGGATCGCGTTGTCCGATGGCGCAGGTTCGGGAATTGACTTTACCCCAGGGTACACCTATCTGGAGGTTTACACCGAAGATGGAACCGTGGTAAGCGGTTCCCTTCTGTCCAATGGTGTGGATAGTCTCACCTTCCTGTTGAACCCCCCGCTCTTGCCCAATGGTTCCAACGACGGGGGCTACCAAGTGTTGGTATACGCCCGTGATCGTGTCGGCAATCTCCTTACCCCCTATCCCGACACCGTGTTCTTCATCTACGACAACGTCATCCCCACCGTTACCGGGAGCTTCCCTGCCGCCGGTGATCTTCTTGTGCAGCCTCCTGAATCCGTCACCCTCTTCCTCTCCGATCAAGTGCCCGGCGTCCAATTCGTGGGAGGCATTGACTTCACCACCTCCATCCTCGCTGTCCAAGATCCCAACGGCCTTGGTATCCCTGGCACCAAGCACTTCGTAGATCACGGTGACGGCACCGGCCTCATCACCTGGTCCTTTGACCCCGCCTACACCCCCTCCTACGGCGAATACCTGGTCTCCTACGAGATCTACGACCGCGCCGGCAATCTCACCTCTGGCTCCTTCTCCTTCCGCTACCTACCCACCGTCCATCTTCAGGCCTTCCTCTACCCCGCCGACGGCGCAGCGGTCAGCGATACCCTCCACCAGGTGTACGCAGTCCTCTATGCCCCCTCGGGCGCAGGTATCAACTTTGACCCCTCCGTCACCTGGCTCTGCCTCTACGGCCCCGACCAATCCCTCATCCCCGGCTCCCTTTCCCACCATGGCGATACCCTCTTCTATACCCTCTCCACCCCTCTACTCCCCACGGGCGCTCAGGACGGCCTTTACACCATCGTCTTGGCCGCCCAGGACCTGGTGGGCAATACCCTTCCCCAGAATCCTGACACTTCCCACTTCGTTTACGACAATGTCGCTCCTTCAGTCACCAGTGCTTTCCCTGGAGACAGCACGTATCACGCGGTTTTCCCGGATTCCGTGTATGTGGAGATCACCGATCTCCTAACCCGCAGCATTTTCATAGCCGAAGGACCGGGATGGAGGCCCTCAGCCCCGGCCAAAACCTCCCACTCCCTACATCCTTCACCCTCTGTAAAGACGCAGGCTCTGCGGACCACTCCGCGGGTCCCCTCCACCTCTCGGCTGCCTGTGGAGGTTTCGGGGATTGACTTTGACAACTCCCAGATCTTCCTCATGGCCCCCAACGGTCAAGGGATCCCTGGCGTCAAACACGTGCACGCTACCTCCCCCAACACGGGCACCCTGGTGTGGGTTCCTGACCCCGCATACACCCCTACCTTGGGGTGGTACCGGGTTCATGCCGTGCTCCGGGACTTGGCAGGAAACGTGTTAGAGGGCGACTTTGTGTTCCAGTACGTGGAAGCCGAACCGTTAACGGTATCCCTGACACCCTCCGGAACAGCCAGAGACACCCTTCGCACAGTGGTGGCCAATTTCACTGTGCCCTCTGGTGCCCCGTTGGACGAAGACCACACCTGGCTTCACATGTACCGCAGCGATGGCTCTGAAGTGCCCGGCACCTTGACCTACGAAGGGACAACGGTTACCCTGCACCTGCAAAGCCCCCTGATGCCCAACGGCACCATGGACGGCGCCTACACCTTGGTGGTCGCCGGCCAGGACCTGGCAGGGAATACCCTCGTGCATAATCCCGATACCCTGCCCTTGATCTATGACAACCTGCCTCCTACGGTAACCTCTGCCTTTCCGCCGGCCAACGGCTACCTCCAACACCCGTTAGATTCGGTGTATATCCTGGTGTCTGACACCTACCCCTGGGTGAACGGTGTGTCGGGCATTGATTTCAATCGCTCCAACCTGATCCTGTTAGACCCCTCTGGCATCCCTGTGCCAGGGGCTTACGGGTACCATGACCACGGGGACGGCACAGGCACACTGGTTTACCGACTGGTGGAGAATGTAGCCCTGAGCCAAGGGGTGTACACGGTGTATTACCAGCTGCAGGACTTGGCAGGGAACCGTTGGGCCAATGCCTACGAGTTCACGGCCGCTGAATTCAAACCCCAGGTACTGGCGTTTGTACCAGACTCTGGCACTGTGGCCCAATCCCTTACCGAACTCAAGGCCTACATTTACGATGGCACCTGGACAGGCCTGGACACCGCCCAAACCGTGAGCCTGCTGTACACCACCACCGGGCAGGTGGTCCCTGGTCAACGGACCTTTGAGCAACAGGATACCCTGTACGTTCTCACCTTTGTTCCCAATACTCTGCCCGACAACGCCTACCTCTTCAAGGTACGGCCTGTGGCCCAAAACGGTGTACAGGGCGAAGAACGGATCACCCAGTTCCTCATTGATGCCACTGCGCCCCAAGTGATCCAAACCTACCCGGAGGATAACGATCGGATTTTGACCGCTCCCACCGCTCTATGGATTGATCTTCTGGAAACGGGGAGCGGAGTTAACCTGGACGAATCCGAGTTCCGTCTCGTTCACCTCAACTCGGGTGAGGACGTGCTCTTCAGTGAGATTAGCCTTCAGGACTCCCGGATCGTGCTGAATCTAAGCGCACCGTTAGCCTACGGGGCTTATCGGTGGAGCTACCGGATTGTGGACGTGGCCGGGAATGCCACCAGCGACACCCTGGAATTTGATGTGCTGGAGCCCATCCACGTAGAACCCCTCTTCTCGGAGGGCGACACCCTTTACGGTCCTCTAACCTACTTGCTCGCTGTGGTGAAGGACCTGGAGGGTGTGGGCATCATGAGTGTGGACATGAATCTGGCGGGTCCTCGGCTCCAAGACACGGTCCCTGGCACGGTCATGCAGATCAACGATACTGTGTATGCCTTTGTGAACGATACCCTGCTGCCTGGTGACGGCTCGGCGAACGGTGTGTACCGCCTTTCGGTGAAAGCAACCAACAACAACCTTCGGGAAGTCACCCGGATCCGGTCCTTTGTGTTCCTGTTTGACACGGTTCCACCTACACCTCCGGAACTGATACAACCCTTACCGGAAGTTGCCGAAACCAACTTCATTGACATCTACGGACGTGCCGAACCCTTCAGCACCATCTATGTGTACGTCATGGAACTGGATCCAGAAGACCCGGTGGCCAGCACCATGGCTCAGGCCGACTCCACCTTCCGACTGTTCCAGGTGCCCCTGGTGTACGGACAGTACAACACCGTCAAGATCATCGCTGAGGACTTCTTAGGAAACCGGTCGGTACCGTACTCGGCCAGAATCTTCGCAGGCCCCATGGCCTTCACCGTGAAGATTCCTACGCCCCTCACACCGGAAAAGAACTACATCATGATCAGCACGCCCGAACCCGCTACAGTGACCTGGAAGGTGTACAATCTTGCCGGAGACCTGGTGTACCAGGTAACCCAGGACTTCAACCGGCGGTTGACCAACCAGGTGTTTACCTGGGATCACTTCAAGAATCTGAACGGTGAAACGGTACGGAACGGTCCGTATCTGTCCGTCGTAGAAGCGACGCTCAAGCGCAGCCAGGTTACCGAGGTTCACAAAACCGTGATTGCGGTGGTGAAGTGAGGAGGGAAACCATGTTGAGAAAGATTTCCTTGGTACTTTTAACCAGTGCGGGGCTGTTGATGGGCGCTTCCACACGGGGTTCCTTTGTGATTACAGGGTATGATGCCCGCTCCGCTGCCCTGGGAGGTGCCTTTGTTTCACTGGCTCAAGGTCCCCAGTGTGCATACTGGAACCCGGCAGGGCTCGGCCTGTTCCAGGGCCGAGCCCTCACGGGCACCTACGGCCGGATGGGGGAGTTCCCGGTGTACTACGGGTTTTTGAGCCTGATCCAAGGAAACGAAGGTCTGGGCGGTGGCGCCCTCACCTGGGAGTACTTGGGAACCAAAATCAACGGTGAGATCCCGTGGAACGAACACACTTTGGCGTATGCCTGGGGATACCCTGTGCTCTCCTGGCTCAGCGTAGGGATGCGGCTCAAGGGCCTCTTCGTGCAAAACGAGCTGGATCTCCACAGTGGTGCCAAGGGATGGGGATTGGACGCCTCGGTTCTCTTGACTCCCCTGTCCTTCCTGCGATTGGGGGCCACGGTTTGGGATGTGGCCTCCCGGGTATCATGGGACACGGGCGAAAAGGAACATCTGCCTTTCACCTACCAAGGAGGAGCCTCCTTGTTCCTATTGAGGGGCTCCTACGTCTTGGTGGCCGAGGCCAAAGGGGAACGCGACGAACCCCTTACGGATCTTAAAGTGGGCAGTGAACTCTGGTTGTTCCATACCTTGGCACTGCGAGTGGGCCTGCAAAGGAAGGTGAGCACGGAGGACACCCGAAACATCTTTACCGCCGGTGCCGGCTTTCGCATTGAACGGTCGGGCATCGCCTATGTGGTCAATTACGCATATGCCAACGACCAGGAAGTCTTTGGACCCGTCCACCGGGTTACCCTAAACCTGGAATGGAGGTGAATCCTCTGGTGATCTCTAAGCGCTGTTTCCGAGGCAAGGACCAAGGGATCGCTGTGGTGACCGCCATTGGTGTGGCTCTTTTGGTGGGGATTTTAGCGGTGGCCTTGGTGGCTTACATCTTCACCCAAACGGGGGTGACCCGTTGGGGCAAATCCAAGCGCCGGGCCTTTAACGCTGCAGAGGCGGGCATTAACTACGGGATTCAGCAACTCTCCTACTCAGCCTCGGGATTCCCGGAAACCAGCGACACCACAGGGCCCACCTGGATTGAGCTTCCCAACAACACAGGGTTCAAATCAGGCTTGCCCGATGAGCCCCCCCAGCCCATTGAACTGGAATCCATGAACCAAATTTATCCCGGGTACTCCACCAAGCACACCTTTAATCGGTATCACATCGTGGCCTCGGGGATTGACCTGGGCACAGGGATCACCTCCGTCATAGAGGTGCGGGTTCGCTTGGGCCCGATCCCTTCAGGCACCAGTTATTAGTCCGTACTGCTTGACATCGGAGGCAACCGCCCTACAATTAAGCCAAAGGGTGAGTTCCAGGGCTATGGCGGAGGTCCTATCCAGTTAAACCATCTCCGAAAAGGAGGATGATGCTCATGAAGGCGTGGGTCATGGTGGTGTTGCTGTTGCAAATTGGGGACCTCTCCACCCTGGGAAAGCATCCCTACCGCATTGACTATCAGGTTCAAGACTTGAAAGACGACACCCCAGGCTCCATTCGGGGAACCCTTTGGGTACTGGGATCCCTCTGCAAGTCTCTTAAGGTGTATCCGGATGGGGTTACACAAGTAGACCTCTATGACGGTTCGCAGTGGTGGCTTTATCTGAGCGATGCCCCTGAGATCACTCCCTTGGATCGTCCTCCCCTCCGATCGGTGCTGGAATTCTTCACGGGGGGAGAGGTTCCTATTCTCGCGGAAAGTAGCACAAGCCTGGAGATTCCCCAAAAGAACGGCAAGCTGGTGGTAAAGGGTATTCGGAGGATCGCCGGATTGGGGCCCGTACCGGAAACGGTGATCTTTGTGGATACGCAAGGAAACCCTGTGTGGAAACTCAAGGTGACCTCCATTAAAGAGGCCCCAGAAATCACGGAATCCTTCTTCCAGAAGTCCACCCTCCCCGCCCCTAAAACCTCTGAGCTGAAGGCCCGGGACAAGGAGAAAAACCCCGTGTGGGACTATTAGGGGGATCGGCCATGCGTATGCAACACATCAAAACATTTTCGGTGTTTTTGGCTTTGGCCTTGGCACTGGAGCCGTTGATCACTCCGCTGCTATGGGCTGGGGATGCAGACCTGTTTACCACACGAGTAGAGCCCAATGTCATGATCATCTTTGACACATCGGGCAGTATGACCTTTGACATCTGGCACGACGAGCCTCCAGGAGCATGGTGGTACTACTACTGCCGCTATCCTTATTCCCTGTACTTTACGTGGGGGGACGGTTCTGAAGAGTTTCCCGGGGTGGACACCAACGGCGAC
>CAYOQK010000027.1:0-6326 GCA_964406105.1 uncultured bacterium | reverse complement strand
AAAAAGGTGGGCCGCGTGGACCTTCCCCAGGAGGCCTTTATGGTGGTGCTCACCAAGGAACCGGAAGCCAAACGCAAATAATTTCCTGTATCCTTAAAGGCATGAACGGTATGAGGTGGCTATATCCAAGCTGCGTAGTTGCTTTGTTAGGACTTGGGTGTACTACCCTGCAACAGCGAATGGCGCTGCAGGGAGTCCAGTTTCGCCTGCGCTCGGCACAGATCCAGGATCTCACCCTGCAAGGAGCAACCCTCCGCCTGCACTGGCAAGCCTACAACCCCAACACTATCACCGCTGTCCTGGACGGCTTTGAGGTGGACGTGTACGCCAACGACCAGCACGTGACCCGGGTCAATCTGGACCGGCCGGTGGAAATCGCTCCTCACGACAGTACAGCGTTCCATATGGACGTTCCGATCACCTGGTCACTCCTGGGCAACACCCTAACCCAGCTGTTCCGAGAACGCCGCCTGGAAATCAAAGCCGATGGCCGGGCCTTAATGAAAACCCCCTGGGGTGCCCTACGCATCCCAGTAGTGCAGAAAACCCGGAGGATCCTTTAAAGATCCGCGTCCCTTGACATCCTTTGGATCCAGCAGCATAACGTTAACACTCTCTTGGGAAGGGTAGGAAGCATGACGGGTGTTGATGGGTGCAGGGGGACAGTTGTCCAAGCAGGAGTGGGGAGTCCCAAACCCAACCGGTAGGATCCCGCCAGCGTTCTATCCGTTCCCAGGAGGGCCCCTTCCTGATCATCAGGAGGGAAGTGATCAAGGGTTCAAGGTAAGGAGGCACCTATGAGGTGGAAGGTGGCCCTCATAGTGGGCATGCTGTTCGCGGGATACTCTGGGGCTTTGGCCCAAACCCTCCAACAGATGCCGGCTTCTCCCACGCGTAGGCAAACCCACCTCACCGCTGCTCAACGGCAACAGGTCCAAAGACTCCAGCAGAGGATCCACCAAGTGGAACAAGAGGCTCAAGGCCGCATCCTGGCCCTCCAGCACCGATTTAGCGAAGACCCCGACGACGAGGCACTTCAGGCCGAAATCGCCCAAATCAAAAAGGATGCTGAACTCCAGATCCTCCAACTTCGCCGGGAGATCGCCCGAATCACTGGAGACCTCTGGCAACTCCGCAACCTCAACGCGGCCATCCAGCAATGGGAACATCCAGGGGCCCTGCTCCGCGCTCCCAAGAGCGGCCCCCGCCCCGTTCCCCCCATCTCCCGGTGATGTGCAGGAGGTGGTTCCATGCGTTCCAGGCTCTCTGTTCTCGGCCTTGGCGTCCTCTTGGCCCTGGGCACCGTCCAGGCGTATCAAACCCTGAGAGGAACAGAAACCACCACCCCAGGAACGGTACAGGTGCTCCAGGGGATGGACCTGGCTCCCTCTTCTCCCAGTACCGAGGCCCTATCCATTCCCTTGGGGACCGAGATCCCATGGGACTCTCTAAGGAAGCTGCAAAGGCTCCCTGCCCCTGCTGGAGGTCATGAGGACGTCCCCGGAACCCGGGCTGCACCCCCAGTGGTGCAAGAGTTCTCGGCCATCCCCTATACCGGTTGGCGTCCGGCGGATCCCGACCTGGCCGTAGGCCCTCAAGACCTGGTGGTGGTGGTCAACAATGTGCTCCGGGTTTACGACAAGACCGGCACCCAGCTGTACTCCAATACCCTCAACGACTTCTTTGCCAGTCATAACCCTCCTTCCCTCGTCTTTGACCCTCGGGTGGTGTTTGATCCCTTAGACCGCCGCTTTGTCCTCGTGGCGTTGGCCCTGAACTCCTCTTCGCAGGAGTCCTACATCCTGCTGGCCGTGTCCGACGACTCCACAGCCATCGGCACCTGGGAAACCCATATGCTGAACAGCAACGGCAACAACACCTGGGCGGACTTCCCTGGACTGGGGTTCAACTCCGACGCCGTGGTGATCACCACCAACCAGTTTTCCTTTAGCACGGGCTTTGAAACCGCCCAGATTCGGGTCATCCCCAAGGATAGCCTGTACCACGGGGGCGTGTTGACATGGGTGGATTTCTGGTACCCACACAACGGTGACGGATCCCTGGCCTTCTCCATTCAGCCCGCACAAAGCTGGAGCCCCACCTCCGACGAATACCTGCTGAACACCAAGAGTTACGGCGGCAATAAAGTTTCGCTATGGCGCGTGTACACCGGGGGGGCCAGCCCGAGCCTCACGCTGCAAGCCTCCCTTTCGGTGGATGCCTATACACCACCGCCAGCGGCGGAGCAGATGGGCGACACGGCCCATGTTCACTCCGGCGACTGCCGGATCTCCGGGCCTGTGTACTACCAAAATCTTCGCCTGTACACCGCCTTCAGCGAAAAGGCGACCTGGCCGGGAGATGGCGACCGGGCATCCATCCGGTGGCTGGTGATCCAACCTTCTTCCAACACCGTGGAAACAGACCTCTCCCGTTGGGGAGCCTCGGGCCAGGAGTACTACTACCCTGCGGTCACCCCAGATCCCCACGGCAACTTGGCCCTGGTGTTTGCCCGGTCTGGCCCCACCGCCTATGTGGGTCTTGGATACACGGGCATGGCAGCCCACGCCGCCGCTCCAGAACCCTCTGCCTGGCTGGTCATGGGACAGGGTCCCTATGAGTACCGTGATGGCTACGGCCGCAACCGCTGGGGAGATTACTTTGACGCCGCCCGAGACCCCGCTGACCCCTGGGTGCTGTGGATTTATGGGATGTACGCCACGAATAGCAACACCTGGGCCACCTATCTGGGAGCAGTACGTTTTCCCGCAAACCTGGTGGCTTCGGACACCCTGCCGAACTGGGATTTCCCCATCGTTCCCCGAGACAGCCTGAACCCCGCCTCCGGAGGAATACATCTGAGCGATACCCTCCCGGGCAACATCCCGGGCACCTACATCAACTTCTCCTACACCAACGAGGGACCTGGCGCCAGCCCTGCCCACACTGGGCAACTCTACCTGGACGACGAACCACTGGTGGGCTTCGTCAGCGGATCCTTGCCCCCCAACGTCTCAGGGGTGGGCTTGGAGTGGGGCCCCTATCAAATCCGGGGCGGCCGGCACACCTTGAGCGACTCCCTGGACATCCACCATGAGGTCTTGGAAACCGACGAAACGGACAACTTCTACCAACGCCAATTCGTTTGGAGCCCCAAAAACCTGACCGCCAACACCCCCATTACCCGCAACGCACCCCCTACCCGTGGTTCAGGGGCTTTCCCCAACTGTGACGGTTTCCGGTTCGTGCGCCCCAACTACTACGCTGGGGTAGTGGCCCTGCTTCCCGAGAACTCCACCGATGACTATGACCTCAACGTGTACACCGACTACGTGGGCAGTGATTCGGGCTTCTCTGTCCTGGCCAAGGGAAGCTACTACGGGCAGGGCCTCACTGACTTCGTGGTGATGACCTGGAACGTGGGCGAAGACACCGTGTACCCTGCGGCGGTGATGTACTCTGCCCCTACCCACACCGATTTTGTCCTGGAGGCGGACCACTCTGTGGGCCATCTGCTCACAAACAACCAGAATCAAGCCACCGATACCTTAAGCAACGGTGAAATCCTGGAGATCTACGAGTGCTATCTTCTTGCCAACAACACGTACCACTTCAGCCTGGAGGACGACCCCGGAGGCACCGCCGGCCTGTATCTGTATCCCCAAAACGCCGGATACTACAACCGAAGCAATTTCCTGCGGTTCTCCACCAGCGGGTTCGTGTACACCCCCGAGGTGACCGGATGGTATCCTCTGGTGGTATCCAAGCGATTTTCCAGCCAACTGTCCCAGGAGATTGTGTTCACCGTCAAGATGGAGTATCTCCCTCCGGGCACGTGGATCGGTGGAGCCTCCTCGGACTGGCACGATACCCTCAATTGGGTCAACCACCAGGTTCCTGACGCCTCCATGGACGTGCGGATCCCAGGGTGGGCCGCCCATATGCCCGTGATCTCCTCGGCCACAGCCTACACCCACGACCTGCAGGTGGACAGCCTGGCCAGTGTAGAACTCCTCAACCACCAGTACCTGGAGATTGAAGGCACCCTGTGGATCAACACCGGGGGTACCCTGGTGGACACCCAGGGCACCGCTGTGACGGTCCACGGGAACTTCTGGAACTTCGGCACCGTGGTGGGGCCCCACTACGGGTACGGCATCAGTTTTTACCAAGACTTCCACAACGAGGGCTCCTTAGAGGCACCTCCCAATTCCGGAGGGTTCTACATCGCCCGGGGCGATCGGTCGCACCGGTTCTTTACCACCACCCCACTCCCCGTGGAACTGGTGGTGCAGAACAACGACACCCTGGTATTGGCAACCAGTCTCCAGGCCCCCAGCCTTCTGCTGTACGGCACCCTGAGGGGCGAACGATCGGGGATCTCGGTGCAGATCTCCGGCGACCTCCGGGTGTTCGGCAACGGGATGTACCAGGGAGATTCCCTTTCCACCACTACCCATGCCCTCATCATTGAGGAAAACGGCGCCTTCACCCTCCAAAGTTCCTCGGCAGATCTCACGGTGCTGGGCAGCCCCTATCACGGCCTGGAGCTCCAGGGAACCCTGCTGGTGGGAGGCACGTTCCAACCGGTCATCCTGTTGCAAACGGACCTGTACGTGGGGGCCACGGGCCTTTTCGTGCCAGGTCATAGCGAGGTTCGCTGGGTGGGGTCCGCACACCAGACCCTGCTGGATACCCTGGGAGGGGAACTGGCCTTTTACGACTTCACGGTCAACAAACCCACCGGGGCCTCTGTGAAGATTCCCCGGAATGCCGACACCCTGCAGATCCTGCACAACTTCCAACTCCAATCTGGGACCTTTGTGCTGGGCTCCGAAGAGGCCCCTATGAAGGTGGAGGGAGATTTCCTGACCACCCCTGAGGGGACGTTCCATGACACCAGCGGTGCCCAACTTCAGGTGTACGGGACCTTTGATCACCAGGGGACCTTCGTAGGCCCTGGCCTGTACCAAAGCATCGTGTTTCATGGCGATTTCCGGAACACAGGCAGCTTCGTCCAAACCGGTAACATGGGCACCTACCTGGAGGCTCGGGGATCGGACGCCCACACCTTCACCAGCACCACAGCGTTGCCCTTGCCCCTGTTGGTGTTCCGCCCGGTGGTGCTCCACGAGCACTCCCTCACTCTCCCCTGGATCACGGTGTACGGATACCAGGGCCGCTTTGAAGCCGATGCCCATGGCCTGGAGCTCTATGCCCACGAAATTCGGGTCCATTCGCACGGCGTTTTCTGTGGCGACTCCTTGCAGGTTCACGTGGACACAAAACTGGAGATCCAAGAAAACGGCACCTTCACCCTGAGGAGCGATCAAGCGAGCCTGGATCTCACCGGTTCTGCTTCGGCTCCTGCAACCCTGATCCTCAATGGCGTGCTGGACGCTGGCACCTCCGCCCCCACCCTCCAGTTAGACGGTGACCTCTACGTGGGTGCCTCTGGGACTTTCCATCCGGGGGCCAGTGTCTTCACCTTCGTGGGTTCGCAAAACCAAACGGTGTACGACACCCTCAGCGGCAACCTGGTGTTCCACACCCTGGCGGTGGACAAGGACGCGGGGATCCTCACCTTCCCACCAAAGCGGGACACCCTGGTGCTCCTGGGAGACCTGCAACTTCAAAGGGGCACTCTGGTGCTCCCGGTGAGTCGGTACACCAGCTCACCCCGGCCCGATCGGATCTACGGAGACGTGGTCCTCATCCAGGGCACGTGGGATCTTGCCGACTCCCGAGCGTTGGCTCTCCTGGTGTACGGCAGCTGGTGGGAATCCAACACTGTGGTGCAAGAAGACCACGGACTCTCGCCCTCCTTTGAACTGTACTTCTTGGGACCCGGAGAACATGCGCTCCAACAGCGGGCGGGGAACTCCCTGGGTTTTGTTGCCTTCACGGAAGGCCAAGGAATCCTGCAGAGCGACCTCACGGCCACAGCACTCGTGCTCATGGACGACGGGGATCTGAACACCGGGGGATACGACATCACCCTCTCCCGGGTTCTGGAGTTCTCGGGCAGCAACCTCTCGGACTTCGTCCAAACCGCGGGCACCATCACCTGTCGCGGGGTCAATCTACAGGGCAGCAATCTCCACCTGGAGGGTGGCACCCTCCGCACCTCCTTGGATGACCCCTTCTTCTCCAATTGGAACGAAAACATTCTGAACCACTTCCACCCTGCTCCTGACTACACGGTGGAGTTCGTGTTGAACAGCAACGCGTGGGTGTCCATGTGTGAAGGCAACAGTTTTGGTCGGCTCATTGTGCGACAGGGTACCCTGGACCGTGGGAGATCGGGGTTCTCCGCAGGTGACTCT
>CAYOQK010000026.1:0-25950 GCA_964406105.1 uncultured bacterium | reverse complement strand
TAGTCCTCGCCGAAGTCGGCCAGGGTGATGAGCGTGGGCCCAGGCACGTTGTATCCGCTCCCCACCACGGTGATCACCGGGTTGGTGAGCTCGGTGAGGCCGTTGTATTCGGTAACATCAGCCTGCTCAATGACCAAGGAGTCGCCCACGTTCACCGACGGAGTGGAGCCCAGGTACACATAGATGCCCCGCCGGGCGCCTCCGGGGTTCATTTCCATGAAGAAGCCCCGGTTGAACACGGCGGTCACGGTTCCGGACGTCTTAACCTTTTCGCCTTCGTACGGTGAGGTGTCGCCCGTGCCCTGGATCTCCTCAATGGTCACCTCGTAGATAGTGGGCGCCTGTTTCGTGGCCACCAGGCTGTCAATGTAGAACACCGCATCGCCGTCCCAGTTGCTTGACACGTCATAGAAGCGGAGCCCGAACTTGGCAAAGGCTGCATCCGAAGGAGCCGTGTAGGAACCGCTGACCTCCTGCCAGTGGGCATCGTCCGAAGAGAAAGCCCCGTAGTTGGCGGTGATGTAGCTGGAATCCGCCCGGAACCACCGGACCACCAAGCGAGCATTGCCTGCCGGGTCGTTGTCCAACACCCAGAAGGAGAAGTCATAGGTGGAGTCGGCTTCCACAGGGAACAGGGCAGATTCAAAGTCGGTGCTGCTCTGGTTGGTGGTGGTGAGGGTGACCTTAGCGGAGTAGGTGCCTTGGAACACTGTGCCCGACTCCTGGTCTACTGTGATACCGTTTTCGTAGGTCCAATCGGTGGGCGTGTTTGGGTTGTCCCAGCTTTCAAAGCCGGCGTTGGGCACCAGGTTAAGGGGCACCGCTCCGGCTACCCCGACCCATGCCCACAGTGTCACCACAAGCATACCCAATTTGCGCATTGTGAACCTCCTCATCCCCGTTTTACCCTCCTGCGTTTGCCTTCAATTATAGCCGATCCTCCTATTGGTCCAGGATCTTGGAGAAAAAACTCGCAAAGCCCGTATAATTAACGGTCGCCACCATGGAACCCACACGTTTGTTTCCGCTTTTTCTCAACTGGGCTCGCCGGGTTTCCTATGCCGACCTTCGCATTGTGTACCACCACCAAGAGCGCATCGGGGTGGACAATCAGCAGGTGAGCGAACTCACCCAGGTGGTCTCCCGGGGCTTGGCGGTTCGGGTGCTGAAGGACGGGGGCTTGGGCTTTGCTTCCACCCCATACCTGGATCCCGAAAACCTGCGACGGGCCTTTGAACAGGCCGTGGAGATCGCAGAGGCTTCCGCACGGACACGTCACCGCCCTGTGGTGTTTGATCCCTTGCCAGAGGTAGAAGCAGAGTACCACACTCCCCTTGAGCAGGACCCCTTTGAGGTTCCGCTTCAACAGCGCATTGACCGACTGCGGGAGATTACCGCCCAAGGGCAACGCCTTCCGGGTTCGCCCTCGGTGTCCGTGTTCCTGGACACCGTCCGCGAGGAACGCTGGTTTGTTTCCACAGAGCATCGGAGGATTTACCAGCGGATCTACAAGACCGGGGCGGGCCTCACTGTGGCTATCGGCCGAGGCCACCGCGGGGCTCGTCGCTCTTACCCCACCACCCAAAGTGGTCAATACGAAACCAGTGGCCTGGAACTCTTAGACCGCTTGGATTTTCCCCGACACTTGCCCCGAGTAGTGGAGGAAGCCCGGGAGCTGCTGTATGCGCAGGAGCCCCCAGAGGGGGTTTACGATGTGGTCATTGACGGTCCGTTGGTTTCCCTCATTATCCACGAGAGCATTGGTCATGCCTTGGAACTGGATCGGGTGTTCGGCGAGGAGGCTTCCTTTTCCGGCACCTCCTATGCCACGGTGGACCAGTTGGGCAAGCTCCAGGTGGGGTCTCGCCTGTTGAACATTGTGGCCGATGGGCGAACTCCGAGAGGGCTGGCCACCGCAGGCTTTGATGACGAGGGTGTGGAAACCCATGCAGTGGACCTGATCCGCGAGGGGATCCTGGTAGGGTATCTTTCCAATCGGGAGTTTGCCCACCTCATCGGTCGGCCCTCTTCGGCTTCGGCCTTTGCCAAGGGATGGCAGAACCTGCCCTTGATCCGAATTACCAATGTCAATCTCCAGCCCCATCAGGGGAGCCTCCAGGACCTGATCGCCGGCATTGACCAGGGGGTGTACATTTCCGGCGTAAAGTCCTGGTCCATTGATGACCGGAGGGAGCACTTCCAGTTTGCAGGCGCAATGGGATGGCGTATTCGGGGGGGTCGGCTTGCCGAGGCGGTACGCTCGCCCTCCTTTGTGGACGACACGGTGGGGTTCTGGCGAAAGTTGGATGCAGTGGCCGGACCGGAGGAATGGGAGATCTGGGGGACACCGAACTGCGGCAAAGGAGAGCCTGGGCAAACCATCGGCACGGCTCAGGGCGCGGCCCCAGCCCGTTTCCGCCAGGTGAAACTCGTGAGAGGACGGTAAAATGGACCTTCAACCCCTGGTGCAAGCAATCCGGCGCTCTGGCTACGATCAGGTGCACCTGGTGCTGGAGGAAGAGGAACGCGACCTGGCCCGCTTTGCCTCCAGCCAGGTGAACCAATACGTGCATCAGCGGAAAACCGATCTGGTGGCCCGGGTGCTTCTGGAAGGCCGGCAAGGGGTGGCGCTGGTGCAGGGTGAGATCCGGCCCGACACCGTGGATGCCGCAATTCAACGGGCTGCGGAACTCGCCCGCAACGCCCCCCAAGACCCAGACTTGCCCCCTTTGCCTGAACCGCAACCCCACAAACCTTTGCCTGGCTTTGATCCTGCCACATATCACTTTGGCCCCCGAGCCAAGGGTGAAACCCTGGAACGTCTCCTTAAGCCGCTCCAGAAGGCTGGATATCAGGCCTTTGGCACCTTGGACACCCGCACCCACACCGTGGCGGTGGTGACCTCTACCCACATTGAAAAGGCGTACCGCTACACTTGGGCCAGTTTTAAGGTCATTGTGGAGTCGCCCCAAGGGGCTCATGGATTCGCCCACGGCGTAGATCGGTCGGTGCACGCCTTGCCTCTGCAAGAGCTTTTGGATCGGGCGGTGTGGCGGGCCGATCGGTCGGCCCAACCTCGGCGGTTGCCCCCAGGGCCCTACACCGTGATCTTGGATCCTCCAGCCGTGGGACATTTGCTGCTGTTCTTGGCCTTTATGGGGTTTGGAGGTCGCACCATCGCCCAGCATTGGAGTTTCTTGCGGCCTGGCCGACGCATCATGAGCCCTCGGGTGTCCATTGTGGACGACGCCCTGAACCCGCGAACCTGCGGCGTGCCCTTTGACTACGAAGGGGTGCCTAAGCAACGGGTGGTGATTGTGGATCACGGGGTGGCCCGCCAGGGGGTGTTTGATACCTATTGGGCGCGAAAGGCGGGCACCCAGAGCACAGGCCATGCCCTTCGGCCTGACAACGCCTATGGCCCCTATCCCAAGAACCTGGTGCTCACCGCCCAGGGCTCCGGAGACCTTTCGGCGCTGCTGGAACGCCAAGAGCGCGCGTTGTGGATCAGTCATCTGTGGTATGTCAACTTTTTCAATCCGATGCGCACCCAGGTGACGGGGACCACCCGCGACGGCACACTGCTGGTGGAAAACGGCAAAGTGGTGGGCGGCGTGCAGGACATGAGGTTCTTGGTGAGCATCTTAGAAACCCTGTCCTCGGTGGTGGACGCCACCGAAACCCTGACCCTCACCGAAAAGTACTCGGCCCACCTCTTGGTGCCCCATTTGGTGGTGGAGAACTTCACCTTCATCCAGTAGTGGCCCATGCGCATCCTCGTCTTGGCCGACCTCTCGTCCTTTCATACCCCTCGGTGGATTGAGGAACTGGAACGGTTGAACCCCGGAGAGGTGTACGCCCTTTCCTTGGAACCTCCCCGGGAAACCAGGGAACGGTGGATCTACGTACCCCCTCGGATCCAGAACCTCACCTTCCGGTATGCCCTCACCGCTGATCGGGTGAAACGGGTGGTGGAAGCCCTCCAACCCGATGTGCTGAACCCCGTCAACATGCCCAACTACGGGCTTTTGGCGGCCTTGGTGGCGGGCAAGCGACCCGTGTACCTCGCCGGTTGGGGGTCCGATATCCTGTTGACCGCCGAGAAAACCCCTCTGCACCGGTGGGCCTTCCACTTCATTGTGCACCGGGCCCATAGGATCGCCGTGGACGCTCTGGTGATGAGGGACCGCCTGGTGGAGCGCTACGGCTATCCCCGTGAACGCATCAGCGTGATCACCTGGGGAATCCCCCAATGGTTGCGACAGCGCGCTCTTCCGGCCTTTTCCGTACCCCAGGAGTGGGTGCTGGTTTCCCATCGGCGGATCGCCCCGGACATGGATCCCTTCACCCTGGTGCGGGCCCTGGAACTTCTGTTGCAGGAGGGGCTCCCGGTTCGGCTGATCATGGCCTCCGATGGCTCCTTGGGGCCACAGGTGCGAGCGTACGTGCAGGCCCATCCCCTGCTCAGGGATCGGGTGACCTTTACCGGCTTTCTGCCCTATCCCCAGCTCATGGAAACCGTGGCCCAAGGACAGGTGTACCTGTCGGCTTCGCTGGTGGATTCCACGTCCGTATCCCTGTTGGAGGCCATGGCCCTGGGGGTGTTTCCAGTGGTCTCGGATCTTCCAGCCAATCGCGAGTGGATCTTAGACGGCTTCAACGGGCTTTTGTTTGAGCCTGGGAATCCGGCCGACCTGGCCCGGCGGATCCGAGAGGCTTTGAACCGCCCTGATCTCATTCAACGGGCCCGTTCCATCAACAAGGCCCTGGTGCAGGAAAAGGCCTGCTGGGAGTGTCATGTGGAGCGGGTGTACCGCGAAATGCAATCTCTGGTGAACCCATAACCCTCGTTCTGGAGAGTGGGGGTCCTTTCTGTTCCCAGGAGAAAACCGAAGCCAGTACCCTCTGAGGGCCCTTAGGTTTCGCGGAGGGCCCAGCGGAGCAGGTCCTCCAGTGAGGTGTCGGGTTGGAGGCGAGAACGCACCCGTTCCAAGCGTTCGCGGGCTTCGGATTCCTTGAGTCCCAATTGTACCAAAGCCCGCAGAGCACGGTCCAACAGATCGGTGGAGGTGGGGGTCAACGTGGTGGGGAATTCGGAGAGCCTCTGTTGGAGTTCAAACACCAAACGCTCGGCCCGTTTTTTGCCGATCCCTGGAACCCGTTCAAACACAGAGCGGTCGCCTCGTGCCACCGCGGCCAGCAGATCGCGGGCGTGCATGTGGGAAAGGAGGCGAAGGGCCAGACCGCGCCCCACGTTGGGTAGGTCCAGGAGGACCTGAAAGAGCCGCCGATCCTCCTCGTGAAGAAACCCGTAGAGCACCACTCCCCGATCGGAGACATGGGGCACGAGGAGGAGCTCTTGGATTTCGCCTACCTCCCGGAGCTGTTCGTGGTTGCTAAGGGGGACCACCACTTCCAGGACCACCTCGCTGTCTCTGGAGAGTTCCAGGGCCAGCCGACACAGGGGTGGGGACTTATCCACGATGCGGCCGCGGATTCGGTACAGCATGGGAAAACTCCCGCGCCAGTGCCAAAGCGCAGGCCACCGCATCGGCCACGTGGTCTCCCATGTGGGAAGGGAGGCCGGTGAGTTGTTGAACCATGTAGAGGATTTGGGCCTTAGAAGCCCGGCCGTTGCCGGTGACCGCTCGTTTCACTCGGGTAGGGGAAAGCTCGTGGATTTCCACCCCGTGGCGCGCTAAGGTGAGCAGGACCACCCCTCGGGCGGCTCCCAGGGTAAGAGCCGATCGCACGTTGCGGTGGTAGATCACCTGTTCCAACGCGGCCACCTGGGGGGTCCAGTGTTCCAAAAGGTGATCTAAAAAGCGTTCCAGGTGCAAGAGGCGTTGGGCCAGAGGGCCCGCTGGTGGTCGGTATTCCTGAACTTCCAGGAGACGTCCCCCTCCCAGTAGAGCGAGGCCTACGTGTTGAATGCCAGGGTCAAGGCCGAGGATCTTCAACTTGAGGCCTGAGCCAGGGCTTCCAGAACGTCTTCAGGAATGTCAAAGTTGGCGTACACTTCCTGGACGTCGTCTAAGTCCTCTAAGGCTTCCACCAGTTTGAGCACCTTTTCCGCCTGCTTTTGGTCCAGTTTTACGGTGTTCTGGGGAACCAGGGTGATCTGGGCGGAGGAGATGGGAAACTGCTTTTCCTCAAAGGCGGTTTTCACGGTGTAGAACTCCTTGGGGTCGGTCCACACCTCATAGGTATCCTCTTGGACCTTAACGTCTTCGGCGCCGGCCTCTAAGGCCACCTCCAGCACGGCGTCTTCGTCCACGCCCTCGCGCTCAATGTAGATCACGCCCATCTCCTTGAACTGCCAAGCCACAGAGCCTGCGCCGGCCATGTGTCCCCCGTGTTTAGAGAGGACGTGGCGCACCTCGCCGGTGGTGCGGTTTTTGTTGTCGGTGAGGGCTTTGATCAGCAGGGCAACCCCCCCGGGGGCGTACCCTTCGTACACCACGGTTTCGTACTTGGCCCCCTCAATCTCGCCGGTGCCCCGTTTGATGGCGCGTTCAATGTTGTCCCACGGCATGTTGTGCTGGCGGGCCCGTTCAATGGCCAACCGGAGCCGGGGATTGTGTTCCGGGTCACCCCCGCCCAAGCGGGCGGCCACGGTGATCTCCCGAATCAACTTGCTGAAAATCTTGCCCCGCTGGGCGTCTACCCGGGCTTTCTTGTGTTTGATTTGAGCCCATTTAGAGTGGCCTGCCATAGAGCATCACCTCCGTGCTAAGTATAGCCAAACCCCTCCGACTTTCAAGGCCTACCATTCCTCCTCACCGGTGACGTAGGCGGAATAGCCAAAGTCGGATTCCTCAGGGGCGGGTTCAAACTTCATAAAGTCCTTCAAGAAGGTGAACTTCACGGTGCCGGTGGGCCCGTTCCGCTGTTTGCCAATGATGACCTCGGTGAGGCCGCTCACCTCACTGGGCTCCCGGCTGTACATCTCCGGGCGGAAGAGGAAGAGCACCACGTCGGCGTCCTGCTCAATGCTGCCGGATTCCCGCAGGTCGGCCAGGCGAGGCCGTTTGTCGTCGCGGCGGTGCTCTGGAGCCCGTGAGAGCTGCGACAGGGCCACCACGGGCACCTGGAGCTCTTTGGCCAAAGCCTTCAAAGCCTGGGAGATGCCCGAGATCTCCTGTACGCGGTTCTCCGCCCGCAGACCTCGGATCAACTGTAGGTAGTCCACAAAGAGGATGCGGGCCTTGGCATCCCGCACAATGCGACGGGCCTTGGCCTTGAGCTCCAAGATGTGGATGGAAGGGGTGTCGTCAATGTAAATGGGCACCTCCTGCAACCGACGAGTGGCCTCTAAGATCCGCTCAATCTCAGAGTCGTTCAACCGGCCGGTTTTGATCTTCTGGGAACTCACCATGGCCTCCAGACTCAGAAGGCGGATCACCAGTTGCTCCGCTGACATCTCCAAGCTGAAGATGGCAGAAGGAATCCCCTCTGCCACGGCCAAATGGTGCATGATGTTGAGGGCGAAACTCGTTTTCCCCACCGAGGGGCGCGACGCTACGATCACCAGGTCTCCAGGCTGGAACCCTGCGGTCATCTCGTCCAATTGCTCAAAGCCCGAGGGGATCCCCGTGATGGACCGCTGGCGGCTTCGGTTTTCCAGGATCTTGTTTTGCACCTCCCCAATCAGCTCTTCCACCTTGCGGAAGGAGGTGTTGAGTTTCCGTTGGCGGATCTCCAGGAGCCTCTGCTCAATGTGATCCAGGAGTTGTTCAGCGGGATCGGTGCGGTGGTACGCCCGGTCCAGGGCCTCAGAGGCCACCTGGATCACTTCGCGGTAAATGGCGTTCTCTACAATGGTTTGGATGTCCTCGTCCGCAAAGGCCGGAGAGATCACGGTTTCCACCAGATTGGCCAGGTACTGCCATCCTCCCACCAGGTCCAACTCCTGGGTGCGCTTTAACTCCTCCCGCACCGATACTGCGGACACGGTTTCCTTGCGGTTGAACACCTCCAGAATGGCATTGAAGATGCGCCGGTGTTTCTCCAGGTAGAAGTCCTCGGGTTTCAAGCTCTCTATGGCCTTGTACAAGGCGGTCTCCTGGAGCATCATGGCGCCTAAGATTTCCATTTCCGCCTCCACCGAATGGGGAGGCACCCGGGCACCGTTGGCAGTAGAGGCCTGTGGGTTTCTTTGAGCCATGGCTTATTTGAAGGGTGCTGAGATCACCAAGGTGCGGTGGATCACCCGGGTATCGGTACCGTGGATTGCCCGCAGTTGGAGGATGTACAAGCCCACGGGGAGCCGCTCACCGTTGGCCGTCCGGCCGTCCCAGGATAGGGTTCCTGTGCGGGCCGGTGCATCCTGGAAAAAGGTGTGCACCACCCGACCACGGGAATCGTAGAGTTTCAGCGTGTAGGCGTACTCTGGAGGCCCGGAGATGGAAATCCTCAGCCGCTCGGAGGCCAAGCTCGGCGCAAACACATTGGTGGAAAGCCGCAGGTTCACCGTGGGTTCGGGTGGGGCGGTGTCCAACACCACATCCTCAGGAAACCGGGGCAGGAGTTGGTACCCTGAGGTGTAGGGTTCCTGGGAGTCATACTGGCCCACCACACCCCACAGGGTGCGGATCAGGGTGCCTGGCTGCAGGACGGGCAGATCAATGCCGGTGGTAGGGTAGAGGTACACCGTAACCGGCACCTGGCCGTTCCACACCTCCATGCTGTAGCCGGCACCGGCGGGCACAGGGGCTGTGGCCACCACTGTGTTTTGAAGCTCTACAAAGCGGCCCTCCAGCGACTCCTTGAGGATCTCGCCGGGCCGCAGGCGGTACGTGTCGGGCAGGGCCGCGTGGTGCCCCAGCAATTGGAAGTCAGTGGCTTCACCCACGGAGACCTCGGTAAGACCGTTGTACTCCGTTACAGCGCCAGAAACCAGCAACACGTCGCCCACCCGGAAGTCCAATAGGGCAGAGGAGTAGTACACGTTCACCCCGCCGGTTTCATCCTGCAGGAAGATGCTGGTGCGGTCCGTATTGGCAATGCCCGCAGGGAAGGTGACCACTCCACCCACCAGAACCCGCTGGCCCACCAGTGCGGAGGTGTAGCCATCGGGCCCAGGCTCTTGGACCTGGGCGATGGGGGTGGTGTAGTAAAAGGTGGGTTGTTCCATTAGCGGCACCAGGAGCCCCTGGGCTTCCACAGAGGATCGCACTTCCACCGGCACCCGTCCGGGCTCCGCAGGTGGGCCGGCCACAAAGATCCACACGGTGTCTGCATCGGTGAGGTATGCGTGGGTGATCAGGGCGATGCGGCGCCCGTCCGGTGCGACGCTGTCGGTGAGCGAGGCTCCGATGAAGCCATTGCCTTGGAGAGCGAAGCCGGCCACGGGCAACAGGGAGTCCACAGCCACCTGCAGCGACTGCAGAGGTTGGCCCGTTGGCTGGATTTCCAAGAGCAGGGTGTCGCCCGAATCCCGGTAGGGTTTGAAGGTGGGCACAAAACGGGCCTGACCTGAGCCGTTGCCTTGAAGCAGGAAGTCCCGAGCGAACCGTGGATTGATCTGGTATGTTTCGTAGTGCTGGCTCAGCACGCCGATCAGGTCCAGGTCGCCCGCAGGGATCACCAGGCCATCCAGGCCAGCATCTCGGTCAATGTACATGCTAAAGGTGCCGGTGGAATCCGAGAGGGTGTACGAGTTATCCCCCACCAGGGTGAGGGGAGCGTCCAGGTGGATGCCATTGATGCGGATCAACCGCCCTTCCAGGGGTTCGCCGAAGTCGGCCGCGGTGACCACCAGGGTGTCGTAGGGAAAGCCCGGCACCGACCGGATCACCGTAGGGTTGGTGAGCTCTTCCAGTTCAGCGTAGGGAGAGTACACCCCCAGTGCCCACACCCGAGTGCCCAGGTCGGGCAGGGGAGAGGGGTTATAGAGCACCAAGCCACCGGTGGAATCCTGGATGTACACCTGGGCCCCCAAGGCGGCCACCACCGTGCCCCGAACCCGTACCTGGCGGCCGGTGAGGCGTTCTTTGATCCCTGGGGTGTGGAAGTAGGTGAGCGGATAGGTGGAATCTGCTCGCACCACCACGTACGTAGGCGGTTCAGCGATACTGGCGGGCGTACCTCCCAGGCTGGCGGTACGGACATCTACGGTGTAGAAGGTGGCCTCTCCGGTCACCTGGACCCCGTAGAGCACCACGTTGCCGTACTTTTGGGCGGTAACGTGGGCGTAGGTGATGCGAAGCACGTTGCCCGGCAACACCTGGGGGGTGGCACCCACGAAGCCAGGGCCGTTGAGGGCATACTCACCCGACCACTGGATGCCACTGTCCGGCAGATCAAACTCCACGATGCCCAGGGTGCCGAGTTCCCCGTACAGCGTGATGCTTAGGTCTGTGGCCAGTCCTCGGTAGAGCTCCTGGGGCATGTACTCCACAGTACCGCTGCCGTCAATGGAGATCACCTGGATCTTGGGGGTGTCCACCAAGGCCACGGGCTCGCCCTCAGCGGCTGTGGCCACCACCAGGGGATAGGTGCCGGGTTCTGGAGCGCTCACCAAACCGAAGAGGATCGCCTCGCCGGGGTTTTCCGAGGTGATGCTGGCGTCTTCAATACGGATGCGGTAGGGGTCTCCGGGCGCACCCGAGCCCAGGACCTCCAGGCTGGCGTTGGTATAGCCGGGGCCCGTGAGGAGCACGCTGTCGGGGCTACCGCTCCAGTCAAACTCGGTGGGCAACAGGAACTCCACGGTTTGGAGGGGTGCCGGTACTACGCCCTGGAGCCGGATCCGCAGGGTATCCAGGTGTTCCTCCGGGGGCACCACCGAGGGATCCAGGAATACCTGGCCCGTGCCGTTGGCTGTACGGATGATGTCTGCGTCGCCGCGGGGCTCCATCTTGAAGTCGCCGTAGGTAAAGTGGAGAACGCCGATCACGGCCAACAGGCTATCGCCCACCTGGGGCGTGTAGGAGTAATCGGCGGCGTCGTCCACCCGGCACATGCCCGTGCCGTCATCAATGCCCCATTCGCCGTAGCCCAGGTTATCGTCCACCACCACCACGGGCCCCACTTGTACCAGTACCCCCTCGTAGGGCTCTGCGTTGGGGCTACCGGTGGCGATGTCGCCGGTGTTCACGAGCACGGGCGCGGGGATCGGCCGGTGCGAAGCCAGCACCTCTACATCTGAAGGGCTGGAAATGGAGATCTCTGTAAGGCCGTAGTACTCCTGCACGGTGCCGGTAACCCGAACGGAATCGCCGGGCTGAACCGTCACCGGGTTTTGTCCCCGGTACACGAAAACCCCGTGCCAGGCCCCTGGGGCCTCTTGGATGAAGAACCCGCGGAGGTCGTGGAGCCAGGTGGACCCCGCGGTCACGATGCCGTACACGGTGACCGTTTGGCCTTCGTAGGGCGAGGAATCACTGTGGCCTTGGACCTCTTCAATGGTCACCACCTGTTGGGCAGAGAGCAGGCCCACCAACAGCAGAAGAATCCCGGCTTTAAAGGCTTTCATGGAACACTCCTTTTCTCGTTACCGCTATTATGATAAACGCAGCGAGCCCCACCAGAAGGACCACGGTGAGGTCGCCGAACCGAACGTAGGGGGTTTGGCCACCGGTAGGCACCACGGTGGGCAAAAGGTACCCGGCCTTGCCAAAGCCCAGGCGTTGTCGCACCCGGCCCTGGGGGTCAATGAGGGCAGAGATGCCCACCTTGGCGGCCCGCACCACGAACCGATGGGTTTCCAGGGCCCGCATTCGGGCGTATTCAAAGTGCTCCACCGGGCCCAAGGATCGGCCGAACCATCCGTCGTTGCTGATGTTGACCAGCACGTTGGCCCCTCGGCGAACCAGCCCTCGGGCAATCTCCGGGAACATGCTTTCAAAGCAGATGAGCACCCCCATCCGCAGGGGGGGTAGGGAGAGCACCTTCAGGGAATCACCGGGCCGGTAGTCTCCTTGGCCGAACTCCAAGCGTTCCAGCCATGTCCATCGGTCTTCGTAGGGGAGCCACTCCCCAAAGGGGACGAGATGGGTTTTGTGGTACATGCCCAGTACCTGCAGGCTGGAGTCCACCAGCAGGGCGGTGTTGGTGGGGTACCGTTGGCCGTGGATCCGCCGCACGTGGGAGGTGCCCAGAAGTAAGGCCCGGGCACCCGTGGCACGCATCAGTTGCCGGGCCAGCGCCTGGGCCCTGGGTGACCACAGGAAGTAGCCGGGCAGGGCCGACTCCGAAAGGATCAAGAGGTCGGCCTGCACCCGATCTCGGTGGAGTTGGCTCAGCACCCGGCCGTAGGAGCGTTCGGTGATGTGCCAATCCTCTTCGTAGTCCCAACCTGGGGCGAGTTCCCCTGGCTGGATCACCACCACCTGAACGGGTTTCCCCTGGGGTATCCAAGGACGCTGTTCCATCAGTCCGCCGATCAGAGTCAGGATCAAAAGAAGTGCCAAGCCGGCAAGGAACCCCCGTTCGCGGCCCTCAGCCACCATGGTGTTGATGAGGATCACCAGGTATCCTACGCCGTACATGCCCACCAAAGCGAACCATTGGCGTAGGGCCGGCACGTCCACAATGGGCAGGGCAGGGGTTGCCCAGGGGAACCCCTGGGCCAGCCAGCGGCCTCGGAGGTACTCCAGGAGCAGCCAGGCGATGGGGGCGAGGATCAGGTGTGGGGCCCCCCGCCAGCGTCCCCACAGGAGGCCCAGCAGTCCCCACAGCAGTGCCATGGCCAGCACGAGCAGGAGCCATCCCGCCACCAAAAACCGCTCTACGCCGGGTTCCACCTGCATGTGCAGGATCCAGCGGAGGTGCACCAGGTAGAAGCCGGTGGCCACCAGGAAGAAGGCCAGGAACCGTTGTCCAGCCCTCCGGGTTCGGGCCCAGAGGAACAGGGGCACCCAGGCGATGAAGAGGAGAGGGGGCCATCCCACCGGTGGGAAGGCCAGGAGCCACAGGGTCAAACTAAAGAGGGGGAGCCAAAAACTCCCCCTCGGGATGAGTCGTTGCCAGGTGCGGCGCACCACCGTTCACTTGATGTCACTGGGGGACATCATAAAGTCGTTGGGATCAATGTCCACAAAGAGCACAGAGGCTTCCTTCAGGTGTGCGATGATGGCCTCCAGCCGGGTGGGGTCAATCTCTTGGTAGGTTTGGAACTGGGGCAGGTTCACTGGGGCATCCTCAGGCAGTTCAAAGTGTTTTCGCAGGATCTGGGCGGCGGAATCCGGGTGTTCGCGGATGAACCGGATGGCTTGCTCGGTGGCGGCGTACACCCGTTGCACCTGGGCCCGGGTCAGGTTCAGGTTGACGATGGAGGTGAGCCCGGCGAAAACCGGCAGAGGCGACACGATGCGGCGGGCAAACACCGCATCCTCCAGCACCCGAACGTCTTCCCGGTGCACCACTAAGGAGCGATAGGGCTCTACGATCAGGAGGGCATCAGCCAGGTTTCGGTCCAGAGCGGTGGTCATTTCCGAGGGCAGGAGACCGATGAAGGACATCTTTTCGGGATCCAGGCCCTCTTGCTTGAAGTAGTGTTTCAGAATCAGGTCGTAGCGGGTGCCCTTAGGGTACCCGATGCGTTTAAGCAGCAGGTCCTTGAGTTTCCGGATCTTGGAGGCCCGCAGGGTGATGAGGGAGGCGTAGGGGCTGGATTGGGAATAGGTGGCGGAATAGGCCACCCGGTAAGCCTCAGGCCGGGCAGCCATGCGGAACAGGGCGTTGGCCCAGTCCACGCCAAAGAGCATCTGGTACTTGCCCTTGCCGATGTCGTCCACCACCTCGGGGCCGATGAGGGCCTCTTCGGCGGTCACCTGAACCTTCAGGGAGTCAAAAAGGCCCAGTTCCTCAGCCACAAAAAGGGGCAGGGCGCCGGGGGTGTTTTGGTACACCACCGTGGCCTCCACCACCTGACGGGCCTTCATCTGGGGGTAAACCAGGATGTACACCAGCACACCGAGAAGGATCAGGTTGATGAGGGTGAGAACGCGGGTCATGCTGCCCTCCTTTCTTCGTCAAAGAAAAACGGGATTTCGTAGGCCGCCGACTCGGCGGAGTCCGAAGCATGTACGGCGTTCTCGGTTACCGAGGTGCCGTACAGGGCCCGAAGGGTACCGGGTTCGGCCTTGGCTGGATCGGTGGCCCCAATGAAGGCACGAACCCGCTGGATCACGTCTTCGCCTTCCAGCAGCAGCCCGACCACAGGACCAGAGGTGATGAACTCCACCAGGTGTTCGTAAAAGGGTTTGCCGCGGTGCACTGCGTAGAACCGTTCGGCTTCCTCACGACGGAACCGCTTCATCCGGATGCCTACGATGGCGAAGTTCTGCTCAACCAGATCAATGATCTTGCCGATCCGGCGGGCCTTTACAGCGTCGGGTTTGATCATGAGAAGGGTGCGCTCTTTCATTCCTGGAGTTTAGCATACACGGAGCCCTGGGGGAAGTCAAATTTTGCATACGGAGAACACCATTTTGCCGTTTTCCTGTGGCCTTGCCGTATCATATACAGCCCCAAAAAGGAGGAGGCATGGCTTCAACCTATCGGGCCGAACGGCTGGGTGAAGAGATCCGCCGCACCCTGGCACTCCTGTTCCTGGAGCGGATCCAGGACCCTCGGCTGCAGCGGCTCACGATTTACTCGGTGCAGGTATCGCCCGACCTGAGGGTGGCTCGGGTGTGGTACCGGTCCGAGGCCGGGAGCCGCCAGGCCCAGGCGGCGCTGGACCGGGCTCGGGGCTTTTTGCGGCGTGAAGTGGCCCGAGTGCTGGCCCTCCGAGCGGTGCCCGAGTTACAGTTTGAGGCCTTGCCCGAGGAGGAACTTCCGTGAAAACCAAGGAACTCAGCGGCTTTTTGAACATCCATAAACCCCGGGGCCTGACGTCGTACGATGTGGTCCGCCACGCAAAGAAGGCCCTGAAAACCAAGAAAATCGGCCACGCTGGCAACCTGGACCCCGAAGCCACGGGTGTGCTCGTGTTGGGGGTGGGCACAGCCACCCGGTTCCTATCGCTCATCATGGATCTCCCCAAAGAGTACATCGCAGAGATCCAACTGGGCGTGCTCACCGACACCCTGGACGCTGCTGGCCAGGTGCTGGATCGGAAACCCGTGCCTCCCCTAACCCGAGAACAGGTGGAGGCGGTTCTCCAACAGTTCAAAGGCGAGATTGACCAGATCCCTCCCTCCTTTTCGGCCATCAAGATTGAGGGGAAACGCCTATACGAACTCGCCCGCGAAGGCATCCTCATCACCCCCAAACCCAAACGCGTGACCATCTACGCCATTGATCTTTTAGATCTGGACCAAGACCGGCTGAAAATCCGGGTGTACGCCTCCAAAGGCACCTATGTGCGCTCCCTCGCCCGGGACCTGGGGGCAAAACTCGGGACCTACGGCATCGTCCACTCCCTGGTGCGCACCCGGGTGGGACACTTCCGACTGGAGGATTCCACCGATTTGGATCAAAACCTGGCCGAGCACCTGATTCCCACCGACCGGGGGCTTTCCCATCTGCCTCAGGTGTACCTGCGGGATGTGGCGGTTCGGCACTTCTTGAGCGGAAGCCGGGTGAGCACCGGGGGAATCGTTCGCAAATCCGGGTACATCCGCAGTTTTCAACTGGTGCGGGTGTACGACGAAGAGGGCCGTTTCCTGGGGGTGGGTGTGCTCAAGTGGGAGGGGCTGTACCCCAAACGCCTGTTGCCACTGGAAAAATGAGGGTGCTCCGCACGGCCGATCTCCCCTGTAGGGCTCATCCGGGGCATGTGGTGACCATCGGCTCCTTTGACGGGCTCCACGTGGCCCATCAGGCTATCCTCCGCGAGATGAAAGCCTTGGCCCGCCGGCTGGGTTTGCCCCCAGTGGTGGTGACCTTTCGGATTCCCCCCAAGTACTTCATCCGCAAAGAACCCCCAGAACTCTTGACCACCTGGGAGGAGCGGGTACCCCTGTATCGGCGCTTCGGCGTTCAAGAGGTGTTGCTCCTGGACTTTGACGATGCCCTGATGGACACCCCAGCCGATGTGTTCCTGCACCAGTTCCTGGTGCAAGGACTTCGGACTCGGTGGGTCGTGATCGGGTTCAATCACCGGTTTGGTCGGAACCGGGAGGGGGGGCCGGAGTTCTTGGCACGGTATGTGGAGCCCTTCAACTTCGGCCTTACCCTGCTCCCCCCTCTCCAGGTGGACGGCTTGGTGGTGTCTTCCAGTGTGATCCGGAAACTGCTGCGCCAGGGCCAGGTGGCCCAGGCAGCCCGACTGCTGGGCTACCCCTACACCGTGCGGGGCCGGGTTTACGCCGACCGAGGATTGGGCTCTGAGGCCTTGGTTCCCACGGCCAACGTGGCGGTACCCCCGGAGAAGCTGTTGCCTGCCCCTGGCGTGTACGCCGTGTACCTGAAGGTGGGCAGAAACCGATACCCGGCGGTGGCCAACTTGGGCACCTCGCCCACGGTGAAGGAACGCTCCCAACCCGTGTTGGAGGTGCATGTGCCTGGCCAGTCCCTGCGGCTTGTTCGCCGCCTCGTGGAGGTGGCCTTTGTGCAACGGATCCGCGACGAACAGCGGTTCCCCTCCCTTGCGGCATTAAGGGAACAAATCCAGCGGGACATTGAGGTTGCCCTTCAGACGTTAGCCAGGGCAAAGGTCCCTTGAAAAGCCCCTGATAATTCTCCAGAGAAGGGAACATTAGGCCCACGGACAGGCATGGGCGTTCCCTAAAAACATCCCCCTTGCAAACTGCAGATTTCCTGCGTATAATCCGAACTCTGGGGATGTCACAATTTACGAGAGAGGAGGTGAACGATGGTACGGCGCGGCCGGAGGAAGGAGATCCCCACCGTCACAAAAGACCAGCTGCTAAAGGGCATCATCGGCTACCTCGCCGAAAAGGACGAGCGGTTCCTGGACAAACTCATCATGTGGACCAAGTTCGACGAGGAGATAGAAGCCCGACAGAAGAAGCTGGACGACCTGCGCAGCCTGGAGAACCCCACCCGGGGGCAGAAGGTGGCGATGTCCAAGCTTCAAAAACAACTCAACTACCTGCGGAACCTGCAGCGGCTGGTCAACTCTGCTTTTGAATAGGTGACGGTGGTGGAGCAAAGGGGAAGAGAACCGAGTCAAGGCGAATTGTAGAGGTCCCTTTTTTCAGTGTATTAGACCCCTTCGCCTGAGCTCGTCTCTTCCCCTTTCGTTTTTGTGGGGGATGGGGATCAGGACCAAAGACGTTGAGCCGCCTGGTGGGCCTGCCGTCGCACCTCCTCCTCGTCCACTGTGGTCAATCGCCCCTCACGCACCACCATCCGGCCATGGACGATGGCGTAAGCCACCTCATGGCGATACCCGGCAAAGACCACTGCGGCCACGGGGTCGGCCAGGGCACCCGTGTACTGGAGCTGCTCCAGATCAATGAGGATCAGATCCGCTCCCTTGCCCTCCTCTATGGTGCCCAGGTCTGGGAATCCCAAAAGGTCGGCCCCACCGCGGGTGGCCATCTTGAGCGCCTCCCGAGCCGTGAGACCCCCGGGCCCGTACCGCACCCTTTGGAGCAGGAGGGCGTTGCGCACCTCTCCCAGCATATCCGAGGTGTCGTTAGAGGCCGAGCCGTCCACGGCCAAAGCCACCCGCACACCCAGATCCAGCATTTCCCGCACCCGGGCGATGCCTGAACCCAGCCGCATATTGGAACTGGGGCAGTGGGCGACGCCGGTGCCGGTTTCCGCCAGGAGCCGCAGCTCCTGGTCGTTGAACCAGATGCCATGGGCGTAAAAGACATCGGGCCCGATCCAGTCCAGGGTTTCCATGAGGGCCAGGGGACGTTTGCCGTACGTGTCTAAGCAGTAGGTTTCCTCGTCCTGGGTTTCGGCCAGGTGAGTGTGGAGGCGCACCCCGTAGTGCCGGGCAATCCGGGCCGTTTCCCTCATCACGTGCTCCTCCACGGAAAAGGGGCTGCAGGGGGCCAACACCACCCGCCGCATAGCCAACGGAGAGGGATCGTGGTACTCCTCAATCACCCGAACCGAGTCTTCCAAGACCTCTTCAGGGGTTTGCACCACCTCGTCTGGTGGCAAACCGCCCTGGCTTTGGCCCCGGGTCATGGAGCCCCGAGAGGCCACGAACCGCATGCCGATTTGTTCCGCAGCCTCCATTTGCAGGCCCACCAAATCGGCCTTGAGGTGTCGGGGATACAGGTACAGGTGGTCCAAGGTGGTGGTGGCGCCCGTCTTCAAGAGTTCTGCCATACCCAAGAGGGTGGACCAATACACGGCATCGGCATCCAGGCGCGCCCAACGTGGGTAGTGGTACACCAGCCAGTCAAAGAGTTTGGCGTTCTGAGCGCCGGGAAGGTTGCGGGTCAGGGTTTGGTACAGGTGGTGATGGGTGTTCACCAGGCCCGGCAACACGAGGTGGTGGGATGCGTCCACGATCTCGGCCTGTTCCGCCTTGTCCCGTGGCAGGGTGAGGTTTCGGCCAATCTTGTGGATTCTCGGCCCTTCAATCCAGAGGTCATAACCCCGGAGTTCTTCCCCCTGATCGTTAAAGGTAGCAATCAGGGCTGCGTTTTTGATCAGGATCATGGCAACAGCCCCACCCGTCGGTTAAACTCGCGGATCCGTTCATCAATCTTAGGGGCCAGCCGATGGATTTCGCCCCAGTAGCGTTTCCAGTCGTACCACTGGGCATTGAGTTCCTCCACGCTCTTGCCCTGCTGCTCCACCCAAGTAAAGTACTTGAGGTTGTGGATGCGTTTGCGGTCGTAGTAGCCGAGTTCCTGTACCCAATCGGTGCTGATGCCCTGAAGCAGATCCCAGTCGCGATGAGCCTGGCTCCGGGTGTAGGGGCCACGTTCCTCGCGGAGCTCCTGGATTCGGGAACCGTAGAGTTCCATGGAATCGGTGAACACGGTGAAGATCACGTCGTGCTCTGTGAGTTCAAAGTACTTGGCGAATTTAATGGCCGCCACCAGATTGCCCACCGAGGAGATGCCCAAGAGATCCAGTTGGTCCACCACCTCAGCAGGAACCCCCTCGGCCTTGAGCAACGTGCGGCCCTCGGGTTCGTTGAACAGCCGCAGCAAACGGATGGTGATCTCATCATCAATGCCGATGACCACATCGGTATTTCGGACGTTATGGATCCAGGGGACGTGTTTGTCGCCGATGCCTTCAATGCGGTGGGCACCATAGCCGTTGAGGAGCAGGGTGGGGCATTGGAGTGCTTCTCCCACGGCGATCTTGGAGGTGGGATATCGTTCCTTGAGGTAGTCGCCGCAGCCGAGGGTGCCCGCGGATCCGGAGGCCAGCACCACGCCGGCGAACTCGTCCTCGGGCCCCATTTCCTGTTGCAGCACCTCTTCCATGGCGCTGCCCGTAACCTCGTAGTGCCACAGGTGGTTGCCAAACTCCTCAAACTGGTTGAAGATCACCACATCGGTGCGGGTTTTCCGGAGTTCCCAGCACTTGTCAAAGATCTCCTTGACGTTGCTCTCGCTGCCCGGCGTAGCGATCACCTCACCGGCCAGGCGGCTGAGCCATTCAAACCGCTCGCGACTCATGCCCTCGGGCAGGATGGCAATGGACTCGCAGGCCAGGAGAGCGGCCACGTAGGCGCCACCGCGGCAAAAGTTGCCGGTGGAGGGCCACACCGCCTTGTGGCGGGTGGGGTCAAACTGGCCGGTGATCAGACGGGGCACCAGGCAGCCAAAGGTGGCACCCACCTTATGGGCGCCCGTGGGGAACCACTTGCCCACCAGGGCCAGGATCCGGGCACGGACGCCGGTGAGTTCGCGAGGGATCTCCATATAGTTCACGCCGTTGAATCCCCCGCCGAAGGGCACAGGCTCGTTTTTCCAGGTGATGCGGAAGAGGTTTCGGGGATGCACATCCCAGAGACCGATGTTCTGCAGTTCCTTCTTGATGAAGTCCGGGATGCGTTCGGGGTGTTTCATCTCCTCAAAGGTGGGGATGATGATGTTGCGTTCCCGGCACCGCTGTGCGGTGCGTTCCAGTTGATCTTCGTTCACCGTGAGGTCAATCATGCAAAGCCTCCATGTTCCTGTCGCAAAAGTTATACAGCCCGGCCTTTTCCGGGTGAGGTTCGTTTCAGCAGAGCCTCCAGGGTGGCGAGGTCCTGGGGTTCGTCCAGATCCAACACAACCCCGGGATCGGCGGTTTCCACTAAGGTCATGGGCCGACTGCGCACGAAGGTGCGCAGGGTTTCGGTATCGGGCCAGGCCAGAATCTCGGGAACCAAGGCGCCTCGGATCAGCAGAGGGTGCCCCTTCCGGCCCCGGTAAGTGGGCACCACCAACACTCCCCGGCTCTGGAGCAAAAGGTGGAGGGTTTTCACTTGGACCAGGGGATGATCGGCCGGGTGCAGAAACACCCAGTGGGTCTTAGAACCCACGTGTTGGAGCCCGGTTTTTACCGAGGAGAACATGCCGCCTTCCCGATACGCCCGGTTGTACACCAGTTCCACCGGATAGGAGGCGAGGAGCTGCCGGAGTTCCTCAAACCGGTATCCGCCCACGACGAGAACGCGTTGTGCCACTTCCAGGAAGGCCGACACCGTCCATTCAATCACCCGTTTTGGTCCTAAGGGCAACGCCATTTTCCACTCGGGCATACGGCTGGAGGTACCTGCGGCCAGGATTACCGCCTCAACCTTCACTCAGGACCTCCTCCAGGGTTTGGACAGGGTGGGGGAGAGGTGGGACACCCTGGCGGGCGGCGTCAATGTCCTTGAGGCCGTTGCCGGTGATGAGCAGAACAACGGGATCTCCGGTGGGGATTCGGGAACGCACCTGGAGAAAGCCGGCCAGGGCGGCAGCGGCAGCAGGCTCGGCGAACAGGCCCGCCTTAGAGGCCAACAGGTGCTGGGCCTCCAGGATCTCTTGATCGGTGACCTCTACCACGGTGCCCTGGTAGAGGTTCAGGAGCCGCAGGGCATAGTAGCCGTTGCGGGGGATCTCCACGGCGATGGAGTCTGCAAGGGTTCGGGCTTTTTGTGGGGTTCCGAAGTCGCCCTGCCTTAGGGCACGAGCCAGGGCATTGCTTCCTTGAGCCTGCACAGCATACACCCGAGGCATCCCCTGAAGCATCCCGGCACGGATCAGGTCTTGGAACCCCCGGTACACCCCTGCCAGGATCACAGCGTCGCCCGTGGGGACGAACACATGGGCAGGGGGTGGGGCCATTTGGAGGCCCAGTTCCAGAGCCACGGTTTTCTTGCCCTCAATGGTGAGGGGATTGTAGGCGGTGTTTCGGCTGAGGGCATGGGTCCTTTGGCTGTAAGCCAGGGAAAGATCGTAGGCCGTGTCGTAGGACCCTTGGACGGGGATCACGCGGGCCCCGTACTGCAGGGCCTGCACCAGTTTGGCTGGAGGAGCCGACGCAGGGATGAACAGGGTTACCCGCAGGCCTGAGGCGGCCCCGATCCCGGCCATGGAGGAGCCGGCGTTGCCTGTGGAGGCCACCACCACTTCCTGCAGGCCGTGTTGGCGAGCGAAGGCAGCCACCAGCACCGAGGCTCGGTCCTTGAGGGAGCCGGTGGGGTTTCCGGTGTCGTCCTTGAGGAACAGGTGAGGCGTGCCCAGGTATTGGCGGAGGGGAGTGGGGGCCCATAGGCGACTGAAGGGCATGGGCACCGGAGGAAAATAGCGTGGCGGTACAGGCAGTAGAGCGAGGGGGTTCCGGCTCCGGCGAAACGCCTGTAGCGCGCGGTCCGGTGGAACCACCTCCAAGATGCCCCTCAGGGGCTTATGGGGTTCTTGGTGTCGGCTGCACACCGGGCAAAGGTAAAGCCCGGGCTTCAGGGGATACTCGCGTCCGCATTCGGTGCAGCGGTATCGGAACCCCACTATCCCCGGCCTCCTAAGGTGAGGGCCAACACGGCCTTGGCGGTGTGGAGTCGGTTTTCCGCCTCGTCGTAGATGATGGAATGAGGACCATCCAGAAGGTCGTCGGTGACCTCGTGTCCGCGGTCGGCTGGCAGAGCATGCATGATTTTGGCGTGTTTCTTGGCCAGGGAAAAGATCTCGGGGGTGAGGGTCCAGTGGCGGTACTTTTCCAGGTGGGCCTTCATCTCGCGGTACTGTTCCTCGGTATCCTGCCACTCGTCAAACCAGGCGAAGCCGCCCCAGTTCTTGGGGATCACCACGTCGGCGTCGCGCACGGCGTCTTCCATGGATTCCACGAATTCCAGTTTGGTGCCCATCTCTTCGGCGTGCTGCCGGGCGCGTTCCACGATGTTCCCTTGAAGGGGAAACTCTGGGGGATGGGCCACTACCACGTCCATGCCGTACCGAGGGAACAGCAGGATCTGCGATTGGGGTACGGACAGTGGTTTGGCGTGGGTGGTGGCATACGCCCAGGTGATGGCCACCTTCAGGCCCCGGAGATTGCGGCCAAAGTGTTCCTGGAGGGTCATGACATCTGCGATCACCTGCAGCGGGTGATACACATCGTCCTGCATGGAGATTACGGGCACGGTGGCGTACTGGGCCAGCTCTTGCAGGTACCGATTGCCCACGTTGTAAAAGCAGATGCGCACGGCGATGCCTTCGCCCATGCGGGAGAGCACCCGGGCGGTGTCCTTGGGGCTTTCGCCATGGCTCAGTTGCATCTTATCGGGGGTCAGGTCGTGGGCATGGCCCCCCAATTGGGTCATCGCAGCCTCCAGGGAGTTGCGGGTGCGGGTGGATTGCTCATAAAAGATCATGAACAGGGTTTTGTGCTTGAGCAGTTCGGTGATCTCACCCAGGGCGAACCGGCGCTTGAGGTCGTGGGACACCTCCAGCACCAGATCAATCTCCTGGCGGCTCCAGGTATCAAAGGTGATCAGATGGCGGCCATGCAGTTGGATGCCCATGGCAATGCTCCTCTTGAAACGGTTCGGGGACGGCCCTGGATGGAGCCGTCCCCGAAGGTGGACAGGGGTAGAGGGTGAAGTTCACCCTTCCTTTTCAAAGAGTTCATCCACTTCCTTTTGCAGTTCGCGGACGTGTTCAGCGGAGCGGCGAAGATCGGCGAGTTCGTGTTCCTGGAGCGGCAGATCCAGGATCTTGTGGACGCCCTCGCTACCCAGCACCACGGGGACCCCCACAAACACGTCCTGGATGCCGTACTCACCCTGGAGCCATACGCTGGCAGGCATCACCCGGTGAAGATCCCGAACGATGGCTTCCACCATGTCAGCGGCGGCGGTGCCGGGAGCGTAGTATGCGGATCCGGTTTTCAACAACGCCACGATCTCGCCCCCGCCCTTACGGGTGCGCTCTACGATCTCCTCAATGCGCTTTTCCGGGATGAGTTCGGTAATGGGGATGCCTCCCACCGAGGCAAACCGGGGTAGGGGTACCATGAGGTCGCCGTGGGTACCCAGGACCATGGCGGTGACGTCCTTGGGGGACACGTCCAGTTCCATGGCGATAAAGGCCCGGAACCGGGTGGAGTCCAGGGCGCCCGCCATGCCCATGATCCGCTCCCGAGGGAACCCCAGCACCCGGTATGCGGTGTACACCATAGCGTCCAAGGGATTGGTGACCAGGATTACGATGGCATTGGGGGCTTTTTCCTTGATTTGTTCCGAGATGCTGCGGATGATCCGGAAGTTGGTGAGCAGCAGGTCTTCACGGCTCATGCCAGGTTTCCGGGCCACACCGGCGGTGACCACCACCACATCTGAATCGCGGATGTCGTCGTAGGAGTTGGTGCCGGTGACCCGCACGGAGTATCCCAGGAGGGGTGCGGCTTCAAACATGTCCAGGGCTTTGCCCTGGGGCAGGCCCTCCACGATATCCACCAGCACCACATCCCCCACATCCCTCATGGCCGTGTGGAGAGCCACTTCGGCTCCCACGTGGCCTGCACCGATGACGCTGATTTTGGGTCGCATTGCAAGCCTCCTTACCGAGTATTGCGGTGTGCTAAACCACCAGGGTTTCCTTGTACGTTCCAAACACCACCTTGAGGGTGTCCACGATCTCACCCTCGGTGGCGTACCGTCGTACCGCTTCCAACACGTAGGGGATCAAGTTATCGCCGCGTTCTGCAGCCCGCCGGAGGTCCTCCAGGGCACGGCGAACCGCATCGTTGTCGCGCCGGGCCTTCACCTCGTGCAGGAACCGCTTTTGGTCTTCTTCCAAGGTGGGGTCCAGTTTGAACGGGGGCACTTCAATCTTCTCCTCGGGATCCACGTACTTGTTGACCCCCACCAGGATGTACTCGCCACTTTCCACCCGTTTTTGGAACTCGTACGCAGCGTCGGCGATCTCCTTTTTGAAGAACCCGCGTTCTACCCCTGCAATAACCCCGTCCAGGAAGGAGCCGTTGCCCATTTCCAGAATTTGATCAAAGTACGCGTATGCCTCCCGCTCCACTTGGTTGGTGAGGGCCTCCACAAAGTAGGAACCGGCCAGGGGGTCTATGGTGTTGATCACGCCGATCTCGTGGGCGATCACCTGCTGTGTGCGCACGGCTAAGGTTACTGCCTTTTCGGAGGGAAGTTGCAGGGCCTCGTCAAAGGAGTTGGTGTGCAGCGACTGGGTGCCCCCCAGCACCGCGGCCAGGGCCTCAAAGGCGGTGCGAAAGTGGTTGACCTCTGGTTGCTGTGCCATCAGGGAACATCCGGCAGTTTGCGTGTGGAACCGAAGACGCCAGGATTCGGGCTTTTGGGCTTTGTAGCGGTTTCGCATCTCCCGGGCCCAAATGCGTCGGGCTGCACGGAACTTGGCGATCTCCTCAAAGAAGTCCAGATGCGAGTTGAAAAAGAAGGAAAGCCGGGGAGCGAAGGTATCCACGTCCAGGCCTGCACGGATCCCTGCCTCCACGTAGGCGAACCCGTCCGCCAAGGTAAAGGCGAGTTCCTGAACAGCGGTGGAGCCCGCCTCGCGGATGTGGTATCCCGAGATGGAGATCGTGTTGAACTTTGGAGTGTGTTGGGCTGAGAACTCAAAGATGTCAGTGATCAGTTTGATGGAGGGCTCTGGCGGAAAGATCCATTCGTTCTGGGCGTGGTATTCCTTGAGAATGTCGTTTTGGATGGTGCCCCGGAGTTTGTGGGAGGGTACGCCCTGCTTTTCGCCGATGGCGATATACATGGCGTAGATGATGAACGCTGGGGCGTTGATGGTGAAGGAGGTGGATACCTGATCCAGCCGGATGCCGTCAAATAGGATCTCAAAGTCGGCCAAGGTGTCCACGGCCACCCCTTCTCGGCCCACCTCGCCCTCCGCCAGGGGATGGTCGGAGTCGTAGCCCATCAGAGTGGGCATGTCAAAGGCCGTGGAGAGCCCGGTTTGCCCCTTTTCCAACAGGAACTTGAAGCGGCGGTTGGTATCACGGGCTCGGCCGAAGCCAGCAAACTGGCGGATGGTCCAGATCTTCCCTCGGTACATGTTGGGGTACACCCCTCGGGTGTACGGGTACTCGCCGGGGAAACCGAGGTCGCGCAGGTAGTCCAGGTCTTGAGTGTCCAGGGGGGTGTAGAGGTCCTTGATTTCCAGGCCGGAGATGGTTTGGTATTTCGGTTTTTGGTCCTTAAAGGCCTTGCGCTTGTGGAGCCATTGCTCAAATTTCTGGCGGATCCTTGTGAGGTCCATTCTACACCTCCGTTCCGGGCCAAAGGCGCCCTTTTGGGCTAATTATAACGCTGTGGCCTCCGGCTCCAGTGGATCCCAGGGGAACATCCCGAACGGGGCCAATCCTTTGGAACCTGGCCGAGAGATGGAGCAGGGGGCCCTCAAGCAAGAGTATGGGCCCCTGGTGCCTTGGCAGGTGGGGGACGCTCCCAAAAGCTGCCCCAGGAATCCGGGAGACGCGCTACGACCGGTGGAAAACTGCCAAGGTTTCCACGTGAAAGGTGTGGGGAAACATGTCAAAGGGTTGGATCTGTTGAAGATCGTAGCCCAGGCCCAGGAGCGTTTGGGTGTCGCGGGCCAGAGTAGCGGGGTTGCAGGACAGGTAAAGGATCGTTCGGGGCTTCCT
>CAYOQK010000025.1:0-6397 GCA_964406105.1 uncultured bacterium | reverse complement strand
GGGGGGAAATTCTGGGGGATTTATCCATTCTCGGGTTTGGAAATCCTCGCGATAAAGAATCCCTCGGTGAGGTTGTCTTGAGGATACACCCTTAGGGTATGGCTTGTCTCGGGGGGGTATTCGTTGCGCTTCCATCGTGTGAACCCCGGACGTGTTTTGAACCCTGGGATTTCGGGGATGGGAAGGATCTGGGCCTCAGGATGCCGTTCCTTCAGGAACTGAACCACCCCTTCGTTTTCCTCAGGCACCAGGGTGCAGGTGGAATACACCATCACCCCTCCAGGCCGCAGGGCCCGGTAGGCTGCGAGGATCAGGCCCTTTTGGGTACGCACCAGGCGGCCCACCTTTCCCCAGGACCACCACTTGAGGATTTCGTAGGTTTTGTGCAGGGTGCCCAGAGCGGAGCACGGGGCATCCAGGAGCACCCGGTCAAAGGTGTTCTCCAGCCAAAATCCCAGTTTGTAGCCGTCCACCTGGGTGAGCACCGTGTTGATCACCCCGGAGCGGTCCAGGTTGTTGGTCAGGGCCTTCATCCGCTGGACATCCACGTCGTTGGCCACGATGACCCCGGTGTTTTCCATCATTTGGGCCATTTGGGTGGTTTTGGAGCCAGGGGCTGCGGCCAGGTCCAACACCCTCTCGTGGGGCCGAGGCCCTAAGATCACCGGGGGAAGCATGGAGGCCAGTTCCTGAACGTACACGTAACCCAGGAAGTGTTCCAGGGTTTTCCCGATGGGATAGGGTTTTTCGCGGATCCGGTAGGCGGCGGGGATGCCCGGGATGTTTTCCAAAACGAACCCCTGCCGCTGGAGTCGTTGCACCACCTCGGGTTCTGAGGCCTTGAGGGTGTTCACACGGATCACCGTGGGCAGTTTTCGGCGGGTGGCCTCCAAGAAGGCCTTTAAATCGTGTTCCGAGAACAATTCGCTGAGAAACGTGAAGAGCTCGCGGTTCCTTTGGATCTCCTGCAGGTGGTGTTCCATGGCTATCGGCGGCTTCGGCGGGCGATGACCTTGACCGTGTCGGGCTCCAAGGACACCACACGCACGGTGCGCGGGCGGATCACCTGGACCGGCACCCGGTAGAAGCCCTCACTGAGTTTCCAGATTCGCACCCGGGCCTGGATCCCTTCGGCCGACAGGGTATCCAGCAGGCTGCGGGCGCCCTCCAGGGTGACGGTCACCGAATCGGGCTCTGCGGTAAGCACGTACCGTTGGGAGCGGGGTGCTTTGATGTGCACGGGTAGGGTGTAGGTGCGGCGTTCCAGGGGTTCCACTGTGATGATCACCTCTACGCGGTCGGGCTCGGCCGCAAGGTAAGGGGCATCGGGCACCTCCAGGGCCACCTTTTGCCGCAGGTTTTTGCGGGCACCCTCAATGGGTACGGGTTCGGTGTACAGCCGCCGCTGTTTCCGCACGTAGGTGGCGGCGCCCACCAACCAAACGGAGTCCGGTTGAGCTTGAATCCGGGTAACCACGAAGCCATCGGCCGGGGCCCCTTCCAACCGGACGTGCACCGGAACCCGTTTCCGGAGCCGGTAATCGGCCAGCACCACCAGTTCCTGGGGTTCAATCCGCAGGACCTCCAGGTTGAGGAAGTCGGGATACCGGAAGTTTTCCGGTGTCAGGCTGATGCGTGCCTTGCGGCGGGGTTCCAGATGCCGAAGGTCCACCACCATCCGGGGATGGTCAAAGGCCAACACCAGAAGGGCTTTGCCGGTGGCGCGGATCTGCAGGTTCACGTGATCGGGGAGATTGCCCACGATCACCAGCGTATCCGCGGGTTTGAGGAACTCCAGTGGGATCTGGCGTTCCACGGTGTACACCCGATCGGTGCGCACGTGGAACCACAGGAGCACAGCAAGGAACAGGGAAAAGAGTTTGAGCCCCAGGTTCCAGCCCCGGGGTTCAGGGGGATGCACCGGCCGGGGCACCCGGAAGATCCGGGGCAAGGCTCGCGGTTTGGATTTCCGACGTTTACGCCGCAACGCTTTCTCCCACCTCTTCGGTTTCGGGGATCAGCAGGGCTTTGAGTTTCTGGATCAAGGCCACTTCGGTATCAATGCGTTCCAGTTGAAGATCGTGGCCCAGCCGTACCTCGTTGCGTTCTTCGGACACCACGACCACCACAGCATCGCTGTGTTCCATCACCCCCATGGCGGCCTTGTGGCGAGTGCCCAGTTCCTCAGGCAACGGATGGGCACCGGAGTAGAGGGGCAAGATCACCCGGGCTGCCACCACCCGGTTCTGGCGAATGATCACCGCACCATCGTGAAGGGGTGAGGTTTTCAGGAAAATGGACACCAGGAGCGGAGCGGTCACCTGGGCGTCCAAGCGCACGCCGGACTCTTCAATTAGATCGGTGAGTTCCACCCGTCGCTCAATGACCATCAAGGCGCCCAGCCCCATATTTCGCAGTTGGAATGCAGCACGGGAAACCTCCTGCACGGTGGTAATCTCCGGATAGGGTTCCCGAAACAGACGCCGGAGCCAAGGGGTGCGGCCCAGGTTGGCCAGCACCCGCCGGATCTCGGGTTGAAAGATGATGATGAGGGCCAAGACCCCCACCGTTTCCACGCCCTGGATGATGGAATTCAGGGCCTCCAGGTTCAGGAACTGAGCCAGCAGGGCCACCACGGCCAAGCCCGTGAGGCCAAAGATGATGTATGCGGTGCGGGTTCCCCGGAAGAGCTTGAGGATCTGGTAAAAAAGCACCCAGACGATGAGGATATCCAGCAGGTCCTTAAGCCCGATCTTCAGGAAATCCATGGTCCTTGGGCAATTATACGCCGTTATGCCACCGCCGTGCCGGGCTCCACCTCCTCATCGGGCCGGAGCAGGACCACGTCTCCCTCTTCAGGGATTGCCCCTAATACCAACACCTCCGATCGCTTGCCCGCGATGATCTTGGGAGGGAAGTTGTTGACCACCACCACGAGCCGACCCACCAGATCTTCGGGCCGGTATCGGCGGGTAAGCCGGGCGCTGGACTGCCGAAGCCCCGCTTCGCCCAGGTCAATCCGCATCCAATAGGCCGGGACACGGGCTCCCTTGAGGGGTTCGGCGGAGATCACACGCCCCACCCGCAGGTCCAGTCGGATGAACTCATCGTACTCCACACGGGTGGGTTTGATTCGGAAACTGTGGTCTAAGGGGCCGTGGCCCTTGCCCAAGGGAAGGCTGTGGCGGATGGCACCGGTGACATACGCCTTGGCCCGGTCCACCGCTTCGGGAACCGAGTATCCCAAGGCCAAGTTGGCAGCGATGGCCGAGGCGAAGGTGCATCCGGTGCCGTGGGTGTTGCGGGTGGGGATCCGATCGGCCTCGTACCGGTGGAACTGCCGACCGTCGTAAAGGAGATCAATGGACCGGTCCGAGGATTCCAAGTGGCCTCCTTTTACCAGGACGAAACGCGGGCCCATCCTGTGGATCCTGCGCGCGGCTTCCTTCATCTCCTGCAGAGACCGGATTTCCATCTGGGTAAGGGCCTCGGCTTCGGGCAGGTTGGGGGTCACCACCGTGGCCAGGGGCAACATCTCCTGGATTAGGGCCTCTTGGGCTTCCGGTTGCAGCAGGGGATCGCCCCCCTTGGCCCGCATTACAGGGTCCACCACGATGTACGGAATCTCATACTCCCGGAGGGTGTGGGCCACCGCGCGGATGATCTCGGCGTTGGAGAGCATGCCGGTTTTGACCACCTGGGTGCCGATGTCGTCCAGCACCGCACGGATCTGGAGGGCCACAAAGTCGGGCGGGAGGTCGTGGATACCCAATACCCCTTGGGTGTTCTGGGCGGTTACCGAGGTGATGGCCGACATGCCAAAAACCTTATGGGCCAAATAGGTTTTGAGGTCCGCTTGGATTCCTGCGCCGCCACCGGAATCGCTTCCGGCAATGGTCAAAACCCGCGGAATTCCTTGGAGTTGAGCGTTCTTTTGCATGCTGAAATTATACCACCCTGAAGCCCCAGGTACCGCTTGATTGGGTCGTTGATGAAAACAGAGCTGGCGAAAAAGCCCTCCTCTACCCATCCCATGGGTGGCTCCTGAAGCCGCGAAAGGGCACCTGCCTCGTTTCCTGATGCTGGGTTTTTCACCCGGCACCGGGCACTTGACAGGGGCTGTACCATAAGGCCGATGGCAGCACCAGAGGATCACACCCAGGCATCCCCCGCATGGTATCCCCCGGCGTGGGCCTTTGAAACCTCCAACTTGGCCCGGGTCCTTCGCAAGCACGGTTTTTCTACCTATGATGAATTCTTGGCGTGGTCTCTTGAAGATCCTGAGGCCTTTTGGAAGTCCACCTTAGAAGACCTTGGAGTGGTGTGGCAAACGCCCTTCCAAAAGGTGCTGGATCTTTCATCTGGAAAACCCTGGGCCCGATGGTTTGTGGGCGGCCGTTTGAATCTTACGGAGAGTGCCCTGGACGAACCCGTGGCCCGAGGGTTCGCTCAGCACGTTGCGGTGCTTTGGGAGGGTGAGGACGGCCCTGTCCGCACCCTTACCTATCAGGACCTGCTAACAGAGGTGGACCGCTGGGCCCGGGCCCTCGCCGAAGCCGGATTACGGCCCGGCGATCGGGTGGCCCTGCTATTGCCGATGATCCCGGAGGTGGCCATTGCCCTGTTGGCGGTGGCCCGGCTGGGCGCCATCGCCGTGCCCCTGTTTTCCGGTTTCGGGCCCGAAGCGGTGCGTGTTCGGCTCCAGGCCTCCGGAGCCCGCCTTTTGATCCAAACCCCCGGGTTCCTTCGGAACGGGAAATTCGTGGATCTTCTGGCCGTGGTCCGTGAAGCCGTTCAAGGCTTGGTGCCTCCTGTATCCCGATGGATTGTGCGGTTCCGGCGGCAGGAGGTGGCCCTCCAACCTAACGAAACCTGGCTCCACGAGCGACTTCCGGCTCCCCGGTGGCCCGTGCCTCGGCCCCAGGCCTTTGAGGCCGATCATCCCTTCATGCTCATTTACACCTCGGGGACCACCGGACGGCCCAAGGGCACCGTCCACGTGCACGCCGGGTTTCCCCTGAAGGCCGCCCAGGACTTGTACCACCTGTTTGACCTGAGGACGAGCGATCGCCTCTACTGGCTCACCGACATCGGCTGGATGATGGGCCCGTGGCTGATCCTGGGAGCCTTGCTGAACCGCGCCACCATGGTGCTGTACGAGGGATCGCCCACGCACCCCCATCCCGGCAAACTGTGGGAGCTCTGGCAACGGCATCGGGTAACAGTGGCTGGTTTGGCCCCCACGTTGATTCGGGCCGTGATGCCCTACGGGACCGAGGTGCCTGAGGCTTATCCGTTGGAGGATTTGCGAATCCTGGGATCCACCGGCGAACCCTGGAACCCCGAACCCTGGCGGTGGACCCTTCGGCACGTGGGCAAAGGCCGAGCCCCCATCGTCAACTATTCGGGAGGGACCGAGATCTCCGGCGGAATCCTGGGCTGCACCGTGATGCGTCCTCTAAAACCCGCCTCGTTTAACACCGTGGTGCCTGGGGTGGATGCCGATGTGGTGGACGAAAACGGAAACCCCGTGGTGGGTGAACCGGGGTATCTGGTGATCCGCAATGTGAACCCTGGAATGACCCGGGGGTTCTGGCAAGAGCCTGATCGGTATTTGCAAACCTATTGGCAGCGGTTCCCAGGCCTCTGGGATCACGGCGACTTGGCCCTGAAGGATTCGGAAGGGAACTTTTACATCTTGGGTCGGGCCGATGACACGCTGAAGGTGGCAGGCAAACGCCTGGGGCCGGCGGAAATGGAGTCTGTAGCGGTGGAACACCCTGCAGTGCAGGAGGCCGCTGTGATTGGGATGCCCCATCAGGTGAAGGGCGAGGTGCCCGTGGTGTTCGTGGTGTTGAAACCCGGCATGGCCGCTTCCGAGGATTTGCGGCAGGAGATCCAACAATGGATTGCCCAAAGGATGGGCAAAGCCTTGCAGCCTGCGGCAGTGTATGTCTTGAGTGATCTTCCCAAAACCCGGAACGCCAAGGTGATGCGGCGGGTGCTTCGCCGGGTTTTCTTGGGAGAACCCCCAGGCGACCTCTCCGCCCTGGTCAACCCCGAGGTTTTGAAAGAGGTCCAGGCCCTCCGCTCCTCCTGACCATCCGGATGCTCTGAAACCGTGACAGGAAAACGGGATACCGAAACTCCACCCAAACGAGGACACCAATCCCATATGCCGAAACCGCGATAGGAAAACAGGATATCCAAGCAGGTCTTATGGACCTTGCGGCTCCGAAGCCCTGCTCCTTAGAAGTGCTTGGTGAGCCGCTCCTCCCTTCTTGGGCGTTCGGTCACAGTCACTCGTATCGCTCCGAAGTCCTGCTCCTTAGAAGTATCTGGCGAGGCTGGGCGAGGAAATCTATGGCTTGAGTTAAGCGAAAATCGGAATTTTGAG
>CAYOQK010000024.1:0-98247 GCA_964406105.1 uncultured bacterium | reverse complement strand
CCAAAAAACAGGACGACGGAGAAGGCAGGGCCGAGGATTCCAAAGCGTAGAGGGGGTTTCCTAACAGATCCGGGGCAACTGTTCTCCGGAGAGCAAGTCCACCACCCGCCGGCCGCCGATCCGGGTGTGAAGCACCACGGTGCCAGGATGGTCTGCCGTTACCCGGCCGATGTCCCGAGCATCGCGGCCTAAGGGGTGGCTTTGGAGCACCTCCAGGGCCTTCTGGGCCTGGTGTTCGGGCACAAAGATCAGCACCTTCCCCTCATTGGCGATGTACAAGGGGTCCAGCCCCAGGAGTTCTGCGGCTCCTTCCACCTCTGGGGGGATGGGCAGTTCTGGTTCCCACAGCTCCATGCCCACCCCTGCTTGCTCGGCCAGTTCGTTGAGGGCAGAGGCCACACCGCCACGTGTGGGATCTCGCATGGCATGGGGCACGATCCCCGCGGCGTAGAGTTGTTGGATGAGGGGCCAAAGGGGAGCGGTGTCGCTCCGGAGGTCCATCTCTGGGAACAGTTGCTGGCGGGCAGCCAGAATGGCCAAGCCGTGTTGGCCGATGGCTCCGTTGATGAGGATATGGTCCCCGGGCTGGATCCGATGAGCGCCCAGATCACGGCCCGCAGGCACGAGGCCCACGCCCGCGGTGTTGATGTACACACCGTCCCCCTTGCCTCGTTCCACCACCTTGGTGTCGCCGGTGACCACAGGCACACCCACCCGTTGGGTAGCGTGGCGGATGCTTTCCAAGATCCGGTGCAGGGTTTCTAAGGGAAGCCCCTCCTCCAGGATGAGGGCCAGGGAAAGGGCCTTGGGCTCGGCTCCAGCCACGGCAAGGTCGTTGATTGTCCCGTATACGGCGAGTTCCCCAATGTCACCTCCGGGAAAGAACAGGGGGGTGACGGTGTAGGAGTCGGTGGTGAAGGCCACGCGATGGCCCTCCAAGGGGAACACGGCACTATCCCCTAAGGATTGGAGAACGGGATTGTGGAGACAGGGCAGGATCCACTGTTCCAACAGTTGTCTGCTGAGCCGGCCTCCACCGCCGTGGGCCAGCACCACCTCTTGGTAATCCGATTTCGGTAAGGGGCAAGAGGGCCCCTCAGGATCCCGTTGCCAATCGGCCATAGCGATAGTATGCGGCACAGGCCCCCTCGGAGGACACCATCGGGGCCCCCAAGGGGGTTTGAGGTGTACACCGGGTTCCGAAGGCTGGACAGTCGGTAGGTTTCTTGATGCCCTTCAGAATGAGGCCGGCGATGCACTCCGGTGATTCCTCCGGTTGAATGCGGGCCAGGAGATCCTGGAACACCACCCGAGCGTCCATATCTTGGTACTCTGGCCGTAGGCAGAGGCCAGAGCGTGGGATCCAGCCCAAGCCGCGCCATTTCGTGTCGCAGATCTCAAACACTCGGAACATGTGTTGTTTGGCGATGGGATTGCCCTCCCGCCGTACCGAGCGTTTGTAGGCGTTCCACACCCCGTACTCTCCAGCCTCCAGGTGGCGAACCAGCTCCAAAAGCCCCACCAAGAGGTCTACGGGTTCAAAACCGGTGACCACGATGGGAACCCGATAGGCTTCGGCGATGGGCTCGTACTCCTGATATCCCATCACGGTGGTCACGTGGCCCGGGGCCAGGAATCCCTGCACCTGGACTTCAGGATCCTGGAGCAGAGCTTCTATGGCAGGCGGGACCCGGACCTGAGACACAAGGAAATAAAGGTTGCTTATTCCCAGCTGGCGAGCCCGGAGCACGAGGGCCGCATTGGCGGGTGCCGTGGTTTCAAAGCCGATGGCCAGGAACACCACCCGTTTGTTTGGATTCTGTTGGGCGACCTCCAGGACCTCCAAGGGGTTGTACACCATTCGCACATCACCGCCCCGGGCCTTGGCGGTCAGAAGGTCATCGCGGGTTCCAGGTACCCGCAGCATATCGCCGTAGGAGAGCAGGATCACCTCGGGTTGGGTTGCCAGGGTTACCGCCTGATCCACGGTCTCCACCGGAGTCACACACACTGGGCACCCGGGCCCGTGGACCAGTTCCAGCCCTCTGGGCAGTAGGTCGGGGATGCCGTATCGGAGGAAGTTGTGGGTTTGGCTTCCGCAGACCTCCATAACGGTCCAGGGATGGCGAACGGTCCTGTGGAGTTGGGTCAAGAGCACCCAGGCGCGATGGGGATCCCGGAATTCGTCCAGGTACTTCATGGGGCCGAGTCGGAGGCCTCTTGGATTTCCTCCAGGAGCGGCAACAGTTCTTGGGCTTCTTGAGTGTTGAGCACCTGTAGGGCGAAGCCCACGTGCACAATCACGTAGTCGCCGGGTTGGGCTTCAGGGGTGAAGGCCAGGGAAACCTCACGGGTGACGCCGCCGAAGCGCACGCGGGCCATCTTCAGACCGTCCTTTTCGTAGGTTTCCAGTATTTCACCGGGTATGCCCAGGCACATGGTTCTGGAATTATGCAGCAGGTAGCCTAAAGGCCCAAACGGGGGTTTGCACTCCAGGGACAAACCCCGTATAACAGCCAGCATGCCACGCTTCAAGATCTATCTGGCTCGGCCGCGGGGCTTTTGTGCTGGGGTAGACCGGGCCATTGACATCGTAAAAATCGCCCTCCATGTGTTCGGTCCGCCGGTGTATGTGCGGCATGCCATCGTGCACAACCGGTGGGTGGTAAACCGTTTGCGGGAGCAAGGAGCGGTGTTTGTGGAAGACCTCTCGGAGGTGCCGCCCGGATCGGTGGTGGTGTTCTCAGCCCACGGGGTGTCTCCCCGGGTGTGGCAGGAGGCCCGGCAACGGAACCTTCGGGTGCTGGACGCCACCTGCCCCCTGGTGATGAAGGTGCACCACGAGGCCCGACGCTTCGCCCGGGAGGGGTACACCATCTTCTTGATCGGCCACCGCGGCCACGTGGAGGTAGAGGGCACCATGGGCGAGGCGCCCGACCGGATCGTGCTCATAGAAACCGTGGAGGACGCTTACCGGGTGCAGGTAGAAAACCCGGACAAGGTGGCGGTGATCACACAAACCACCCTGTCCATAGACGATACCCGAGAGATCATCCAAGTACTCAAGCAACGGTTCCCCGCCCTGCGTTTGCCTTCTGCCGACGACATCTGTTACGCCACGCAGAACCGCCAAGACGCTGTCAAGGCGCTGGCTCGTCGGGCTGAGGTGGTGGTGGTCATCGGGTCCTTTGAGAGTTCTAACTCCAACCGGTTGCGAGAGGTGGCTGAAAAAGCCGGTGCCCGGGGTTATCTGGTGCCCGATGCCTCGTACCTACGAGCCGAGTGGTTCCGCGGGGTCAAGGCTGTAGGGGTGACCTCAGGAGCCTCCACCCCTGAGGCCTTGGTGCACGAAGTGCTCCAAAGACTTCAAGAGATGGGGGGCGAGCCTCCCGAAGAGTTGGTGGTCAAAGAGGAACGAGTGTCCTTCACCCTGCCGCCCGACCTGGTGGAACTGGCCCGGCAGCACGGTGTGGATGTGGAAAACCTGTCCCGAGGCTGCTCCTGAAAAGCCTTTTCCATCCCCCGGCGCTTGGGGGCCCGAGGAAGATGGGGGTCGCGTTGGGGCCTTGGACTATGGGTGGTATTCCACCAGGGTGAGTTCCAGATAACCGCCGTCTTCGTCCACGATCTTCTCGTAAAGAGGAAGGGGAACCTCTTTGGCCACGCACAACTCGTACCGCAGCTGGCCGTTTTCCTTAACTACCAGATGCCTACCGGTTTGGCCTGCGTAGGTGCACTCGTCGGGGATGGCGTATTCCACGGTCACACCGTTGTCGTCCTTGAAGCGGCCTTGGGTGCCCACCTCCCAATTGCCCATCAGTACACCCGTGAAGGCGAAGGTACCGAAGAAGTGGGCGAATAGCGTGGCGGTTAAGGGAGCGAGCCATGGGTTCATCATGGTTTGGAACATGAGCATGCCGCCGATGTCTTCCGGATTGTCGGTGGTGGTGGTGAAACTCCCTTCGTTATCGCCAAAGTTGCCCTCAAAGTGGATGCGGTACTTCTCGCCCTGGCGAGAGATGTCAATCACATAGGTACCTGTCGTTCTTTGGCCCTCTGCGTCCAATTGCACGAGGGTGTACTTGAAGTGTTCGGTGCCTTTAAAGGCATAGGGGGTCCAATAGGGCTCTGCGGCCCACAGTAGGCTCCCCACCAGTGTCCATAGCCAAAGGCTTCGGGTCATGAGTTTGCCTCCCTGTAATTATTCCAGGTCTTCGTCGCGCACCCGATCCAGCCCGTACACAGCGGCCTTAGCCACCTTGAGGCTGAGCAGGGCACACTTCAGGCGGGTGGGCCCGATGGGAATTCCCAGGGCCTCCAACAGATCGTCCTTTTTGAGTTTCTTCACAAAGTCCAGGGTTTTCCCCTTGATCATTTCCGTGAGGATAGAGGCCGAAGCCTGGCTAATGGTGCAGCCGTGACCAGAGAATTTCACGTCCACGATGCGGTCGCCCTCCACTTTGAAGTCCATGCGGATCTCGTCGCCGCACACCGGGTTGCCGTCGCGAGCGGTCAGGTCGGGGTTCTCTATGGTTCCCCGGTTTCTGGGGTTCTTGTAATGGTCCAGAATGTGCTCCACATAGATGTCAAAGTCCGCCATGTCCAGATTATACCCCGCCCTGCACATCCCTGCAGCAGGGCGAGGCCCGCGGAATCCCCAGGGATTGCACAAAATCTGTGCAATCCATCCCCGGCTCTTTTCTAACCCCTTGGGCATCAACAGATAGTGGATTTGGCAGGGGATTTGCTCTTTCCCGAAGCGGAGGTGAGCCATGACAAGGATGAAACGAACGACTCAAGGAACCCTTCGCGTTGTGGCCGTGAGCATGGCCCTCTGGTGGGGCCTGGCTTGCGAGGGCGTGGATCAAACTCCACCCCTGCCGCCCCAAAACGTGTCCAGTGTGACCGGCGACGGGGTGGTGTTTCTGTATTGGGACCCCAGCCCCTCCACGGATGTGGAGGGCTACCTTGTCCTGAGGAACACCGCAGAGTATGGGACCTTCCAAGAGGTGGGGTACACCGAAACCCTGGCCTTCGCCGACGACAATGTGGTCAATGGGGTTACCTATTACTACGCGGTGGTGGCTGTGGACCATGCGGGGAACCAGAGCGAGCCCTCGGAGCCCGTGATCCACGATACCCCCAGACCAGAAGGCTACAATGTGGTACTCTGGAGCCGGTACCGTTACCCCGAAGCCTCAGGCTTTGATTTCAACACCGCTTCGGTGGTGCCTTATACCTCTTCGGACTGCGATTTTTACCTGGAAGGAACCCAGGGCGACCTGTACCTGGTGGTGCCCCCTCGTGCTTTGATCCTGGACTTCGGCCCGATCCCCAACATGGACGTGATTGATCAGGCGCCCTTGGATGGCTGGGATGACGACGGCCGGGTGCCCGTGGTCCCCGGCCACGGGTACGTGCTCTATACCCAGGACCACCACTTTGCCAAGGTCTGGGTGGTGGAGCAAGGGGACGACGCTCTCGTGTTTCACTGGGCTTGGCAGGTGGATCCCAATAACCGGGAACTCCGCCTGCCCTCCCACCGGATTGGAGGAGGTGAACAGCAATGATCCCGCTCTTGATTTTGGCCAGTATCATGACCGCCCACTTTGGCCGGGTGAGTGAGGTGCAGGGGGAGGCGTATCTCCTGGCCGAGGAAACGCAACCCCTGCTGCCCAACTTTCTGATTGAGCCGGGGGATCTGGTGGAAACCCAGGATGGCCGGGTGGAAGTGGAACTCAGCTACGGCACCGTAGTGTGGATCGGCCACGACTCCAAGGTGTGGTTCCACGAGATCTCCGAAGAGCGCCGGGTGTTGGAGGTGGTCAAGGGACGGGTGTACGTACGGAACCGAACCGAGGATTCAGATGTCCTGTTGCAAGTGCCCCAGGGGTTCCTGCGGATCCGAGGCGATGGGGCTGTCCGGCTTCGGGTTCAAAAGAACGGGTTCGTGTACGCCCGGGTTACCGACGGCCGATTGGAGGTAGACACCGATGAGGCCAGCACCGTGCTGCACGAGGGCGAATCGCTGGAACTGGATCCCTTTGGTTACATTACGTACCGCTCCTACGCTTTTGACGACGACTTTTACCGGTGGTGCCACCGACGGGAACGGATCTACGTAACGGTGGAAGTGGTGCCCTATGTGCCTTCGGGGATCTGGATCGGGCTGGTAGACCTCAGCCTGCACGGCCGATGGATCTGGCTTTCTCCCTATGGCTGGGTATGGGTGCCCCGCACCATTGTGGCCGCCTCTTGGCGTCCTTACCTCTACGGCCATTGGGTGTTCTACGTGGACATCGGTTGGGTATGGGTGTCCTACGAACCCTGGGGCTGGGTGCCTTATCACTACGGCCGATGGGTCCATGTTCCAGGCCACGGCTGGGTGTGGATCCCTGGGGGCACCTTCCGAGGGGGTTGGGTGGCTTGGCATACCTACGACGGTGTGGTGGCTTGGGCTCCCTTAGGGCCAAACGATCGGCCTGCGCGTGTGGGGAAACAAACCGCTTGGATCGCCGTATCCCGAAACTCTTTCTTGCACCCTCGGATCCCCCACGGAGTAGACCTCACAAAGCACCCGGTGGTGCCCTACAAGGAGGTGCGACTGGCCCGAGTGCCAGATCGCAGTTGGAGCCATGAGCTGCATCTGTCTCCTGCCTCGGGTTCCCGGAACATCGTCAAGGGGAAACCTCTGCTGCGGGCCAAAGCACCAGATCAGCGTGCCCTCACGAGCCACAGGAGTTCAAGACACCAAGAGAAGGGCGTTCTGCAGCCCTCCCCAACGGTGCGGGGAACTCGGGACCGTAAGGTTGAGGCCCGGAGCAAGGCCAGGGTGCAGGATCGGCGGTACCGTCAGCCTTCGCGAACTGTAGAATCCGGCTTGCGGATTCTGCCGAGGGAGGATTCACGCCTCCGGACCCGTTCCGAGAGACCCAGGGTGAGCGTCAGGAAAACCGAGGATCACCGGTGGATCCGGCGGAGCTTTGAATCGGTCCTCAAGCGGACCCCCAAGGATCGGAAGTCCTCCAAAGGGAAGTCCAAGAAGGTTCCTGTACGCACACCAAAGGACGACAAAAGGAAATTGCCGAAGTTGCCCTCCTCCCTGTTCAAGGCTCCTTCGGGCCGTTGAACTGGTGAGCCCTTCCACCCTGTGGTGGCCGCCCGTACGGGCGGCCACCACAGGGTTTCGTGCGCTACAATCAAGGCCATGGATACCTTCATCGGTGAGATCCAGGGGGAAAGGGGATGGCTTCGGGGCGAGGAGTTCCATCACGCTCTTCGGGTACTGCGTTTGCAACCTGGCCAAGAGGTTCGGCTGGTGGATGGCCAAGGCCACGCATACCGGGCTCGGCTTCAACGGGTGGACCGCCGACGAGAAGAAGCCGAGTTTCTCCTGTTGAACCCCTTGCCTGCCAACGAACCCGTGTGGCACGTGGTGCTCGCTGTAGCCGTGCCCCGAGGAGATCGCATGGATTTCCTGGTGGAAAAGGCTGTGGAACTGGGGGTCCAGCGGCTGGTACCCGTGGTGTTCCATCGCTCTGTACGACTCCAGGCAGGCCGTTTGCCCCGTTGGCAACGCATTGCCCGAAGCGCTGTGAAACAAAGCCAACGGGCTCGGATCCCCGAGATCCTCGCACCCCTTCGCCTGGCCGACCTTCTGGATCAACTCCCCTCTTCCTGGCAGGGATGGGCGCTTCACCCTGGGGGCTCTCCCTGGCCTGTGAGGGAGCCCCCTGCTCCCGATGAACCTCGGCATCAGGTGTTGGTGGTCGGGCCCGAGGGTGGATTCACACCTGACGAGGTTTTGGCCTTGGAACGTCGGGGGTTTCGGATATGTTCGTTGGGTCCCCGAATCCTTCGGGTGGAAACCGCTGCCCTGGTGGGCCTCGCCCTCCTCATGCACCGCTTGGGCGAACTCTCTACTCCTTAGGAAATGTGCGGATCAAAGTGTCGGCTGAGCCCTCGGTGGGGGCCATTTGCAGGTGGAGGGTGGAGTTTTTCAACGCCTCCAGAAGCCGACGCCCCACGTCCCCGAAGCCCAGCCCTTGAAAGGGTGGGGGTTTGATCAAAAGGCCAGGGTACAGGTGAACGTTCCGTACAAACAGGGTGATGTCCACCTGCACCCGTTGGCCCGCAGCGGGTAGAGCCAAGTACCGGGATACAGTGGCATCAAAGTCTCCGCCTGGTGTGGCCCAGGGAACGGTCCAGGACACGGTGCTGGGATCCCAAGGCGTGGTCACGGGGACCACCTGCAGAAGGATACGGCGATGGTACGGCAGACCCTCCGGGCTGGTAAACTCCAGCCGAGCCTCCACGACACGCTGAGGATCCAATGAGTCCAGAGGAAAGTGCAGTAAGATGCGGCTGACCACCCGGGGCTTTGTGGTGGAAAGGAGGATCACCTGATCCGGTTGAACCTTCAGGGTTTGGAAGGTTTGGGCCAGCAACACCCACGTGAGCACCAGGCTCATAGTTTCACAAACCTCCTGTGCAGAACCACGGATTCATGAGGGTCCCAGAGCGTAAGAAAGTATACGCCGGCCGGGAGGTGTGCCACGGGGATGCGGATCTCCAAGGAGGAGAGGGGCCACAGGCCACGAACCACTTGCCGCCCAGTGATGTCGTATACTGCGTAGGTCAAGGATTGGTCCACGGGTGAGGCGAGCCGGACCCTGAGGGTGCGGCGGACCAAAGTGGGGATCGTCGCCTGGAGGGGTTGGGCAGAACCTTGGGAGAACGCCTCCGGCGGGCCCTGAAGGTAGGGCACATAGTCCACAGGACCAAGGAACAGGCTCGGCCCTGGGGTGGTGGTGCCCCACCAGTTGTTTTCTGCCCTTAAGGGAGCAGCAGTGGGCCCGGTGGGCACATAGGCCACCCGTAGGGAATCGCCCACCACGGTGTTGTTTCCCGAGTGGCTGTCTGAATCTTCACCCAGAAGGGGACGGCTACCGTCCGTGGCCACCACGGTGAGCCGGCGCGCGTGGAGGAAATTGCGGTACAGCCGGGGTTGGGAGTTGCCCACAGTCCACACCGAGGCCACCTGGCTTAGGAAAATCCGGTTTTGATCCATTAAGGGGGAACTGTTGATCAGCAGCAGGCCAATGTCAGCACCGTACACGGTGTTTTGGAAAAGGTCCACCCGACGCCCCGTGTTTTCCAACAGAAAGCCCACAGGTCCAACCACAAACACCGAGTTTTTCTGTACCAACAGGTAGCCTGAGGGATCTCGCACCGTGAGGGCATGGGGTTGGCCGCGTAGGGTGTTCCCCTGCACCCGTCCATGGCATTGGTCCAAGGCAATACCCCAAGGGCCGTAAAGATAGCCGTTCAAGATCTCCACAGTGGCTCCCTGGGCATACACCGACCAGCCGGAGAGTTGAATCATGTGCACGGAATCTAAGAAGATCTCCGTGCCTGCCAAGGCTACGACGCCGTGCTCAGCGTCCAGGAGGTGGACGTTCACCAAGGTGTCTGTGCCGCCGGGTTCCACGCGAAGACCCAGCCAGGAGCCTGGGGTGCCCTCACCCTGGAACGTCACCGGGTTTCGGTGTTCTCCGTAGGCCACCAGGGTGCCTTGAACCACGATCTCCGTGGCCTGCGGATCTCGGCCCGTTTGGAGATAGTCAAAGTGGGGGGTGATTTGCACCACTGTGCCTGGCAGGATCCGGAGCACGGCCGCAGAGTCCACCAGGATGTCGCCGTTGACGTACACGGTGTCTCGCCAGAAAGTAAGCCCGCTGATTCGGCCGTTGACAAAGGTACGGGGACGTAAGTGGAGCAGGGTATCCCGAAGATAGGGCGCACCGTTCACATCGCTCCACAGCACCTGGGTTTCGTAGGCGCCGTGGCTTTCGGAGATCACCCGACCTGTGCCATACCAGCCACTGCCCTCTGGACTCACGTTTAGGTCTCGGCTGAACCGTGCGCCGTTGAAGGTGTAGAGGACCACCGTGGGGCGTTTGCCGAAGGTGCTCACCAACAGGTGTTGAGGGCTAAGGAACACCGGGTGCCCCACGCTGGAATCCACCAGCTCCGGTGGACGCCAAAGCCCTCCCTCTCGCAGGGAGTACCATACAGAACCCTCGGTTTCCCAAGCGACGTACAACCGGTGCTGATCGGCCAGCAGAGTAGGGCCATTGCCAGGGTCCGTGAGCACAGCCACGGTTTCAGGTGGGGCCTTTGTGAAACCAGGAGCCACCAACAGCAGATGAGAGATGCCTACCGGCTGAAACCATGCCATCCACAGGTCTTCGGGGGTGCGAGCCAGAGAGGGAACACTGTAGGGGGAGGGGGCCAGAGGAGAGGTGGCCAAGGTGTCAATCTCCACCGAGGTGCCAAGGAGCCGATACCCCAAAAGCCAGGCCTGCGAGTCGGCCCTGGCAATCCAGTGGACCAGCCACAGGGTATCGCTGGATTCCGCCAGGAGGACCGGTGGGTACCTCCGGATTTCCGAACTGTCGGGCCAGGTATTCAGCACCCAGTCCTCAGAGTTTTCCACGTTGCGGAGGGTAAGATTCCACCGGCCACGTCTGCGTTGATAGTAGGCCACCCTCGGAGTGTGGGTGTGGGTGATGGTGGGCATTTCCCCGAAATCCAACCAGTAGGTGTTCTGATGCCGGGTTTCTACGGCAAACACCTGGTGATGAACCTCATAGGTCCACCACTCCAGGGCAGGGGTTTCTCCGTGGATGCGGTTTGGCACCACAGGACGGGTGGGGGCCTGGGGCTTGCCCCGCCAAAAGACATACACCTCCAGGGTGTCCTCTGGAGCTTGGAGCACGAAACTGGCACGTCCATAGCCGTCGGTGGTGAGGGTGTCGTACCCGGCGGTGGAGTCGCCGGCATAGGCCAGAGCGTAGGAGGTGTTTGGCCGGAGGTTCAAAAGGAGCCAGTACGCTTGGGTGCCGTGGTTCTCTGGGAGCTGGAAGGAGTCCCGGTATGCCGCCTCCACTTCCAGCAGTCGGTGGTGCAGGTACCGGAAGCCGTGGCCTACCTGGGTTTGGAAGGGCTCTGGGAATTCGGACACCGCCGCCGACAGATCAAAGATCGCTGCGCCTTCAAACTCTGTGGAGTCGTGGAGCGAGGTGATGGTCCAAACGGTGTCCGTGGGCCGGAACTCCAGCCCCTGATGGGTGGCAAAGGCAGAGCGCCACAGCATTCTCAAGTGAAGGGAGTCTTGGAGCAGGTTCAAGGTATCGCCCTGCCAATAGGGAGTGCCAAAGAGGTGGTACCGCAGCTGGTACCGAGCCGGATAGGTTTCGGGGGATTCAATGCGGTCCCACACCACCACCAGGGTGTCCGCGGGCAGAATCCACACCCGGCGGCGGAACAGCGACACGGTTTGATAACTGCCCTGTGCCTCTCCTTCCAAGAGCACACTCACGGAATCCTGGAAGGGATCCCGCAGGGTACCGCCGTCGGCGCGCCCCACCTGGCCTAAGGTGTCGTTTTGGTAGAACACCCACAGGGTACTGTGGCGTTCTGTGTAGGGAAGGTGCCGATAGGTGTCCTCGCCCACGAGCCAGCGGTCTCCAAGCCCGAGAAAGAGGGTGTTGTTGTCCAGGTGATTGTGGTACGCTCCAGCGTCGCGGGATTTCAAGAACACTGTGAGGCTACGAGGATCTTGCCAGCCACTGCGATACATGGCCAAGCCCACCACCGGAAACCGTTGAACCCGCGGGAGCCCCAAGTCGGCAGGAGAAGCCGTGGGTTGGGTGTTGTCTAACCACAGAAAGGTGCCGAAGTGGATATAGTCTCCCCAAAGTCCCTGTCCGTAGTCAAAGGTGTACGAGGAGATGCCCGCCAGGTACCATTGGGCCAGGGCGTTGTGGGAACGGGAAGCCAAATAAGCCAGGAGTTCAGGGGTTTGCTCCATGAACCCATAGAGCACAGCGGAGTTGTCCCCGACGGGGGGATATGACCGGAGTCCTGGCAAGGCCAAACTGGCGCGGTACCGCACAAAGGGGGTGAGGGCTTCTCGGAGCCGGGATTGGCCCCGCCGTTCTAAGGCCTCTGCCGCCAGGGCCACGTGTGCCAGAGCGTAGGAGGCGTAAAAGGAGTTTTCCCGAGCGTCGCCGGTGGTGGGGTTAAAGCTCTCTTCGGGATGGCTAAAAAAGTCCTCAAAGGTTTGAATCGCCACACTTCGGGGCTCTGCCGTGTAGGCAGAGTCCTCCACGGTCAAGCAGGCCAGAAGCAATGCAGTAGCCCCCACCAGGGCCTTGTTAGACCGGACAGGTCTGCGAGAGAGATTGCCGATTCGCAGGGAAAGGTCGGCCTGTTGCACGCCCTTAACCAGAATGGCGTTTTCTATGCTCATCCGATCTACGTCCGAGAGGGCGTTGTACACCAGATCGTACCCCAGGGTAAGCACCAGCAGGTAGTGAAACCCATCGGTTTCCATGTAAAGGGGAGTGGGGTTGTGGTAGTAAAAGGGCCATTCCAGTTGGGGCCAGTTGCTCAGGCTCCACAGGATATTTCGTACCTTGTGGGCATGGGCAGTATCACCGGTGAGGGCATACACAAAGCCCTCAAACTGCACCCATTGGGGAATGTAGGCTTGGTACAGCAGCCCGCTCCATAGGGGTGGAGGCCAGGGGAAGGGATAGGGATACCGGACTTCTCCATCCAGCAGCACCAAGGTGTCGGTGTTCAGGTATCGTTGGGCTCGTACAGCGATGGTGTCCCACAGCTCCGCAGGAGCGATCCCCGAGGTACCGGTGTAGGTGTCGGTGGTTTTGGCCAAGAGGATGGGGATGTCCTCGGGGGCAAAGAGGAGGTTGGGGTGCAGTCCGGTATCCGGCACCGACACCACGTAGTCGTCCAGCAGGAGGGAGCCAAGGTTGCCCGCTGGGATGACCCACGTAACGGAATCGGGCAGGAGAGTGTCCCGCGGCAGAAAGCCCTGGCCTACCCGGTACCCGTTGATGAAGAGGTAATCCAGGGTATCGGTGAACAGGACTTGGAGCCGATACCAATTTTGGGGGTGCACCACGGTGTCCGGCACCAGAATCAGGGTATCCTCCGAAAAGAGGTGGGATCCCAGCGCATCGGAGACCCTCAGGGCGTATCGGGAGGTGCCCAGGGCCAGGATTTCCACGTCTAAGCGGCCCAATCGCCACAGGGCGGTCTCAAGGCCGGCCTCGGGCAGATTCACGTACACCTCCAGAAGTGCCAAGGGAACCCCCTGGGCCAAGGCAGGCCACCGCACCCACGTGGAATCGTCGGCCAGGCCCTCCAACCGCAGGCTCACCAGGCCATGGTTCTGACGACGGAAACCGGCGGGATCATCCTGGACGTAAGGGGGATCGTATTCCAGAGAAACCTGGCCCGACCACGACATACGGGCCAAGGTGGAATCTTCCAGATTCTCCCACCACAGCACCCTGCTGAAGAGGGAAGGGGCTCCCAGGAGCAGCACCCCCAGGCTCACCCCGAGCCAAGACAAACGGTATTTCATTGGATACCCTCACAAAACCCTTACCTATCGGAACCGACCACAATTATAACCGCCCCTGGGCGAGGGGTGCCATATGCTTAACAACCGAAGGAGGTAAACGCGACGATGTGGACGTCCCTTTTGCTGTGGCTGGTGGCATCGGGAACACCGGGCTTTGCCTGGCCTGCCCCCTCGCCCGACGGCCGTTGGATTGCCTTCACCTACCAGGGCGATCTTTGGGTGGTGCCCAGGGAAGGCGGCCAGGCTCGTCGGTTGACCGATTCTGATGGGTACGAGGCAAGCCCCCTTTGGGCGGGACGGTTTCTGGTGTTCTATTCTAACCGGTACGGGATGAGCCATCTCTTCGTGATGCCCGCTGACGGCAGTGAACCCCCCAGGCGTCTCACGTTCTTTGGCAACGAATGGCCCCTGTTCCTCCGCGGGGATACCCTCTACTTTGCATCTCGCCGTACGGAGTTCCGCGAGGCAGTGTATCGGATTCCCCTGCATGGGGGCACCATGCCCGAGCGGGTTTTGAACTTTGAGGTGCTTTCCGCAGCACCGGTACCGGGCACCGATACCTTGGTGGTTGAGCGGGGGGCCACGGCATGGTGGCGGCGTCGTTACCGGGGGCCCGCCAACCGCGATCTATGGCTTACCGACCTTCGTGGATCCTTCGCTCAAAGGTTAACCTCCTTTGAAGGACGTGATGCGTGGCCCATGGTTCATGGTCGCAGGGTGTACTTCGTGTCCAACCAGGGACCGGAGAATACCGGGAACCTTTGGAGCATGAACCTGGATGGCTCGGACCGGCGACAGCTTACCCATTTCACGGAGGAGATCTTCCATCCCCGAATGTCGGCGGATGGATCCATCATCGTCTTTGAAAGCCTGGGTCGCCTGTACGTGTATGAAGTGGCCACCGGCCGGGTGGACTCTTTACAGATTCAAGTTCCCCGGGACCCTAAGGACCGGGATCCCTTTTACCGACGCCTCACCCGAGAGGCCACCCACCTGGCCCTTTCCCCCAAAGGCGACGAACTGGCTTTCGTGGTGTACGGCCAGGTGTTTGTGATGGAGCTGAAGGAAGAGGGACCTGGCAGAATCCAACAGGTGACCCGATTTCGCCGGCCCTGCCGAGACGTGGCCTGGCACCCCCAAAAGGAGCAACTGGTGTTCTCCTGCTTGGAGGACGGCGATTGGGATCTATACGTTGCTCGTCCCAAGTACAAGGACCGGTTCGTGGAGGATCAGGTATTTGAGGTGCAAAGGCTTTTGGACACGCCGGTAACCGAGTTTGCACCCCAGTACTCTCCGGATGGCCAACACCTCAGTTTCCTTCGGAACCAAGGCACCTTGGTGGTGGCGAAAAGCGACGGTACCCAAGAGCGTCAGGTAACCCCCTGGAACGACATCCTTTGGGTGGATTGGTCGCCGGATTCCCGCTGGCTGGCCTTTTCCCGCACCGCTTTGGGATGGCGAGAGGATGTGTACATCGTGCCCGCCGATGGGTCCTCAGAACCGTTCAACCTTTCCAATCATCCCAACGACGATTATCACCCCCTGTGGAGCCGCGATGGCCGCCGCCTCAGTTTCGCCTCTCGCAATGCCGAGGGGGATCTTTGGATCCGGGAGGTGTTTCTCCGGGAAGAGGATGCTCTACGGGAGCCCGAAGAATGGAAGGCCTTTCGCGACAGCCTTTCCTCCTCTAAGCCGGTAAGGATTGACTTTGAAGGCCTCCGAGACCGGATCCGCACTGTGGCCCAGTTCCGAGGAGGATACAACCTTTACACCCGAAGCCCAGATGGCTGGTGGTTCGCAGTGGTCGCGGAAAACCTCAACGACCCTGATGTTTGGGTGGTGGATTTCCTGGGGGAAGAACTCCGGCAACTCACCCACAATGGGCCTGATCCCAAAGCGATGATGTTCGGGCCAAAGAGCCAAGCCCTGTGGTACCTGGACGACGCCGGGCAGATCTACCGCGTGTCTTTGGAATCGTCCTCCCCCCAGCGATACCCCTTCCGCGTAGGTCTGGAATTCACCTATGCCCAGTACTGGGAGGCCTTGCTGCGCCAGGCGTATTGGGTGATCAAGGACGGCTTCTACGATCCCCACTTTCACGGTGTAGACTGGGATGCCCTGTTTCTCAAGTACCTTCCCCTGGCCCAGGCACAACAGAACCGCTCGGATTTCCATCGGGTGGTAAGGATGATGTTGGGCGAACTCAACGCTTCTCATCTGGGTATCTGGCGCCGGGGAGAACACCCGGCCAATGAACAGGTGGGCTACTTGGGGGTCCATGTACAACCGGTGGCCGAAGGTGTGGTGCTCCGCCACGTGGTGCCTAAAGCACCAGCAGACCGCTACGGCCTAAAGGCCGGAGATGTCATCCTGGCCGTGAACGATGTCCCCGTGGCCGATACCAACCTTTACGCTCTGCTGCGGTTCACCCGGGGAAAACGGGTACTTCTCACGGTTCGGCATCCCTCGGGCCAAACAGAGCGCATAGAGGTGGAACCCATCGGCTTGGGGGAACTGTCGGACCTCTTGTATGAGGAATGGGTATCCCAAAACCGCCACTTTGTGGACAGCGTCAGCCACGGACGATTGGCCTACCTACACGTGCGGGCCATGGATGAGGAAAGCCTGGAACGCTTCAAAAAGGACCTCTACGAGCAGCGGGATCGTGAGGGGTTGGTGCTGGATATTCGGTACAACGGTGGGGGGTCTACTCACGATGCTCTGCTACAGATTTTACGAAGGGTACGGTACCTGTACTCGGTGGAACGGGGAGACACCACACGGGAATTCAGTTCCCTGTTCGCATGGGCCAAACCCATCGTGTTGCTGATCAACGAGCACTGCTACAGCGATGCTGAAATCTTTCCCCAGGGCTTTAAGGAGTTGAAACTGGGCACCGTGGTGGGAACCCCCACCTTTGGGGCTGTGATCGGCACCCGAAACCTGGAGTTGTTTGATGGCACCGTGTTTCGGCAGCCTGAGGAGGGATGGTATCGCCTAAGCGGGCTCTCCTTGGAGAACCATCCGGTGGAACCCGATATCTGGGTGGAGAACCCGCCCCAGTACGACAACCGTACCGGTGACCCTCAGTTGCGCAAGGCTGTGGAGATCCTGCTTCAGCAAATCGGGGCATCAGGGCCCTAAGCCGGGGCCAAGGCAAACAGGGCCACAAGGATCCTTTGAGCGCCCGCCTGGCGAAGCACCCGGGAGGCCTCCTTGACCGTGGTCATAGAGGTCATCACATCGTCCACCAAAAGCCAAGTTCGTTCCTGCACGGCCTGGGGTGGGGCCTGGAGTGCAAAGGCACCTCGCAGGTTTTCTCGTCTTTCCTCCGGGCTTAAGGTGGTTTGGCTGCGGGTGTACCGGACCCTGCGTAGCAGGGGAACCACCGGCAAGCCTGTGGCTTCGGCCAAGTGTTGGGCCAATTCCTGCGTTTGGGAAAACCCCCGTTCCCGCACCCGAGCCGGATGCAGAGGGATGGGAACGATCCCGTGGATCTGGGCGGGATCGCTGGGCAGTGCAGCGGCGATCTCGTGGGCCATCCAGCGGCTCAGAGAGCGGAAGCCGTGGTATTTCATCGCCTCCACCAGGTGTGCCACCGGGCCGGTGTAAAGATAGGCTGCCCTGGCCCGATCAAAGGGTAGGCGCTTGCCATGGCACCGGGGACATTGCCGTCCCCGAAGTGGGGTACCGCAGCGGCGGCAGAAGGGGATCTGGATCTTCAGCCTGTAGATTTGCCGACGGCACGCCTCGCATACCAGAGGAGGCTGGTCGGGGTCCTCTACCGGGGCCCCACACACCAAGCACACCGGTGGGGCCACGAAGTCCAGGAGGGGGATCAGGAACCGCGGCCACCCCATAGACGGAACAGCGCGAGGAGGGCCGCCAGCGAGAGGGTCAGGGAGATGACCTGGCTCAGGGTAAGGAAGCCCAGATACTGGGAAGGCTCGTAGTAGCGGAAAAAGTCGTCCAGGAAGCGCACCAGGGGAGAGAGGAACGCCATGATCCAAAAGAGCGACCCGGCAGGCAGATCGGGGTGGCGACGCTTGAGAAACCATAGGAACAGGAACACCAAGAACTGGCCGATGGACTCGTAAATCTGGGTGGGATGAAGGTGAACCCCGGGGAACTGAGCCCCTGCGGCCCCGTCGGGGAAGACCACCCCCCAGGGGAGATGGGTGGGTTTTCCGTAGCAGCATCCATTGAAGAAGCATCCCCAGCGGCCGATGGCGATGGCCAGGGGAATACCGGGGGCCACCCAGTCGGCCACCTGGGCCAGAGGGAGCCGTCGTCGGTGCACGAACAGAAGGGCCGCAGGCACTCCCAACAGGAACCCCCCGTAGAACACCATTCCGCCGTGCCACACCCTGAGGATTTCCAGGGGATCGGGGGCGAACTCTTGCCAGTGGGTGGCCACGTAGAACAGTCGGGCGCCCACCAGGCCAGCGAGCACAGCAAAAAAGGCCAGGTCGTAGATGTCCTCTCTACGGAACCCGGCCTTTTCTGCCTCCCTGGCCGTGTAGAACACAGCCAGGAGAATGCCCGCTAAGACGAATACTCCCCAGGTGGTAACCGTAAACGGCCCAACCTTGAAGAGTACGGGGTGCATCAGACGCGACTTACATTGATCGCCTTAGGACCCTTTGCGGAGTTGACCACTTCAAACTTCACACGGTCACCTTCGTCCAGCGATTTATAGCCTTCTCCCAGGATATCGCTGAAGTGCACGAACACATCTCCGGATCCATCCTCTGCTTCAATGAATCCGTAGCCCTTCCGAGAGTCGAACCACTTGACTCTCCCGTACTTCACTTCTGCCATGGTACAAATCCTCCTTTTACTTTTCCTGCCCGAGGTGGGCAGTTGGGGGAATTATAGCCCCCGGGGGTACTGCTGTCAACAAAACAAATTTATTCCAGGGCTTAGAGCCTTGAAAAAATGCGGAAACTTTTGGCAATAGGCCAAATCTTCACAAAAGATTTCCAGGTGGGGGAAATCTTGGAAACACGGGCCCTGGGTTCTACGAGAATTGTTGAATAAGGGCCTGGTTTTTCTGTCGCAAGTACTCAAAGAAGTCCTCCAGGGCCTGTCGCAACAGGGGGTCGGAGATCTCCCGAACGTGGGAAAGCCCCTGTTGGATGTACTCCTCGGCCCGTGCGCCAGAGTACTCAAACCCTCCGGCCTCCAGAATGGCCTGCTTTAGACGGTCAATGGACTCGGTATCCTCCCAGGAGGTCAGCAGCCCCTTCTGAAACGCCCGGATGGTGGGCAGAGTGATCTTCTTCTCCTCGGCGTCTGGGTCTTCCTCTGAAAAGAGATCGTGGCAGTCGTCCACAATCTGGTACGCCATGCCAAAGGCCAGGCCGATCCGTCGGTACAAGTCCAGTTCCGGGCCCTCCAGCCCTCGGTAAAGGGCACCCACGGTGGTGGCGCAGCGGAACAAGGAGGCGGTTTTCTTCCGGATGATGCGCAGGTACACGGGCTCCTGCAGTTGGGTTTCGGGTTCCAATACCTCCTCTTCCACTTCGCCCTCCACCATTTCAGCCACGGCGTTTAGGGTTTCTTCCAGGATCTGGGGATTGCCGGCCTCCTGGATGGCTTGAAGCCCTCGGGTGAACAAGTAGTCGCCGGCCAGCACGGCAAAGTGGCTTCCGTATTGCTCGTGCAAGGCGGTCATGTTCCTGCGGAACCGGGAGTGGTCCACCACGTCGTCGTGCACCAGGGAAGAGGCATGGATCAGTTCAATGCCTGCGGCGAGAACGGCGGCCCTGCGGTGGCCGTCACCGAAGGCGCGGGCCGCCAGCAGCAGGGCCGCCGGCCGTAAGCGTTTCCCCGAGAGCACGAACCCTGGGATGGGAAGCGGAAACCCCCGGAGGACCCGTTCGGAGAGTTCCTGGTCGGTCAACTGCAGCGCAGGCTCAATGGGACGGTACGCAGCCTGCAGTAACGGTGGAATACCCATACACGCCTTTCCTGTTCGGCCCGATCACGCCTCAGAGGACTCGGAGGTGTCCGCCTCGGGACCGGTCTCCTCACCCTCCTCCGAGGAGGCTTCGCCCTCGGCCTCCTTTTCCATCAGGGCTTTGAGTCGTTCCAGTTCGGGCTTGAGCAGTTCGCCCAGGCTGATGCGGGCCGGCTCAGGCCGATACCGGGCCATATCGGCCTTTTCCTTTGCCTGCACGTACTCCCGTTCCGAGAGCAGCACCCGTTTTCGCTGGGGCTCAATGCGCATGACCTTCACGTTGATCTCTTGGCCCACCTCGTAGTTCTCCAGAGGGTTGCCCTTTTGTGCCAGGTGCGACCGTGGCACAAAGCCCTCCAGGCCCTCGGTCACCTCCACCACAGCCCCGTGCTCGTTGAGGGAAAGGATCTTGGTTTTGATCTCGCTGCCCGGAGGGAGGCGACGCACGATCTCGTCCCAGGGGTTGGGTTGAAGGTCTTTCAGGGAGAGCTCCAGGATGCGGTTCCGTTTGTCAAACCCCATCACCTTGAGGCGGACCTTTTGCCCCTTTCGCAGAGCCTCCTGGGGTCGGGTAAACTTCTTGGTCCAGGAGATATCGGCTACGTGCAGGAAACCTTCAATGCCGTCCTCAATTTCAATGTAAGCGCCGAAGTTGCCAAAGTCCACCACGGTGCCCCGTACCACGGAGCCCTTGGGGTACTTTTCCTCAATCATGGACCAGGGGTCGGGCTTGGCCTGCTTCATGCCCAGGGAGAGCCGCTGCTTTTCCACGTCCACGTTGAGCACCACCACTTCCACCTCGTCGCCTTCCTTCACCAGGTCGCTGGGATGGTTCGGCGGCTTCCCCCAGGTCATTTCCGAGATGTGCACCAGGCCCTCTACACCCGGCTCCACCTCCACGAATACCCCGTAGTCCATGATCCGGGTCACGCGGCCCTTGATCTTGGCACCCACGGGGTACCGTTCCTTGACCTGTTCCCACGGGTGGGGTTGCAGGTGCTTCATGCTCAAAGAGAGCTTGAGGTTTTGGGGATCCACGTCCAGCACCTGCACCTTCACGGTTTCCCCAATCTGTACGATCTCGCGGGGGTCGCGAACTTTGTGCCAGGCCAAGTCGGAGATGTGCACCAAGCCGTCAATTTCCACACCGGGCTGGTTCTTATCCCCCACCCGTACGAACACACCAAAGTCGGTGATGTTCTTCACCACGCCTTCCAATACATCGCCGGGTTTCACCTGTTGGAGCCATTCTCGGGCCCGTTCAATCTGCTCCTCAATCACCTCGCGGCGCGATACCACGATGTTTTTCCGGGCCTTGTTCAGCTTGATGACCTTCACAGGGATCGTGCGGCCCACAAAGGAAGAGATGCTTTTGACCTTCCGAACGTCAATATGGGAGCCGGGCAGGAAGGCGTCCACCCCGAAGATCTCCACGATCAAGCCACCTTTCACTTGCCGCACCACCTTGGCCTGGATGGTTTCGTTGTTGTCGTACACGGCCTTGATCTGGTCCCAGGCCAAGAGAAAGTCGGCCTTCTGTTTGGATACGATGGTGCGGCCGTTGCGACCCTCCAGGGACTCCACGTACACGTACACCTCGTCCCCTTCCTTGATTTCGGCGTTGCGGAACTCGTGGAGAGGGGCTACACCTTCGCTTTTCCCGCCGATGTCAATGAACACCTCGTTTCCGGTGATCTTGGCAACCCGGCCCTTGACGATTTCCCCCTCCCGGGGCATCTGGAGGGATTCCTCCACCAACCTCAAAAAGTCTTGGTCATCACCTCCTTCCGCATTGGCAGTTTGATGCACCACGGCATCCTGTACTTCTTTCTTTTCACTCATGTCCTGCGCGCCTCCTTGAAACGGGGATTTTGTAGGCTAATTAGATACGCTATGCCCTGCGGGAAGTCAACCCGAACCGTCGTTCTGATGCGATTTCCCTCCAGGGCCCACCAGGCGGCGAAGCACCCGGAACAGGTGTTCTACGGTGTCGGCCAAATTGCGGGAGGTGTGGGCCAGGGCCTCGGGGAGGGGATAGGCCCCCCGCTGGATCCCCAGCACACCCACGCCTTCAGGCAGTACGGGCAGAGGCGAGGCCATGGATCCGGCCAGGACCCACACCGGCTTGCCCTGTTGGGCTGCGTGCTGCAGCACCGCCCAGGGCCCCTTGCCGTAGCGGGACTGCTCATCAAACCGACCTTCACCCGTGAGCACCAGGTCCACCGGGCCCAGGTGCCGATCAAAATCCACCAGCCGCAGGAACACCTCGCTGCCGGGTTCCAAACGGGCATCCAAGAGGCCGAACAGGGCAGCCGCAATGCCGCCTGCCGCTCCACCGCCGGGCACGTTGATGTCGCGGCCGGTGAGAGCGAGCACAGCCTCCCGAAGCCTTTGGAGTCCTTGCTCTAAGGTGCGTACCTGTTGGGGGGTTGCCCCCTTTTGGGGCCCGTACACCCGGGCAGCCCCCTCAGGTCCCAACAGAGGGTTGCGGACGTCCACGAGCACGGTCAATTGGAACTCAGGCAGGGGATGCTTAGGAGGCTGGATCTCTCGGAACTCCACCAATCCCTGGCCTGTGGGAGGAACGGGCCGGCCCTGGGCATCCAGGAAACGGAATCCCAGAGCAGTGAGTGCTCCCAGTCCCCCGTCCACCGTGGCAGAACCCCCGACCCCCAGGTAGATCCGGCGAAACCCCTGTTGAAGCACATGCAGCAGGAGTTCCCCGGTACCCAGCGAGGTGGTGAGGTAAGGATTGCGTTGCTCGGGTGGCACCAGAGCCAATCCCGAAGCCTGAGCCATTTCTATGTAAGCGGTATCTTGAGGCAGTTCCAGCCACAACGCCTTGACCGGGGTGAACACCGGGCCGGTCACCGTGGAGCGGTGGATCCGTGCTTGGTCCCCCAAAGCGTAGGCCAGGGCCTCTAACGTGCCGTCGCCCCCATCGCCGATGGGCACGGCATCTACCTCGGCCTCGGGCCAGGCCCGATGGATTGCCCGCGCCGCCGCTTCGCAGGCCTCCCGGGAAGATAAGGCTTCTTTGAAGGCGTTGAAGGCCACGAGGATCCGCATGGGGTGCGTTTACGGAGTGGTGTCTGACGTCCTGTCGCCCGAAGGTGTGGGCCCCGGAGACTTTGGAGAAGAGCCCGAGGGTTCGGACACCGCAGGCCTTTCGGGCGAGGATGACCGGATCCCGAGGATCTCGTCCACCTCTTCGCCACTCAAGGTTTCCTTTTCCAGAAGCGCCTGGGCCAAGGCGTGGAGTTTGTCCAGGTTTTGCTGAAGGATCTCCTGGGCTCTGGCCTCAGCGCGCAGCACGAAGTTGCGGATCTCTTGGTCAATCAGCCGAGCGATCTCCTCGGAGTAACTCCGTTTGACCCCGAGTTCCCGGCCCAGGAACACCTCTTCTTCCACCTTTCCGAAGGTGACGGGCCCGAGTTTTTCGGACATCCCCCACTCCGTGACCATCTTTCGGGCGAGTTCGGTGGCACGTTCCAGGTCGTTGGCAGCCCCTGTGGAGAGATCACCGTACACGAGTTTCTCGGCCACGCGGCCCCCCATCAGGATGGCCAGTTGGTTCTCCAGGTACTCCCGGGGATAGATGTGCCGATCATCGGTGGGCAAGGATTGGGTAACCCCCAGGGCGCGGCCCCGAGGCACAATGGTGACCTTATTGATGGGGTCGGTGCCCGGAAGGAACCGCGACACCAATGCATGGCCGGCCTCGTGATAGGCGATCCGTTGCTTTTCTTCGTCGGACATTACCAGGCTGCGGCGGGCGGTCCCCATGATCACCTTGTCCTTGGCCTCTTCAAAGTCGGCCATGGTAACCATGTTTCGGCCTGCCCGTGCTGCCAACAGGGCGGCCTCGTTCACCAGATTGGCGAGGTCTGCCCCGGAGAACCCTGGCGTACTTCGGGCGATCTTGGAGAGGTCCACGTCTGGGGCCAGGGGAACGTTGCGGGTGTGGATCTTGAGGATTTCTTCTCGGCCCTTCACATCGGGCATATCCACCACAATGCGTCGGTCAAAGCGACCCGGCCGTAGAAGGGCAGGATCCAGGATATCGGGCCGGTTCGTGGCTGCCATGACCACGATGCCCTCCGAGGTGTCAAACCCATCCATTTCCACGAGCAGCTGGTTCAGGGTTTGTTCGCGTTCGTCGTGGCCACCACCAAGGCCAGCGCCCCGCAGGCGGCCCACAGCGTCAATCTCGTCAATGAACACGATGCAGGGGGCGTGGGCCTTGGCCTGTTCAAAGAGGTCCCGAACCCGGGCGGCCCCTACGCCGACGAAGAGTTCTACGAAGTCCGATCCGGAAATGGAAAGAAAGGGCACTCCAGCCTCGCCGGCCACTGCCTTGGCCAACAGGGTTTTGCCGGTCCCCGGGGGGCCCAGCAGCAGAACGCCCTTGGGAATGCGGGCTCCCAGTCGTTTGAACTTGTCGGGGTTTTTGAGGAACTCAATCACCTCGCGGAGTTCCTCCTTGGCCTCCTCCACACCGGCCACGTCGTTGAAGGTAACCTTGGGCCGGTCCTCAGCCAGGATCTTCACGCGGCTCTTGCCGAAGGTAAACGCCCGATTGGCCCCACCCATCTGCCGAAACATGAAGAACCAGAACAGGAAGATGAGCACGAGCCAGGGAAGGTAGGTGAGGGCGATATCCCACCAGATCGTGCGTTGTCGCGACTCCACCTGAATGCCCTTGGCTATCAGGGTTTTCACCAGGTCTGGGTCTTGGAAGGGGAGTCGGGTTTTGAAGAACCGAGAGGTTTTGCCCTCGGGGGTGGTGTAGGGTTCAGAGAGTTCCCCTTCCAGGTCCAGGTCGGTAATCACCACCCGTTGGACCTTTCCCTCCTCCACGAGTTGTTGGAAGGTGGTAAGGTCCAGGGGGATGCGTTCCGGTTGGGTGCCTCCCATGAAGTGGATAGCGATCAGCACCACCAGGAACAGGGTGGACCACACGAGGAGGGTTTTGGCGAATTCAGAGCGGCCCCGTGGGGCGGGCACCCTGGGTCGCTTTCTATCCACCGGCCTTCACCTCCTCGGGCAGCAGTTCCCGAACATAGGGCAGGTTGCGATAACGTTCTGCGAAGTCCAAACCGTAGCCCACCAAGAACCGGTCGGGCACGGAAAAGCCCACGTACTTCACGGGCACGTCCACCACCCGACGCTCCTGCTTATCCAGCAGCACGCAGATCTCCAGGCTGGCCGGTTTGCGTTCCAAGAGCAGGCGATACAGGTAGTCCAAGGTGATGCCGGTATCCACGATGTCCTCCACCAGGAGCACGTGACGCCCTTCAATGGGTTCGGAGAGATCCTTCAGGATCTTGACCTCACCGCTGCTCTCGGTGGACTTTCCGTAGCTGGACACGGCCAGGAAGTCCACGGCTACGTCAAAGGGGATATGGCGGATCAGGTCCGCCAAAAAGATGAAGGATCCCTTGAGCACGCCCACAAACAGGGGGTTTTTGCCCTCGTAGTCACGGGTTAGGGTTTGGGCCAGTTCCTGAACCCGCCGTTGGATTTCCTCGGCAGTAATCAAATAGCCAGGGTTCGTGTTCATTGGCTTTTTTCACCTCCATTTTCACCCAACGGTCCTGTTGGCCCGGCCGATGCGCCTGAGCCACTCCTGGAATCCAAAGGAGCCCGCGGGCGTCCTCTACCACCGGCAACCAGGAGCGGATCCATTGAGGAACCCGATGGGTTTGCAACAGGAATTTCACCTTTTTCCATCGTCCGGGCTGAACCTCCAGGCGGTCGCCGGGCTGTATCGTTCTAATTGTAAAGGGCGGGCCGCCCACGGCATCCTCGGGCCAGCAGGCCTGGAGCGGATGGGGAGGTGCACAAGAGGCCGTGGGAGCCACTTGGAACAGCAGGTTGATTTGGGGCAGCCGCAGGCTTGGGCCCTCCCACCGTTGCGGGCCTGGGGGACGAGGGGGTAAAGTACGTTCCCACAGGAGCCATCCAAAGGACCGGATCAGACGTCCTCCCCGCAGATCCACCCGACCAGAGGGGCACTGGAGGAGCCGCAGGAACTCCTCGGACTCCTTGAAGTTGGCTCCCAATACCTGGTACGCAAACCAGCGCTGGAGCACACGGGGCAGACGTTCCAGGGCCTCTACAGGAATCACGGGGTTGCCAAAGAAGGTGTGATCCACCAGTTGTTCCAGGGCAGGCAGCCGACTCTGGAGGTCCTCCACGATCTCTTGATTCAACCGGGACACCGCAAATAGGTGATCCTGGAGCCCAGGAAACCGCTCTTCCACCAAGGGGATCACTTGGAGCCGGATGAAGTTCCGCGCTCGGCTGAGATCCTGGTTCGTGGGATCCTCGCGAAAGGGGATTCCCTCTTTTTGGAGGTACGCACGGACAGCCTCGCGCCGGATGAGGATCAAGGGCCGCACGTAGGGCAGTCGCACAGGGCGCAGGCCAGAGAGACCGGTAAAGCCTGCCCCTCGGAACAAGTGGAACAGCAGGGTTTCGGCAGCGTCCGTGAGGGTATGGCCCAGGGCAATGCGGTGCCCGCCCCATCGGCGGAGGGTTTCTTCCAGGAAGGCCATTCGGGCGATCCGGGCCTGTTCCTCCAGATTCTGACCGGGTTTCTTTTCCAGCGGTTTCTGGAGCCGGTGGCCGAAGAAGGGCAGGTGGAGGATCTCCGCCAACTCCGCAGTGAAGTGAAGGTCGTCCAAGGAGTCGGGGCGGATCCGATGATCCAAATGGGCCACCGCGAGTTCCACTTGCAACAGGGGCCGCAGGTGTACGAGCCAGTGGAGCAGGAACACCGAGTCGGCCCCTCCCGAAACGGCCACCAGCACCTTCATGCCGGGTTCCATCATGCGGTATCGGCGGATGGCCGTGAGGATGAGGTGGCGCAGGGTAGAGGGGTGGGTCATGGTCGTTGCCGCTCACCGAGGAGGGTGGTGTACGGGAAATACCCCAGGTAGTTTTTCCACCAGCGAAAGATCTGGGGTTGCTGCGAGGTGGATTGGGAGAGGCCCAGCAGGTTGATGCGAAGGGTGAACACGTAGGCGTCCATGTTGTTCCACCACGCCCATTTCCAATTGGGATCCTTTCGGGGGTAGTCCCAATAGATCTCCACGAAGTCCAAGCCGTGGCGTTCCCGAACCCATGCCCAAAGGACACCGGCCAGGTTGGCCAGAAAGTCCAGGGGGCTGAAGCCTTCGTCCTGTTCAATGCCGTCCACGTACTCGTCAGCGATGCTCAGAATCGCCACGGTGGTGCTGGCGATCGCCAGGCTTTTGGTGCGGTCCAGTTGGGTGCCGTACTCCAATACGTGGGTGAGGTGACGGGTGAGCAGGTGGGGGATCATGAAGTGGACACAGCGGTCCAGATGGTTCTTTTGTCCGAATTCCTTTTGCCAAGACCGGACGTGGAAGGGCCCTTTGTTCTCAGGGGCTGCGTGATTGGGGCTGGTAATGAGTTCCAGCCGATGGAGCACTGCCTCTCGGTTCATCGGATCAAAGGCGAGGTCCAAGACTGCAGCCACGGTGAGCCCGGCCAGTAGCATCTGCCCTCGGTTCAGGAAGGGCAGGTCAGGAGGATTGAGGGTGGGAGGCGAAGGGGAGGGCAGGTTGACGAACTGTTGAAGGTACAAGGTGAAGGCCGGGGGTGGGGTAGGGCCTGAGAGGGCCATGCCCGGCCCCTCCAACAGGGCCACCAGAACCAGGGCCAGATTCATTTTTTTCGGCGAAAACAGAAGGGAGGAAGCCCCAAACGAGCCAGTCGTTGAGCCACCTCGTGGCTGCGGGGGTCGTGGGCGTACCCCGAGGCATAGGGGAGCGGGTGCTCAAACCCCAGGCCCCGGCTGAGGGCCAGCATGAAGAGCTCGCGCAGATACTTGCCGACGACCGAGGCCATGGCCACGGGGAGCCAACGGGCATCGGCGTTTTGCAGAAAATGGAGCCGTTGACCGTGCCATCGGTAAGCGGCATGGTGTCGGGTTTCCCTGAGCACCTCCACAGGTTCTTTGAGTTGCTGGAACCAACGGCTGTACCGCCGGGTGCCCCCGATCTTCCCCAGGAAGGCCTCTTGCCCGGATTCCCCTGCCTCCAGCAGGGAGAGGAACAGCCGAAAGTCCACCAACGCCTTACTCCCGTAGCGGTCCACCTGCTCATTAAACAGCGGTTCCGAAAGGATGTCTACCCGAATCTCGGCCAGCCGAACCCCCGGAGATGGGTGGTGAAGGGGAGGAGGGGTGTGGTCCAGCCACGCGGGCAGGGGGAGGTTAAGGTACAGGGAGGCAAGGGAGGGGCAAGGGGCATAGAGGTCCTGTAGAGTTCGGCCCAGGAGTTGCTGCACCAGGCTGTGGAAATCCTGAATTTGGAGGCCTTGGGCCTGGAGAAGGCCCAAGGCCAGGAATTCGCCGTTGCGGTAGGTGGGTAGGCTTCGCCGAAAGATCTCCTTGCTGTCCCGGAACAGGGGCGGGCGGGCCTGCTGAGTGAGGTCCAGGTGTTGCCAGGGATCGCCCTCTACCTCCAGGTCCACCCGGGTGACCACCAGAGGGCCCAGGAAAGGGCCGTAGCCGTTTTCGTCAATGCCTGTGACCCGCACCGGCTCCCCGGTAAACACGTACATGCTACTCGCGCTTGAGGGATTCCAAGGTTTGGATCACCTGGCGGTTCTCTGCGACATCGTGTACCCGCAGGATTTCCACGCCCTTCATCACCAAGAAGGCGGTCACCGCCAGGGTGCCGAACAGTCGGCCCTCGGGGTGGGGTTCCTGGAGCAGGGCTCCGATGAAACTCTTGCGGGAGTGACCCACCAACAGAGGGGCTCCGAGGCCCCGGAACCGGGTAATGTTCTTCAGGAGTTCCAGGTTATCCTCCACCCGTTTTCCGAAGCCGATGCCGGGGTCTACCACGATCTGGTGGGCCGGCAACCCCAGGTGCAGGAGGGCACTGCGTCGGCTTTCCAGGTACCGGTACACCTCGTCCACCACGTCGCGGTAAAAGGGGTTCTTCTGCATGTCGCGTGGGGTGCCCTTCATGTGCATGAGCACGGTGGGCACGCTTTGAGAGACCACAAAGGTCGCCATATCGGGGTCAAAGGTGGCGGCCGAGATGTCGTTCACCATGTCGGCCCCTGCTTCCACGGCCTGGCGTGCCACCTCTGCCTTGTAGGTGTCCACGGAGATCCAGGCCTCAGGGGCTTCGCGGCGGAGTTCGCGTACCACCGGGATCACCCGCCGCAGTTCCTCCTCCAAAGGGACGGGTTCGGCGCCTGGTCGGGAGGATTCTCCCCCAATGTCCAGCAGGTCGGCCCCTTGTTCCAGCATGTCCAGGCCTCGTTGTACCGCGGTGTCGGTAAGGGTGTAGCGGCCGCCGTCATAGAACGAGTCCGGGGTGACGTTCAGAATCCCCATGATCAGGGTGCGTCCCCCGGTTTCCAGGGTTCGCCCATGGGGAGAGCGTAAGGTTTGGCGAATCATGGTGTAAGGGTGGGGTGGTGGGGGAGCGACCCCACCACCCCAATTTTTACGGTTTCACTGCCAGGAACACCGGCACATTGCGCCGGATCACCTTGAAGATGATGGGACGTTTGGCATCCTGATAACGCTTTTGCGCGTCCTTGAAGTCCTTGAGCCCTTGGATTTCCAACTCGCCGATTCGTTGGATCACGTCGCCCCGTTGGAATCCCGCGTCCTCGGCCCGGGAGTTGGGTTCCACCTTGAGCACCACCACGCCTTGGTCCTGGCTAACTCCCAGTTTCTGGGCGTCTTCGGACCTTACGTCGGCCACCTCCAGGCCCAACCAGGTGGCGTGGCCGGGAACCACTTCAGGCTGTTCCCCTTGGCCAGGGGCGGCGGCTGTGGCCGAAGAGGGAAACTCCGCAAGGGTGGCCCTCAGCGTGGTTTGGGAACCATCTGGCCGAACCACCTTGAGGGTGACCTCAGTGCCTGGCGGCGTTTCAGCCACCATGATCCGGAACTTCTCCACGGTGGTCACAGGTTTGCCATTGAACTCCACGATCACGTCCCCTTCTTGGAGTCCGGCCTTCTCCGCAGGGGTGTTTTCCACCACGCGGGCTACGAGCACACCTTCGGGTTTTTCCAGACCATAGGCTTCGGCCAGTTCTGGGGTCAAGGGTTGGGGCAGGATGCCCAGGTATCCCCGAATCACCCGGCCCTTTTCAATGAGTTGGGTGGCCACGTACTTGGCCAGGTTGATGGGGATGGCAAAACCGATCCCCACATTGCCCCCCGAGGGGGTGGAGATGGCGGTGTTCACGCCGATCACCTGGCCCCGGATGTTCACCAGGGGGCCGCCAGAGTTGCCAGGGTTGATGGCTGCGTCGGTTTGGATGAAATCCTGGTACGATGGGCCCTCAGGCAGGGCCAAGCCAGAGCGACCCGTGGCACTGATCACCCCGACGGTGACGGTGCGTTCCAGGCCAAAGGGGTTGCCTATGGCAATGGCCCAGTCCCCCACTTGGATGCTATCGGAGTCGCCCAGGGGGGCCACTGGGAGTTCGTGATCACTGCGGATCTTGAGAACAGCCAAGTCGGTGCGTGGGTCGGTGCCTACCACTTCCACCTCGTCGCCCTTGAACTCGCTTTCGTCGTGGAGTTTCACCACGATCTTGTCGGCGTCCTTAACCACGTGGTTGTTGGTCAGGATGTAGTACTCGTTGCCCTTGCGCAGGAAGATGAAACCAGATCCCAGGCTCCGGCTCCGTTCCGGCATGGGGGGAAGGTCTTTAAAGAACTCGCGGAAGAACTCTTCAAAGGGGCTGCCCTGGATCGGAGGGTGTTTGAACACATGCTCGGTGGAGACGTTAACCACAGCGGGCACTACGGCCTCAATGGCCTTGGCGAAGGGGCGTTCGCATCCCTGCGGTGCGGGAACACCGGGGCTCGTAGGCAGGGTGACGGCGGCGGTATCCTCAGCCTCGCTGGTAGCGTGCCACCCAAGGTCTGCGGTGAGGATCACGCCCAGGATGATTCCGAGGGCGAGCATGCTGGCGGCCAGGATCGCTCGTTTCAGCATGTCCCAACACCTCCTTTTGGTTAAAACCCCGTGCCAAACTGCACGTGGGGCATCCATTTCCGATCGTTGATGCTGTAGGCCAAGTCAAAGCCCACCACCCCCATCATGGGGACCTCCATGCGGATCCCTACGCCGATGCCCTTCTTCAGCCGCCAAAGGTCAAAGTAGGAGATGTTCTCCCAGGTATTGCCCACATCCAGGAAGGTCAGCAGGTACATGGTTTCGGACACCCGGTACCGGGCCTCCAGGGTGAGGATGCCAAACACCCGGCCTCCCACATCGGCTGGGGTTTCCACAGGGGTGATGCTTCGCCAGGAGAAGCCTCGCAGGCCATAGGGGCCGATGTCCCCCAGGTAAAAGCGCTCGTAGAAGGGAACATCCGAGAGTTTCCGAAGGCCTCCCAAGTAGCCCAGTCGGATCATGGCCATCCCGATGTACTTTTGTTGCACATTGCCGTAAAGGGAGAGAGTGGCCAGGTGTTTGTGATAGTGCACATCACCCAGGAGTGGGCCTCCGGCAAAGTCCAGATGATAGGAGGCCTGGAGTCCTTCGGTGGCATTAAAGATCCGGTTCCGGGAGTCGTACCGGATCCCCAGGGAGATCTTAGAGGTCCAGCGGTACTCGTCCTCCACCCATTCTCGGAGCGACGGAAGGTTCCGCAGGGTGTCGGCGATGTTGAACACCCGGATCATTTCCAACTGATACCCCACGGTGCCGCGCCAGTAGTCGTTCCAGAGTCGTTGACCGTAGGTGATGGATCCGCCAATGCGCCGGGTGCTGTATTCCGGCAGGTAGGTGGTGAGGTCGTGCCCTTCCAGGCCCAGGGAGCGCGGTTTGCCGAACAGGTAAGGCTCGGTAAACCCCAACTGAACGTTGCGTCGCCGGGATCCGTATTCCACCAAGGCATTGATCTGCTGTCCCCGGCCCAGGAAGTTCGGGTTTTGGAGGTTCAAGTAGAGCGAAGGCCCGTAGGTGGCGGAGTAGCTGGCACCGATGCCCATTTGACCCGTGGGTTTTTCCTTCACTTCAAACACCACATCCACGAAGCCCGAGTCTTCGGTGGGGGCAAAGTTGAGGAGCACGTTTTCAAAGTAGTTCAGGTAAAAGAGATCGCGCTGGCTCTTCACCGCAAGGTACCGGGAGAAGTAGCGGTTGGGCATCAGGTCAATCTCTCGGCGGATCACGCTTTCGTAGGTTTTCGTGTTGCCCACGATGTTGATCTTCCGCACCTTTACGCGTTCGCCCTCGGTGATGTGAAACACCACGTCAATGAGGGTGTCTTGACGAAGCCGCTCCTCGGGTAGCACTTGAACGTAGATGTATCCGGAGTCGCCGTAAAAGCCTGCAATGGTGGCGATGGCCTCCTGCAAGCGATCCTTGCGGTATACGCCGGGGGTGTACGTGCTTTTGCCGATCAACTTTTTAAGGACCTCGGCGAGGGGTGGGCGGTCGCGCCGCAGATCCACATGGCTCTTCAGGAACTCGGTGGAAAACAGTCGGTTGCCAACAAAGTCGGTGTTGCCGAACCAGAACCGTTGCCCTTCGGTGATGTACACCGTGATGTACAGGCCGTCCTCCCGGTATTCAAAGTGGGTGGAGTCCACCCGGGCATTGGGAAACCCGTGCTCTTGGTAGAACTCCACGATGCGCTCCAGGTCGCGGGGCCACTCCTCGGGCAGAAACCGAGCCTTTCGGTACCAGCGTTTCTCCCGGTTCTTCAGCCGCACCTCCAGTACCTCATCCGGGAAGTGGTGGTTCCCTACGATTTCAATGCGGCGGATGGGGTACACGTGCCCCTCTTCTATATGGAAGATGAGATCGGCAAAGCCCTGGGAATCGGGCGGGGTGATCTCCGGGGTGATGTTCACACGCACGTATCCCCGGGCGTGGTACAGCGATTCCAGGGTTCGGGTCCAGCGGAACACGCGTGAATAGCTCAGGTACATCCCTCGGCGGGCCTTGAGGGTGTCGCGGAGGGTTTTGCTGGAGATCGCACGGTTTCCCTCAAACTTTAGGGTGCGCAGCCGGGGATTCTCCTTCACGTGGAGCACCACCTGGGCCTCGCCCGAAGGGGTGATGTGAACGGTCACAGCCAGGTCTTGGAACAGGCCCGACCGATACAGCCGTTTCAGCCCTTCCCGCACGGTTTCCAGGTCAAAGGAGGTACCGGGGGTGATGCCGAAGCGGTGGATCACACCCTCCTGGGTGTTCCATCGGAGTCCTTCCACGGTGACCGATCGGGCGGTGAAGCCAAAAAGCAGGAGTCCTGCCCACACCAGTGTGTTCATCATGGTTGTGTCCTGATGGTTTGGGGCAACGGAGGGATTCCCCTACAGCCCTCCTGTGGTTTCCGCCAGCAGGTCTTCCACCTCCAGTTTGAGGTCGCCGTCGTGGCGGGCCACCACCACTCGGTTGCCTTCTTTAATCTCGCCCTTCAGGAGGGCTTCGGAAAGAGGCTCTTCAATGTACTTCCGGATCACCCGCCGCAGGGGACGGGCACCGAACTCAGGGTCGTATCCCTTCTCGGCCAGGAACCGGCGAGCTTCGGGGGTCAGTCGGATGGTGATGTTCCGATCGTACAGGCGCTTTTGCAGGTCTCCCACCAGGATGTCCACGATCTTTTCAATGTCCGCGAGTTCCAGGGGCCGGAAGATGATGATCTCATCAATGCGGTTCAGGAACTCCGGGGGCACGATTTTCTTGAGTTCGCCCTTGAGCAAGGCCTGAATCTGGTGGAAATCCAGTTCCTGGTCCGAGGTCTTGAAGCCCAGGGATTGGGTTTTCTTGATCTGTCGGGTGCCGATATTGGAGGTGAGGATGATCACCGTGTTCCGGAAGCTCACCTTGCGGCCGTAGGAGTCGGTGAGGATGCCCTCTTCCAGGATCTGTAGCAGGATGTGGAACACGTCGGGGTGGGCCTTTTCAAACTCATCAAAGAGCACCACGGAGTAGGGCTTTCGGCGTACCCGTTCGGTGAGTTGACCGCCCTCCTCATAGCCTACGTAGCCTGGGGGTGCACCGATGAGGCGCGAGACGTTGAACCGTTCCATGTACTCGGACATATCCAGTTCAATGAGGGCTTCCTCGTCGCCGAACAGGAACTCGGCCAGTGCCTTGGCCGTTTCGGTTTTCCCCACGCCGGTGGGGCCCAGGAAGATGAAGGAGCCAATGGGCCGGCGGGGATCTTTGATGCCTGCCCGGGATCGGCGGATTGCCCGGGCCAGGGCTTGGATGGCCTCGTCCTGGCCCACGATCCGTTTTTTGAGTTCCTCTTCCATGTGGATCAGACGGGCCTGTTCGTTTTCACCCACCCGCACCAGAGGGATCCCGGTCCACCGAGACACCACCTGGGCCACGTGCTCAGCCGTGACCTGAAGGGCCTCGCTCTCTGCCAGCAGCCGGCGTTTCTTTTCGGCGATGCGGTGCTCCAGTTCCTGCTCCCGGTCGCGCAGTTTGGCAGCCTGTTCAAACCGTTGACTCTGAATGGCCTCCTGTTTCAGGGCTCGGATGGATTCCAGTTCCCGTTTGTACCGTTCCAAAACCTCGTCGGTGGCCCGAGAGGAGAGTTTCACCTTGGCTCCCGCCTCGTCTAACACGTCAATGGCCTTATCGGGCAGTTGGCGGTCCTGGATGTACCGGTCTGAGAGTTTGGCTGCGGCCTCAATGGCCTCCTCGGTATAGCGGACCCCGTGGAAGCTCTCGTACTTGCTCTTGAGCCCTTTGAGGATCTCAATGGTCTCCTGGACCGTGGGGGGCTCCACGATGATGGGCTGGAACCGGCGTTCCAAGGCGCCATCCTTTTCAATGTACTTGCGGTACTCCTCCAGGGTGGTGGCACCGATCACGCGGATCAGCCCCCGGGCCAGGGCGGGTTTCAGGATATTTGAGGCGTCAATGGCGCCCTCGGCGGCGCCTGCGCCCACCACAGTGTGTAACTCGTCAATGAAGAGGATCACCTCAGGAGCCTCAGCGGCCTCATTCACAATGGCCTTCAGCCGTTCTTCAAATTGGCCCCGGTACTTGGTACCAGCGACGATGGCTGCCAGGTCCAGGGCCAGGATGCGCTTATCCATCAGCACCTCGGGCACCTTGCCCTCCACGATCCGCTGGGCTAACCCCTCCACGATGGCGGTTTTCCCCACCCCTGGTTCACCGATGAGCACGGGGTTGTTCTTTTTGCGGCGAGAGAGGATCTCAATCATCCGTTCAATTTCCTTCTCGCGTCCGATCACGGGATCCAGCTTGCCCTCGCGGGCCAGGGCGGTGAGATCGGTGGAGAACCGCTCCAAGGTGCGTACGTTCTTTTTAGACCGGCCGGACCCCTGCTCACCGGGCTCTCGGGCCCCGATGGCGCGCAGGGTTTCTTCCATGATGACATCAATGTCCATGCCGAGGGCCGCCAGGATTTGGGCGGCCATGCCCTTGCGCTCTCGGAGCAGGCCCAGCAGCAGGTGTTCGGTGCCGATGTAGTTGTGGTTCAGCCGTCGGGATTCCTCCATCGCAAAGTGGAGGGCCCGGCGGGCCGAGGGGTTGAGCGGCAGGTCGGTGGGGGGCACCCGGTGCTTGCCGGGCGGCACCATTTCCTCCACCGCCTGTCGGAGTTCGTTGAGATCCAACCCCAGGTTGGACAGGACATTGGCGGCCACACCTTCGCCGATGCGGGCCAGCCCTAAGAGAATATGCTCGGTGCCCACGAAGTTGTGGGACAAACGGAGAGCCTCTTCGCGGGCCAAGAACAGCACCCGCTTGGCTCGCTCCGTGAAGCGTTCGTTAAAGTACACAGATCTCGCCTCCCTCCGTGCGGTTTAGGCTCCTTGGGCCAACAGGAGGCCCTGCAGTTCCCGTTCCATCTCCCGCAGGGAGCGGGCAAAGCCCCCCAGGTTGCGGGAGTGGGCCTTTCGGTACTCCTGCAGTAGGCTCAGGGCCTCTTGGTAGCGGCCTTGGAGTTTCAAGGCTGTGGCCTTCTTCAGGGTCAGAAGCGTGCGAAAAGACTGGAAGTCCACCAGTTTCTCGGCCTCTTGGTAGTAGGTGAGGGCCTGGGCGGGATCGCCCTCGTCCAGGGCAATATCGCCCAGTTTGCTCAGCGCAAACCCCTTGAGATAGGGGTCCTTGGGTTTGGCATTCACGAACTGCTCCAGGTAGGTGCGCGCCTTTTCCCGATCACCGAAGTTGAGGTAGTGGGTGCCCAGGTAGTACAGAGCGGCCTTGCCCTCAGGGGTGTTGAGGTGCTGTTCCGCGAGATTGCGGAGGATGGGGAGAGCGTTGGTCGTGTCCCCTGTGGCCAATAGGGTGACCGCCTGCAGATACGCCACCTGGGTTTGGGGGTTCGGTTTCGGACGGTTCATGGCCTGGAACGCAACGATCACCGCCAGCACGAGCAGAGCCCCGAGCGCCCAGTACGCACGCTCTGGTTTTTCCGTGAAGTACCCCAGGATCCGCATCAGGAAGTCGCGGATCGGATCCTTTCGCAGTTCCTGTTTCGTTAAGTGTGCCATTTTTTCACCTGTCCCAATTATACCTTGGTGTCCGACAGGGTGTCAAGGGGCCTGGGGGCCCAAAGAATCCCGAAAAATCGGGCAGTTTCGGCACTTGGCAGCCCATAAATTACGTCACCCGACCAAGATAGTCAAGTAAACGCCGCAGGTCCTCGGGGAGGGGAGCCTCAAGTTCCACCCAAGAGCCATCGCGAGGATGTCGGAACCTGAGCCGCCAGGCATGCAGGGCCTGGCGGGAAAGCAGGGCCAGGATCTCTTTGACCTGTTCCCGGTATCGGGAGGGGACCCGGTGAAAGATCTTGCGAGGATCCCGTCCCCCGTAGGTGGGGTCTCCCACCACCGGATGCCCTAAGTACTCAAAGTGCACGCGGATCTGGTGGGTGCGACCTGTTTTTAAGGACACCTGCACCTCGGTGGCCAGCTCGCCGAACCGTCGGAGCACCCGATACTCCGTGATCGCCGGTTTGGAGGCGAAGGGAGTTACCGCCATGCGTTTCCGGTCAATGGGATGCCGGCCAATGGGAGCCTCAATCACGCCCTCGTTGCGTTCCAGCACGCCCCACACCACCGCCAGGTACTCCCGTCGGGCCACCTTTTCGGCCATTTGCCGGGCCAAACTGCGCACCGCCCGGTCCGACTTGGCCACCACCATCACCCCAGAGGTCTCCTTGTCCAACCGGTGGACCACCCCCGGCCGGGTTTTGTCTGAGGTGGTGGGCAAGGCTGGGTATCGTGCCAAGAGGGCATTGATCAGGGTGCCCTCCAGGTTGCCCTTGGCGGGATGGACCACCATGCCAGCGGGTTTGTTGATCACGACGACATCCTCGTCCTCGTACAGGATGGGGACCGGGATTTCCTGGGGCACGATCTCCAACTTATCGCGGACCTCAAACTCGGCCACGATGTGATCACCGGCCTTTACCCGGTACCCCGGCTTGGGTGCGGGTTCGCCATTGACCCACACCTGCCCTTCTTTGATCAGGTGCTCCACCTGGCTCCGGGTGAGTCCGATGCCAGAGATCACCAAATACTGGTCCAGCCGCATTCGGGCGTTCTTTTCAGACACCACCCGCTCAAAGCGTTTCTTCATGGATGGGAAATTATACCGATGGGGCTACATCCGGGGGTATCGCAGCACGAATCGCCGACGAAACTCCCGCACCCGGTCCACCTGGAAGGTGTCAAACAGGATCTGGTACCGCGCCCTGAGGGCCTTGTTGTACTCCTGGTTTTCCAAGGTGGCAGGCCGGAATTGCCAAGCGGGGCTCAGGCGGGCCAGGGCCCGTTCCAGTTGCCAGTGGTGCAGGAACAATTGGCCGTGCAGGGCCTTTACTGGACGCAGGAAGGCAGGGGGAAACAGATCGGGAGGCAGGGCCTCTTGAGCCAATAGCGAGTCCATCACCAAGCTGTCCACCTCGGTGTACTCCAACACCTTAAGGATTTGGTCGCCCGAGAGGCCGGCCTCCTTAAGAAGATGCTGCCACGAGCGGGCCCCGACGATGGTGTGCCCACGGAGGCTGTCCAGCACGGGGCTTTGGATACCCAAGCGCCGGAGTTCCGCCAGGGTCTCCGCATCCACGGTGTACACCATCGGGCGATACACCTGTTGCTGAAACACGTTCTGCATGAAGAACAGGCCAAAAAAGGACAGCAGGCCTGCGGTGACAGGGGTGATCACCCATCCCCAAACGATCCGACGAATGACCCCCAGGTTGAGGGCTCTGCCCCCTCCCTTGGCCAGGCCGATGCCGATGACCCCGCCCACCACGGCCTGGGAACTGGAAACCGGGACCAAGGGAAGGGTGGGCAGGTGGAGTTGCATCAGAAGGTGCTGGAGGCTTCTGGAGGCGAAGATGAAGAGCACCAGGGACTCGGCGGCCACCACGATCCAGGCGTCCAAGGGGGAGAGTTTGAGGATCTCGTTGCCCACGGTGCGGATGACCCGGTGGGAGTAAGTAAGGATACCGACGGCAATGGCGATCCCCCCGATGAGGAACAGCACCTGGGTGCGGCTGAGGTGGAGTACGCCGAAGGCCGTGATGTCGCGGAAGGGGTTGGATCCCACAAACACCCCCATGACGTTGGCGATGTTGTTGGCTCCCAGGCTGTAGGCGCCAAAGGCGGCGATAAAGAGCAACCCCATACGCGTGTAGAGGTCTAAGTCCAACAGGTGGATGCGAACGCGGTAGATAAGGGCGCGGGCCAAGTACACTCCCAGCAGAGCAAACAGGGCGGTGAGTACAGGTGAGGCCACCCAGGTGGCCAAGATCTTGGTCAGCGTAGGTCGGTCAATGGGCAGGCCGACGAAGAGGTCCCAGCCCACGATGGCGCCCACGATAGCCTGGGTGGTGGACACCGGCAGTCCTGTTTTGGTCATCCAAGCCACAGTGAGGGCGGCGGCTAAGGCCACGGTAAAGGAACCACCCAGGGCATTGACGGCGCCGAGTTTGCTGTAGGTGTGGGCCGGGCCGGCGCCACTGATCACAGCCCCGAGGATCACAAAGAAGGCGGCCACTGAGGCCGCCAGGGTAAAACGGAGCATCCGGGTGGCCACGGCGGTACCGAAGACATTGGCGGCGTCGTTGGCCCCCAAGGACCATCCTAAGAAGAGGCCACTGGACAGGTAGAACCACACCATATCACACCAGGCGCTTGATCACGTAGATGGACAGTCGGTCGCCCACGTCCTCTGCGCGGTCGGCCAAGTCTTGGATGAAGGACACGAAGTTCCTCAAGTGCATCTTGTGGCTTAAGCGGAGGTCTGTGCGGCCGAAGACCTGCCGTTTGAGTTTCTCGCCCACCTTGTCGGATTCCTTCTCGTAGAACATGATGCCGGCGATGTGGTTTTTGACAGCGGCGATATCCTTGAAGTAGGCACGCACAGCGGCCACCATTTCCTCTACTGCCTTCAGGCTGACTTCCACCAGGTTTTGCCAATCCTCTTTGTGTTCCGGCAGGATTTCGGGTTTCTCCACAGAGAACTCCACCAAACTATCGGCCAGGGCGTTGAGCACGTCGTCCGAGTTTTCCAGGAGGGCGAGGACGTCGCCTCGGGCTTCTGGCAGAAGCATTTGGGCGTAGATGGTATTCTCAATCTCTCGGCGGAGGCCATCGGCCTTTCCCTCCAGGCGGTCCACCTCCTGCACCCGTTTTTCAAAGTCCTCCATTTTTCCAGCCAAGTAGTATTTCATGCCCTCGCGGTATTCAAGCGCCGCCTGGAGGATGGTGTCAAGAAAGGCGTCTATCTTATTCTCAAGCTCCCTGGTTTTCTTGAACAGCTGGAACATCCCAAACCTCCGGTACCTTTCTGCTGACTTCTATGAACTACTGATTTCTTTTAAGTCGTGGGGGCCGGAATCCAAGGATACACCCGCAATTCTAAGGCCGCAAGCCATCGGACCAGGGCATATAATCCACAGAACCATGAAACCCTTGGAACGCGTAGTGTCCCCGGAGGAAGCCGCCCATAGGGTTCGGCTCTGGCAACACCAAGGGAAAACCGTGGTGTTCACCAACGGGGTGTTTGACCTGCTCCACCCCGGCCACGTGCTCTACCTGCAAGAGGCCCGCACCCTGGGAGACGTCCTGGTGGTGGGCGTGAACACCGATGCCTCGGTGCGACGTTTGAAGGGCCCCCACCGACCCATCTATCCCTTGGAAGCCCGCCTGATCCTTCTACATGCCCTACGCAGTGTGGACCTTCTGGTGCCCTTTGAAGAGGATACCCCCTATGCCCTCATCCAAAAACTCCGGCCGGATGTACTGGTCAAAGGGGCCGATTACCGCCTGGAGGACGTGGTGGGACGGGACCTGGTGGAAGCCTACGGTGGACGGGTGGTACTCCTGCCCTTAGTGCCTGGATACTCCACCAGTAAAATCATTGAGCGGATCCGAAACCTGCCATGACCGATACCTGGAAAACTCGGGCCACATACCTCCTGTTCATCCTGCCCTTTACCGTCGTGTTCTTGGTGTTCCTGGGGTTCCCCTTTCTGTATGCCTTGTACCTTTCCTTTCACCGGATCACCAACCTCTTGAACATCCTCAGTGGCCTAAAGTTCGCTGGCCTGGCCAACTATGCCTATATCCTCAAGGATCCCGAGTTCTACTGGGGCGTACTGGCAAGCTTTTACTATGGAGCGCTGAGCATTCCCCTGGGGATCGCCGTTTCCCTGGGCTTGGCGCTTCTGGTACGGCCCCGCCGTCCCCTGTTCCGAGTGTACCGCACCCTCTTCTTCTTGCCCTTTGTGTTGGATGCCTTTGTGGTGGGGATCGTGTGGACCTTCCTCTATGCGCCTCGGTTCGGCGTGCTCACCCAATTGCTCCACTGGCTTCATCTGGTGCCCTTGGACTTCGGTGTTTTGGCCCACCCCGCTACGGCGATGCCTGGTGTGGTGGTGGCCATGACCCTAAAGAACGCCGGGTTCGGTATGGTCCTGTTCCTCGCCGCCTTGGACCACATCCCCCCTGAGGTACTGGAAGCCGCCGATATTGACGGTGCCACCGGGTGGAAGAAACTGTGGTTCGTCACCCTGCCACAATTGAAGCCCGTGATGCTCTTCCTGGTGGTGGTGGGCATCATTGGGGCCCTTTCTGCCTTTGCAGAGTTCTACGCAATGACCGGTGGAGGACCCACCCTGTTCCTGTGGGGGAAACCCGTGGGAGCGACCAAGGTGGCCGGCTACTACCTATTTGAACACTTCTCCAACATGAGGATCGGCATTGCGGCAGCCACCTCCTTCGTGCTGCTGTTGCTCTCCTTGGGCATCTCCCTGGCAAGCATGAGGCTCTTTGGGAGGAAGGCATGAGCGCAAAACGCTGGTTTTGGCTGTACTTTACCACCACCCTCCTGGCCTTGGTATTCCTCTTTCCGTACCTGTGGATGCTTTTTACTGCCTTCAAACAAGAGGGGTATGGCCTGGTGTTCTCCCTTCGGGTTCCCTATACCTTGGAAAACTTCCGACGGGTGCTGTTTCAGTTCAACTTTGGCCGGTACTTCCTGAACAGCCTCATCATCGCCACGGCTTCAGCCCTGTTTTCCACCCTCTTCGCCAGTTTGGCCGCCTATGCCTTTGCCAAGGGGCGGTTCCCCCTGCGTCGCACCCTGTTCGTGGTGTTCCTTTCCTCTATGATGGTGCCCGGTTTGCTCTACCTTGTGCCCCAGTTCTTGATCGTCTACAAACTCCGTTGGATCAACACCTATTGGGGCATGATCGTGCCTCACTTGGCCAATGTGTTCGGACTGTTCCTGCTCACCCAGTTCATCCGGGAGATTCCCGATTCCCTGCTGGAGGCGGCCCGGATTGATGGGGCCTCCGAGTTCCGCATCTTCGGATGGGTCATCGTGCCCCTGGCCTTGCCCATCATCGCCACGGTGTTCCTGCTGAACTTCCAGTTCCACTGGGCCAACTTCCTTTGGCAATTGGTGGTGGCCCAAGATCAGAGCATGTACACCTTGCCCGTAGGACTGGCCATGTTCAAGGGCCAACACCAAGAGGCCTACACCCTGGAAATGGCAGCCGCTACCCTGTCGGTGGTGCCCATTGCGGTGCTCTTTGTGTTCGCCCAACGCTACTTCATTGAAGGCATCACCCGAGGAGCAATTAAGGGATGATCCCCTGGGTCCTTTGGCTTCTTGTGGCCACGCCATCCGTGGATCGGCTGGAGGCCTTCGGCGACTGGGCTCTGCTGCTCCATCAAGGTACGGATCTGGAGGTGGTGGATACCCTGGGCCGCACCCTCTGGTGGCAACGGGTGCCGGATCTCGTGGATGTGGAAGGCGGACCCTTGGCGTTTTATCTGCTGCGGTCAGATCGCCTGGAGGTCCACGGCGCCGACGGCACCCGGGTGGGCGAGGTGCCCGTAGAGGCTCGGGCCTGTGCTGTGGTCGCCGATGGCACCGTGTTCCTCCTGTCGCCCGAAGGAACCGAGATCCTTCAACTCAAAGGGCAACAGACGGAACCAGTGATGTCTCTGCCTCGGCCGGCTGTCCGTTTGGACGGCGCGGGTTTGGCCTTGGCCGTCCGATTTCCGGATAGCCTGTGGCTCATGAGCCCAGAGGGAGAGGTATGGTGGCGGGGTTCGGCTCGTGTGGCCAAGGCCTTCGCCCAAGGCCAGCACACCCTGTGGATCCTCCGGGGAGACACCCTGTACCTGCCCAGCGGGCCCGCCTTGCCGCGGGTCACCCATTTTGACCTGGCTCCCACCCCGGATCTCCGTCTTTGGTGGATGGACAGAAGAGGTACCTTGCGAACGTTGCGGGCTGCTGGGTTCCCCGAGCCGGGTCGCCCTTAGGCCTGGGGCTCGTGTTCCTTTTCCTTGATCAGGAACGCTTCGGACAGCGGGAAGAACCGGTCTGCCGCTTCCCGTAGCTCCTGCGACAGGGTGTGTAGGAAGGAGTACACCTCCACGGTCACGCCCAAGCGCTTGAGGAGGCGCACCACCGGAGCGAAGTCGCTGTCGCCAGTGACGATGGCTACGATGTCCAGATGAGGGGCGTCTTCAATCATGTCCACGGCCATACCGAGATCCCAGTTGCCCTTGTGGTTGCCGTCAAAGTAGATTTTGATGACCTTGGTACGCAGGAAGAAGCCGTAGTTTTCCAGGGCGCGCAGGAACTTCTCCTGGCCAGGGATACTGGGATTAATGATGGTGTAGGCGTTGGCCCGAACCAGGGTGCGGCCAGCCACGATCCAGTCGCGGAGCTTTCGGTAGTCAATCTTGCCTCCCAGGTCCTTGGCTGCGTAGTACAGGTTTTGAACGTCCACATAGATGCCCAAACGGTTCTGTTGCGGGTCCAGGGAGCGCTCGCGGGTGGCCCGTGCTGCCCGGACCAATCCCTCAATGCCCCTTCTCTTGAGGGCTTCCAGAAAGGCGTTCAGGGTGTTTTGAAGTTCTTGGACCTGCTGTTGAAGGGCTTTGACTTCGGCTTCCAACCGGGCGAGATCCTCGCCATTAGATTTCGGCATAGTTCCAACCTCCAGAGAGATTATACGGCTTCAACCGGAGGCAGGAACTTTGAGGAGTTGTCCGGCCCGGAGCCGACGGGGATTGTGGATGCCGTTCACCTCCATGAGATCCTGCACCCGCACCCCGTAGCGGCGCGCGATGGCCTCCAGGGTATCGCCCCGGCGAACCCGATAGGTGATGTAGCCCGTTCCAGGGCTCCGATGGATTTTCAAGACCTGGCCAGGCCGCAAGGTGTTGGACTTCAGATGGTTCCAGCGTTTCAGATCGGCCACGGTCACCCGGTATCGTCGGGCGATTTTCCACAGGCTGTCGCCTGAGCGCACCCGATAGGTGATCACCGAGGAGGCCGGGGCCGAGTCTGGGGGAGTGACCACGAGCCGTTGGCCAGGCCGTAGGGTGTTGGATTTCAGGCGGTTCCAGCGTTTCAGGTCGGCCACGGTCACCCCAAAGCGCCGGGCGATTTTCCACAGACTATCGCCCTGGCGTACCCGGTAGATGCCGGAGGCCGGAGGACGAGCCCGGGTGGAGGAGGGGGGCTCCGAGGCCACCGAAGCCGAGGCCGAGGTGCCAGGAACCGGGATCCAAAGGCGTTGGCCTGGATGAATCAGGCTTCGGCGTCGGAGGTGGTTTGCTCGGGCAATGGCCGATACCGAAACCCCGTATTTCCGTGCGATGGTCCACAGCGATTCGCCCCGTCGCACCCGGTGGACGAGTTTGGTCACCCACCGTTGCCGTGGGGTGGAGGCCATGCCGGCCAGTACCCGGTCCCGGGTTCCGGGGGGGATCCGTAGGTAAAACCCTTTGAGGTCGGGCGGTGTGGCCCACCGGCGAAACGCCGGATTCAGGTCCTCCAGCACGTCCACCGTGGTGCCAGCCCAGCGGGCCACTAAGGTAAGCTCAACGGGCGCAGGCACATACACGGTATCAAAGGTCCAGGGGTGCACGCCGGTGGTGTCCAGAGTGATGCCAAAGGCCGTGGGGTCCTTCAAGATGAGCACCACGGCGAAGAAGGAGGGCACGTACAGCCGGGTTTCCCTGGGAAGCCGTCGCCGCACTTCCCAGTAGGTGAGATCGGCGGTTTTCCGCAGTCGTCGGATCCGTCCCTCGCCCACGTTGTAAGCGGCGAGCGCCAGATCCCAAGAGCCGAACTCCTGGTACAGGTCCTTGAGGTATCGCATCGCCGCCCGGGTGGACTTCAGGGGGTCCCGGCGTTCATCCATCCACCAGTCCACCCGCAGTCCGTATTTGCGAGCGGTCCCTCGCATGAACTGCCAGATCCCCACTGCCCCGGCCCGTGAGCGCGCCCGAGGGTTAAACCCGCTTTCAATCATCGGCAGATAGGCCAGGTCGCGGGGCAGGCCTTCCTCTTCCACGATGTCAAAGATGTAGGGGAGGTATCGCAGGCCGCGTCGGTAAAACCGCTCCAACTTGGCCCGGCCGGGGCCCCGGTAGAACTCAATCCACCGCAGCACCTCTTCGCGGTCCAGGGTGGCCTCCAGGTTGAACAGGGCGAACTCGGCCTCCAGCAGATGACGCTGTTCCCGTAGGAGTTGCTGGATCTGTTCTTCGTTCACACGTTGAACGAAGCGTTCGCCCTCTTCAAAGAACGGGGTGGTTTCGGTTTCGGGAAGGTCGGCCACAGCCAGGGTATCGGCTTCTGGCGAGGACGAGGGGACCGCCCGTTGGGGCCAGGTGGTGCATCCCCACAGGAGCACCAGAGCTAAGGCCCCAAGCCCAAACCGCAGGCTCATAGTTTGTACCCGATGGTTCGGAGGAAGGACTTCCGTTTTTGGATGTCCTCCTCGGTTTCCACCCCCAAGGGGGGTTGGCCGTCCACCACCCCTAAGACCCCGCGGCCCTGGTCGGTTTCCGCCACGATCACCTGTAGGGGATTGGCGGTGGCGGCGAAGATCCGCACCACCTCGGGCACGTGTTTTAGAGCGTTCAGGATGTTGATGGGATAGGCGTTCCGTAAGAACAGCACGAACACGTGGCCGGCGGCGATGTTCAGGGCGTTCTTCTTGGCAAGATCCACCAGTTCAGGGTCGGTGCCGGTGTAGCGCACGAGCCGCGGCCCAGAGGCCTCGCAGAAGGCGAAGCCAAACTGGATCCCTGGGACCGAGTTCACCAGGGCTTCGTGCACGTCCTCCACGGTTTTAATGAAGTGGGCTTGGCCCAATACACAGTTGATGTCCTCGGGTTTTTCCACGGGCACCACATGGAGTTCCATGGCCCAACCTCCGGTTTTTGCCCTTTTATCATACGGGAAAGCGTGGCCGTGATTGAACCCGTGAAGGGGGTAAGGTATAATGGGGCCATGGTTTTGCTCTTGCTCTCGCTTCTCCAATTCGTCAATCCGGGATTTGAGTTCCTGTTGGCGCCTGAGGTGGCTCTGGAGCCCACGCCGGCAACCCAGGGCCTTTCGGCGGTGGTAGGGAATCCGGCGGGTCTCTGGACCCCAGGCACGGGGATCCTTTTCAGTTATCACCGTTATCCCTTGGAGGGCTATCGGTCCCTGGCGGCCTTGAAAACAGGCCCCTGGGGCCTTGGGGTAGACTACGTAAACTTCGGCGCCCTGGAATACCAAGACGATACCCCCAACGACCAAGGCGGCCTTTCCTTTACCCCCTTCGCCTTACGGGCCCAGGTGGGCCGAGCTCTGCGGCTGGACCCCGAACTCCAGGGAGGCCTGGCCCTTGCCTACGTGTACCAGCGAATCTACGATCGCGAATACCGGGCGGTGTTGGTTTCCGGGGGGTTGATCTACACTCCTCAGCGGTTTCCGTGGGTTCGCCTGGGCCTGGCCTTTGAGAACCTGGGCACCCGGGTTCAGGTGCGGCCTCAGGAGTACCTGGACCCCCCTCTGCGGGTGTCGGCATCTGTGGATATGGAACGCGGTGTTTGGAGCCTGAGTGTCCTGGGGCGGTATACCCGTGGATACGAGGGAGGATGGAGCGAAGGAGGCGGTTTCCTGGGTTGGAAGGTGCATCCTTGGGTGTTCCTCCGGGTGGGCTACGTGTACGGCAACGACCTGTTTCCATTGCGAATGGACCTCAAAGTACACCGCGAACATCTGGCCCTGCGGCTGGGGTGGGTTCCCAGTGGGGCCGGAATGGGTCAGATGTACCGGGTAGCCTTAGAACTCACACCGTAGGTGAGCCATGAGGTTGCTGGACTTTGAGCGACCCCTTTACGACATTGAGAAGCGTTTAGAAGAATTGAAGCGATTGCTGGATACGCGGCCGGATCTGGCCGACGAGATCCGGGATCTGGAGGCCCGGGCCGAACGGATCCGCCGGAAGATCTATGCCCATCTCACCCCGTGGCAGATCGTGCAGGTAGCCCGTCATGCCGATCGGCCCCATGCCCTGGACTACATCCGCGGGATGGCCACCGACTTCTTGGAACTCCACGGCGATCGGTACTATGGCGATGATCCCGCTATTGTGGGTGGGTTGATCCAGGTGGAGGACCAACGGTGGGTGGTGGTGGGCGAGGAAAAGGGGCGCGATGTCAAAGAACGAGTGCAGCGCAACTTTGGGATGCCCAACCCCGAAGGGTACCGCAAGGCGGAGCGGCTCTTTCGTTTGGCGGATAAATTCGGGTTGCCCATCGTTACCTTGATTGACACTCCTGGGGCCTTTCCAGGGATTGAGGCCGAGGAACGAGGGCAGTCTCGGGCCATCGCCACGGCCATCCAAACCATGTTGGAGGTGAAGGTGCCTATTGTGGCCGTGGTGATCGGCGAGGGCGGATCCGGTGGAGCGCTGGCCATTGGGGTGGGCAACCGAGTGCTGATGCTGGAATACGCCATTTACTCGGTGATCTCGCCCGAAGGGTGTGCAGCCATCCTTTGGAAAGACGGTGCGGAGGCCCCCAAGGCCGCAGAGGTACTGCGGTTGACCTCCAAGGATCTCCATCGGCTTGGGGTGGTGGACGAGGTGATCCCGGAGCCTCTGGGGGGTGCGCATCGTCAGCCTGAGGAGGCAATTCGCCGTGTGAAGGAGGCCGTGTTGCGGCACCTGGCCGATCTCCGACGGCTTTCGCCCGAGGAGGTGCTCCAGCACCGGCGGCAACGCTTCTTGCAGTTTGGGGTGTTTGAAACTGCTCCCACCCCCGAAGGGGGTGCTGTATAACCTTTACCCATACCTGCGAGGGTGGCGGAATAGGCAGACGCGCCAGATTTAGGATCTGGTGGGGTATTCCCGTGCGGGTTCGAGTCCCGCCCCTCGCATGATGTGTTCCCCCTCGGCTCTGCGAAACTCCTCTCCCTGTGGATCCTCCTAAGATCACAAAGAGCCCTACAGGGCCCTGCCCCTTGGAGGTCCTGTGAAATGCTTGACACCGTCGCCCTGCCCCCGTAACGTTTTAAAGTAAGCGGTTACTACCACACAGGGCAGGCCCGAGGAGAGATGACGACACGGGTACTGGAGCGGCGTGTAAGAGTTTTGCCTCTGCACAGGTTTGTAGAGGGGGAGGGTGGTGCTTCCGCGGGGTGCGTAGAAGGACTCACCAAGGGTTTTCCCAAAACCGTGAAGGAGGTGCACGATGCACTGGTGGGATAAGGTGTTGTTGTTGTTGACGGGCTTAACGGCCATCTACATGCTGGTTCGTTTGAACCAGGCCGGTGACAAGCTGGTGAAGGGGGCCAAGGTGGCCTATGGGCTGTCCTTCCTGGTGTTGCTGGTGGCAGGGTTGCTGCTCATTTTCCTGGGCTATGACATCCTGGGATCCCCCTGGGTGGTTGTGGTGACCACCTTGATCCCCCTGGGCCTGGCCACAGGGCTGGTGTACGACGTCAAGCCCTCGCTGGGCACAGCGTACACCGTGTTTGCGGTGGTGGGGTTCCTGTTGATTGCCGTGGGTTACCTGAACCCCGGTTTACAGGGGTTGGGTCGGGTGATCCTGCCCATTGTACACGGCATCGCGGGGCTCACCATCGTGCTCGTCCCCATTCTGGCGGTGACCCAGGCTCAGGCACCGGCAGGCTTTGTGTGGGTGTCGGTGGGGGGTGTACTCATCAGCCTGGGAGGTATGGCGCTGGCCTTCTTGAAGGCGGGCAAGCAGCTGTTGTTCTTTAGTGCCCCTGTGGTGTTTGCCATTCTCTCGCCCCTGCTCTTGCTCATGACCCTGGCGTACACCTGGGGGTTGGTCCGGCGGATTTCCGCCAAATAACCGCGACTGAGGTCTCCCTGCCCCTGCGACCTTGGGCCAGGGGCTGTGGTAAACCAACGGAGGTTCTGCAATGAAGGGACTGGCGTCGCGTTTGCGCTACCTTTTCGGCACCTCTCGGGGGCTCATCCTGGGCACGGTGGCGCTCATTGCCCTGCAGGCGGCCTTTATGGGCATGCTCTCCGGGCCCATGGCTGAGTGGGGGGTAAGGGAGTTCTGGATCAAATTGTGGGGGATGAAACTGGATCCCCTGGAGCGCGAAGGTCGGCTCATCTTCCTGTACCACACCTTCGCCATGGCCGTGGTGGCTCTGGAGGTGTACATGCTCACCGCGGTGTACCGCATCAAGGAGGTACACCGGATCGGGATCCACGTGCTGGTGACCGTGGGCTACCTGTCCGCCATGATCTTCGGACTGCTGTTTGCCTACTGGGGGCATAACTGGGTGTTCCACGGCCTGTTCCTCTTTGGCCAGAGCCTGCTTTTCTTCGGTGGGGTGTGGTTGGCTGTGGCCTTCTGGCCTTGGTCCCGTGACCATCGGTTGCCACCCGATGCCCCGTACCTCAAAACGGCAAGTGGTGTGGACATTGAAAAGCTCGCGGTGTTCATCGCTGTTGTGGCCACACTGATCTCGGCCATTTACGGCGCCATTCCAGGGTCCTTCTTCGGCCACAGCTTTGAGGTGTTCCTCTCCGAGGACATCATCCGCATCCCCTACCACACGCCCATGGAGCTGGCCATCGTGGGACACCTCCACATCATGCTCGTGGACATCGCGGTCATGGCGGTGTTCATCGTGAGCCGGTGGACGGACTTCAAAGGGCGGCTTCAGAAGTGGGCCATTCCCCTGATGATCATCGGCACGGTGATCATCAGTGTGGGGGCTTGGATGGTGGTGCCCTTCCGTGCCATCGCTCACCACATCATCAACGTGGGGGCCGGGTTCCTGATGCTCGCCTCGCTGCTGCTCACCATCTTCGTGTGGCGACGGCAAATTGAGGTGGGCCTGGCTCGCCAAGGGTTGTCCCCGGACAAGGCCGGGTTCGGACAGAAACTCAAGGCCCTGTTCCACGATCCCCTGCCCTGGGGAGCCACCTGGCAGATGATGTTCATGAACCTGGTGGTTACCGCTCCCGGCGTGTTCATGGCCATCAAGTTGGAGTTCTTCCGGAGCATTCTGCTGCGGGAAGAGAAGATCGGTCTGGTGGGCCACTGGCACATCCTGGCCTTCATGATCGCCACGGTGTTGCTCCTTTACTACCTGGATGTGGCTGGCCTGAAGGGCAAGGCCCGCCAGATCTTCGGCTGGATCGTGATCCTGGGCTCTGATGTGGCCACCCTGGGCGCCAACGTGCTCATCATGAAGCGGCTCTGGGTTCCCGAGATCCAGGAGCAGCCTCTGGTGGCCCGCACCCTCCTGGTGATGGATGTGAGCCTGTTCCTGTTCCTCACGGGATTGGCCCTGTTCCTGCTCTGGCGACTGGTGGATCTCTTTAAGCCCCAGGGGCGGTGGGTAGAGGAGTGGCGGAACCCCGCCATGCCTGTGGTGTTTGAGGAGGAGCAGAAATGAACCGCAAGGTCGCTCTTAGCCTGACGCTGGGTGTGTTGTTGATGGCTGCCTGTGCGCCCCGGCCGGAGCCGCCGGAAGCTGTGCCCACGGTGGACACCGGGGTTAACCCCGAGGAGTGGGTGCGGGTACCGGCCGGCGAGTTCCTGTTTGGTCTCCATAACCGGCGGATGGTGCTGGACTACGACTACGAGATCATGAAAACCCCTGTCACCAATGCTCAGTGGGCCCGGTTCCTGAATCAGGCGCTTCGTGACTCAGCCGCCCGGAACCTCATCAAACTCTCCGAAGAGGGCGTGATGGCCTTTTACCCAGGGGAGCCGTACCACGGTGGTAAGCACGAGGAGAAGATTGACGCAGGATGGTACCTGGCGTATCCGCTCCACCGGGTGGGCCAAAAGGTGCACTGGGAGGGCGACTCCTTTGTGGTGCAGCGGGGCTTTGAGAACCATCCGGCCACCTTTGTAACCTATTTCGGTGCCTGGGCCTACTGCCGGTACTACGGCTATCGGATCCCCACCGAGGCCGAGTGGGAAAAGGCGGCCCGCGGCACGGACGGTCGGCCCTATCCGTGGGGACATGAGATCACCCCTGCCCACGCCAACTACTACAAGAGTCGTGATCCCTTTGAGAGCCTGTGGGGTGGCTTAGGAGAAACCACGCCTGTGGGCTTTTACAATGGCCAAACCCACCTGGGGTTCCACACCGAGAACGCGGCAAGCCCCTACGGCGCGTACGATATGGCGGGCAACGTGTGGGAGTGGGTGTCTGACGACATTGAGGAAACCCACCAGCGCATCCTCAAGGGAGGCAGTTTCACCGACTACGAGATTGACTGCCGGGCCACATGGCGGAACTTCGCGCCTCCGGAATTTGCGGGTCCTACCGTGGGATTCCGCTGTGTTCGGGAGGTCCAAGAGGGTGAATCGGCTGAAGAGCCGTAAAGCCGGGCGTTGCGGGGCGGCGCTGCAGCGCCGCCCCGCAAGCCCTTTTCAAGGGAAACCTATGCAAACCCTTTGGAATCGGCTTCGCAATTACTGGCAGCTCACCAAAAGCCTGCAAACCGGCCTGCTGGTACTCACCGGCATCGCCGGGTACTTCAGTGCCCACACCTTAGGGCCCTGGAGCCAGGTGGTGGGGTTGGTGGGCAGTTTGTACCTGGCCATCATTGGCAGCACGGTGGTCAACATGTGGTATGACCGGGATATTGATGCCCGGATGTACCGCACCTGTTGGCGGCCCCTCCCTACCCATCGGGTGTCCCCCAGCGAGGCGTTGGGGTTGGGGGTTCTGCTCTCGGTGTTGGGGGTCGGTTGGGCCCTGCGCCTTTCCGCCCTCTATGGCCTTGTAGTGTTTGCGGGGTGGTTTTTTGATGTGGTGGTATACACCCTTTGGCTCAAGCGGCGCACAGCTTGGTCTATCCTGTGGGGTGGTGCTGCTGGAGGCATGCCCGTGTTGGCCGGCCGAGTGTTGTCTGCAGGTCAAATAGACGAGGTGGGGCTCCTGTTGGCCTTAGCGGTCCTCTTTTGGATCCCCACCCATATCGTGACCTTTGCGCTCCGGTACGATGAGGATTACCGCCGTGCCGGGGTGCCGACCATCCCCATCGTGTACGGGCCTCGGTTCGCCTATGCGATGATCGCCGGTTCTGCCATCCTCGCGGCCCTGACGATGATCGTGGCTGCCTGGCGAATCGGGGTGACAGCGGGGATCTTGCAGGTGCTGGTGGTGCTTTCTGTGGCCCTCACCCTTTTGGCATTGACCAGCGCCACGCGGCCGTCCCCCCGGCGGAATTTCCTGCTCTTCAAGTTCGCCTCGCTCTACATGATGAGCAGCATGATCCTTTTGGCGGTAGGGTGAACCCGTAGGCAGCCCAGCTTAAGCGGATTCCTGGCCGCGTTTCTTCAATTCCTCTTCCCGCAATACGCGTCGGAGCACCTTGCCCACGAAGGTCTTGGGCAGCTCCGTGCGGAATTCCACCTCCGTGGGGCACTTGAACTTCGCCATGTTTTGGCGGCAGAACTGGATGATCTCCTCGGCGGTGAGGGTTTCACCCTCCTTGGGAACCACGAAGGCCTTGACCGTTTCCCCGCGGTAAGGATGAGGTACCCCGATGACCGCCACTTCCTTAACCTTAGGGTGTCGGAACAGGACCTCCTCCACCTCCCGAGGATAGATGTTGAACCCTGAGGCCAGGATCATGTCCTTCTTGCGGTCCACGATGTAAAAGTAGCCCTCTTCGTCCATCCGGGCGATGTCTCCGGTGTGTAGCCACCCGTCACGGAGGGTCAGGGCGGTTTCCTCGGGGCGGTTCCAATAGCCCTTCATGACCTGAGGGCCGCGGACCACCAGCTCACCCGGTTCGCCCACAGGCATCTCACGTTCGCCGGTTTCCGGGTCCACGATCTTGGCGTCGGTGTCCGGGAACGGCAACCCGATGCTGCCGGCCTTGTTGACCCCCAGAATGGGATTGCAGTGGGTCACAGGAGAGGCCTCCGACAGGCCATAGCCTTCCACCAGTTTGGCCCCTGTGAGGCGTTCAAAGTCCTCCTTGACCTTCACAGGCAGGGGAGCAGAGCCCGAGATGCACACCTTGATGGACGACAGGTCGTGCTTTTCTACCCCTGGCATGTTGATCACGGCGATGTACATGGTGGGGGCACCGGGAAAAAGGGTCACGCGATGTTTCTCCAGGAGTTTGACCACCTGTTTGACTTCAAACTTGGGAACCAGCACCAGTTTGCTACCCGACACCATCGCCAGGTTCATGGCCACGGTCATGCCGTACACGTGGAAGAAGGGCAGGGCACCCATGACCACCTCGTGGCCCTCCTCCATCATGGTGTCCCAGGTGATGGTTTGATAGGTGTTGGCCACCAGGTTGAAGTGGGTGAGCATGGCGGCCTTGGGTGTGCCCGTAGTGCCCCCGGTGTATTGGAACAACGCCACGTCTTCCATCGGGTCAATGTCCACCTGGGGAGGAGTGGGAGAAGCCGAGCGCAGGAGTTCTTGGAAGCGATAGATGCCGGCACCTCGGGGTACACGGAGGGTTTGTCGTTTCGCTAAGAGCCGCAACCGGTACAGGGGCTTCATCCACCAGGGCAGGTACTCGGCAAGGCAGGTGTAAATGATGCGGCGCAAGGGGGTTTTGCTGCGCACCGCCTCAATGCGGGGATGGAAAACATGCAGAGCCACGATGGTCTCGGTGCCCGAATCGTTCAGGATGTGTTCCAACTCGTAGGGCATGTACAGGGGGTTCGTTTGTACCACCGTGGCACCGATTTTGAGGGCACCGTAAAAGGCGATCAGGAACTGGGGCGAGTTGGGCAGCATCAGGGAAACGCGATCGCCTTTGCGGATCCCCAGGTCATAGAGGGCGGCAGCAAAGCGATGCACCTGGGCAATGAACTCGTGGTAGGTTTGCTCTACGCCAAAGAAGGAAAAGGCAACGTTGTTCGGGTACTTTCGGGCTGCCCGTTCCACGAGCTCCGTAAGGGGAACCCGGGGGTACTCAATGCTCCGAGGAACCCCTTGATCGTAATGGGCATACCAGGGCCGATCCATGATGGGCCCTCCTTTTAGAAGGGATACTTGCCCTGGTCAATGACCGTGCGGGCGATCTCCCTCCTTTTTTGGATGAGGTTCGGCGGGCTAAAGGGCCGAACCAGTTTTCGGACGGTGGAGATCAGGGTGCGGAGCTCGTCGCCCTCGCTCATGTACGGCAGGATCTCGTAGGCCCGGAGCTCTATGCGCTTCATGGCCTCGTAGGTGTACATCTCTACCATGGAGGCCATCAAACGGTGGCCCGACTTGAGGGCACGCAGGAGGATGCTTTCCAGGGCATACACCTCGGTGACGATATCCGCCAGACCGGCGAGCACCTCTTGCTCCTGACGCAGGGCCTCTTTGAACTTGTCGGCTGCCACCGCAGCCAGGGTGAGGGCGATCCGTTTGGCCATCTGCAGAGCGAACTTCTCATTGGAAAACGGCCCCTCGGGCCGCGGCATCATGGTGGGCATTAGGGTGAGGGTCTCTTTGGCGGTTTTGGCCGCTACGGGGACCAGTGGGATCAGGCCCTTCAGGGCCCGCCGCATGAGCATCCCGGGGATCAGGATGCGGTTGATCTCGTTGGTGCCCTCAAAGATCCGATTGATCCGTGAATCCCGGTAGTACTGCTCTGCGGGGTACTCCTGGGTGTAGCCGTAGCCTCCGAAGATCTGTACGGTTTCGTCCACCACGTAGTCCAGCATCTCGGAGCCGTACACCTTGAGGATGGAGCACTCCACCGCATACTCCGCCACGGCATTCCAGGACTTCTGGGTGTAGTCCGGTGCGTTGGGATCCAGGCCCTTCATGGCTTCGTCCAGGAGCCCGGCCAAGCGGTACGCCATGGTTTCGGTAACGAAGATGCGGGTGGTCATGTGGGCGATCTTTTCTTGGATCAGGCCGAAGTTGGCAATGGGTTGGCCGAATTGCACCCGCTCTTTGGCGTAGTTCACCGCTACCTTCAGAGCCTCCTTGGCTGCTCCTACGGAGCCCACGCCCAGTTTGTATCGCCCGATGTTGAGGATGCCGAAGGCAATGTGGTGTCCTTTGCCGATCTCGCCCACCACGTTCTCCACGGGCACCTTGACGTTGTTGAAGGTCAGGCTTCGGGTGCTGGATCCCTTGATGCCCAGTTTCTTTTCCTCGGCGCCCAGTTCCAGGCCCGGGGTATCCCGTTCCACCAGAAAGGCCGTGAACTTCTCGCCGTCAATCTTGGCAAAGACCGTGAAGAGATCGGCGATGGCCGCATTGGTGATGAACTGTTTGCTGCCGTTGAGAATGTACGACTTGCCATCGTCCGAGAGAACGGCCCGGGTTTTGATGTTCATGGCATCTGTGCCTGCCCCGGGTTCGGTGAGGGCATAGGCCCCGATGATGTCGGCAGAGGCCAGGCCCGGCAGGTACTTTTGCCGCTGTTCTTCAGTGCCGAAAAACACGATGGGCAGGGTACCGATGCCGGTGTGGGCGCCCCAGGTTACGCTGAAAGACCCCTGTTTGGCCATGCGCTCGGCGATGAGCATGGAAGACACCTTGTCCAGCCCCAGGCCTCCGTACTTCTCCGGGATGTCCACCGCCAGCAGGCCCAGTTCCCCAGCCTTCTTCATCAGGTAACGAAGCAGGTCAAAGTCCTGCTTTTCAATCTGTTCGTTTTTGGGGAGCACCTCCTTTTCCATGAACTCGTCTGCGGCCTGGGCAAACATCCGTTGCTCTTCGGTGAACTCCTCGGGGGTGAACATCTCCTCGGCCGGGGTATCGGCCAGCAGAAAGCCTCCGCCCTTTTTGTACAGCGGGGTATCCTGTGCCATGGTTTTCCCTCCGGTTAACGGCGTTCAAAGATGCCAGCGGCGCCCATGCCGCCGCCGATGCACATGGTCACCAGGCCCAAGGTGGCATCTCGGCGCTTCATCTCATAGAGCAGGGTAGCGGTGAGTTTGGCGCCCGTGCAGCCCAGGGGGTGGCCCAAGGCAATGGCGCCACCGTTCACGTTCACCTTTTCGTAGGGCAGGTTCAATTCCCGAATGACGGCCAAGGATTGGGCGGCAAAGGCCTCGTTCAGCTCAATGAGATCCAGGTCTTCCAGGCGTACGCCGGTAAGGCGTAGCACCTTTGGCACGGCCTCCACCGGGCCGATGCCCATGATCTCGGGAGGCACGCCTGCCACGGCGTATCCACGGAAGTACGCCATGGGTTCAATGCCCAGGCTTTTGGCCTTCTCCTCCGACATCACGAGCACCGCCGCTGCTCCATCGCTCATTTGCGAGGAATTGCCTGCAGTGACGGTTCCCCCCTGTTTGAACACGGGTTTCAATCGGGCCATTTTCTCCAAACTGGTGTCAAACCGTACCCCCTCGTCCACCTCCAAGGTGATCTCCTGCACCACTTGCTCGCCGTCCTCGGTGCGACGGATCACGCGGGTGTGAACGGGAACGATCTCTTCCTGAAACTTGCCCTCGCGGATCGCGCGGGCCGCCTTCATGTGGCTCTCGTATCCGAAGCGGTCCTGGTCCTCGCGTGAAATGCCGTACTTTTCCGCCACCCGCTCAGCGGTAAGCCCCATGGCCATGTAGAGTTGGGGGTAGTGCTCCATCAGGTACGGGTTGGGAGAGGAGCGGAAGCCGCCCATGGGCACGCGGCTCATGGACTCCACGCCTCCGGCGATGATGAGATCTGCGGCCCCCACCATCACGCGTTCTGCAGCGATAGCGATCGCCTGAAGCCCAGAGGAGCAGAACCGGTTGACGGTCATTCCGGGCACGGAGTTCGGCAAGCCGGCCCGGATCAGGGCCACCCGAGCCACGTTCATCCCCTGTTCGGCCTCGGGGAAGGCGCACCCCAGGATCACGTCGTCCACTTCCTGGGGGTCAATGCCCGACCGGCGGACCACTTCGCGGATCACAAGGGCCGCCAGTTCGTCGGGCCGGGTGTCCTTCAAACTGCCCCGGGGTGCTTTGCCCACCGGGGTGCGCACGGGAAAAGCCAAAACGGCCTGTCTCATGATGGTTCCTCCTGTTAGTTGCGGAGGGGTTTGCCGGTGTTGAGCATGTGGATGATGCGCTGCTGCGTTTTCTCTGTGCCACAGAGCCGCAGGAAGGCCTCACGCTCCAAATCCAGCAGATCCTGCTCCGTGAGCTCGGTGCCGTAAGGAACAGAGCCTCCGGTGAGTACCCGAGCGATCTGGGTGACGATAAAGGCATCGTGCTCAGTGATCTGTTTGCCCTCCAGCAGGTTGTAGATGAGCATCTGGAGATACGCAAAGCCGGATTCACCGGTGACCTTGATCTTCTTCGGGGTGGGCGGTGTGAACCCCGTACGAGCCATCTCTAAAGCCACCTGTTTGGCGTCGTGCAGCAGGAAATCGTCGTTGATCGTTACACCGTCGCCGGGCCGCAGGTACCGCATCTGTTGGGCCTCGTAGGCGCTCATGGACACCTTAGCCATCCCGATCTGGGTCAGGGCCTCCCGCAGGAAGGGGTAGGGATCGGCATCTGGGATTGCCATGATGTCCTGGGTAAAGCGGATCAGGGTTTCCTTGGTGCCACCGCCTGCAGGCAGCAGGCCTACGGCCACCTCCACCAGCCCCATGTAGGTCTCGGCGGCCGCCTGGGCCCGGTGGGTGTGCATGGTGATCTCCGTGCCTCCACCGAGTACCCGTCCAAAGGGTGCGGCCACCACGGGCTTCTCAAAGTACTTGAGCGCCATAGCCGCCTGCTGGAACCGCCGCACCATGTAGTCCAGTTCGTCCCATTCCTCCTCGGCGATGGCCTGCAGGATCAACGCCAGGTTTGCGCCCGCGGAGAAGTGGCGGCCTCGGTTGCCCAGCACCAAGGCGTCAAAGTCGCTGCGGACCTTTTCCAGGCTGTCAAAGATCATCTGGATGGTGCCTGGACCCAAGGCATTGGCTTTGGTGTGGAACTCCAGCAGGGCGACGCCATCGCCCAGGTCAATGAGGCTGGCCTCGGGATTCGCCAGAACTTCGCGGCCCTCTGCCTTCAGGTATTCCAGCACGATAACCCCTTCGGGCAGTTCCTCGGGGACGTGGTCTTTGCGGGTGAAGTCAAAGTACAGCCGACGGGTGGGTTCTTGCAGGTAAAACCGGTCTTTCCCTGCGTCCAGGAGTTCCTGCACCCGTTCAGGTACCGGTTGGCCTTCCTGTTCCAGCCGTTCCACGAACCACCGCACTCCGATGGCATCGTAGGTTTCAAAGGGACCCAGGCGGAAGTTGAAGCCCCATTTGATGGCGTTGTCCACGCTGAGGATATCGTCGGCGATCTCAGGGATACGGCGGGCCGCATACGTCAGGAAGGCCGAGAGCGTACGCCAGGCGAACTCCGCGGCCTTATCCTTGCCTTGGAGCAGTACCCGGATTCGGGCCTCTGGGGTGTCCTCTAACAGGGCCGTGTCCACCGAGGCGAACTTCGGCTTCTGTCGTTCCCGGTATTCCAGGGTTTTCCAGTCCAGCACCAAGCGGCGACCGTTTTCCTTCTTGTAAAAGCCGCCACCGGCTTTGTCGCCCAGGAGCCCCCGTTCCACCATCTTTTCCAGAAACTCCGGGGGTTTGAAGATCTCTCGCATCTCGTCGTTGGGTGCGTTCTCGTAGACATTGCGGGCAACGTGCAGGAGCACATCCAAGCCCACCAGGTCTATGGTGCGGAAGGTGGCGGTGCGGGGTCGCCCCATGGCTCGTCCCGTGATGGCATCCACCTCCTCCACGGTGAGATCCATTTCCACCATGGTGTGGATGGTGTGCAGGATGCCGAACACGCCCAAACGGTTGGCGATGAAGTTGGGGGTGTCTTTGGCGATCACCACACCTTTTCCCAGCCGGCGTCGGCCGAAATCCACCATGAACCGAAGCACCTCGGGGTCTGTGTCTTGCTGGGGCACCAGTTCCAAGAGCTTCATGAAGCGCGGAGGATTGAAGAAGTGGGTGCCCAGGAAGTGGCGGCGGAAATCCTCGGACCGCCCTGCGGCCAGCTGATTCACCGAGAGCCCGGAGGTGTTGGTGCTCACCAGGGTGCCGGGAGTCCGGAACTGCTCCACGCGCTCAAACAGGGCGCGCTTGATGTCCAGCCGTTCTACCACGGCCTCCACGATCCAGTCCACCTCCGAGACCTTGGGGAGATCGTCCTCAAAGTTCCCGATGCGGATGCGACCCGCAAAATCAGGGTGGTAAAAAGCCGGGGGTTGAGACTTCTGAAGCCTTTGCAGGGCCAAGCGAGGGAAACGATTGCGATCCTGCGGGTCTTGAGCATCGGGCGGCACGATGTCCAGGAGCAGGACATCCACGCCAATGTTGGCGAGGTGGGCAGCGATCTGGCTCCCCATGGTCCCGGCTCCGAGTACAGCTGCCTTTTGGATGTGATGCATGGCAAAGCCCCCTTGGTTTCTCCAATTGTAAGGGGGGTGTCAAGGGCTCTGGCCACCGGAGGCTTGGGAACACCGGGAAGGAATGGGCAAAGGGAAACGGGCCGAGGGCCGTAAACTTATAAACCCGCCCAACCCCATTTTCTTCGGCAGCGAGCACGTTGCAACCCCTTGGGGCTCAAGTAAAAGGCAAGGCCCCCGGTAAGACCTCCAGGGACGTGGGGCCGAGGTTGCCAGAAACCTCCCTCGCCTTGTGGGTGTGCCGCGCCAGGGCCTATACTTTCCCCGATGCTCGCTTGGGTGCCTGTGCTGGTACTGGTCAGTGGCTTCGTGCAGGGACACGTGTATGACGCCCGCACGGGCAAAGGCCTGCCCGGTGCCAACGTTTACCTGGAAGGCACTCCTTTGGGGGCGGCCACCGACGAAAACGGAGCCTATGTGATCCCTGATGTGCCACCGGGAAAGTACCGGATCACGGCCTCCATGCTCGGCTATACCGATAAAACCTACACCGTGGAGGTTCGGGGCAACACCCCCGTTACCCTGGACTTCTACTTGGAAGAGGAGGCCATCACCCTGGAACAGGAGATCGTGGTGACCGCCAAACGCCCCCTGCTGGAACAAAAGGTGAGCGCAACCCTGCGCAACCTCAGTTCCCAAGACCTGGAGAACCTGGGCGCCACCAACGCGGTTACCGCCTTAAGCACCCAGGCGGGGGTGGTGAGTTTCGGTACCCGCGAGGTGCACATCCGGGGCGGCCGCACCAACGAGATCGTCATGATGATTGACGGCATTCCAGTGCGGGACCCCCTGTCGGGCAATGCGTTTACGGTGTACATCCCCTCCTCGGCGATTCAAGAGTACGAGGCCGTGCTGGGAGGCTTCAATGCCGAACACGGCGAGGCCATGTCGGGCGTGATCCAGGTGGAGATCCGGGAAGGGGGTGACCGCTGGCACACCTCGGCCTCGGTGCGTACCGACCACCCGTATCTGTTCCGTTTCTTTAACACCGATCAAGTGGACGCTTCGCTCTCCGGCCCCCTGGTTCAAAAGGCTCCGTTGTTGGGTCGGCTCACGGTGTTCGGCAACCTGTTTTACCGCACCACCGACACCTATCTGCCCCATGTGGGCCGTCCTTTGTACTCCTCGGTGGTGGGCACGGATCGGCTCTCTCCCCGAGAGGAGAACGAACTCTCAGCCATCCTCAAACTGGCAGCTACGCCCAACGACCGCCGAAAGCTTTACCTCACCTTTACCCAGTCGTTGGAGATCAATCAAGGCTACTTTTACTACCGACGCGATTACCCCTTCGCCTACGGCTTTCCTTATCGCTACATTGAGATCCTGGACCATTACCCTGTGTTCACCCGACATTCCAACCAGGCCATCCTTTCCTACAAGGAGATGCTTTCTCCCCGGTCCTTTTACGAGGTGCGGCTTTCCCGGGTGTTCTCCAACCTCCACCTGGATGTACAGGGCAAGCACTGGAGCGAGTACCAGGAGCGGCGGGACGATGTCCCGCCCTATGGCTTTTACGATGCGGGCGATGCACCGTACTGGCACGACCACTACGTGGAGAGCTACATCTTGAAGGCCGACTGGACCGTGATGCCCAGGGCTGTGCACACCACCAAAATGGGCCTCCTCCTGAACTACACCGAGGCCCAGTGGATTGATATCCAGTACCCCTGGTTCTACTCCCCCGATGGGTTGGGCCTGAACCACGATGTGTATCGGGTGTACACCACCAGAGGCGGCTTGTACCTGCAGGATCGGATCACCTTTGCGGGGATGGTGGCCAACGTGGGGCTGCGGTACGACTTTTGGGTGCCCGGCCGGTACCTGGACCGAGGGGTGGAACGCGGGTTGGCCTCCGGCGATCTGGCCCCCATCGTGGCCCAGGAGTACCAGCGGTACCTGGACGAAACCCCTCGGATTCCTCGTCTGGGCTACCGCTACAAGGGTCACCTTAGTCCCAGGATCGGCATTGCTTACCCTGTAACCGATGTGGACAAGTTCTTCTTTTCCTACGGCCATTTTTCCCAAATGCCCGATTTCAAGTACGTGTACTCCAAGTTGGGGGTGCGGGCCTCTTCGTCCTACGAGTTGGTGGGCAATCCCCACCTCAAACCCCAGGTGACCGTGGCCTATGAGCTCGGTTGGGAACACCTGTTGAACGATCACACCAAGGTGTCCCTGGTGGCGTATTACAAGGACATTTTTAACTACCCTACGGCCCGCAAGGTGCCCGGCATCCCTCCGAATCCGGATTACTGGATGTACTTCAACGCCGATTATGCGCGCACCGTGGGCCTGGAGGGGCGGTGGGAACGCCGCCTGTTTCGCCATTGGTTCGGCCGTTTGGAATGGACCCTGTCCCAGGCCAAAGGACGGTCTTCCACCGAGGAAGACTTCTATTTCGTGGGCGCCGAGGAGAGCCTGGGCGAATGGTACCTGCGGTGGGACCGCCCGTACGAACTGTTCCTCACCCTGGGGTATCGCTGGGGCCCAGGCGAACACCCGGTGCTCGGCCGCTGGACCCTGCCCGACGACTGGCAACTGGTGGTCAACGCCTCCTACAGCGCTGGCCGACGCTATACCCCAATAGACACCCTGGGCAACCCCGGAGAGCGGAACTCTCGGCTGGGACCCCCTTGGCATCGGGTAGATGTGTCCTTCCGAAAGGGGTTCCGCTGGCTCCACGGCTCCTGGACCCTCCAGGTGTCGGTGCGGAACCTGTTCAATCACCGGAACGTGTACTACGTGAACCCGGTGACAGGGCGAGCCTACGAACCTGGAGATCCGCTGCCGCCCCGCACGACCCCTGAGATGATGCTCAACCCCGCTCGGTATCGGGAACCCCGAAGTGTCCAAATCGGCCTGTCGGCAAACTTTTGAGGAGCGGTATGCAAAACAACACACGGCAACACTTCTGGGCTTGGTGGTGGGGGCTTTGCCTCGCGATCGGGTTCCTTACCCCACCCCTGAATGCCGGGTTCTTTGAAATCCTGGGAGGCCAAAAGGTGGGAACCACCGCCTTCGCCTTCCTCAAGATCGGTGTGGGCGCACGGGCCGTAGGCTTGGGTGGGGCTTACGTTTCCCAGGCTACCGACGCGACCGCCCCCTACTGGAATCCCGCAGGGATCGGCTTCCTGAGGGGACCTGTGGCTGGAGCATCGCACGCTCTGTGGCCTGTAGATGTGCAGTACACCTTTGTCGCTTGGGCCCAACCCTGGCGACAGGGGAGTGCCTGGGGCCTCTTCGTGGGCTACCTGGGCACCGATCCCATGCGGGTGACCGACGAGTACCACCCCGAAGGCACCGGCGAGTATTTCCGCTACGGCGATTACCTCGCTGGCCTGAACTATGCCCTCCGGATCAGCGATCGCTTTTCCTTCGGAGTGAACCTCAAGGTGCTCGGCGAAGACCTTTACGTAACCCGAACCTTCGGCGTGGCGCTGGATCTTGGCACCCTGTACGATGTGGGGTACCGAGGCATCCAAGTGGGCGTGGCCCTGAGCAACATCGGCCCGGATGTTCGTCCCCAAGATGGCTCCATGTACCAAGCCTTTGCCTTGCCCGTGGTGTATCGCATGGGGGTTTCCGGATACGCAACGCGGTCGTTGCTCCTGGCCCTGCAACTGGAAAAGCCCTCAGACTTCATGGAAACCTTCCGGTTGGGAGCCGAATACACGGTGGCCCACAAACTGTTCCTTCGGGCCGGGTACCAACTGAACGGCCGAGGACCAGGTAGAGAAACCCTGCCCTCAGGCCTAAGCCTGGGCTTTGGGGTTCGGGTGTCGGTGGGCGGACACCAGATCGCCTTTGATTACGCCCGTACCGGTATGGGATACCTGGGCGACGTGGACCGGATCAGCCTGGAGGTAAGATGAGAACGGGAACCCTGGGCCTCATCACATGGGCAACCCTGCTGATGCTGGGGTGCGGCCGAAAGTACCCGCTGCCTCCGGTGGGGAACACCGGAATGCCCCCGGAATCCTCCTATGTACGGGTGGAAGGCTGGCCCGAAGTGCCCCTGGAGGTGCAGGGGGTTCGCGATCTGTACCTGGGACGAGACGGCTTTCTTTACGTGGTGGATCAGCAAGGGCTCCGCAGGTTCTTCACCAACGGGGTCCCGTCCTCGGTAGCCTTTGAAGGCTTGGAAACACCTGTGGCGGTGGCCCAAGCCCCGGATTTCACCCTGTGGGTGGTGGACTCCGCCCAACAAGAGATCCGAGGCTTTTCCCTGGGAGGTACCCCTGTGGCGGCCTTTGCCATTGACCGGTGGCTGGTCCAACGGGTGGATACCGTCAACGGCCAGCCCGATACCCTGTGGCAGCAGTTGGTGCCCGGGGGCCTCACCGTGGACGATCAGCATCGCCTGTACCTGTCGGTGCGAAACCTGGACCTGGTGCTGGTGTGTGATACCTCTGGAAACCTGTTGGACACCCTGGCAGGCCCAGGCTCAGGGATCCTCAACGTGGAGGATCCCCGCGGCCTGTTTTACCACCAGGGAGCGGTGTATGTCGCCAGCACCGGCCACAACTGGGTGGAGGCCATCTCCGTGGATACGCCCCGCGTGAATCTCCTGCACCTGGGCGGAACCTCACACGAGGGCGACACCCTGCCTGGCTATTTCCTGCAGCCCGTGGACGTTTCGGTGGACACCTCCGGGGCGGTGTACGTGGCCGATTACGGCAACCACCGGGTGCAGAAGTTTGGATCTACCGGCGCCTTCGTCGTGGAAACCCGGCACCCGGATGACTCCATGGCCCGGCCGGTGTCCTGTGCCACCACCCCCGACGGCATGACCCTGTACATCGCCTTCCAAAGCCCCCAGGGAGAATGGCTGGAAAAGTACATCCGACCGGTGCGGCCAGGAAGCGAGGGAGGTGAACCGTGATCCGACGCCTCTGGCCCGTTTTCGTCGGAGTGGGCCTCGTTGTGGCCCCTCTGGTCGCAAAAACCGACATCACCCACTACACCCGGGTGGGCAACCTGTCGTTGACCATTACCAACTTTGGCATGCTGGGCAACGGGTTCCGGGTGTATGACCCTGCCACCGGCGACCCCTTGCCCTCCTTGGAGTACCCCCGGGGGTCGGGTACCGAACACCTGTATCGGGGAGGCCTTTGGGTGGGTGCGGTGACCACCGAGGGCGATACCCTGGTGACCACCGGCGTGGTGGACGCCACCAGCGCCACCGCAGGCTCTGAGGGCTTTGAGTTTTACCCCACCCCAGCAGATAGCGACACCATACGCATCCGCTCCAGCCTGTTGACCTCTCCCTACTACTCACCTGAGGCCGTCTCCGAGGAGGATTTCTTGGCCACCTTCTACGACGATCTCCAACCTGTACCCAACCACACCCCGCTGCACCTGAAGGTGGATCTCCGCAGTTATGCCTGGAGTTACCCCTTTGCCGACGATTTCGTAATCGTTACCTACACCGTTCACTACACGGGCCTGGGGCTGCTCCTGGATCTCTTCTTGGGCATGTACGCCGAATTGGTCACTGGTAACCGGGAGTTCTGGGGCGACCAGTTCGGCCGAACCCCCTTCTTTCAGCACAAACGTTTGGTGTACCTGGATTCCTTGCACCTCATTTACGAGCGGAACGACGGCTTTGACACCGTGGCCACCCAGTATATTGGGCTCAAACTCCTGGGGGTGGCGTTCAATGACCACCGAATTCCCCTGGATTCTCTGCAGGTGGGTTTCCAGTGGTGGTCCTGGCAAGACATGACCGGTTCGGTGTCGGACATCCAACGCTACCAGCTCCTGAGCGACACTCTACGTGATCCAGATGTGGATGATGAGTACGTGGCCGAACACGGCTACCCCGATCCCATTTCCATGATCTCCGTGGGCCCCTTTGCTTCGTTGTCTAACCAGGATTCGGTGCAGTTGGTGGTGGCCTTTGTGGGTGGGGAATCATTGGACCATCTGCTGGAAAACGCCGGATGGGCCCAGAAGGCCTACGATGCCCACTACGTTCTCCCTGGTCCTCCGCCTTCCCCACGCCTGGTGGTGATCCCTGGGAACCACAGGGCCACCCTCTACTGGGACCGAAGCCCAGAGACCGCCCCCGACCCCAGCACCGGAAAATTGGACTTTGAAGGGTATCGGGTGTACCGACGACACTGGCCAGATACCACCTGGATCCTGCTGAAGGAGTTTGATCGGGTGGATTCCCTGGGCTTTAACGTGGGCCTGCCGGACACGGTGGATACCGGCGCCTATCGCGGCTGGTACCGGTTTGAGGATACCGGCCTGAAGAACGGGTTTGTGTACGAGTACGCCGTCACTTCCTTTGACCAAGGGGATCCTGAAATCGGCCTCCCACCGCTGGAAAGTGCCCTAAGAAACAACGCCACCCGAGTGGTGCCTGGCACCCCGCCCACCAGCGAGCCAGACCGAGAAATCGGCGTATACCCCAACCCCTATCACCTTTCCTCGCGGTTTGATGCTCCAGGCGCCTATGGCCGCCAGATCCGGTTCTACAACCTACCCCAGCGGGCGACCCTTTACATCTACAACCTCGCTGGAGACTTGGTGAAAACCCTGGAGCACGATGATCCCTATAGCGGCGAGGAAGCCTGGAACCTGATCAGCGACCGCGGGTTTCCAGTGGCCACGGGCCTGTACTACGTGGTGGTTCGGGACCACGCCACGGGACAGGTGAAACGAACCAAGTTTCTGATCGTGAAATGAAGCGATTGAGATTTGTTTTGGCAGGGCTTGTGCTTGCCTTTGCGTGCCAGCGGGTACCGGCACCGGAGCCGGTCCCCAACCAACCCCCGGAAACCCATCTGTTCATTGAGGGAACGGTGGACACCACCGGGGCTCGGCAACACCTATGCTGGTACGGCAACGACCCTGATGGCGAGGTGATCGGGTTTTTCGTGGCAGTGGACGATACCCAGCAACGAGGGTTTACCACTTCCCATTGCAGCACCTTTGTGTTCACCTCCGGCCCTGAACCCGTGTTTCACACGGTGTATGTGTGGGCCCAGGATAACGAGGGGGCCCTGGACCCTACCCCGGCCACCCTGACGTTGCCGGTGGTCAATACGCCTCCCACGGTGATGTTCCTGCCGGGCAGTTTGCCCCAAGACACGGTGTTCCCTGTGGTCACCTTCTATTGGGAAGGCCACGACGAGGATGGCGATGAAACCATCCAAGGGTACTTCTGGTGGCTGGATACCGATGCCGATTCCTTTGCCCATTTCGTTTCGGCGGAAACCACCCGAGTAACCCTCCGAAACCTCGCCCCGGGCGTGCGGGTGTTCCATGTGCGTGCCTTGGACGATGCCGGTGCCCTGTCCGAGGTCCGAGCCGACACTTTTGTGGTGAAGCCTGCGGTGGGCTCCGTGCTGTTGGTGGACGACGAACCCGGGGATACCGCTGGGATCTTTTATCGTCAGGTGCTGGATTCCCTGGGCGTCCTGTATTCCGTGTGGCGGGTGGAAGAGGGGCTGCCCTACAGCCCCATAGACCTTAACGCAGTGGTCAACGATCTGGGATTTGAGGTCCTGCTGTGGTACGCCGGGGCCTCAGGAGGACACTTTACCGGCGCCCAGGGGGCCTTGGCCCAGTTCCTGGACCAGGGAGGAAAACTCTATGTGAGCAACCAACGGCTGGTAGGGGCCACGGTCAACGACTTCGTCAGAGATTACCTGCACGTGGCCGAACCCGATTCCTTGGCGCTGGACAAGTTCCTGTTGCCTCCCTGGCCTCTGGTCACCTCGGTGCCCCCCTATCCCGACAGCCTGTGGCTCTCGGTGCCGATCCTGTCCCACATCACAGGCTTCGTTCCCGACTCCATGAGCGAAGGGTTGTATCGGTTCCCCGATCTGGTCAACTGGTCAGCGGCCTTTGTGTCGCTGCGGTATCCGGCTGGTGGACCTGCCCAGGTGGTGTTTTTGGGGTTCCCGTTGCATAAGCTCAACGGGCAGGGCCGAGCGGCCCAGGTATTCGTTCAAGTGTTGCAAGAGTTTGGCGTAGGATTCTGAAAGGCCCGGCCATCGGGCCGGCGAACCTGAAGAACAAGCAAGGAGGTTCAACGATGATGCAAAGGTGGATGTGGGTGCTGGCTTTGCTGCCTGGGTGGCTGGCGGCCCAGGAGTTTGTGCCGATCCATGAGATCCAGGGGAACCGCCTGCCCGGGTCGGACACCTCGGCCTACATCGGCCAGGTGGTCACCACCACCGGCATCGCCGTCTCCGATGTAGGTGAAGTGGCCGGTTCTCGGGTGTTCTTCCTGGCCGAATCCAATGGTGGCCCCTGGTCCGGCATCCAGGTGTACTTCACCAGCAACCAAGCGGTGGTGCCCATTGAGAAAGGGGATTCTGTGGTGATCACCGGCCAGGTGGACGAATACTACGGCAACACCGAAATCAAGGTCAGCAGTGCCTCCGATGCCATCATCGTGTCCAGCGGGCATTCGCTTCCCCCGGCCGCCCAGATCTACTGCGGCTATCTGGACACCTCGGCCACCAGCATGTACCCGCCGGACTCGGCCGAGGCTTACGAAGGCGTGCTGGTGGAACTCCCCAGCGTGTATGTCACCAGCACCTCCGGGCCCAACAACGACTGGGAGGTGACCGATGGCACCGGCTACGTGTACATCCGCAACAACGGCAACTACACCTACACCCCCCAACTGGGAGACCACCTCACGGTGCGGGGACCCGTGCGGGTGTACTACGGCCTGTTCCGCATTGAACCCCGCTCCGACGATGACATCCAGGTGCACGTGCTGCACCTCTCCACGGCCTTTGCCATTGGGTTTGACTCGGTATACGTGTACTTCACCGCACCGGTAGAGGAAACCTCAGCCGAGAACCCGGCAAACTACACCCTCTCGGGCGGGGTGTCGGTGGTCTCGGCCACTTTGGACGCCGCCAACCCCAAACTGGTGCACCTCGCCACCACCCCGATGACGGCAGGTGAAGAGTACCTGCTGCTCGTGTCCGGCGTGCAGGATACCGCGGGGAACACTATGCCTCTGGATTCCGCGCGGTTCTGGGGCGGCTTGGTGTCCATCGTCACCTTGCAGAGCGATACCACCGATACCGGCACCAGCAACTGGGTGGGCCGCCGGGTGGCGGTTTCCGGCATCTGCACCGTGGATTCCACGGCCTCCAACTGGTACTACATTGAAGAGGCCCAAGGCGGGCCCTTCTCCGGCATCATGGTGTACGACTATGACCACGAACCCCTGATGGGCGACTCCGTGATCCTGGTGGGCTCGGTGTACGAGTACTACCACATGACCGAGATCGTGGACGTGATCTTCTTCCGTGTGATTTCCAGCGGCCACCCCTTGCCCGAACCCGTGGACATCTCCACCGGGACCCTCGCACCCGGCGGTGGGGGTGAGCCCTACGAAGGTGTGCTGGTACGGGTGGATACCGCTTGGGTGGTGAACCCCAACGAAGGCGGCCCCTACTTTGAAATTGACGACGGCTCGGGCATCGCCCGGGTGGGCAACCGCGATGCGTACACGTACCAGCCCCATGAGGGCGATACCCTTGGCGTCACCGGCGTGGTACGGTACGTGGGCGGCGGATACACCATTGAGCCCCGAGGTGATGACGATTTCGTGTTCATCTACGTGGAGGTGGCTGAGTCCGGCTCCAGTGCACCGGCCCTGAGCCTCCGCGTGCCTTCGGTGATCCACCGGCAAGCCCGGTTGCAGGTACGGGTGGCCACCCAAACCGCCCTTACCGTGGATCTCTACGATGGTGCTGGCCGGCGGGTTTATCGCTGGTTCCGGGGCACTGTACCGCCAGGAGAACATACCTGGCCGATAGACCTGAACGCCATTGCCTCAGGGGTGTACTTCCTGCGGGTGCAGGCGGGTTCCCATGCCCAAACTGCCCGTGTGGTGATCCTGCGCTGAGGTGTGTTGATCGTTCTCTTGGAGCGGCCCCGGGGAACCCCTGGGGCCGCTTTTGTTCAGGTGCGGACACGGCGGAAGGCCCAGAGGGCGGCCACCAGGAACACCAAATTGGGAAACCACGCAGAGAACACAGGGTTCAGTTGGCCCACGCCCGCCATGGACCGGGTGGCCTGCAGAAGGCCCCAGTAAAAGAAGGCCACGAACACAGCCAGTCCAAAGCCATAGGCCCGGCCACGGCCCCGCATTTCCACCGACAGGGCCAAGGCGAACAGGAGCACGATGAGATTGGCCAGGGGAAAGGCAAAACGCACCTGGAGCTCCACCTGCTCGCGGTTGGTATCAAACCCCGCCTGTTCCAAGGTGTGAATGAGCCGACGAAGGGCCCGAATGTTCAGTTCGTCTAAACGCCGCCGTTGCTTTAGAAACTGGGCTGGGGTTTCGGTGAACTCCGGATATGCCCGCGCCCGGAACAGGGTCACCTGGGTGGGCCGGCCGTTTTCAAACCGGAACTCGGTGCCGTGTTTCAGGTGCCAGTGGCCCTGTCGGAACACCGCGGTATCCGCGTCCACCCGGAACACCACCCGTTCCAGGGAATCCAAGCGGGTGATGGAGGCCTGTACCGCCAGCGTATCGTTGACCACCTTGCCGAAGTAATACAGCACGCCGCCTTGGCCCAGAAAGGCCATGTCCCGCAGGCGTTTGATGGTGCGCGGGCTTTCCAGATGCAGCTCGTAGGTTTTGATCTCCCGTACCCGATGCTGGGCCTCCGGAACCCACAGGTCGTTGACGCCGAAGGCCACCGCCGACAACAAGATCCCTGCCACCACCAGGGGCGCCAAAAAGCGATACACCGGGACTCCAGCGGTTTTCACCGCCAGGATCTCGTACCGTCGGGCCATCTCCCCCACGGAGAAGAAGGCCGCCAGCAGGGCTCCCACGGGCGAAAACAGCACGTAAAGATAGGGGATCTGGAACCAGTAGAACCGAAGGATTGCCCAGGGTGGGGCCTTGCGGTCCACGAATTTGTCCAGGCGTTCAAAGAAGTTGACGACGATGAAAAGCAGGATCACGGCCGCCACCATGATGACGAACAGTTGAAAAAACTGGGAGAGCACGTAACGATCCAGGCGTTTGAGGGGAAGGTTTCGGGGGTTCATGGCCGGTGGCTCAGTCGGGGATGCGGTAGGTTTCGGCATACTCTTCCAGGTAGTCCTTGAGCCCGTGCAGGGTAAGGTACGGAAGGGCCTGGAAACCCGGGAGCCGAATCAAGGGGGCCAGCCCGCCGGTGATGTACTTGGAGGGGAACCGGAGGCCCAATTCCTGTTCGCCTTGGGCCACGATGTATAAAAGGGCGCCCTCCAAGCCCCGAAGGATCCCGATTTCCATGGCTTCCTCAGGGGAATGGCCCACGAACCCCTCTATGTTTGACCATTGGAACCGGGGGAGTTGATGGGTGCGGCGTGTGAGCCCCTCCAGGGCAGACTCAGGGCCGGGCAGGATGGCGCCTCCCAGGAACTCGCCGGTGCCCAGGATGAAGTCCACTGTGGCCGCGGTGCCGATATCCACCACCACCGCATTCCTCCGAACACTGCGGCGCACAAAAAAGGCATGGGCCAAGCGATCTGCCCCCAGTTTCACCGGGTTGGCGTAGTGCACCCGAAAGGGAATCTGATCGCCGTACACCAATTCCAAGGGGGTACGGCCGGTGAGGTGGTGCAGGGCGCGCTCCAACTCCGTCCGCAGATGGGGCACCACCGAACAGTACACCCCATAGTCCACGTCGTTCCAGTCGCTCAGGAGATCCAGCACTGCCTCGGTGGAGAGGTCTAAGGTGCTCATGGACCGGACTTCCACCACCCGTGAGCCTTCAAAGAGGCCGAAGTTCACGGCGGTGTTCCCCAAATCTGCGGTGAGGATGCGCTTCATGTTAAGTTTTCAGGGGTTGCTTTTGCGCTGCTGGGAACAGAACGTTGTTGAGAATAAGGCGGTACCCTGGCGAATGCTTGTGCAGGCTCAGGTCGGTAGGGGGATCGCCGATGAAGTGTTGGTAGTCCTCGGGATCGTGGCCACCCAGAAAACTGAAAAAACCCTTGCCGTAGTTGCCGTAAATGTACTTTGCCTCCTGGGTGCCCAGGACCTCGCCCATGATCACCACGTTGTCCTTGAGCCGGTCCTTGCGGAATCCCGTGTCTTGACCTAAGAACTCGCGGATCACCCGGGTGTGGTTCTGGGTCAGGATGGTGGGCACCGGATCAAACTTGGCCGAAAAGTCAAACAGGGTGAAATAGGTATGAGGGCCGCGGCGAGCGGCCTCGCGGGTTACGTCTATGTCCGAGTGCTCGTACACAAGGGGATCGGGATAAATGCGAAAGTTTTGGAACGCCAGGGTTTGGGAGAAATCCAGCTTTTCCTGGGCGTGGGAATCGGGAGGGTCGCCATCAAAGGGCGTGGCCACAATGTCCACAGGGCCGGCAGCCAGGGCGATGTCCAGCGTGATGGGAGCAGAGCACATGGCGAACAGGAATCCACCCCCTCGGACGAACTCTCGGATCTTTAAGGCCACCGCATGCTTCAGTTGCCACACCTTTTGGAACCCCAATTCACGGGCCAACCGGGTGGAGGTTTCCACCTGCCGACGATACCACTCTGCATTGCGGTAAGAGGCGTAGAACTTGCCAAACTGGCCTGTGAAGTCCTCGTGATGCAGGTGGAGCCAATCGTAGTCGGCCAACTTGCCGTTTAGGATTTCCCGATCGTAAATCCGGTCAAAGGGAATCCGAGCATAGGTGAGGGCCAGGGACACGGCATCGTCCCAGGGTTCGGCATACGGGGGGATGTACACGGCCACCCGTGGGGGCTTTTCCAGCACCACCCGGTTCATGTTGGCCTGGTCCATCACCTGGTAGATCTGCTGTACCTCGCTGGCAGATAGAGGCTCTACGGTAACCCCCAGCACCCCCGCGTAGGCTGTGATTTCAGGAGATGCTTGGATCAGGAAACTGCCCCCTCGGTAGTTCAAGAGCCATTCGGTTTCCAGCCCCAGTTCCAGGGCGTGGTATGCCACACCGTAGGCCCGTAGATGATCGGTCTGCCGAGAGTCCATCGGCACGAGCAGGTAGGATTGGGACCAGAGAAAGCCTCCCAACAGGCTGAAAACGGCGAAAATCCGCTTCATTTCGCCCCTTATAATACTCGGAAGTCCGCCGGATTTGCAACACAGAAACAAGACAAGGAGGCTGCGATGGACAAGGTCAAGGTGCTCATCCTGGGTGCTGCCGGACGGGATTTCCACAACTTCAATGTCTTTTTCCGCAACAACCCACAGTTTGAAGTGGTGGGGTTCACCGCCACCCAGATTCCCGACATTGAGGGTCGGCTGTACCCCCCGGAGTTGGCCGGTGATCTTTACCCCCAAGGCATTCCCATTTACGCCGAGGAGGACCTGGAAACCCTGATCCGCGAGAAGGACGTGGACCTCGTGGTGTTCGCCTACTCGGATGTAACCCACGAGCACGTGATGCACCTGGCCTCGCGAAGCCTGGCCGCTGGGGCCGACTACATGCTCCTGGGCGCTCGGCACACCATGCTGGAATCCTCCAAGCCGGTGATTGCCATCGGTGCGGTGCGCACCGGGTGCGGCAAGAGCCAAACCACCCGGCGGGTGGCCGAGATCCTCAAGGCCCACGGTCTGAAAACCGTCGTGGTTCGGCATCCCATGCCCTACGGCGATCTGCGGCAACAGATCGTGCAGCGTTTTGCCACCTTTGAAGACCTGGATCGTTACCACTGCACCATTGAAGAACGCGAGGAGTACGAGCCCCATCTCCGACGCGGCAACGTGGTGTACGCTGGCGTGGACTATGAAAGGATCCTGCGCGAGGCCGAAAAAGAGGCCGACATCATCCTCTGGGACGGCGGCAACAACGACATGCCTTTCTATCGGCCGGACCTCTTCATCGTGGTGGCCGATCCCCATCGGCCAGGCCACGAGCTCACCTATCATCCGGGAGAAACCAACCTGCGCCTGGCCGATGTGGTGGTCATCAACAAGATTGATACGGCTTACCCCGAGGGGGTGGAGGAGGTTCGCGACAACGTGCGTGCTGTAAACCCCGGGGCGGTGATCGTGGAGGCCGCCTCGCCCGTGTTTGTAGAAAATCCCGATCTGATCCGAGGAAAGCGCGTGGTGGTGGTGGAGGATGGGCCCACCACCACCCACGGTGAAATGGGCTACGGCGCTGGCGTGGTGGCCGCTCTGAAGTACGGCGCCGCCGAACTCGTAGACCCTCGGCCCTACGCCGTGGGCTCTATCCGCGAAGCCTACGAGAAGTACGAACAACTGGAAAGCGTGCTGCCCGCCCTGGGATACTCCGATCGCCAACTCCAGGAACTGGAAGAAACCCTCAACGCCATAGAGGCCGATGCGGTGGTAGTGGCCACGCCCATTGACCTGGGCCGGATCCTGAAACTCAACAAGCCCTATGTTCGGGTCCGCTACGAACTCCAGGAGATCGGTACCCCCACCCTGGAGGAACTCGTGGACCAGTTTCTGAAGGACAAGGGCCTGTACCGCAAATAACCGCCTCCGCAGCCGCGGAGGGAGGAGGGGAACATGGGCCTGTGGCTCAGCCTGGCCCTGGTGGCCGGGATGCACCTGACCGTGTACGAATCGGACCTGGCCGTGGTGGAGGAAAGCCGGGTGTTCTCCCTCAATAGCGGTGTGCAAACCCTAAGGATCGCAGATCTTCCAAACACCTTGGACCCCCACACCGTTTCCCTGTCCCTGCCCCACGCCCAGGTGCTGGCCCTCACGTACCACCGGGGCCTGACCGATCCACAACGGTGGGCGGACCAATTTGTGGGCCACCAGGTAACCGCAGTGCTGAAGGACAACGAGGTGGTGCAGGGAAAACTGCTCCAGGTTGCTCCCAATGGGCTGGTTCTTCAAACCGACCGCGGCGTTTCCGTGATTCCCCGCGAACACCTCCTCAGGCTGGAGGGGCCGTCTCCGGCGGGTCCCCAGGTGCCCCTGCTGGAGGCGACGGTCCGGGCGGATCGCGCAGGCACCCACCACGGCCTCCTTACGTATCACACCGCTGGGATCTCCTGGCAGGCTCGGTATCGGGCGATACTGAACCGTTCGGATCGTTTGGACCTCCAGGGATTCGTGTGGCTCTCTAACCGCACGGATCACACCTTTGAGGACGCATCGCTGGCGCTGGTGTCTGGCCAGGTGCGCCGCGTAGGGCCCCCAGTGGAATTCGGAGCACTCGCCCCCGAGGCGCGGGGCGTGAAGGCTCTGGGGGCACCCGCTGAGATGCCCTTTGCCGAGTACCACCTGTACACTGTGCCCGGGACCCACACCCTGCCTGCTCAGGCCGACCTTCAGATTCCCCTGTGGACTGTGCAGGGAGTGCCCCTCCGCCAGGAGTACCGATACACCCGAGGAGAACAGATCACCTGGACCTTGGTGTTCCGGGTTCCCGACAAGCCCATGCCTGCGGGCATCGTTCAGGTGTACCAAGAACACCAGGAGCATGCGGTGCTGGTGGGCGAAGCCCGGATCCCCCACACCCCTGCGGGCGATACCCTGCGCCTGGACCTGGGCAACGCCTTTGACCTCAAAGCCCGAGAGGCGCTGGTGGAAGACCAGCGGGTGGGAGGGTCCCTGTGGCAGAGCACCTGGCAGATCACCCTATGGAACTTTAAATCCGAGCCTTGCACCGTTCGGGTGATCCGGGATGTCCCACGGGGCTATGAGCTTGTGGCCTCGCACCCGGTGCCTCCGGTTCGGAAACGGGCGCGGCAACTGGAGTTCCGGGTGGAAATCCCGGCCCACGGGAAAACCGTGCTCACCTACACCCTCCAGTATCGCCGTTGAGGAGGTTTGAGATGACACGGCAAGAGGCCCTTCAACTGGTTCGGCAGTACCTGAACACCGAAAATCTGGTGAAACACGTGCTGGCCACCGGGGCCTGCATGCGCCGCCTGGCCCCCCGTTTCGGCGGCGATCCTGACCGCTGGGAACTGGCTGGCCTGCTGCACGATCTGGACTACGAACTCACCAAGGAGGATTTCGCCCGCCACGCCCACGAAACCGTGCGAATCCTTCGGGATCTGGGATTCCACGATCCGGAAATCCTCAACGCCATCCTGGCCCATGCCGAGAAGAAACCGCTGGAAACCCCCATGGAGCGAGTGCTGTACGCGGTAGACCCCACCACCGGCTTCATCGTTGCCTGTGCCCTCATGCATCCGGAAAGGCGCCTGGCTGCCTTGGACCTGGGCTTCATGAAACGCAGGTTCAAGGAAAAACGGTTTGCCCGCGGCGCTGACCGGAATCAGATCCGAAGCATTGAGGCCACCGGTTTGGACCTGGACACCTTCCTCACCGAGTGCCTGGAGGCCATGAAGGGCATCCACCAGGACCTTGGGTTGTAGAGCACCATGCCCGTGGAAACCGAGGCCCATAAAGAGCCCCAAGGGCCGGAACGATGGGTGACGGTGAAGGTGGTGTACGGCTTAGCAGAAGCCCAAATCGTAAAGGGCTACTTGGAAAGCCACGACCTTTTGGTTCACTTGGACTACGAAGCCCTGGGCAAGATCTACGGTTTTACCGTGGATGGACTGGGACAGGTGCGGATCCAAGTGCCTGAGAGCCAGGTGGACGAAGCCTTGGAACTGCTGGCCGAGGTGGAAGAACCATGAAACTCTACTTCACCCGCCGGGAGGTGGCCCGCATCGTGGGGGTGTCGCCTGACACCCTCAAAACATGGGAGCGCTACCTGCCCTTGAAGCTCCGCACCCGGGGCGGCCGCAAGCTCTACACCCGCCGCGACCTGGATCTGGTGCTGCAAGCCCGCCGGATCATGACCGAGCAGCAGGTGCCCCTTCGGGAAGTGGCGGCATACCTTGCATCGCAGACCACGAAACAGGCCCCAGAACCCTTCCGAGAGGAAATTCATGAGGGCCTTGTGGAGCTTTTGCAGCGGATCCGACACCTCCGCGAGCGAATCCAGCAGGTGCTGGAGAAAGGAGAACACAGCGAATGAACCTGTGGAACGCCGCTCTGTTGGGGGTGGTGCAGGGGATCACCGAGTTTCTTCCGGTGTCCAGTTCTGGACACTTGGTGCTGTTCCAAAGCCTGTTCCGTTGGAACCCTCCGGGCATCGGCCTGGAGATCACCGTTCACCTGGCCACGGCCTTGGCTGTGGTGGTGGTGCTTTGGAAACGGGTGGGGCAACTCTTTCGGTTTCGCGGCCCCTGGACCCGTTGGCCTCTAACCCTGGTGGTGGTGGCCACCCTTCCCGCTGCCTTTGCGGGCCTGCTCTTTGAGAAGCCCCTGGAGGCCTACTTTGATCGGCCTGAGAGCCTACCGGCCTTTTTCCTTCTCACCACCCTGCTGCTGTGGGCCTCCAATTGGCGGAAGGGGAGCCGACCGGTAACCCTGGGGGCCGCCTTCCTGATTGGATTGGCACAGGTGTTGGCATTGTTCCCTGGAGTGTCGCGTTCGGGCACCACCATCTCTGTGGCTTTGCTTTTGGGGATCGCGCCTGCCGAGGCCTTCACCTTTTCGTTTCTGATGCTGCTGCCGGCGGTGGCCGGGGCCGTGGTGCTCAAATTCGCAGAAGGTGGGATGGTGCTGGGGAGGCCAGAACTCGTGGCCTTTGGCACGGCCTTGATCACCGGGATCCTGGCGTTGTGGTGGCTTCGGGGGGTGGTGATCGCCCGGAAGTTGCATTGGTTTGGGGTGTACACGTTGTTGGTGGCCCTCTTCTGCTGGTTTTGGTTCTAAAAAGCCGGCGGGCCCCGCGCGTGCGCGCGGGGCCCGCCGGCAAAACCCTCGCTCCTACGCTACCGCAGTTGAAGGAACCTCAGCGTTTGTGTGTCTTGCTCCCCTTGAACCCTGAGGAAGTACACACCACTGCCCAAGGAGCGGATATCCAGCACCACGCTCCGGCGGCCCTCCACCGACCACGTGCGCAGCGTTCGGCCGGTGATATCCAGCACCGTGAGGCTCTGGGTTCCCTGGGGCAACTGGTGGATCCGGAGCACACCCTGCACCACCGTGGGGATGCGGAGCGGTGGGGATTCGTGGGTGCCCGTTTCCGCCACTGCCAACTGGCCCAGGTCTATGGCGGCCACGGTGGTAGGCCGCAGCGTGGCCGGGTACAGCAGGGTGTCCACCGTGCCGTCCGAGTAAGTGTTCAGGTCGTTGGCCTGATCGCTGGCGGGCACGAAGGCAAGATCGTACACGTCGGGGTCCACCCAGAAGCGGCCGGTGTCTTGGCCGCCCAGGCCCACGCCCCCGCCACCAATCCAAACCGAGGATACCGAGTCCACCTCGCGGAAATGGCCAAAGTCGCCCAGGCCCACCACCAGGGTGAGCCACAGGGAATCCGGAGGATCGGGCCACTGGGAAACGTCCACGGCGGCCTCAATGTAGCCGTTGTCCGGGTTGGCCACAGCGTAACTGCTGCCCGTGATCTCGTTCCAGTCTGCGTCTTGCACCATCACCACCCCGTCCTTCAGCAGGATGGCAAACTCCCAGGCGTTTTCGCGGGGCACCTTGAGGTCTGCATTGGCGGGAACCCAGGTTTGGCCGGCGCCCACAATGTGGTCCATATCCACCATGATGGCCACGATGGGCTGCCAGGTGAAGGCGAAGCCAGCCATTTTCACGAGAACGTACACGAAGGGGGTGTCGGGATCCAGGGTGAACCGGAACTCCAACAGATCGGCCTCGGTGCCGCTGAACAGCGAGGTGTCTGGATAGGTGTAGGGGCCTGGGTGATCGGCGGCATAGGGAGCGTCGCCGCCGTCTCCGAGGTCGTCGCCCTCGCTATCTGTCCAGATGAACTCCTGAGCGGAATAGGCCATCATATCGGGGCCAGGCGCGGTGCCGATCCAATCCGAGGGATCACCATCCACGGTGATCGGGTGGGCCCAAGCGCCCGGCCAAGGTGCCAACACCAAAGCCAGAAACACAAGTCCACGGAAAACCCGCATCATGGGAACCTCCTGTTTCGCCGTCCAGATCTTGCCAAGTATTGGGGCATTTCGGGGTGCTGTCAACAGTTAGCCCTTCAGGGTGCCGGCGGTGAGCCCCTCCACGATGCGTTTTTGGAACACGAGCACCAGGACCACCACGGGCACCGTGACCACCACCGAGGCCGCCATGATGGAGCCCCAGGGGATTTCGTAGGGGTTGGCTCCTCCAAAGAGGGCGATGGCCACGGGCACCGTCCGCACCCGGTCGCCCACCGTAAAGGTCAAGGCGAACAGGAACTCGTTCCACGCAGCCATAAAGCCCAAAAGCCCGGTGCTCACCATGCCAGGTGCCGCCAAGGGCAGCAGGATTTTCCAGTAGGTTTGGAATACCCCCGCACCGTCCACCAGAGCGGCTTCCTCCAGTTCCGGCGGCAGGGCCCGGAAGTACTGCGTAAGGATCCACACGGTGAGGGGAAGCACAAACAGCAGGTACGACAGGATGAGCCCCAAATGGGTGTTGAACAGGTGAAGCGATCGCAGGAGCACAAAGAGCCCGGAGAGGATGGCGATGTGGGGAAACACGTTCATGGAAAGCACCAGGTACAGCACGGCCCGCCGGGGTGGAAAAGGCAGGCGGCCCAGGGCATAGGCGGCCAGGGATCCTATCAGCAGGCCCAAGAGGGTGGTGCCTCCGGCCACCACCACGGAGTTCAACAGGTTCCGCAGGAACCGGCCCTGCAGGAACACCTGGCGGTAGTGCTCCAGGGTCCAGGCGGAGGGCCAAAGTTCCAGCCGTGGGGTGAAAAGGGCGGCCGAGGGCTTCAGAGAGGAAACCACGGCCCAGTAAAAGGGAAAGCCGCTGTACAAGACCACCAGGCCCACGGCCAGGGCCAGCCCGATCCGAGGGATCCACGTTCGTTTACGCAAGGCCTTCCTCCCGCATCTGCCGGGCGTAGAGCACGGCAAAGGCCAGGATGAGTGCGAGGATCACCACCGACAGGGCGGAACCGTAGCCGAGTTCTTGGAAGTCAATGATCACACGGCGGGCGTAAACGGCCAGGGTTTCGGTGCGGCTGCCACCTGCGGTCATCACATACACGAGGTCAAACACCCGCAGGGCGTCCACGGTTCGGAAGATCACCGCCACCACCAAGATGGGCAGGAGCAGGGGCAGGGTGATATGGCGGAACCGCTGCCAGGCCCCAGCGCCATCCATGGCGGCACTCTCGTAGAGTTCTTGGGGGATCACCTGCAGCCCGGCCAGGAGCAGGAGCACCATGAAGGGGGTGGTTTTCCAAACGTCCACCAGGATCAGGGTGGGCAGGGCAGTGGCGGGCTGGGAGAGCCAGGCCACCTTGTGGGGCAGTACCCCCAGGGATACCCCCAGGAGGTTGATCACCCCGTAGATGTCGTGTAGCATCCAGCGCCACATCTGGGCAGAGACCACCGTGGGGATGGCCCAGGGCAGGAGCACCAACGCCCGCACCCATCCCCGGCCGGGGAACCGCTGGTTTAGGAGCAGGGCAATGGCCAGGCCCAACAGGGTTTCCAGGGCCACCGAAACCCCGGCGAACACAAGGGTGGTCACCAGGGCCTGGTGGAAGTCCGGATCGTGGAACAACAGGTCCACGTAATTGGCCAATCCCACGAAGCGGAGGGGTTCCGTGGCTGCGAGGGTGGCTTGGGTAAAGGACAGGAACACCACCTGGGCAAGGGGAAAGGCGGCCACCAGCAGGAACACCCCCAGGGCCGGGAGCACGAAGAGCCAGGCCACCCGCTGCCGCACCAAAGGGTTCATCGCCGTTGAAGGATTCGGCGGATCCGACGTTCGGCCTCTTGCAAGGCCCGCTCAGGCGATACCTCCCCGGTGAGGGCCCGATGCACGGCCGAGTAGAAGGCCTGCGACACCCGATTGTACCGGGCACCCATTACGGTAGAGGGCCGGGCCACGGCGTTCTCCAATACCCGGAGCACGTCTCGGAACCAGGGCCGCACCTGCAACACCTCAGGGTCCTGGTACACGGCAGGGCGGGTGGGCAGCAGGGAGAGTTCCAAGCACCGTTCCCGCTGAGCCTCGTACGAGGTGAGGTATCGCACCAGATCCACCGCCTCCTGAGGGTGGCGAGAGTAGGCCGACACCATGAGTTGCCAGCCGCCGAGGGTGGCGGCGTGTCGCCCGGCCGAGGCGGTGTCCCGGGGGAGCACCGTCACCCGGAACTTGCCCCGAATGGGGCTTTGGGGCTGATTCCCCAGGTTGTACGCATAGGGCCAGTTCCGCATGAAGGCGGCGTTTCCGGTTTGCCAAACGTTGCGGCTGTCTTCCTCTGCGTAGTTGGTTACCCCTGGGGGTGTGATCCAGCCGATCCAGCGACGGGCCCGCCGAAGGGCCTGAAGAGCCCGAGGGTTCTGGAGGGTTACCCGCCCTGTGGAGTCCAGCAGGGTGCCGCCGCCGTGGGAAGCGATCCACTCCAAGGCGTTGCAGGTGAGCCCTTCGTAGCGTTTCCCTTGCCAAACGAACCCCCAAAAGTCGGGGTTGCCCGCTGCCCGTTCCCCTTGCTGGATGCGTTCGGCCATGCGTTCCAGTTCGTCCCATGTTTCCGGAGGCCTGGAAAAGCCGTATTTCTCCAGCAGATCGGTGCGATAGTAGAGCAAGCCCGCATCGGCATAAAAGGGGATGGCCACGAGTTTCCCGTGTACGGTGTTGTTCCGTACGTAAGCGACAAAGAAACTGTCCAAGGAGGCCGGAGAGAAGTAGGGCTTCAGGTCCAAGGCGTGGGGGGCGGCGATACCCGGCCAGATGACGTCAATGGTGTACACATCCACGTCGGGGCTTCGGGCGGCCCAGTACTGCTGGAACAGGGCCAAGCGGGCATCGGTTTCCGCCGGGGTGTCAATGTACTCCACCCGGTTGCCGGTGGCGCGGGCCCATTCCTCTGCCTTTGCCTTTACCCAGTAGCCGATGCCGCCCACCGCCGTGGAGGGGCCGGCGATCCGCAGGGTGACCCCTTCCGCTCCCAGGGTTGCTGCGAGCAGCAAGAGCCACCTCATGGGCCCTCCTCCTTCAAGTGGCGGAGCACGGCGTTGACCTTGCCGTTAAAGGTCAGGTCTTTATCGCGGCGTTCGTCCATTTTGATCACGGTGGACACGCGCACCGCGCCCTCCTGGAACACCGCCTCCTGCATCTTGCGGATGATCTGGAACACATCTTCGGGTTCACCCAAAAGGGTGGTGAACATCGGGCCCAGTTGGTACGCCACCCGGTTTTGGGTTTGAAGCACCCGCAGCGCAGCGGCCACATAGCGGCTCACGCTCACCCCCTCTCCCACGGGGGAGATGCTCACTGCAGCCATCACCTTGGGCATGGCCCACCTCCTTGGGTTGCTACAGGTTCATGCGGTACACCCGGTATCGCTTGTACAGATAGCCCCCCATGAATTCGGTGGCCCGGAGGATCAGGTAATTGTCTTCCAACAGCCAGGAAACCTCCACCCACCGATAGCGGTTTCGGTACCTTTGGCCGGTTTTTACGAGGTGGTAGTACAGCATGGAGTCCACACCGCGTTTGCGGTACCCCCGACGGATTCCCAGGGTAAACACCCGAACCCCTTGGATTTTCCGTCGGTACCAAAGGAACTTGAAGAGCCCAAAGGGGAACCATCGGCCGTTCATGGGCTTGATGGCCTGATTGAGATCGGGCAGTACCACCGCAAAGGCCACAGGGGTACCCCGGTGTTCCACGATCTTGGCCAGGTCTGGGATCACCACGCGTTTGAGGTCCGAGGCGATCTGGTAGATCTCTGCGTCGGTAAGGGGAACGAACCCCCAGTTGGCCGACCACGCATCGTTGTAGATCGCCATGATGCGGCGCACCTCGTTGTGGAAGTCCCTTAGGTTGATGTCGCGGATGGTAAACCCCTGTTCGGCGGCCCGCTGCATCAGGGGTTCCAATCGCTCCAGGATGCGTTGGGACCGCACCCAAAAGCGGTCGTCCAGGTCAATGCGATAGGCCAAAAGGTCCTTGGCCTTCTGGAGCCCATAGGACTCCAAGAGGTCCGGGTAGTACGGGGGATTGTAGGCCATGAGGAACACCGGGGGTTCGCGGAATCCCTCCACCAAGAGGCCGGCGATGTCGTTGGTGCTGAAACTCAGGGGGCCCAGCAGGGTTTCCATCCCCCGTTGGCGGTGCCATTCCACCACGGCGTCCAGCAGGGCATGGGCCACTCGGGGGTCTGGAATGCTCTCAAAGAAACCAAACTGCCCCGTGCGTTCGTCGTGGAACTCGTTGTAGTTGTGGTCAATGTGGGCCTCAATGCGGCCCACGGGCTCGCCGCCCTTGAGGGCCAGAAAGAACTCCACCTCAGCATGCTGGAAAAAGGGGTTGTGGCGGGGACTGATGTGCTTTCGCTCCTCCGAAAGCAGGGGAGGCACCCAGTAGGGATCTCCTCGGTAGATCTTCCACGGCAAACGCAGGAAGGCTTCCCGCTCCTCAGCGGTGCGAACGGGGATGACCTCTACCTCAGGCATGGTTTCCTCCCGAACTCAGGGCACCCTCATGGGAGCACCACGAACTTGGCCGTGCGTCGTGGGGCCCAGCGGAGCAGATACACGCCTGGGCCCAGCGAGCCCACCGGGATCTGCACCAGGGCAGAGGTGGAACGGAGGCGCTCCCGAAGCCTCCGCCGGCCTGTGGCATCGTAGATTTCCAGCACCACGGAACAACCAGGAGAAACCCGGAGTTGCAGCACCTCGCGGGTCAGGGGCGAGAGCACCTGCACCGGGCCCAGGCCGGGCGACCGATCCCCCTCAGCCACCGCATAGGGCCACACCCCGTTGAGAGCCAGCATCGTGCCATCACGCAGGCCCAACACGTAATCGGGAGACGGCGTGTGGTCCACCTGGCCCAGGATCTGCACGTCCTCCACCGGAGACCCCACGGGCCAGTCAAACACCACGGTGCCGTCGGGGGCCAAGAACCCCATCAGGTGGTTTTGGGTGTAGCCGGTGCCTACGATGAGGATCGGGGAGACCTCCGGCTCGGCCATCACGGCAACGCTGAACACCATGTCCGAGGCCGGTGCCGTCCAAAGGATCTGGCCAGTGCGGCCGCTCAACAGGTACACGTGGGAAACCGTGCCCGAGGGCACGATCTCGGGCACCTGGTCTCCGTCCTGGTCAGGAACCAGATCCAAGTCGGTGCAGAAGGAGCCCGTTTGAAAGGTCCAAACCACTTGGCCAGTGGCGGCGTCCAAGACCATAACCCCAAGGTTGGTGCCCGCAGCGATGTCCGGGATGCCGTCGCCCGTGACGTCGGCCAGGGGAACCACAGTCCATACGGCCTCCAATGGACTGGGGGTTTGCCACAACAGGGAACCGGTGGCGCCGTTCAGGAGCAGCACCTGGTACGAGGCTGGGGTGCCGTCGCCCGTGCCTGCGGCCACCTCGGGGATGCCATCGCCCGTGAGATCCCCTACAGCACGCACGCCGAATACCGCGTAGCCGTTGGAATACGACCATACCTCTTGGCCATTGCTGCCGTTCAAGCAGTGGACCCGTCGGGGCCCGGTGTTGTAACTGTCGTTGCCCGAGGCGGCCAGCACCTCAGCGATGCCGTCTCCCGTGAGATCCACAAAGGGGGCCACCTCGTACACCCAGCCTCCCTGGCCGTACTGATGGGTGTCAAAGGTCCACAACAGGGTGCCGTCCACACCCGAGATCAGATGCACCGATCGGTCGCCCCAGGCCGTGCCCAGGAGCACCTCGGGCACACTGTCGCCGTTGACATCCGGTACCGACACCAGGCCTCGCTCGGTATAAGCGGTGCCGTACGTAAAGGTCCAAAGCACCTCCGGGGTGCCGTCGGCGTTGCCATTCAGGCAGTACAGGGTGTCATTCTCCGAGGACCCCAGCACTTCGGGCACCCCGTCCCCATTGAGATCGGTGAACACCCGGACCGCCCGAAAGTGCCGCCACAGGTCTCCCTGCACCTGGAAGTGCCACAGCGTGTCGCCTTCGGTAAGGCTTCCTGCAGACCACCCTCCGTACAGGGGCACCTGAAGGCTGTCGTGCACGGGGTCGTTGCTTTGGATCACTAAGACCCCCGGCGCCAGGTTGCTATCGGGCAGAGGATAGGCATGATACCACAGGGGCAGGAAGAGGGTATCGCCTGGAGGGATCAGCAGAGGCATCTCGGGTTCTGGCCACAGGTACCAGCCGCCGCGCACGGGGTTGAACACCTGCACCGAGGGAATCTCCAGGGAGGCATCTCCCAGGTTGACGATGGCGAACCAGTGGCGGCTCAGAGACCATGCCCGGGGAGAGCCCATCTGCACCAAGGTCTCGGGCAGGAAGATCTGGGGCCCTGAGGCCAGCCCTTCCCCCTGCAGCACGAAGGCCACCTGGGGCATCAGGGGATCGTTGGTGGCGAGCCAAAGGGTGTCCCGGTAGGTGCCAAGGCCCGGCGGGGCAAAGCCGAAGTGCAGGGCGTAGAATTCGCCTGGCGGCACGGTGTCGGGCAGGGGGTTTTCCAGGAAAAAGGCAGGGTCGCCGTGGGTTTCCCCTAAGAGGGCCAAGGGGGCGGTGCCGATGTTCTGAACCCATAGGGTGCCGTGGGCGGTGTCGCCGTAGGTGACCGAGCCGAAACTGTACTCGGTCACCGGCGCCGAGATCCGCGGGGTGCCCGCTCCATAGGGGTCAATCCGATACAAGGCAAAGCCACTCCCCCACGAGGCAGGAGAGGCGGCCACCAGCCAAAGCGCCTCGCCGTCCCAGGCTAAACCCCTGGGATGGCTCGTCGGGCAGGGGAAGTGTTGATAGGGAGTGCCGTTGGTAGGGTCCAGTTCCCAGATTTCCTCAGGGTCGCCGTCGTTGTCGTCCATGGCGTTCCACAGGCGGCCGTTGCCAAAGGCCAGGCCGTAGGGCTGATACCCGCCCGCTGGAATCGTGTCTTCGGCAATGCCCGTGGCAGGGTTCACCCGGTACAGGTTGGGGTACTGGTTGGGATAGTACACGGCCACCCATAGATGGGTGCCATCCCAGGCCAGGCCACCCACGTAGTCGCCTGCGGCGAAGTCGGGCACGTACAAGGAATCCAGAAGGGTGCCATCCAGGCTCATCCGGTACAGGTATCGCGAGTCCCACCGGTAGGGAGCCACCCACAGGGCAGTGCCGTCAAAGGCCAGGCCGTGGTTGGAGGGATAGGGAAAGGAAAGGGTCTGCAGCACCTGGCCGGTGCTGGTGTCCACCTCGTAGATCGTGCCTGTGTAGTCGTCGCCCACCCACAGGTGGCCGTTTGCAAAGGTAAGGCCCCAGGCGTACAGGCCGTTTTGGGGGCCCGGGGCGGGCAGGGCCTTGAGCAGGGTTTCCGCTCCCAGGGGGATGGCCCAGGTTCCCGCCAGGATCCAAATCCAAAGACGGTTCATGGTGTTGCCCCTCCGGTTTCCTTGGCCGAGCTCGCTGGGGGCTCGGCGCTGAAGAGTTCTGAGAGTCGGCGAAGGGCATGGAAGGTCTCCCGACGGCCCAAGCGGGCCATCCGAATGGCCCGCTCTACCACGTCAATGGATCGTTCATACACCCGGCGATTCACCGGGTACGGAAAACCGTCTTTGCCGCCGTGGGCAAAACTGTACAGGGCAGGGTCTTGGTACGAGGGCCGGGCCCCATAGATGAGGTCGGCCACCATGGACAGGGCCCGAATCGTACGGGCTCCCACCCCAGCGATGCCTAAAAGGCGTTCAAAGTTTTCGGGCACCCGTTCGTAGGTTTTGAGGAGGGTGCGGTAAAGGTTCTCCGGCCGAATGTCCTCCCGGTACACCGGATGGCGGGCAGGCAATCGCAGGTGGCGTTGGTATTCCCGGAGGATGCGTTCCGGGGGTTCGTGCACCAGGTCCACGATGGTGCGCTGCGTGGCCAGGCTTTCACGGGCCACCAGGTTCAGCACGGCGCGCTCTCGGCGCTGGGCAGCAATGCCGCGGTGGGGCTCTACCACGAAGGACTCCAAACCCTCGGAGCTCCAGTGGTACCGGCGAGCGTATCGGGTGCGGGGGTTCATGCCCTGTTGGATCACCACCCATTGCCCTTGGGGAGTGAAGATCATCACGTGGTGGTACAGTTCGTAGCCGTCTTGCAGGGCTGCGGAATCCACCTTGGCCACCATCCGCGAGGCGTACTCCAGGGGTTCCGGGGCGAAGCCGTACCGCTCGGCATACCGGCGGATCTCCAACGGGGTTTTGCGGGAGGTTCGGCCTTTGCCGCCAGCGGCAAGCAGCCCCAGGTTCCGTTGGCGCAGGGCCTCTTTGATGGCGCCCGTGGTGGTGGTAGAGAGGCCGGAGGAGTGCCAGTCAAAGCCCAACAAAGCCCCAAAGGCCTGAAACCACAAGGGGTCCTGGAGCCGTCGCAGTGCCTCCTGCGGGCCCAGTTCCACGACGATGGCCTCCAAGATGGCACCGGCCAGCCGCACCATCCGCTGGAACAGCCAGCGGGGTGCCCGGCCGTAGTGCAGGGGGAGGTCTATGGTGCCGTGGCGTTTCATGGCCCCTGAGGGAGCCGGTTCAGCAGTGCAGCCACCACACGTCCCAGCAGCACAGGGCGAGAGTCCGATCGGTCCAGCGGGATCTTGTGGCCCTGGGGGTCCTCCAGGAACCACCGGTGGCCCTGTTGGCGTAGGGGATACAGGAGTATGCCGGTTTCGGGTGTGTAGCCCAGGGCCCAGTCGCCGGGCTGGAAGTCTTGGGGGTTGGGCTCCAGCACCAGCAGACCCTCGGGCAGGCCCACGGCCGAGGCGGGCAGGGCGAAGAGCCCCTGGGGTTCTGCCACTGGGGCAAGCATCCAGCGGGGGATTTCCACATAGCGCACAGGAGTGCCCTGGGCATAGGGCAGGAGTCCTTGCAAGGTGAACACGGGGATGCGTATGCAATCGGTGCAGGCGTCCACGGGCAGCGCTTTATGCCCTTGCCATTCCAGGAACCCCTTTTTCTGGATCCGCAGGAGGTGCCGGTACACAGTGGTATGGCTCCTCAGGCCCAGGGCTCGGGCGATCTCGCGAAGCGAAGGCGAACGGCCGTACCGCCGGCGGTATCGCCGGATGTACTCCAGGATTTGCCGCTGCCGAGCCGTGAGCCCCTTCATCTACGCAAGGTTATACCCCTCTCCCAAGGGATTCAAGGGTTAACCCGCGGAGGGCCTTCCACGCGACGGAGTTCAACCTTTCCCTGAAGGAGCCATTCCGCGGCTTCCGCACCAACGATCTTTTTTCCGGATGATCGCGCTGAGGTTTCCCTTTCCAAGGCAAACGTTGGCTCAGTCTTTCCCGCATTCAGGGGAAAATGCCTTGCCCCCACGCCCCTCCAGGGTTCGCCGTCCTGCGGACCCTGTTGTACCATATGAACACACAAGCCAACCGGAGGTGACCCAATGGCAGAGGTTTGGAAAGGACCGTTGGAGAAAATTGATCGGTATCGGTGGCGAATCCCCAAGTCTTACAAACCCTTTATGCGGGTGGACGGCATCATCTACGCCTCGGAAAAACTCATTGACCAAATCCGCAAGGACCAGGCTCCCGAGCAAGTGGCCAACGTGGCCTCCCTGCCCGGCATCCTGAAGTACTCCCTGGCCATGCCCGATATCCATTGGGGCTACGGCTTTCCCATCGGCGGGGTGGCTGCCATGGACCCCGAAACCGGGGTCATCTCTCCCGGCGGCGTGGGCTACGACATCAACTGCGGCGTGCGCCTGCTCCGCAGCGACCTCACCCTGGACGACCTGAAACCCTACTTGGAACGTTTGGCCGATGCCCTGTTCCGCAATGTGCCCGCCGGCGTGGGCGTGGGCGGCCGCGTGAAGGTGTCGCACCGGGAACTGGAAGAGGTGATGGTGCAAGGATCCGCCTGGGTGGTGCAAAAGGGCTACGGCTGGGAGTCCGACCTGGAACGCACCGAGGCCTACGGCACCCTGCCCGGTGCCAATCCCGACGCCGTGTCCCAACGCGCCCGCGAGCGAGGCCGGCCCCAACTGGGTTCCCTGGGCTCCGGCAACCACTTCCTGGAGGTCCAGGTGGTGGAGGAGGTGTACGATGCCCGCGCAGCCAAGGCCATGGGCCTTTTCCGAGGAGGCATCACCGTGATGATCCACTGCGGCTCCCGCGGTTTTGGCCACCAAATCTGTGATGACTACGTGCGCACCATGGGCCGGGTGATGGCCAAGTACGGCATCCAGGTGCCCGACCGGCAGCTGGCCTCGGTTCCCATCCAGTCGCCCGAGGGTAAGGCCTACTTCTCTGCCATGGTGGCCGCTGCCAACTACGCCTGGGCAAACCGCCAGTTCATCACCCATTGGGTGCGCGAATCCTTCCGCGAGGCCCTCAAGAAGGCCCCGGAAGCCCTGGGGCTCCACATGGTGTACGACGTGGCCCACAACATCGCCAAGTTTGAGGAACACGAGATCAACGGCAAACGGCAAACCGTTTTGGTGCACCGCAAAGGAGCCACCCGGGCCTTCCCCAAGGGCCATCCAGAGCTGGCCCCGGTGTATCGGCCCATTGGCCAACCCGTGCTGATCCCTGGCGACATGGGAACGAACTCCTATGTGCTTGTAGGCACCGAAACCGCTATGCGGCAGAGTTTCGGCTCCACGTGCCACGGAGCCGGCCGAGCCCTTTCGCGGGCCGCGGCCAAACGGGCCGCCCGAGGCCGCCGCATCATTGACGAACTGCGGGCCCGCGGCATCGTCGTTCGTGCCCACACCATGAAGGGCCTGATGGAGGAGATCCCTGAAGCCTACAAGGACGTCAGCGAGGTGGTGGAAGTGGTGCACAACGCAGGCCTCTCCCGGAAGGTGGCCCGACTGCGGCCTGTGATCGTGGTCAAGGGCTGAGCACAACGATGCCCTGGGCCCATCGCCTTGCTCGGCTCCGCCAAACCTTTAGCCCCTGCGTGCAATGCCCTCGGGCCTGCCGCGCCCGTCGCCTGCAAAACGAGCCCGGCGAGTGCGGCGTGGGCCGCTACGCCCTGGTGTCCTCCTACGGCCCCCACTTCGGCGAGGAGCCCGTGCTGGTGGGCCGCCACGGCTCGGGCACCGTGTTCTTCGCCGGTTGCAACCTGCGGTGTGTGTACTGCCAAAACTACGAGATCAGCCAGTGGCGCCTGGGCACTCCCACAAAACCCCGCGAACTCGCCGCCATCTTCTTGGAAATCCAGCGCTTGGGGTGCCATAACTTGAACCTGGTTACCCCCTCCCACGTGGTGTACCCCATCGTGGAAGCCCTGGCGATCGCCAAGGCCCAGGGGTTCCAGCTGCCCGTGGTGTACAACACCTCGGCCTACGATTCCGTGGCCACCCTCCGGCTGCTGGAGGGCGTGGTGGACATCTACATGCCCGATACCAAGTACATGGACCCCGAAAAGGCCGAGCGCTACTCCGGCCGCCGGGATTACCCCCAGGTGATGCGGAAGGCCCTCAAGGAAATGCACCGACAAGTGGGGGATCTGGTGGTGGAAAACGGGCTGGCGGTCCGAGGGCTCCTGGTGCGGCACCTGGTACTCCCCAACGGCCTCTCGGACACCTTCCAAGTGATTGACTTCCTGGTGAACGAGATCTCCCCCCACACCTACCTGAACCTCATGGACCAGTACTATCCCACGTACCGAGCCCACGAGTTCCCCGAGCTCTCCCGCCGCATTACCCCCCAGGAATACTGGGAGGCTGTAGAATACGCCCGCAGCCGCGGCATTCACCGCGGCATTCCCTTTGAGGACCTTCGCCATGCGCGTGCTGGGCATTGACATCGGCGGCACCCGAATCAAAGCGGCCCTGCTGGAACACCGGCAGGTGGTAGACCGCCAAACCCAAGCCACCCCCCAACGGCCTGAGGCCGTGGTGCGCCTGGTGGCCACCTGGGCCCAGGCCTACGCCCCGCTGGACGGCATCGGCATCGGGGTGCCCGGCATGGTGGACGAACAGGGCGTGATCCGATTCCCTCCCAACCTGCCCGCCTTCCACGGGTTCCCCCTCCGCGAAGCCGTGGCGTCGGCCACCGGCGTGGCCACTCGGGTGGAAAACGATGCCGATGTGTACGCCTTGGGCGAGTGGCGGTACGGCGCTGCCCAGGGAAGCCGGTTCGCCCTGGTGGTCACCCTGGGAACCGGGGTGGGCACGGGCATGATCGTGGACGGCCGAATCCTCCGCGGATTCCAAGGCGCTGGCGGCGAGGGTGGCCACATCGTGGTGGACCCCCACGGGCCCACCTGCTTCTGCGGGAACCGAGGGTGCCTGGAGGCCTACGTGGGCGAGGTGCATTTCGTGGAGCACGCCCGCCGAAGGCTCCAAAGCCAACGCCACCCTGTGCCCCCCTCCCTCAACGCCCAGTGGCTGGCAGAGCAGGCCCGCACAGGGAACCCCCTTTGCCAAGAGCTCTGGCACGAGTTCGGCCACCACTTGGGCATCGGCCTGGCCACCCTGATCCACGTGCTGGGCCCCGAGGTGGTGGTGCTCGGCGGCGGGCTGGCAGGCGCCTTTGACCTGTTTCACGAAAGCCTGCACCAGGAACTCGCCCGCCGGGTGATGGGCTACGGCCAACGCCCCCTCCAGGTGAAACCCGGCCAACTGGGCGACCTGGCCGGCCCCCTGGGTGCCCTGGCCCTGTTTGACCTCGGAGAAACACCGTGAAACCACGCGGTCGCATCCTGGCTGTGGATTACGGACCTCGGCGAACCGGCCTGGCCCTCTCCGATCGGGAGGGCACCCTGGCCCTGCCCTTGGGGATCATAGACGCCCGCCGCGAAGACCCCATCAAGGCCATCCGCCGCATCGTAGAGGAGTATGGTGTGGTGCGCATCGTGCTCGGGCTTCCCCTCACCGAACGGGGCGAACCCGGGCCCGCCACCGAACGGGTGCTCGCCTTCAAAGCCCGGCTGGAACAGGAGGTTCCTGTGCCCATAGACCTCATGGACGAGCGATGGACCACCGTGGAGGCAGAGGAACGCCTCAAGGCCGCCGGTTACCGACACCTCAAACGCACCGGCAAAACCGACGCCGTCGCAGCGCAGATCCTGCTGGAGGCCTACCTGGCCCGCCAAACCTCCGAGGCAGAACCGTGAACACCGCAACGCCCCCATGCCGGACCCCCTGGGCTTGCCGCCAGGCAGGTCAGTTTCGCTGTGGGAGGCCTTGGTCATGCGATTGAACTCCCTGGTGCTGGGCCTTTTGGCCTTTTGGTACTTTGGATGGCACTACCTGGTGATTCCGGCGCTCTACAGCGAGCGGGTGATCTTTGAGGTGAAACGGGGCGAACCCCTGGAGGCTGTTCTACATCGGCTCCACGAACGCGACCTCTTGGATCACCCCACCCTGGACGCCTGGATCCTGAGAATCCTGGGCAAAGACCGAGAGCTCAAGGCCGGCCGGTACCTGTTGATCCGTGGGCTCCCCGATTACTACACCCTGCGCACCCTGCTCCGGGGTAGCGAACTTGGCACCCGGGTTACCATCCCCGAGGGAAGCACCCTGCGCGACATCGCCCGGATCCTGGCCCAGCGGATCGGCGTGGACTCCGGGGCCTTCCTCCGGGTGGCCCGCGACACCGCCTTCGTGCGGAAACTCTTTGAGGAATACGATCTGCCTGGCCCCCTGCCCCCCAGCCTGGAGGGCTTCCTGTTTCCAGAAACCTACTTCCTGCCCCAAGGGGCCGATCCTGAGATCGCCGCCGAGATCCTGTTCCGCAGGTTCGTGCGGCAGGTGCGGCCCCTGTTGCCCCGTATGGACAGCCTGGGAATCTCCTTGAAGGATGCGGTCACCCTGGCCTCCATCGTGGAAGCCGAGGCCCAATGGCGACGTGAGATGCCCATCATCGCCTCGGTGTATTGGAATCGCCTGAAGCGGGGCATGAAACTGGAGGCCGATCCCACAGTGCTCTATGCCTTGGGCCGCCATAAGAATCGCGTCACCTACCGCGACCTACAGGTGGATTCCCCCTACAACACCTATCGCGTTAAGGGGTTGCCGCCGGGCCCCATCTGCTCCCCTGGCCTCCACGCCCTGCGGGCCGTGCTGTACCCTGCCGAAACCCCCTACCTTTACTTTGTGGCCCGGCCCGACGGCACGCACCACTTCAGTCGCACCTATGCCGAGCACACCCAGGCGATCCGCGAGATCCGCAGCCAACGTGCGAAACAACCCCCTCGCACTACGACGCCAGCGCTCTCTGCAGATACCCTTGAAGTGCCGCAAAGCTCCGAAACACCGGGATCCCCGGCGGAGGCGTCGCCGGGGGACTGAAGGCCACCACCCGCATCCCCGCCCGCTGGGCCGCACGAATACCGTTTAAAGAGTCTTCCACCACCCAGCAGTGCTGCGGTTCACAGCCTAAACGACGTGCCGCCTCTAAGAAGATGGCCGGGTCGGGCTTGGACCGGGGCACCTCCTCTCCGGAAACCACCGCCTGGAAAAACCCCCTAAACCCCAGTCGTTGCAACACGATCTCAATGTCCTCCCGCCGAGAGGAGGAGGCCACGGCCAGCCGGCACCCCTGCCGATGCAGCATTTCCAGCAGCTCCCGCGCACCGGCAAAGGCCTCCAAAGGCCGAGTGCGGATCAACTGGGTGTAGGCCCGAGCCTTTTCCTGGATCAGCGGGGCCGGGTCCACGTGCTCCAGGCCAAAGTAGTCCAGGAGCGCCTGCCAGTACTCGGGGTCGGCCAGCCCCATGAACCGGGCGTTTTCCTGTACGCTCAGGTGTTTGCCAAATCGCCGGAGCACCTGGTTGGTGGCCTCCACGTGCAGGGGCTCGGAATCCAACAGCACCCCGTCCAGGTCAAAGATCACGCAGCAGGGCCTCATGGGAGCAGCAGGAAGCGCACCGTACGCCCGCGGTTCCGCAACAGGTACACCCCAGAGCTCCAGGTGCTGGGCAGGGCAAGGCGAAGGTGGCCAGCTCCCTGGATCCGCAGCCTCCGTCGGCCCAGGGCATCGTAGATCTCCACAGCCCCGGGTTCCACACCCCAAACCTCCAGTTGCCGCTGTGCCAGGAGCCGAACCCGCAGCCTGGTCAACGTTGCGTCGGGGTTGCCCTCCTGCACCGGGGTGGGGGCGTTGTAGGTGATCTCCACGAACTCGTACACGTAGTTGCCCGAGCCCGAAGCGTCCGAGAACTCCGTGATGTACAGGCCGCCAGGCCCGGAGTCGCTGAGGTCCACGGTGCCGGGGTTGGCCTCCGAATCGGGCAAAATGAGCCAAGCGGCGGGGTCGTTCGCTGGGAGCGTTGTGGATACCCGCCGATACGTGTGGTAGGTGGACAGCGATACCGTGGGGCCGTCCACCGTGTCGCCCTGGTCGTTCACAAAGGTGAAGGTTTCGCCTCCGTTGATCACCGGAAACGACCCCCCGGAGTTGATGTACAACACCTCAGGCCCCAGGTTCACCTGCCAAAAGGCCTCAAAATCGCTCTGCGAGGCGTTCCGAGCGATGATGAGCACACCGTTTTCCGGCAGCGTGATGTCGCCAAAGGTGTACGTGCGGCTGGAGTTCTGCTGGATCAACTGGTAGCCCTCCAAGGACACTCCACCCGGGGCGTTCACCGTGTAGCCAAAGGTGTCGGACAGGGTCATTGCCGCAGAGTCGTCCACCGCCCGGACGAAGTACTCCACCAGGGTGCCCTCGGGCTCGGCTCCGATGTGGAAAAAGTACCAGTCACCAAACACGGAATCCGGGTCCGAGGGGGTCCAGGGGCCGTTCTGCACCGATACCCACAGCTCCGCCAGGGTCACCTGGCTGTCGTCCGAGATTTTGGCCTTAACCAGCACCACGTCGGAGGCTGTGGGAAAGGCTGGCTGTCGGATCACATCGGCGATATAGGGAGGGGTATTCGCCTGGGCCGCTGCCAGCCACAGGCTGGCGTTCAAAAAGGCCACGTTGTTGTCCTCGCCCTCGGCGGTCCAGCCGTTGAACAGGTTGTTGCCCGGTTGGCCCGTGCCATCGTCTGCCGGCGAACTGTCACCGATGCCCACGATGCGACCGTTGCCATACCGAGAGGTGGCCAGGGTCACCTGTGTGGTGCCGTGGCTCGCCCCGGTCATCCAAATGTGGCCCTGCACCTGGGGATTGAAGGAGGGCCATAGGGTCATGGCTGTGCCCGCGTAGTAGCCGATGGCCTCCACCGTGCCGGCAGGGCCGTGGATGATGGGATCGTTGGGGTCCGTGGACACGTTGGCGTCGGGATGGTCCCAGATGTTGTTGTCCGGCTCACCGGTGACGTTGAAGTGGATGCCGAACAGGGTGTCAAACCCTGCGGCGTTGAAGATGTGCGGCGAATCCCAACCGTTGTTGTTCCGATCCGAGGCGTTGTGATTGGCCACCAGGAAAAGCCCCCCGCCGTTTTCCACAAACTGCACAATGGCCTGCCGCTCCTGCGGGCTCAGGGGGTCCTGCGGCTCGCACAGGATGAACACGTCAAAGTACATGAGATCCAAACTGTCCGAAGCGTTGCCGTAGGTGATGGTGTGCCCAGGGGGAAGGGTGCGCACCCGGTGCCCCAACTGGTGCAGGTCGTACCCCCACGAGGAGATGCCGCCCACCCACGCCTCCGGGCTGGAAGGGTTCGGCGGATAGGGCTGGGGCCAGTTGTCATCAATGATCCAATCGGCGTTGCCCGCGGTTTCGTCCTTGGTGTAGTCAAACAGGAAGGATGCCGCCCAAAGGGCCTGTGCCACCAATAGGAACGCCGCCATGCGGCCCAGTTCACGGATGGTCATGTAGCCAACCTCCCAAAGCAAAGGTCTGGATTATACGGGTCCGGTTTACACCAGCCACCACAGGGCCAAGAGTGCGGTGATCCCCAAAAAGGGCAGCGAGTACGCGTGAAAGGTGAGCCAGATCCGCCGACCCCCGGCCAGCCGCAGAGCGATGAGATTGGCCAAGGACCCGATCACCAGTCCGTTGCCTCCCAAGTTCACCCCATAGGCCAGGGGTTGCCACAGGTGGGTGAACCGAGCCATGAAGATGGTGGCAGGCACGTTGCTCATCACCTGCGAGAGGCCTAAGGACATCCAGAACACCGGCTTCGGCTCCGCAGGCCCCCAGTGGTGCACCCATTGTGCCAGGGCAGGCACCTGGGCCAAGAGATGGAAATCCACGAACATCACCACGAACAGCACCAAAAGCGGCCAGTCCATGCTCCGCAGCACCTCAGGGGCCACGAGGGCATAGAGGGCCAACACCACCGGCAGCGCCCACGGCACCCGGTGGAGCTCTACCGACAACACGAACCCAACCAGGAGCACCAGGGAAAACGCAAAGAGGCCAGGGCGGTGGCACCGTGGGCTTTCCGGCAGCCGCATGCGGAGTTGTCCTCGGGGAAAGGCCAACAGCACGAACACGCCCAGCACCACGGCCTGCAGGGTGAACAGCGGCCACATCCGCACCACAAAGGCCACAAAGGGCACCTGCCACAGGTGCCACAGGAGCAGGTTCTGCGGGTTGCCGATGGGGGTGAGCGTGGAACCCACGTTCACAGCCAGGGCTTCAAACACCACCAGCCGGTGGAGATCGCCGTGCACGTGGTCCTGGAGCGCCAAGGTGAGGGGCACCACGATGAACAGGGCGATGTCGTTGGTGAAGAACATGGCCAGCACCGCCGAAAGCCCCACCAGGAAGAACGCCAGGGAACGGTGCCCCCGGAGCCGCTGCAGGATCCGCCGGGCCACGGCCGAGAATACGCCGGTTTCCTTCAAGGCCGTGGTGATGGCCATCAGGCCGGTGAGGGTGCCCACGGTTCGCCAGTCCACAAAGGAAGGGGAATGAACGATCTCGTGCGGAAAGGCCACGGCCAGCAAGGCCAGCAGCACCAGGAAGGGGAAGAGCACGGCGTTTTGCCGTAGCCAGAGCCGGGTGGGACTCTGGCAAGGCTCAGAGGGCTTGCCGGGTTCAGGCGACATGGTGGTCTTCAAACGATAAACGCCGGGCCGCTCTGCGGCAAGCGATTGGGGGGTGGGGCCGGCTACAGCCGGCCCCACCCCCCAATCGCAGATCCTGTTCCGTTTAACGGCCGAGTACCACCACGGTGCCCACCTGCATCAGGTCGCCCCAGGCTTGGGCCACGCCTCGGCGCACCTCCCGCTTCACCTGGCAATCACCGGCCTCGCCCTTGAGTTGCAGGTAAATGGAGATCACCTTCATCAGGCCGGCCGCAGCGATGGGGTTCCCCACCCCTAACAGGCCGCCCGAGGGCGACGCCGGGATCCCGGTTTCCGTGTCCCGATCCCAAAAGCCCTGTTCCAACAGCTTCGGGGCTTCGCCCTTGTCGGCCAGTTGCAGGCCCTCCAAGTGGTGCAGTTCCTTGTAGGCAAAGGGATCGTAGGGTTCCACCACGTGGATGTCCTTGCGCGGGTCCGTGATGCCCGCCATCTCATAGGCCATGCGGGCCGCGTACTCCACGTACTTGGGATAGTACAGATCGCGGTTCGTCCAGTACGAGGTGTCCAGGCTCCACCCCACACCCTCAATCCAAACGGGTTTGTCTGTGCGACGCTTGGCCTCCTGTTCGGATACCAGCACCAGCGCCGCTGCTCCGTCGGTGACCGGCGACACCATCAACCGGTGCACCGGCCACACCATCACCTCGGAGTTCAGGATGTCTTCCACCGTGTACTCACCGGGAATGCCATCCTGGGCCACTGGATTCCCGAGGCCGTTTTTCTTGTTCTTGATGGCCACCTTGGCGATGGTTTCCAGGGGGATCTTGTGCACCTGCATGTACCGGTTCATTTCCAGGGCGAAGATCCAAAGCAGGTTCACCCCCAAAGGGCGTTCCAGGAACTGGTCGTAGATGGCGTTGAACACCCCTTGGGGGTGGGGCAGGGCGTCGCTCATCTTCTCCTCGGCCACCACCAGGCAGGAGTTGAAGTGGCCCGAGGCCACGTGGTACCAGCCATGGATGATGCCGAACACCCCGGAGCCGCCCCCCACGTAGGACCGCATATAGGGCTTGCGTTTGGCGCCGGCCGCCTCGGCCAGGTACTCGCCGTTCATGTGCACGCCATCAAAGGCGTCCGGGGCGGTCACGAGCACCACGCAGTCAATCTCGTCAATGGTCATGTCGGCCTCTTCCAGGGCCATGCGCACGGCTTCAAAGGCGAGTTCCTTGGGGGTTTCCTGGGCCCGCCGCATGAACCGGGTGATGCCGTGCCCCAAAACGGCCACCTTTTGCGCAAAGGTCATCGCAAAAACCTCCTATTTTCAAAGGTTAGAAAGGATCGCCACGCCCCCCATCGCCGTGGGAACACCTCGCCAGGATTGGGCCAGGCCGATCTCCGCCTCGGGCACCTGGTGTTCACCTGCCAAGCCACGGAGTTGGAGCACCACTTCGGCCACAGCCCGAAGGCCCGACATATCATAGGTGTACCCGCTGCCCAGGTTGCCACCCGAGGGGTTTACTGGCAGCTCGCCATCCAGGTCAAACACGCCTTCCTGGTACAGGTCCCACAGGTCCTCTTCACGGGCGATGCCCAGGGCTATCAGGTGTTGGAGTTCCTTGTAGGCGAAGGTGTCGTCAATCTCGGCCACGTCAATTTCCTGGAAGGGCGATCGGATGCCCGCCATTTCGTAGGCCATTTGGGCGGCCAACTCGGCATACAGGGCTCGGCCCCAGGCCCATTGGTCCAGGTTAGGCGTGTCTTCAATCCAGCCGATGCCCTCAATGAACACGGGGTCTGCGTCTAAGGCCAGGGCCACGTCTTCGGTGGCCAAAACCAGCACCACGGCGCCATCGGCGTACTGGGCAGCCTCCAGTTCCTTCAGGGGATAGGCCAGGTAAGGGGAATCCAGCACCGCCTCGGGTTCCAGCTGGGCCGGATAGGCGGCTCGGCTGTTGCGCAGGGCGTTGGCCCGGTTCTTGGATACCACCAGGGCGGCGAGTTCCTCGGGCACGCCGGTTTCCATCAAAAAGGCATGCATGTCCAGCCCGGCCACGAATTTGGGGTTTACCCGTAGCGGCCGCACGTAGTTGGGGTCCAGGGCAAAGGCTTCAATGTGGGAGGGATGCAGGATGTTGCTGGCCTTGGAATGGCCCTCTAACACCGCGGTGCGGAACTTGCCGGTTTTCAGTTGCAGGTAGGCGCTGGCCAGGCCGGTGATGCCGTCGGCGGTGATGGTGTGTACGGGCTTGAGCACGGCCCCCAGTTGATCGGGCACGTATTCGTCAAAGATGGCGGTGCCCTCCAGGTAGTCTTCGGCGATGGAGACAAAGGTGTCAATGTCCTTGGGTTCCAGGCCAGCGTCTTGGTAGGCCTGCATGGCGGCTTCAAAAATCATCTCACGAAAGGAAACCTCCGGTGAGACCGGCCGCAGCGGGGTGTATCCCACCCCCACGATGGCCACACGGTGATGCATACCTCAGCCTCCTTTTGGGGCAATTATAGGTCGCAGGTTGCAGCCGTGCAATGAGGGCCCTTTGGGGTGGGAAAGCCGCGAACCGGGTGGATGTACAGATTCCCTGGGAGGTTCGCGGTTTTTCCAAGGTGTTGGTTTTCAGGGGGTTACCGGATTCGGCTTGGGGTGTTGGGGGTGGAGAGGAGGGGGATTTGGGGAGGTTCGCGGAAACCGGGTTTGGGGGCCTTGACACACAAGGGGTTTAGGCTGTAGAGTTGAAACGCGCGGAATTCGCTTCGGCGAATGGAAACTTCCACGACTTCGGCGCTTCGGCGTGCCAAAGGGATCCAAGGTTGAAACGCGCGGAATTCGCTTCGGCGAATGGAAACGCATGTACGCGAACCTGTTTCGCGGGTTCGCCAATTACGTTGAAACGCGCGGAATTCGCTTCGGCGAATGGAAACA
>CAYOQK010000023.1:0-2855 GCA_964406105.1 uncultured bacterium | reverse complement strand
CGGGACTTTGAAACCGCTGCCATCGCCGTACGGGCCGCCATCACCGGCCACCTGGTCCTCTCCACCCTCCACACCAACGACGCCCCCAGCACCCCCGCCCGTCTGATTGACATGGGCGTGGAACCCTTCCTGGTGGCCTCTTCCCTCACCCTGGTCATCGCGCAACGTCTGGTACGGAAAGTGTGCCCCCACTGTAAAGTGGAAACTACCCTGCACCCTGAAATCTTAGAAGAACTGAACCTTTCGGCTGAAGACGTGGAAGATGTGACGATCTACCGAGGGCAGGGGTGCTTCCAATGCAACAACACGGGATACAAGGGCCGAATTGGAATCTACGAGGTGATGGCCATCACTCCGAGGATCCGAGATCTGATCCTCCGAAAGGCAACACCGGACGAAATCCGGGCAGCTGCCATAGAAGAGGGCATGATCACCCTGCGGGAATCGGCCCTGTACAAACTCTTTGACGGCCTCACCACCGCCGAAGAGGTCATCCGCGTGACCAAAGAGGTGTAATTTGCATTTTGCAAACGGAGGGTTATGTGCATATGATTCAACGTGAGGATCACTATACCACTTCCTTTGGCATTTCGCAAAAATCTCGGATCCTCCCCTCCATGCTGGAGTTGCTTCGGGAAACGGTGGAGCGGGAGGCCACGGACCTGCATATCGCCCCTGGGGCGCCCCCTATCTTCCGCATCAACCAACGACTGGTACGCAGCCCCTACAAGGTCATGGGGCCCGAGGATACCCGCAAACTGGTGTTTGAAGTGCTCAACGATGCACAACGGGCCCGACTGGAACGAGAACGAGAACTGGATTTTGCCATTTCCGTGGAGGGGCTTTCCCGCTTTCGGGCCAACGCCTTTTACCAACGGAGCACCATCAGCGCCTCCATCCGCCGAATCCCCTTTCGGATTCCCTCCATGGCAGAACTCGGCTTACCCCCCATTGTAGAACAACTCACCCAAAAGAGCCGTGGCCTCATCTTGGTTACAGGCCCCACAGGCAGTGGGAAATCCACCACCTTGGCCAGCATGATTGACCGGATCAACCAGGAGCGTGCGTGTCACATCATCACCATTGAGGACCCTATTGAGTACTTGCACAAAAACAAAAAGGCTCTGATTGCACAACGAGAGGTGGAAGTAGACACTCGGTCCTTCGCTACCGCCATTCGTAGTGCCCTTCGGCAGGATCCGGACGTGATCATGGTGGGGGAGATGCGGGACCTGGAGACCATTGCTGCGGCATTAACTGCCGCAGAAACCGGCCACTTGGTTCTGGCCACCCTGCATACCGACTCCGCCGTAGAGTCCATCAATCGCATTATTGACGTGTTCCCGCCCCATCAGCAAAAGCAAGTGCGGGTGCAATTGGCCTCTACCTTAGAGGCTGTGCTTTCCCAACGGTTGTTGCCCGGCAGAGCGTACCGAAAGCTGGTTCTGGCCATTGAGGTCATGATCGGGACCCCGGCGGTGCGAAACCTGATCCGCGAGGGACGGGTTCAAGAGATCTACGGCATCATTCAAACCTCTCAGAAGTACGGGATGTGGACCATGAACTCCTACTTAGCAAAACTGTACTTTTCCGGGGCTATAGATCTCAAGACCGCCCTGGCGGCATCGCCCCGTCAGGAAGAATTGGAAGAGATTTTGCAGAGGAGGACCATGCGATGAGGACAACAAGGACCAGACCCCAGCGAGACACCCAGCGAGGCGCGGCCAAACGCCCCTCCCTGGGATTGTTCCAATTCGTGGGCCTAAAGGATGTGGCCCTTTTCTCCCGTCAGTTGGCCGTGATGATTGATGCCGGGGTACCGGTGGTGCAGGCTCTGGAAATCTTGGAGCGCCAATTTGGGAAAAAGGCTATGGCAAAGGTCCTCCGCCACGTCCGCACCACCGTAGAAGCTGGCTCCTCCCTGAGTGAAGCCATGGGCCGCTGGCGGAACATCTTCGGTGAGTTCCTGATCAGCATGGTGGCCGTGGGCGAAACCGGAGGCGTGCTGGGCTTTACCCTGAATCGGGTAGCAGAATACCTGGAAAAACTCATGGCTCTGCGGGGGAAGGTTCGGAGCGCCATGATCTATCCCCTCGTGATCTTCCTGGTGGCCGTAGGGGCCACCATCTTCCTCCTCGTTGCGGTGATTCCCACCTTTGCGCAGATTTGCGCCACCTTTGACGCAGAACTTCCTCTGCCCACCCGCATCGTGATCGGGATCAGCAATTTTATCCCAACCAATGGTCTTCTCCTGCTCCTGGGCTTGATCGGGGCCGCAATTTTGGGCTACTACGTGTTCCGGAAAAACGAAAAGGGTCGGTACTTCTCTGACAACGTGTTTCTCCACACACCGGTGATCGGCAATGTCCTCCGCAAGTCCTCAATTTCCCGATTCTCCCGGACACTGGGCGTGTTGATCAAAGGCGGGGTTCCCATCATGGAAGCCTTGGAGATCACGGCCCGCACCTCGGGCAACCGCGTGGTGGAAAAGGCCGTGCTGGAAGCTCGGAGAAGCATCAGCGAAGGGAAAAACATTAGTGAGCCTTTGGAAAAGAGCCGAGTGTTCCCTCCCCTTGTCACACAACTCATCGCAGTGGGAGAAACCACCGGTGACCTTCCCGGGATGTTAGACAAACTGGCCGATTTTTACGATATGGAGGTTGACAACGCGGTAAACACCATGACCTCTGTGTTGGAACCCATTATGCTGATTTTTATGGGGGTGATTGTCGGAGGGATCTTGATCTCCCTGTATCTGCCCATATTTAGCATTTCATCTGTCATCAAATAACAAAACCCGAATAAGGGGGGATCAACCATGAAAAGCGTCTCTCAAGCGACGCTGACCACCGCCC
>CAYOQK010000022.1:0-78272 GCA_964406105.1 uncultured bacterium | reverse complement strand
AAAAATCTGGTTGTTGAGCCCGATGAAGGGCTTCCAGGTATACGCGATAGCGGATCAGGCGGGCGAGGGCGTTGCGATCTTGCCGTAGGTGTTTCCACTTCCGTTCAAATTCAGAGAACGTGGCCGGGGTCACCTTGTAGGCCAGGAACCACAGGTCCAGATGACGGGTGGAGGGGGGCTTGTGCTCAGCGACGAGGCGTTCCGCCCGGTCCAGTTGGTTCATGGCCAGCAAGGTGTTGATCCAGTTGGAGATGATTTGAAGGATGAGGCTTGTGTCGCGGCTTTCCTTCGCCCGCTGGAGCGCATCCCGGAGCAGGGCGTCGGCCCCCTCTGAATCGCCGCTCAAGAGATGGATCTCGCCCAGGATCCCTTGTGTCAGCAGGAGGTGGTAAAGGTTCTGGGTATCCCGGAAGTGGGCCAGGCTTCGTTCTGCGTAATACTGGGCTTGCTCATAGGTGCCCAGTTCTCGGTAAAGCAGGGCGAGTTCCAGTTGCCAGAGGGCTTCGTCGTTGAACTCCCGAGCGGATCGGGCATAGAACAAGGCTTTTTCAAATAAGTGTAGTGCTTTGCCCAGGTGGCCCAGTTTCTGTTCCACCCGGGCCATCATGCCGCTGCCCGTGGCCAGGCCGCCCAGGAAGTCCTCGTGGTAAAACACCTCCATAGCGGCCTGGTAAAACCTGAGCGCAGTTTCAAACTGCTCCTCTTCTTCGTAGATCATGCCGATGTTGCCCAGGATCCGGGCACGTTGCAGGGAGGAGAACCCTTGCCCCCGTTGCAGGGCCTTCAGCCACAGGGTTCGGGCCTCTGCGAAACGGTCCTGGTACCACGCACAGGAGCCCAGGATCTTAAGGGCCAAACCTTCCAGATGGGGAGCCTGCTCTTTGACCACTTGAAAGACTCGGTGGGCCTTTTGCTCGGCCTCGGCGTAGCGTCCAGTTTGCAAATCCTGGAACACGATCCAATCCTGCAGTTGGATCCATTCCTCAAAGTACCCCAGGGCTTCCAATCGCTGTACCAAGGTGTGGAGTTCCTGACGGGTGGGATCCTGTTCGCGCAGGATGTACCGATAGAAGAGCACCTTTTCCAGGGGGAGGGAGACCAGGGGTCGCCGGGGTTCCAGGCGATGGGTTTCCACAATGTGGAGTGCACGATTCAGGGATCGCAGGCCCGATCGCCAGGCGTGGGCGGCCAGAAAGCGCTCTCCGAGCAGCGCCCACAGGTGGGCAGCGGTTTCGGCCTGGGCGATCCCCTCCGCTTGCTCCGCGGCCCAAACCGAGAATTGCACTGGTGACGAATCCTGAAGGGTAAGCCTGGACAAGAGGGATTGCCGGACTTCACGCTGTTGTTCGGGGTCAAAGTGTTTCAGCAGGGGGAGTGCCAGATCGGGGCAGGGCAAGAAGTAGGTGCCGATCTCCTCCAAGAGCAGGCCCCAACTCTTGAGGGTTTCCAGGGCCTCTTCAACTTGTAGGGCCGGGAGGTCCAGCCATCGGGCCAGCAGAGGCGAGGTGGTGGGGTGGTTCAGCACCGCCATAGCCAAGAGCATTCGTCGGGCCAGTGGGGGAAGAGCCTCCAGGATCTCAGCGATAAGGGCTGGCAAGCGGGAAGGTGGGGGATCCTCAGGCCGATGCACCAGCCAGTGATCCAGAAGCCAAAGGGTAAGGCTCTCGGGATAGGACTCCGGCCGGTTCGGATGTTTCAAAAGGTGGGGAAGCCCGAGGATGTCCTGGGTTTGCCAGCTCTCTTGGAGATCCAGGGAAAGGGAGGGGAGTTCCTCTGGAGGGGGAAAGAGCAGATGGCCAGTGATCGCTATGCTCAGGCCAGGCACTGGTTGAGAGAGGAGCCGTTCCACCAGGTTCTGGGTTTCCAGGTCCGCCTGGTGAATTTCAGGCACCAACCACAGGGTGGGCAGGGTTTGGGCCATCTGTCTCAGCAGGTCTTGAGCCGCCACCAGGAGCCCATCCGCTTGGCGCATCTTCGTGGGGAACGTTCTCTTAGGGGTTTCGCCCCCGTACTGCTCCAACAGGGGGCAGAAGGCTTGGAGGGAGGATTCCAGCAGCTGCTGGATCCAGGGGTAGGACCCCCGGGGACGGGCTTCTAAGGGGTGAAGCAAAGGAAAAAGAGGCAGGTAGGGAGAGGGAACACCGGGGATCAGAATCACCTGGAAGCCCTGACGGTGTTTCTCGTAGGCCACGCGGCGGAGCAGAGCACACCGCAGGAAGGGGTCTCCGCCGGTGATCCAAATCTGGCCCCCTTGGGGTTGGAGGGTCTCCAGCACCTGCTCGTAAGGACGCCGAGGGGTAGGAAGGGTGGTGGTGAGTTCCACGCTCTCCTGGTGGGGGTCCAATAGGAATACACGCGAGGGGGCTAAACGGGCCCCCTTGAGGGCCCGTTCCATCCAGACTTGAAGGGTGGAAGGGGGTTCTGGAATCTGCTGGATCAGCACACCACCCACCGGAGGAGCAGGCAGGTGGGGAAAGTGCTGGTGCAGGACCCTTTGGAAACGTTGAAGAATACGCTGGGCGATGTGTGCGTGAGGGACCCCTACGGAGAGGAGCAGGTGCCGGGGAGCTAAGGCGTCTAAAAGGTCTGCTCCCCGGAAGGCCCTACGCAAATGAGAAATCAACGTATGGGGAGCAACCTGTTTGGGCACTTGTGCGCAAGCCAAAAGAAGGTAGGGATAGTACCGCAGAAGCTGTTCCAAATGCTCCCGGTTCGGTACTTCTTGAGGCGGAAAAGGATACCGGTGCCTCATGGGTTCTTATGGTATAGCCTGGGGAAACAGAGGGGCGGGACGAGGAGTCAGCCCCGCCCCGCCGTAAATCAGTCAATGTACAAAAGCCATCCGTGGGTGTCTTCTTCTTCCCCCTGCACAATGGCGAAGAGCCGTTCCTGGAGGGCCTTTGTGATGGGTCCCCGGGTTCCCGAACCGATGGGGATCTTATCCACCGATCGGATCGGGGTGATCTCCGCCGCTGTCCCCGTGAAGAACAACTCATCGGCGATGTACAGCATTTCCCGGGGGATGAGGGTTTCAATGACCTCATAGCCCATCTCTCGGGCCAGGGTGATCACCGTGTCCCGGGTGATGCCGGGCAAGATCCCGGATTCCAATGCCGGCGTGTAGATCTTGCCGTTCCGCACCAGGAACAGGTTCTCGCCGGATCCCTCGGAAACCGTGTTGTCGGGGTTCAAGGCGATGCCTTCTGCAAAGCCGTAAAGCACGGCCTCCATTTTGATCAGTTGGGCGTTGGCGTAGTTGCCAGTGGCCTTGGCCATAGGGGGGAACGTGTTGTGGGCCATCCGGTTCCAAGAGGAAACCATCACGTCCACCCCTTGGGTGAGGGCTTCCTCGCCCAGGTAGGCCCCCCATTCCCACACGGCAATGGTCACCTCCACCGGGCACTTGAAGGGGTTCACCCCCAGGTCGTAGTACCCCCGGTACACGATGGGGCGGATGTAGCATGCATCCAGGCCGTTTTCCTTGATGAGTTGGATGGTGGCCTGGGTGAGTTCCTCGGGGGCAAAGGGGATCTCCATCCGGTAGATCTTGGCGGAATCGTACAGTCGCCTCAGGTGATCGTGCCACCGGAAAATGGCGGTGCCCTTCTTGGTTTTGTAGGCCCGTACCCCCTCAAAGACCGCTGAGGCGTAGTGAACGACGTGGCTTAAGACGTGGATCTTGGCATCCTGCCAGGGAACCAGCTTCCCCGACATCCAGATGTATTTGGCTTCCTTAATGCCGGCCATGAAACCCTCCTTTCGCTTAGGGTTTGGTTTCCAGCACGGACTGCACCTGGTCCATCAGTTTTTGGGCCTCCTCCAGGGAGGGGGCCTCCACAAAGATGCGGTAAAGGGGCTCGGTGTTAGACGGGCGTACCTGGATCCAGGCTTCGGAGAACCGGAGATACACCCCGTCCTCGGTGGAGACCTGGGCCTGGGGAAAAGCCCGCTGCAAGCGGCCCAGGTCCAACGGCCGGGTGCGGGGTACCCGGCTTTTCAGCAGGGTGTACGCCGGCAGAGCCTTAAGGAAGGGCACAAGCCACCCTTCCAGGTACGCCAGCGCCACGAGGGTGGCGGCCACCAGTCCGTCGCGTGTGGCGTTGATCCGGGGATAGATCACCCCGCCGTTGCCTTCGCCCCCAATCTGCCCCCCGGTGGCCAGGAGTTTCTCGGTGACATGGATCTCTCCCACGGGAACCCGGACCACCTCCACGCCGTGCTGGCGGGCTACGGCCTCCACCATCATGGAGGTGCTGTAGTTGACCACCACCGGCCCCTGGGGCGTTTCGCGGCGGAGTACGGCCTCCACGGCCACCGGCACCGTGTACTCCTCGGAAAACACCCCGTGGCCAGCCAGGCCGAACACCAAACGGTCACCATCAGGGTCACTGGCAAAACCCAGATGGGCAAGTTTGGCTTGGAGCAAACGGTTCAAAAGGTCCAGGTGTTCTCGGCGGGGTTCTGGGTTATGGGGGAACCGACCGGAGCCATCACAGTAGAGGGGGATCACTTCAAAGCCCAGGCCCTTGAGCAGGGCGGGCAGGGCCTCTGACATGGCGCCGTTTACGCAGTCCACCGCCACGCGGATCTGCCGAGCCTTCTCCCGCAGGGAATCGGAGACCCCAGCGTACGCCAACAGGGTGTCCACATGGGCCTGCCAGGCTTGAGGGCGAGGGGTTTCCGTGCCCACCTGGTCCCAGGCTGCCCAGGGGGCGGGATCTGGCTGCTCCACCAGTGTCCGCAAGCGCTGTACCTCTTCTGGCGAGAGGAACCGACCCTGGGCATTCACGAACTTCAGGGCGTTCCAGGGCAGGGGATTGTGGGAGGCGGTGATCACGATGCCACCGGCATAGGACCCCCGGGCTATGTGGAACAGCACGGTGGGCGTCGGCACCACGCCGGCGTTCTCCACCTGGCCTCCCAGGGCTTGAAGAATCCCGGCCACCAGGTGGTACACCATGCCACCGTGGGGGCGTGGATCCCGTCCCACGAGGTACCGGCCGCCGCCGGTGAGCCGATAGAAGGCCCGAAGATAGGGAAGGAGTTGCTCAGGATCTAAGCCATCCCCTACCACCCCGCGAAGACCGGATACCGAAAAGATGAGGTCCATGTGATCTTTGGAGCCGGCGGGCGGACTCGAACCGCCGACCTGCGCATTACGAATGCGCTGCTCTGCCTGCTGAGCTACGCCGGCGTGTCTTCTGATTTTACCCCGGCGGTTTGGCCATTGCAATCTGCCGTGGATCAGCCTTTTTGAGGGTTCACGAGGTTTGGTCGCCGCAGAGCCCGGTGTTCCACGGTTTCGTTCCAACCCACTGAATTCCAGAGGGATAAAATTGACCCCCCTCGGGCCCACCTATACAATACACCGCTATGCGTTGGTCTCAAGCCCTGATACCGACTTTAAAAGAGGACCCTAAGGAGGCTCAGTCTCCTTCCCACCGCCTGTTGCTGCGTGCCGGTTTTGTTCGTCAGCATCAGGCAGGCGTGTACATCTTCCTGCCCCTTGGCCAGCGGGTGCTCCATCGGATCATGCGAATCGTGCGCGAAGAGATGAACCGGATCGGTGCCCAGGAGGTGTTGATGCCCAGCCTAACGGCCCGGGAACTCTGGGAGGAGTCCGGCCGCTGGAAGGCCTTTGGACCAGATATGTTTCGCTTGCAAGACCGCAAAGGCCGCCAAATGGCTCTGGCTCCCACCCACGAGGAGCTCTTCGCCGACCTCGCACGCCACTACCTGCGGTCGTACCGGGATCTTCCCCAGATCTGGTACCAGATCCAGACCAAATTCCGCGATGAGCCCCGGCCCCGGTCGGGCATCCTGAGGGTGCGGGAGTTTCTCATGAAGGACTCCTACAGTTTTGACGCCTCCTGGGAGGGGCTGGACCACAGTTACCAATTGCATCATGAGGCCTACACCCGCATTTTCACCCGGGCAGGCCTGAGGTTTGTGGTTACCCGGGCCTCCACCGGGCTCATGGGGGGATCGGCCTCCGAGGAGTTCATGGTGCCCTCTGAGGCGGGTGAAGACACCTTGGCCCTGTGCGACCAATGTGGGTACTCGGCCAACGTAGAGGTGGCCACCGGCACGCCCGCTCTCCCCAAGCCCACCTCGCCCTTCCAACGGCTGGAAAAGGTGCACACCCCTGGGGTGAAAACCGTGGAGGAGGTCACGGCCTTTTTGGGGGTTGGGCCAGAACTGCTCATCAAGAGCCTGGTGTACATGGTGGGCGACCGGGCCGTGCTGGTGCTGGTTCGGGGAGACTACGAGGTGAACGAGGCCAAGCTGCAGCAGGTGCTGGGCGGAGAGGTGCGGATCGCCACCCCTGAAGAGGTGCAGGATCGGTTCGGTGTGGAAGTGGGCTTCGTAGGGCCGGTGAACCTGGAGGTGGACGAGATCATCGCCGACGAAACCCTCCGCGGCCTGCAGGGCATGGTGTGCGGAGCCAACGAAAGCGACCACCACCTGGTGGGCGTCAACGTGGAAGAACACTTCCCGGTGCACCGGTATGCCGATGTGCGAGAGGTAAAGGCCGGGGATCGGTGTCCCCAGTGCGGCGCACCCCTCAGGCTTCAGCGCGCCATTGAGGTGGGCCACATCTTCAAGTTGGGTACCCGGTACTCAGAGGCCCTGGGAGCCTACTTCACAGACCGCGATGGCCAGGAGAAACCCATCATCATGGGGAGCTATGGGATTGGCATCGGCCGAGTGATGGCGGCCGCCGTGGAACTGTACCACGATCAACACGGGATCGTATGGCCCGTGACCATTGCCCCTTACGATGTGGAGATCCTGGCCCTGGATCCCCGTAAGGTGGGCGACGTGGCAGAGCGGGCATACCACGATCTCCAAGCGGCAGGCCTGGAGGTGCTGTGGGATGACAGAGACCTGAGCCCGGGTGTAAAATTCAAAGACGCAGATCTCGTAGGGATCCCCCTCCATGTGGTGCTGGGTCGTAAGGTGGCTCAGGGTCTGGCCGAGATCAAGATCCGCGCCACAGGAGCATCGGTGGATGTTCCCCTGCCCGATCTCCAAACCCGGGTCCAGCAGATGCTGGAGTCCTTAAAGGGGGAGATCAATGAGCGACTTGGAAAAACGGCTTGAAGCCCTTTTGCAGCCCCTCTTGGACGAACGGGGGCTAACCCTGGTGGACCTGGAACTCAAGGGAGTAGGCAACCGAAGGATCCTTCGGGTGTACATTGACAAAGAGGGCGGTGTCACCCTCCGCGACTGTGAAGACCTCTCCCGGGAGTTCTCGGTCCTGTTGGATATTGAAGACCCTATTGAGGGGTCCTACATCCTGGAGGTGTCCTCTCCCGGGGCCGATCGGGTGCTGAAAAAGGAACGGGAACTCCAGTGGGCCGTCGGCAAGGCGGTTCGGGTCACCACCGCCCAGGGCACGGTGATCGGCATTCTCCAGCAGGTGGATCCCTCGGTGGTCACCCTGGAAACCCCGGACGGTCCCCTGCGGCTCCCCCGGGCAGAGATCCAGGTGATTCGGCTGTATATGAAGGAGGTGGAACGCGAATGAACCAAGAAATCGTTGAAACCATCGCATACCTTTCTCGGGTGAAGAAACTGGATCGCGATTTTGTGATCACTGCCCTGAAGGATGCGATCTCATCGGTGCTGAAAAAGAAGTATGGCCCCGATTTCCCCTTGGAAGTGAAGATTGACGGGCAACGGGGCGATATCCAGATCCTGGTGGAAAAAGAGGTGGTGGAACGCGTGACCGATCCGGACCGCCAGATCTCCTTGGAGGAGGCCCGGCAACAGTTTCCGGACATTGAACCCGGTGAGAAGATCATGATTCCCTTGCCCTTTGATCAGTTGGGCCGGGGGATCGTGTCACGCATCCGCAACAACTTCACCCAGCGGATCCGTGAAGCGGAAAAACTCCGTATTTACAAGGACTTTCAAAATCGCATCGGGGAACTCATCAAGGCCCGGGTGTGGCGGGTGGACAAAACCGGCGTGTACCTCAACGTGGGTGGGGGTGCCGAGGGCATCATCCCCCCCGAGGAGCAGATTCCAGGGGAGCGATACCGCACCAATCGTGACGTGTATGCCCTGATCCTGCGGGTGGACAAGGAAACCCGGCGGAAGCCCCTGGTGTTCCTGTCGCGGACCCATCCGGATTTCCTGAGGCGGCTCATGGAACACGAGATCCCGGAGGTGGCCGACGGTACCGTGGAGATCCGGGCCGTGGCGCGAGTACCGGGCAAACGGGCCAAGGTGGCTGTGCGGAGCAAGGATCCCCGGGTGGACCCTGTGGGCGCCTGCATCGGGCCCCGAGGACAACGGATCGGCCCGGTCACCCGAGAACTGGGCAACGAGAAGATAGACGTCATCAAATGGTACCCAGACACCATCCGGCTGGCCGCCTCGGCGTTGTCGCCGGCGGTACCTTTGATGATCTTTGAGAAGGACGACCAGATTTTCGCTGTGGTGCGGGACGAAGAGATCGCCGAAACCAAAGGCAAGGAAGGGTTGAACGTGATCCTGGCGTCCCGCATCGTGGGGAAGGAGATCCAGGTGATTCCCGCCAGCGAGTACGAGCCACCCTCGGATGTGCTCACGGTCATGGAACTGGACCTGCCCGAGGAGGTGAAGGAAAAACTCCGCAAGGCCGGCTGGTTCCAGTTCACCGAGGTGCCCCTGCTGGCGGATCTGATTGAGACCACCGACCTGGATGAGAAAACCGTACTCAGGATCCTGCATCAGATTGAAGAGGGCCTTGAGAAGAAGAGGGGGAGCGCGTGAGTGAAGGAAACATGCGGGTACAGGATTTAGCCAAGAAGCACAAACTCTCCACCAAGGCCATCCTGGACCTCCTGCGGGAGTTGGGGTACCAGGTGCGGGGGAGTTCGTCCACCGTCACCGAGGAGATGGCCAAGGCCGTGGAGAACGTGCTGGAAGAGCAGAAGAAAAGGTCAAAACAGCGGCTGGAACGCAAAAAGGAGATTTGGGGCCAGAGGAAACCGGGGCAACAGCGGCCTGCAGCATCACGGCGGCCCACCTCCGAGCGGGTGCAGGACCGTATCCGGAAGACCCTGCAAAAGCCCTCGGAGCGCCGCAGTAAGCGGCCGCCGCAGCGGCGACGGGAACGCCGGCCCGCCCGGCCCGGGCCCGCGGTGGAACCCACCGCTCCCTCCCGCACCCTGCACATCCCCGCCCCCATCTCTGTGTCCGAATTGGCCCAGATGATGGGGCTGGAGCCCATTGACGTGGTGAAGCGGGGCTTTGAACTCGGCATCATGGCCACCATCAACCAGGTGCTGGACCTGGACAGCATTGAACTCATCGCCGACAGCTTTGGTTTTGAGGTGGTGCGGGAGCTGCCCGAGGAGGAACAGGTCACGGAAACCGGAGAGGAGGAGTTCACGGAGCCTCGGCCCCCAGTGGTCACCGTGATGGGCCACGTGGACCACGGCAAAACCACCCTGCTGGACTATATCCGTCGCACCAACGTGGCGGCCCGCGAGTTCGGAGCGATCACCCAGCACATTGGGGCCTCGCGTGTGTTTTACGAAGGCCACCAGATCACCTTCATTGATACGCCGGGCCACGAGGCGTTTACCGCCCTGCGAGCCCGCGGCGCCCAGGTGACCGACATCGTGGTTCTGGTGGTGGCCGCCAACGAGGGGGTTAAACCCCAAACCGTGGAGGCCATCAACCACGCCAAGGCTGCGGGGGTGCCCATCATTGTGGCCATCAACAAGATGGATCTGCCCGATGCCGATCCCGAGCGGGTCAAACGGGAGCTAAGCGAGCACGGCCTCATCCCTGAGGAGTGGGGAGGCCAAACCATCTTTGTGGAGGTTTCGGCCAAAACCGGCCAGGGGGTACCGGACCTCTTAGAGGCCATTCTGCTGAAGGCTGAGGAGCTGGAACTCCGCAGCACCTCAGAAGGGCCGGCCCGAGCCGTGGTTTTGGAAAGCAAACTGGAGAAGGGCCGAGGCCCGGTGGCCTCGGTGATCGTGCAACGGGGGACCCTGCGGGTGGGGGACGCCTTCGTGGCGGGCACCGCCTGGGGAAAGGTGCGGGCCATCTATGACGAGTACAACCAACGGCTCAAGGAACTGAAACCCTCAGACCCTGGACTGGTTCAAGGGTTTGACGCCTTGCCCAAGGCCGGAGACATCCTGCAGGTGGTGGAGTCCGAGCGGGTGGCCCGGGAAATCGCCGAGGAAAAGGCTGCCCTCATCAAGGAGCAGATTGCCCGAGGCGAGCAGGCCAGCCTGACCCGCCGGATCCAAGAAATGCTCCAAAAAGGCGAGATCACCGAGTTGCCCGTGATCGTGAAGGCGGATTGTCAGGGTTCGGTGGAGGCGGTGGGCGATGCCCTCGGCCGCATGATGGTGGAAGACATCAAGGTGACCCTGGTGCACTCCGGCATTGGCAACGTCACCGAGAGCGATGTCATGCTGGCCGCAGCCTCCAATGCCTTGATCCTGGCCTTTAACGTGAACATTGACAGCAAAGCCCGCGAGGCCGCCAAACGTGAGGGCGTAACCATCAAGAGTTACCGCCTGATCTACGACCTCTTGGAGGACGTGGAACTCATCCTAAAGAGCCTGCTCAAGCCGGAGGTTCAGGAAGAGGTGTTGGGCGAGGCCGAGGTGCGGGCCGTGTTTAAGGTGCCCAAGGTGGGCCATGTGGCCGGATGCTACGTGCTCCGGGGCGTGATCCGGCGGGACGCCAATATCCGGGTACGCCGGAACGGCGAGGTGATCCATGAGGGCCGGGTGGCCTCGCTCAAACGCTTCAAGGAAGACGTCAAAGAGGTGGCCCAGGGCTACGAATGCGGCATCAAGGTGCAGGGCTTTGAGGATTATCGGCCCGGCGACATCTTAGAGGCGTACCGCCTGGTAGAGGTGAAAAAGGCCTGAGAAACCGGAGGGTGTTCCCATGCCGGTGGGGATCCTGGAACTGGATCTCTATATCCCTGAGTGCACCTCGCTGAAGGAAAAGCGGGTGATCCTCAAGGGGTTGAAGGACAAGGTGCGAAGCCGGTTTAATGTGTCGGTGGCCGAGGTGGATGGCCAAAACCTGTGGCAACGGTCGCGGATCCTGGTGGCCGTGGCCGCCTCGGATACCCGGGGCGCCAACCGGTTGCTCTCCAAGGTGGTCAGCTTTGTAGAGCGGGAGCGGGGCCTGCAGCTCCTGGACTACAGTCTGTTCTTCGTGTAGCCCATGAAGGAGAAACGGGTGAGGATCGTCAACACCTTAGGGCTCCACGCACGGCCGGCCATGGCCTTTGCCAAACTCGCCGGCCAGTTCCAGTCTGAGATCACCGTGGAGAAGGATGGGGCTGAGGTGAACGGCAAAAGCATCTTGGGGCTCATGATGCTGGTGGCCCCAAAGGGCACGGAGCTCGTGATCCGCGCCGAGGGGCCGGACGAGGAAGAGGCCGTGGAGAGCCTGGCCCGATTGGTGGAGGAGGGATTTGGCGAGGAATAACCAGGTGAAAAACGGCGAACGGTTTCTCACGGGAATCCCGGCAGCCCCAGGGATCGGGATCGGTCCGGCTCGGGTGCTCCTCCGCCAGGAGGTGGAGGTCACCGGTCGCAAGGTGCCCCGCACCCAGGTGGACCGCGAGATAGAGAACTTCCACCGGGCCCGTGCAGAGCTCATCGCCGAGTTTGAGGCGTCCAAGCGCGGGCTTCCCCAAAAACTGGCCCAATTGGTGGAAGCCCAGATCATGATCCTTCAGGATCCCCGGTTCATTGAAAACGTGGAGCGTATGGTGCAACGGGACCGGTATACCGCCGAGTACGCCGTGCTCCAAGTGGCGCGCGACCTGGCCCGCTCCCTGGCCGAAGGCGACCACCACTACTTCCAAGACCGCTCGTTGGAAATCCAACAAATGGCCCGAGAACTGGTTTACAAGATGCAACCCCTGGCCCACGAGGCCGTGGAGGAGGTGCAAGCAGGGGAAGTGGTGTTTGCCGTAGACCTCTCAGTCAAGGACACCTTGACCCTGGTAAAACGGGACATCGCTGGTGTGGTGTTGCAGTCCGGTGGGGCCACCTCCCATACCGCCATCCTGCTCCGAGACTTCGGCATCCCCGGAGTGTTCGGGGTTTCGTCCTTTGAGGGGGTGAAAAACGGCACCGTGACCATCGTGGACGGCAACCGCGGGCTGGCCGTGGTGAACCCCCGAAAGTCCACCTTAGACCGGTACCGGGAACGTCAGGCCCAACTCCAGGCTTTCCACAACGGCCTCAAGAAACTGGTGGGCCAAGCCGCCGTAACCCGGGATGGCCGGGAACTCTCCCTGAAGATGAACCTGGATTTCCCCGAAGAGATGGAGATCATTGACCGGTTTGAACGGCGGGGAGTGGGCCTGTTCCGCACCGAGGTGCTCTTCTTCTCTGGCCATACCGATGAGGCCTCCCAGGAGCGAATCTACCGAGAACTCTCCAGCAAGGTGTATCCCCACACCGCCACCATCCGGATCTTTGATATCGGGGGCGACAAGATCCTGGGGCGGCCGGAGAGAAACCCCTTCTTGGGGCTTCGGGGAATCCGGGCCCTGCTCAAGGAGCAGAACACCCTGATTCGCCAATTGCGGGCGATCCTCCGGGCCAACGAAAAGGGAAACCTCAAGGTGATGCTCCCCATGGTGTCCACCGTGGAAGAGGTGGAAGAGTTCCTGGCCTTGTTCCAACAGGTGGTCCAGGAAATGGGCCCAGAGGTCCAGATGCCCTCGGTGGGGGTGATGGTGGAGGTGCCCTCCATCGCCCTGACCGTGGACCTCTTGGAGGGGTTGGTGGACTTCATCAGCATTGGCACCAACGACCTTACCCAGTACGTGCTCGCCGTGGACCGGCGGAACCCGCGGGTGTCTTACCTGTACGATCCTTTCCATCCCGCGGTGGTGCGGCTCCTGGAATGGACCGTGCATCAAGCCCGGAAACGAAACCTGCTGGTGTCCGTGTGTGGGGAAATGGCCTCGGACCCCTTGGGCATCCCGCTGCTGGTGGCCTTGGGGGTGGACGAACTGTCGGTGGCCCCAGCAGCGCTTCTCCAATCCAAGGAGATCATCCGTCACCTCTCCATGGAAGAACTCCAAGCCCTGAAGCGGCAGGTGTTGCAGGCTCGGACCAGTGCGGAGATCCGGAAATTGATCTACGATTATCTACGCGAGACCGCAGCCGACCTGCTGCCCTATTTGCCCACGTTGCCTGTTGACACCCCTGGGGCCCAAGTTTAACATTTGCCGACCATGGAAGTCCTTGCGGCTGTTGCTCTTTCCGTTTTTATTCTTGTGATCCTGGCCGGTGCTTTTGCGCTGCTGGTTTTGATTCAGGATCTCCGGCAAACGCTACAAGAAATTCGCAGGATTTTGCAAGACCTGGAACGGGATTTACCTGAGATTTCGCGAAATTTAAAAGAGGCCACCCAGAAAAGCAACGCCCTGCTGGACGATCTCCACACCAGCCTGAAAGGGCTACGGGGTGGCCTGGAGGCGTTGCGGCATGTGGTGGAATGGATTCCCACCACGTCCACCCGGGGGAAGCCCCTGTGGATCACCCTCGGGGGCACGGCCCTCTATAAACTCTGGCAAACCGCCCGCCGGAAGAAGAAAGGAGGAAGTGAGTCTTGAAGGCCGAGAAGATCAGAAACATCGCGATCGTGGGACACGGCAGTTCCGGGAAAACCACCCTGGCTGAGGCAATGCTGTTTGCCACCGGGGTGACCAAGCGCAAGGGATCCGTGGACCAGGGCACCTCCATCCTGGACTCCGATCCCGAGGAGGTCAAGCGCAAGATCACCATCAACCTGGCGCTCGCCCACTTCACCCACAAGAACACCTGGGTCAACCTCCTGGATACGCCGGGCTACTTTGACTTTGAGGCCGAAGTGCACTCCGCCCTGCGGGTGGCCGACAACGCCCTGTTCGTGGTGAACGTCCAGGAAGGCGTGGAGGTGGGCACGGAGAACTACTGGAAACTCGCCGAGAAACGCCATCTGCCCCGCTTCTTCTTCGTGAACAAGTGCAAGATGGAAGAAACCGATCCCGTACAGGTGGTCCAAGAGATCCAAAGCGTCTTCGGGAACAAGGCCGTGCCCGTGCAGTTTCCCCTGGGCAAGGGGAGCGCCTTCTCCGGCGTGGTGGACCTTCTGGCCGGCGACCTTTCCGGTGTGGACGATCCGGACACCGCCCAGGCCTGGCGAGAAAGCACCCTGGAAAGCATCATTGAACTGTCTGAGGAGCTGCTGGATCGCTACTTGGAAGGCGAGGAGATTGACGCCGAAGCCATCCGCAAAACCCTTCGCCAAGGAATCCTGCAGGGGGAGTTGTACCCCATCCTCTTCGGAGACGCTGCCGCCGATTTAGGCGTGCAGGAACTCCTGGACTTCCTGGTGGAATTCGCAGCCTCCCCCATGGACCGTCCTCCGGAAAAACTCCTCACCCCGGAGGGCGAGGCCACCGAGGTTACCCCCGAGTTGGACAAGGCCACAGCCCTGGTCTTCAAGACCTTCTCCGAACCCCATGTGGGAGAACTGTACTTTGTGCGCGTGTTCTCCGGGGCGGTGAAGTCCGGGGACGAACTGATCAACGCCCGCACAGAACGGCCCGAGAAGATCAACCAGGTGTATCTCATGACCGGCCGCGACCGGAAAGAGGTAAACGCCCTGGAAGCAGGGATGATGGGTGTACTGGTGAAACTCAAGGACACCCACACCGGCGATACCCTGCGGGATAAAGACCTCAAGGGCGCCTTTGAGGGCATTGATTTTCCTGAACCCAAGATCTCCATCGCCATCGTGCCCAAAACCCGCGAGGACGAAGAGAAGGTCATGGCCGGCCTGAACCGCCTCCACAACGAGGACCCGAGTTTTACCTTCGGCTATGACCCCGAACTCAAACAAACCTTGATTTCCGGCCTGGGCGAGTTGCATCTGGATGTGATCGTCGCCAAGCTCAAGGAGAAGTTCGGGGTGGAAATCCTCACCGAGAAACCCCGAATCCCCTACCGGGAGTCCATCCGGAAACCAGCCCAAGGCATGGGCAAATACGTCAAACAAACCGGTGGCCGGGGTCAGTACGGGATCTGCTACATCAAGATTGAGCCACTGCCCCGGGGCCAGGGCTACGAGTTCGTGGATGCCATCTTCGGAGGTGCTATTCCACAGAACTTCCGGCCGTCCGTAGAACTGGGCATCAAGAAGGCCATGGAAAAGGGGGTGCTGGCCGGTGTGCCTGTGGTGGACGTCAAGGTAACCCTGTACGACGGCAAGTACCACCCAGTGGATTCCTCCAACCTGGCCTTTGAGATTGCAGGATCCATGGCCTTCCGGGATGCTGAGGAAAAGGCGGATCCCTACCTGTTGGAACCCATCTACGAACTGGAGGTCATTGTACCCGAGGAGTACATGGGCGACATCATCGGCGACATCAACGCCCGACGCGGCCGAATCCTGGGCATGGAAGCCGAGGGACGGTACCAAAAGATCCGGGCACACGTGCCCTTGGCGGAGCTTTACAAGTACGCCACCACCCTGCGGTCTATTACCAAGGGCCGCGGCACCTTCACCTTGAAGTTTTCCCATTACGACGAGGTGCCTCGCGAGATCGCCCAGCGGGTCATTGAACAACTGAGAAAAGAACAGGCGGAGGAAGAGTAAGCGGTTCCGGCCGGGGCCGGCGAAGCCGGCCCCGGCCCCTTTTATGCCCTCTGCGTTCCTGCTAACCCTTCTCCTGACTTACAGCCTTCACCTCCCCTTTGACCGGGCGGTGGCCCTGCTTCGGGGCCACCGCTTGGCTTCCTGGGCCCAGTCCCTTCCCCCGGAAATCCAAGGGGTGGTGCTGGACCTCAAAACCCTGGAGGGCCGTGTGGGCGTTCCCTTTGACCATCCCCTGGCTCCCCTTACCGGCGCCTACGACTCCACCTGGGACCTAAGGGAAGCAGTGGAAACCCTGCACCGGTTGGGGCTCCGCGTGATCGCCCGAGTGGCAGTGCTGCGCGACTCCCTACTGTACCAGCACGTGGAATCCCCCTATGTGCATTGGTTCACGCCCCAGAGCTCGGTGGCCTTGGCCTACAATCGGTCTGTGCTCCAAGCCGTTGCCCAACTGCCCGTGGACGAAATCCAACTGGACTACATCCGCTGGCCCGATACCCGGAACCCCAAAACCCCTGAACAACTCCAATGGCGTCGCCGAACCTTGGTGTCCTTCGTTCAACGCTTGCTTCGTGGGATCCCCGACTCCATCCAAACCTCTGCCGACCTCTTTGGCCGTGTGTGTTTCCTGTTGCCGCATCAGAGCGACGTCATCGGCCAGCATCCCCAAGACTTCTTGGAATTGGTGGATGTGCTGTGCCCCATGATGTACCCGAGCCACTACTGGGGCGCCCTGAGGGACCCCTACCAAGCCGTTTATCAAAGCAGTTTGGCGCTCCTGGCCCAGGGGATCCCCTCGGATCGGATTCGCCCTTGGCTCCAAGCGTTCCCCATGCGGCTGCCAGACACCGTGGACCTTGGACAGTACCTGACCCGGCAACTGGAGGCCCTGCAGGACGCCGGCGTGGAAGACGCCATGTTCTGGTTACCCCACATGCCAGCGGTGACCCAGGCCCTGACGGCCGTTGTAGAAGAACCCCTGGCCCCTACGGTTCCACTGTCCCTGCGGGTGCAGGCCGTTCTGGACGCCTCGGAACTGGGCCCCGATTCTCTGGCCCAGGGGCGATGGGCCGGGGAGTTCCATTGGATCCGACGCTCCACCGGGGTGGCTCTGTACTGGCGGGGAATGCTCTGTCGGGTGTGGAATCAAGGTTCCAAGGGAACCCTGCCCTTTAACGGTTGGGTTCTGTTGACAGACTCCACTGGCCAGTGGCGGTTTCTCTGGACCCTTGGGGAACCCCGAACCCCCTTGCAGGCGCTGCAGTGGCCTGGGGGCGATGCAAGGTCGGCCGGCCGCATCAAGGCCTGGGTGCTTGTGGCCCCCAAAGAGCCGCCCAGCCGGGTGTGGGTATCCCAGGGGAAAACCACAGGCCTGCCCCGCCTCCTCCGCCTAAGACCACCGGGAGTTGGGAATCCGGGTGAAATGCCCCATACTCAAACACAGCAGCACCCGCTGCACGGAGGTACTCCACGATGAGCGATGTCCGATGGACCACCCCCGAAGCCCTGGGGGCCGAAGAACGGGAGATTGAGCGGACCTTACGGCCCCGCACGTTCCAGGAGTTCATTGGCCAAACCCGTGTGAAGGAGAACCTACAGGTGTTCGTGGAGGCCACCCGACGGCGAGGTGAGGCACTGGATCACGTGCTGCTGCACGGGCCGCCCGGCCTGGGAAAAACCACCTTGGCCCATATCATCGCTCGGGAACTCGGGGTAAACCTTAAGGCCACTTCAGGCCCAGTACTGGAACGGCCTGCAGACCTGGCGGGCCTGCTGACCTCTTTGGAACCCCGAGATATCCTGTTCATTGATGAAATCCACCGGATCCCTCGGCCTGTGGAGGAATACCTCTACGCCGCCATGGAGGAGTACCGGATTGACGTACTCCTTGACCGGGGCCCTGGCGCCCAGTCGGTGAAGATCCATTTGCCCCCCTTCACCCTTGTCGGGGCCACCACCCGAGCGGGCATGATCACCCCGCCCCTGATGGCCCGGTTTGGCATCACCTTCCGCCTGGACTACTACTCCGCTGAGGAAATCCTGCTGATCCTGAAGCGGAGCGCAGGGTTGCTGGGGGTGGCCTACACCGAGGAGGGACTTCGGGAAATCGCCCGACGGTCTCGCGGAACCCCTCGCATTGCCAATCGTTTGCTCCGCCGAGTGCGTGATTTCGCCGAGGTTAAAGGGGATGGCACCATTACCCAAGAGATCGCCCGATATGCCCTGGACCGTTTGGAGGTGGACGAACGGGGCCTGGATGAGATGGACAAACGCATTCTTCTCCGACTCATTGAAACCTACAAGGGAGGGCCGGTGGGCATCAAAACCCTGGCCATGGCCGTAGGAGAAGACCCCGAAACCCTGGAGGAGGTGTATGAGCCCTTCCTGATCCGGGAGGGCTTTATCCAGCGAACACCGCGGGGGCGTGTGGCTTTGCCCTTGGCGTATCAACACCTGAAACTCACCAAACCGGAGGAACTGTTCCATGACGGCTCGGGAACTGGCTCAACATCTGGATGAAGTACTCAAGGTGCACGAGATCCCAGACCTCTCCCTGAACGGGCTCCAGGTGGACAACCAGGGAGAGGTACAACGGGTGGGGGTGGCCGTGGACATCTCTGAACGGGCAGTGGCCGAAGCCATCCGCCGGAAACTGCAGTTCTTGGTGGTTCATCATGGGCTCTTCTGGGGCAAAGTGCTCCCCATCACCGGGCCCCTTTACAAACGGATTCGGCAGCTGATTCAGGGCAACGTGGCCCTATACGCAGCCCATCTTCCCCTGGACCTTCATCCCGAATTGGGCAACAACGCCGTGTTGGTTCGGGATCTTGGCTGGCCCGATGCCGGCGAGTTTGGCGAGTACCATGGGGTAAAGATCGGCCGATGGGTGGACTTTGGCGTTCCCCGTCCCTTAACGGAGGTGCTGGAGGAGCTCAACGCGTATTTCCAAAAGTCTCCTGTGCTCTGGGACTTCGGGCCCGCCGAGGTCCGCACCGTGGCCGTCATCTCTGGCAAGGCCGTTAGCCTGTTGCCTCAAGTGGCAGAACAGGGTGCAGACCTTCTGATTACCGGAGAAACAGACCACGCCAGCTACTGGATGGCTGCGGAATACGGGGTGAATGTGGCCTTTTATGGCCATTACACCACCGAGCGGTTGGGGGTACGCGCAGTGGGTGAATACCTGCAGCAGACCTTTGGATTGCCTTACGAGTTCATTGACCTGCCGACGGGCCTGTAGCAGCCAAAGCCACAGCGGTAGGCCTGGAAGATGCCTCCTCGCGGAGCCGGTGCTCTATCGCCAGCCCACTGATCAGGCCAAAGATGAAGAAGAGTTGTGGCGCTTCTCCCCGATAAAAGGCGTAGTACATCGCCAGGGTGGTGAGTAGCCATACGCTGTAAAGGGCAGCCAAGCGCGCGCTTTCTCGCTGGGGTTCCTGGAGGAATCGCCAGAGCACGGTGAAGGCCCGCCAGATGGCATAGAGATAGGGCAGGAGCCCCACCAAACCAAAGAAGTACAGGAGGGAGTAGTAGGAACCATGCCCCCCACCGGTAAGGTTTTTGAGCACGAATTCAGAGGCTGCCTCCCTGGGGATGAACTCGGGGATGAACACATCGGGTTTGAATCCCACACCGAAGATAGGATTCTGGGCGATCTGCTTCATCATGAGCCGGTGCACGTTAAACCGAACGAAGGAGATCTCCTTTTCGGTGCCTGTGATCCGGAACACCCGGCGGTATGCTGGGGGGACGATCTCGGGTTCCATGGTGATCACGGTGAAACTCAGAACAAAGGCGATGAGCACCGACACCACCAGGAGCATCTGCCGACGGTACCAGAAGAGGATCGCCAACAGTACAGAAGCCAACGTGCCCCAGAAGACGGAACGGCCACCGCTCAGCACCAGGGTAAAGGCGAAGAACGTTAACAAGGGAATCCGATATCGGGGCCGCAGGTTCAGGGGATTGATGACCATAAGGAGAACCCCGAAGTAGGAAGGGATCTGGAGCATCAGGTATCGGACAGCCCCGCTGACGGGATCAATGGAGATCTTCCAGGCCTTCACCCGGGTGAACCCCAGCCGGTCTAAGAACAGGTACACTTGGGGAGCATAATACGCCAAAACCCCGATCAGGCTGGTCAAAAGGGCAGAGATCAACACAGCCCAAAAGATCCTTTTGCGTCCCTCTGGGGTTCGGCTTTCCTCAGCGACGATGAGCATCAACAGGAAATCAATGATGAACCGGTAAAAGAGCAGGAACCCTCCGCTTCCTCCCAAGCGGGAGGTGAGCACTGGGTTCCGAAAGTACTGGCCAATCAGAACCAAGAGGAAAAGACCTGTCGCATAGAGCAAGGGATTGTAGTGGACGTCCAATGCGAAGAAGGGTGTGAGGGTTTTCTTTTTGCTGTACAGGAACATCACGAACACAAAGGGTACCAGGGGTTCGTGCCATAGGAAGGGAGGGCCCCCGACGAAGTGTGGGAACATCATGTAACCAGTGATGGAAGCCAAACTGATGTACAGCCCCCACCGGTAATTCACCAGAGTGAGCAGCAGAAACAGGGCGAACAGGAGCAAGGGCCACGTTTGCATGGGTTCGTATTATATCCCTTGTGGGGGTCCCCACACTTCTTGGACCGGGCATCCTGTGCACCGCGGTTGAGCTCGGCAGAAGAGTTTTCCCACGGCCACCATCAGGGCATGAAACTCTTGGTAAACCGCCACGTCGCGGGGCAACCGTTGTTCTAAGAAACGCCGCAGGCCCTCGTAGTCACGGGGAATGGGCAAGCCGTGGCGTTCCAAGATGCGCCGGGTGTAGGCGTCCACCACCAAGATGGGGCGATGAAAGGCATACAGCAGGATGGAATCTGCTGTTTCGGGCCCGATGCCCTTGAGGGCAAGGAGTTCCCTTCGGAGTTCGTCCAGGGGCCGAAGGCGCAGGCCGGCTTCACCCCCTTGATTCAGCCACCATTGGGCGAACCGTTGCACGCGTTCGGCCTTTTGGCGAAAATAGCCAGTGGGCCGCAGGAGGGCCTCCAGTTCGTGTCGTGGAGCATGGGCCAGGGCGGAGGCCTGGAGCCAGCCTCGTTGCCGAAGGCGATGGAGGGCTTGTTCTACGTTTCGCCAGGCGGTGTTTTGGGTGAGGATGGCCCCCAGGGCGATCTCAAAGGCCGTGTCTCCAGGCCACCATCCCTGGGGGCCTAAACGAACCAGCAGGTGGCGGTATAACCGAGAAACCTCACGGGTGGCCACGCTGGTTTCCACCCTTAGCGTTTCTTCCGAGCGCCCCGATCCTCCTGGATAAAGATGAAGCCTACGGTTTCTCCTGGATCCACCAGGGGTTCGCCCCGTTCGTTGGTGGGCCAGTTGTCTAAGGGACGGTCGTAGCGGGACCCTGTGGTTTGGTTCTCCCGTTCCAGGGTTTCCTGGAGTTGGCGGAGCCGCTCTTGCCACAGGGCCATGTTCTTGGGGCGCAGGTCAATCCACTCGCTATGGGCCCAGTGCTCAATCTGCTCTTCTGTGACGGTCCAAGGGGTGCGCTCCCAGTGTTTGTCCAGCAGTTGATCGCTCCGACGTGCGAACACCAAGCGCTGGTCGGGAAGGAGTACAGCCAACCCCACCGCCAGGATCTCTCTAAGGAGCCGGGGATGTTCCTGGAGATAGGCCACCAGCCGCCGGCTCAGGGTATCCGGCGAAAGGGATCGCACCGCTGGGATCGTGCCCACCGCCCGCTTTAGGAGTTCTGCCTCAAACAGGAGTTTGGAAAGCCGGGGAGGGCCCAGGATTTCAAAGGCGATAGAATCCAAGCCGGTTTTTTGGATCTCGCGTTCCAGTCGGCGAATCACCAGCGGTCTGAGGAAACCAGCCCGGTACGTGGGGCCCATCACCGAAGCGTCCAGGGCCGACACCACGTCAAAGGACGTGTTGTCGCCGCGGATTTCATCCAGCACCACCTCAGCGATCTCTTCCGGTGTCACCGCTTCCATCTGCCGGAGGGTGGTGATGGCCTTGAACTCCTCCAGGGAAAACACCCCGTTCTCGCCGGTATCCACGAACACGGCCTCTAAGAACTCCTCTCCGGCAGGGCTTTCTTGGTACTGCCGAAGGTCAAAGGTGGTGCCGGGTTTCAGGGGCACGGCTTGGTCCAGGGACACCTGGTACAGGGGGAACTCCCGCCCCCGTTTGCGGATGCGGCCTGAACCGATCGCCTTCCACGCGATAAGGGCCGCGGGTTTGATCTCCTTCACTATGGGGCCTTCGGGTGTCCGGTCGGCCAGGAACAGCAATAGGGAATGGGCTCCCGCAACGGCCGACTTGGACAAAAGGACCCGTGAAGGACGTTCTTCACCGTGGGTGTATGGAATGTTGAGCCCCATGCCTCCAGTGCCCGTGGTGCCCACCTTGAGGTAGAGCTGTACCCCCACCTCCTTCATCGCTTGATGCATGATCTGCACGTGGCGCACCAGTTGGGGAATGTATAGGGTGGAAAGCAACCGTCGCACCACCGCCTTCAGTTTCTCCTCATCGCCGTCGCCCAGCAGGGCCCGGGCCTCCCTTGCTGTGGTGTACACGTCCTGATAGGCCAAAGCGGTGGCGGTGTTGATGGTGTCCACGATCAGGTGGGGTTTGTGGCGATGAATCATGCGGTACAGCGTGGAGCTTTGGAGGATCTCCGGGCTGAGTTCATTCAGAATATCGTCCATCAGGGCCTCTTGGCATGCCGGATCGGCTTGGAGTTCCCACCAGGCCCGGTCTTTGAACTCCTCTCGCACGAAGATGTTGCCGTACTCTATGTCAAAGGTCACGCCGGCCTCGGGGAACTCCCTTTGGAGGATGGCCACGGCTTCCTCGGCCTCCTCTTGTTTCAGGGAGGCTACCACGAGTTTCCGCGGCCTCTCAGGGTTTTCCAGCAGTTTCCGGGCAATGGCCATGCCCACTTCACCTGCCCCACCAAGGAGCAGGATGGTTTTGCCTTGGATGTCCATACAAACCTCCTGGTTCAATCCCTGGGACGTTCAAACCACCGAAACAAGCGGCGTTCCAGCGTGTCAAACCGGTCTTCTACTCCGGACACCACCTCGCCCAAAAGCCCCAGGGTAAGGGAGATGGCGCCCAGGAGAAGCAAAAGGATCACCAGGTACAGCAGGGGCCGGTACCCATGGTGCAGGCCGTATCGCAACCACAAGGCAAAGAGGCCCACCGCCAGGCCGGCGCCAAAGAACACGACGCTGAGGGTTCCCAGGTACAGCAGGGGTTTCCGCATGACCGTCAATTGGAACTTAACGGCGAGAAGGTCGGCGATCCCCACCACAATGCGCCAGAACCCCGTGTACTTGCTCTTGCCAGCCCGTCGGGGCCGCAGGCGCACCTTTTCCTCGGTCACGGTGAACCCCCGCTCTACGGCCAGGGGCACGATGTACCGGTGCCAATCCTTACGCAGGGCCAAGAGATAAAACACCTCGGCCCGGATGGCCTTCATGGCGTTCATGTCGTGGATAGGCAACTGGAAGAGCCACCGGGAAAGGCGGTTGTAAATGTTGGAGACAAACCGCTTGGGATAGGGGCCCTGTTTCCACCCTACCACCAGGTCGTACCCCTCCTGCTCTACCCGGTGGGCGAGTTTGAGGGCGTCTTCCAGCGTGTACTGGAGATCCGCGTCAAACACCACGAAGACCTCGCCCGTGGCCAGGTTGGCCGCCGTGACCAGGGCTGCGGTCTTGCCCAGGTTCTTGGTGTGCCGCCCCAGTTTGACGAAGGGTTGAAGGAAGGGGCGCCGGGCGAGTTCCTGCTGGAGCAGGGCGAAGGTGCCATCGGTGGAGCCGTCGTCCACGATCACGGCTTCCACGTCTTGTGGGCTCAACCCTCGTTGGCGAAAGAAGGCCTCCAGTTCCTCCAGCAGGGCAGGCACCACCTCCCGCTCGTTATAGGCCGGGATCAGGAGGGAAACCCTGGCCATGGGCTCTTAGAAGCCGCCAGCAGCCACCAGCACCATCTGATCCGGCTTCAGGTAGGTCTTGGCCACCCGCACCACATCCTGGGGCCGGACCTGTCGCAGCAGTTGGATCTGTGAGAGATCGTACTCGTACCCGGTGCCCAGGTACTCGTACAGCGACAGGAAATAGGCCTGGTTGATCTTCTTTTGATGGTACCTTAGGTGGCTTCCCCAGGAGGCGTTGATCACTCGCCGAAGCTCCTGCTCTGTAGGCGGCTGCTTAACCAAGGATTCCAGCATCTCGCGCATGCCTGCCCGGGCTTCGGGGTACTTATTGGAACTGGTGCCCATGACCAACGCAAAGACCCCCACCCCTGGGCTGTAGAACCGGGTAAAGGCCCCTAAGCGGTACGCCAGGCCCCGTTTTTCGCGCAGTTCTCCAGCCATCCGATCCGAAAGTACCATGGCCGCCACCCGAAGGGCCGGAGCGTCCAAACTCTGCAACCCCGGGATCTTGGTTCCCATGTAGATGTACGCCCGGTGGCCGGGCACAGGGATCTCCACGGTGGTGGGCTCAGGGGGCACCAAGGCCGCAGAATCCACCGGTACCTGGGGACGGCCAGACCAATCGCCGAACAAGTGTCGTACCTGCTGGAGCACCACCTCGGCCGGCCGATCCGATACCACCGTTAGGATGCAGTTGCCGGGCACGTAAGCGGCCTGGTGGTACCGCACCAGATCGTCGCGGGTGATCTGGGCCACGGTTTCGGGGGTGCCCAGGATGGGATGGGCCAGGGGCGAACCCTGGAACATCAGACTGTAAAACCGGAGGCGCGCCACCTTATCCGGGATCACCTGGTTCTCCTGTAAGGTGGCCAATACCCGGGCCTTCACCCGTTCCAGTTCCTTTTCCGGAAACGTGGGGCGACGCACCAGGGTAGCAAAGAACTCCAGCGCAGGGTCCAGGTTTTCAGAAAGGACCTTGAGCCGCACGTAGGCGAAGTCGCGGGAGTTGTAGTAGTCGTCAAAGGGAAAGTACGGGTTGTCGTAGGTTTTGAGGTGGGCTCCCAGTTCTTCCAAACGTCGGGCGATGGCCTGGCGGTCCAGGTCGCCTGCCCCTTGGCTCAGCATCATTTGCACCAGGTTGCTCTCGCCAGGGTTCTTCTCAAAGGCCATCCGGTGGCCCACCAGCAGGTGGACCGCACTCACCTGCGTGCCGGGCACCGTTTTCACGATCACCGTAAGGCCGTTGGGCAAAACGGTTTTTACGATGGGTTTCTCCGCCTTCTGGGTGCACCCCAGGCCCAAAAGCCCTACCACCAGCGAAAGGCCCAAAAGCCAACGCCTCTGCAGATTCATCGTTGACCTCCTGGTCCCACGATCACCGCCACGTACCGGAGGGGATGGAACACCGCCTCACCTGCCTGTTGAACAGCATCGGCCGTTACCTGTTTGATGCCCTCGTAGAACCGTTGGTACAGGTCATAACTGCCCCCTAAGGCTACCCAATAGGCCAGGTACATCCCCTCGTAGGTGAAGCTCTCGGTGGCAAAGGCATGCTCGGCCGCCAGGGCGGTACGGGTGCGACGCACCTTGTCGGGGGTAATCCAGGAAAGGTCCTGGAGCGTTTCGTTCAGGATCTCCAGGATGCGTCGGGCGTCCCGGGGAGAGTTGGGGCGGGCAGTGAGCTGGATCACGTTGAGCCCCAAATGCTTATCGTAGGAGAAGCTGGCCTCCACAGCCAGCGGCGGATCGCCAGCCAGCACTCGCTGCAGGAACGGTGAGTCTCCCTCGCTGTTCAACAACCCCACCAGCACCTCCAGGGCAGGTGCCCGGGGGTCATCGGGGGGCAACGCTGGGAAGGCCACCATCAGGTACGTGCTGGGAAACTGCCACGTGCGTTCCACCACTTGGGTGCCCTTTGGGTCAAAGGGTGGGATCTCAGGAGGGGGTGGCAGGGGCGTGTCGGGAGAAGGGCCGTAGGCTTCTTCCAGCACCCGCACGATATGGTCCGGGTCAAAGTCCCCGATCACCAGAGCGATCATGTTGTCGGGCCGATAAAAGGCCTTGTAGTAGCGGTACACGGTGCCCCGCTTCACCCGCAGGATCTGCTCCTCGTAGCCCAGAACCGGTTTGGCATAGGGGGAGCCGGCAAAGGCGATGCTGCGGAAGATCTCGTCGGCCACCTCGGAGGGGCGGGCGCGGTCCTTGTGCATCTCCTCAATCACCACTTGGCGTTCCTTTTCCAACTCGTGCTCAGGCAGAATGGAGTGCATGAGCATGTCGGCTTGGTTCCGGATGCCGTCGTCAATGAACTCCGCAGGGCCGTTGATCAGGTAGGCGGTGAAGTCGTGTCGGGTGAAGGCGTTGAAGTAGATGCCCTTTTCATCAAACCGGTCGCGGATTTGCTCGCGGGTTTGGGTTTCGGTGCCGTCAAACAGGAGGTGTTCCAGGAAGTGGGTCATCCCCAAGGTGGAGTCCGCTTCATACACCGCCCCAGACTTAACCACCACGGTCACATCCACCAAGGGGGCAGAGTGGTCCTCCTTCAGGATGACCCGCATACCGTTGGGCAAAACCCGCTCCTGCACGGTGACAGCCAGGAGCAACCAGGGAAGGAAAAACCCCATAGCAGAGACCTCCAAAGGTTCAGGTTTCAGCAAAATTTTACGGCATTTCAAAGAAAATCCGGTCCAACACCAGGCCCTGGGGCGGTGCTACAGCGATGCGGACCCGTTGCCCCTGCAACGCCCGGGCCAGGGTGTCGGCAGGCAAACGGCCCGCCGCCGCCAACACCATCGTGCCCACCAGGATTCGGACCATCTTGTAAAGAAACCGAGGGGCCACCACGGTGTACACCAATTCGTCGTCCCTTTCCCTCCAATGGGATTCCAAGAGGGCGATGCGGGTGTTTTCCCTGGGATCCGTGCTCAGGAGTTTGAAATCGTGTTCGCCCAAAAGTTGGGAAGCCAACCGCTGCAGCAGGGGCACGTTCAAGGGCAGGGGGAACTCCCATGCATACCGACGCCGAAGAGGAGAGTGCCCCCGCACCACCCGATACTGGTATCGCTTGGCCCGGGCCTGGTACCTGGGATGGAACTCCAGCGGCACAGGGGTAACCCGGTGAATCCATAGGTCGTCGCCCGTCAGGGCATTGAGGGCCGACTGGATCTCCCCAGGAGGGCGGGGCTGGGAGGTGCGGAGCACCGCCACCTGGTGACGCGCATGCACTCCCCGATCCGTGCGCGAGGCCCCCACGATTTGAATCGGCGGGTGGGGAAATAGCCGCTGGGCAGCAGCCAACAGCTCTCCCTGTACCGTGCGCTGGTTCGGTTGGATTTGCCAGCCGAAGAAGTCGGTACCGTCGTACTCCAAGTCCAGCCGGTAAGCGAATTGGGGTTCCCTCATGGCCGGCTACGGGCACGCAGATAAAGCAAGAGCATCAGCAAGCCCAAAGCAACCCAAGCCAGGGCGGGGTGACCAGGCCCGTGGGGGAGCCGCAGGCCCACGGTGAGCACCAGGGCGATGAGGATCCCGGTGAGGGCGTCTCCGGCCACCAAACCGGAGGCGAAGAGCACTCCTTGGTTGCTGTTCTTCGTGAGATGGGCCACCAGTCCCCCTAAGACCAAGGAGGTGGAGAGTTCCAGGGGCAGGTAAAGGCCCACGGCGAAGGGCAAGGAGTGGATTCCCAAGAGTTCCACGCTGAGGGCGGTGAATACCCCGGTCCCCACCAGGAACCAGGGCAGGTTGCCTTCAAACACCCCTTTGACCACCAGCGACATCAGGGTGGCCTGAGGGGCCGAGAGCTCGCGGGAGCCGATGGTGTATGCATGATGCAGCAGGTACAGGGTCCAGCCGATGAACACCGCAGAGGTCAACACGCCTACCAATTCGCCGATTTGCTGTTTCCAGGGGGTGGCACCCACCAGGAATCCGGTTTTCAGGTCCTGGGCTGTGTCGCCAGCGATGGCGGCAGCAATGCACACCACAGCCCCCAGGGTGAGCACCTGGAGCATCCCCGTGGTGCCTTGCGCCCCGAGTTTTACGAAGATGAGGGAGGTGACCAGCAGGGTGGCGATGGTCATGCCCGACACGGGATTGGAGGAACTCCCCACGATGCCCACGATGCGGGCGGACACCAGCACGAAGAGAAAGGCAAAGATCACCGAAAACAGGGCGCCGTAAAGCCCCAGGCCAAACCAGGGCCCCCACCAGAGCCACAGAAACCCCAGGGCGACACCTGTGAACACCACACCGAGGGGAAGATCGCGGCGACCATGACCGAATCGCAGATGCCGAAGGGTGGCGGCAATGGCCGGACCACTACGGAGGAGGCTCACGATGCCCCCGGCCAGCACCGCTCCCGCCCCGATGTAGCGGATATGGGTGTGCCACAGGTCAAACACGGCCTCGGCGTTGACTACGGGGATGCCCTTGAGCCAGGCAATCAAGGGGATAAACACGAACCAGCCAAGCACGCCTCCAGCCAGGACCAGAGCCGAGATCCGGAGCCCGAGGATGTAGCCTACTCCGATAAGGGCGGGCGACAGGTCCACACCCAGCAGGGTCTTGAGGGGCCGCAGGAACACGGAGGGAGCGCCGGGGTAGAGTTTGGCTCCTGCGGGCAGGGCTTTGAACAGGGCCCCCAGGCCCATTCCCAGGAACACCTCACGGGCCTTCTTGCCCCCCTCTTCACCAGCTTCTAACACCTCGGCGCAGGCGGTGCCTTCGGGATAGGGCAGGGTGTTGTGTTCGTCCTCTATCAGGTGTTTTCGGATGGGCACCATGAGCAGCACCCCCAAGAGCCCTCCGGTGGCAGCCACCAGAAAGATGAGGAAAAGCGAGGGATTAAGGCCCAGCAGAAGGAGGGCTGGCACCGTGAAGATCACGCCGGCCGCCAAAGACTCGCCCGCCGAGGCGATGGTTTGGACCATGTTGTTTTCCAGCACCGTGCCAGACCGGAGCAAGCCGCGCAGGATGGCCATGCTCACCACCGCGGCCGGGATAGAGGCCGATACGGTCATGCCGGCCTTAAGCCCCAGGTAGGCGTTGGCAGCACCGAACACGACAGCCAGCAGGATGCCAAGAATCAGGGCACGAAGGGTAAACTCGCGGGAATCCACCGATGGCCTCCTTTTCGTCGGCCGAAGTTTACGCCCCTCCTGGGTCCAGAGCAATCCCAACAGTGGCGCAGAAGATCAGGAGTTCACTCCAAGCCGAAAAGAAACATCTTCCAACGGGGGTCGGGCAGTTTTTCGGTTTGGAAGCGGAACAGGAAGTGATGGGGACGGCGAGGTTTCCTCCGGAGCTTCATGCCGGCCTGCTCTGGAGTGCGGTCACCCTTTTTGTTGTTGCATCGCACACAGGCGCACACCAGGTTTTCCCATGTGTCTTTCCCTCCCAGCACTTTGGGGATCACGTGGTCAATGGTCATGGGACCCTCGCGGGTGCCACAGTACTGGCAGGTATACCGATCGCGACGCAGGATATTGCGTTTGGTGGGAGGGATCTCCCGTCGGATCCATCGTACGTATCGGGCCAGTCGGATCACACTGGGGCGTTTCATCGTGAGGTGCTGGGCCCGCAGGACTTCACCGTCAAAGGGCAAGATCATCTCCGCTTTGCCTGTGAAGATCAGGGATACGGCCCTGCGCACGGTGGTGATATGCAGGGGCTCGTAGTTTCCGTTGAGTACCAGAACCGGACCGTTGAGTTTCGTGCTCCTGAAGGTCTCACCCCCAGCGATCATTCAATGCCCTGGCTGCGGCGCCAGGCCTTCTTGCGGAGGGTTTGGGCGCGCTTGACCTGTTTTTGGGCGTATTCGGTCCAGCGGGTGCCAGGGTATTGCAGCACCTTCTTGTAGGTTTGGATGGCCTTGTCGTACAGGGGAACAGCCTCGCCGTACTTCTTGCGGGCCTCCAGTTCCAGCCCCTTTTTGCGCAGGGCATCGCCCTGTTTTCTCAGGTTTTCGGCGGGGTAAAAGTAGGCGTCGGCCAAGAGGGCCAGGGTGGCTGCCCGCACGTTGTCGGGCAGGTCCATTTCCAGGGCCTTTTTCAGGAGTTGACGGGCCCCGGCGTAGTCCTTTTTCACCTCCATCAGGAGGTTGGCCTTGATGAGGAGGGCGTTGGGGATGTCTGGCCGCAGTTCAATGGCGCGGTCCAGGTCGTGAATGGCTTCGTTCACCTTCCCCAGGTTGGCCAGCACGTTGGCGCGTTTGATGAACAGGTTGATGTCTGTGGAGTCCTTCTGAATCTTCTCGTTGAGGAGCGTAAGGGCCTTTTCGTAGTAGGCCTTCCGGTCGGCCTTGTTCTCGGCCGCTTTGGCAAGGGCCAGGTAGGCCTCTAAGAGCAGGTTGTTGACCTTGGGGTCTTCGGGGTTTTTGGTGTGGGCCTTTTCCAGGTAGGGCAATGCCTTGGCGTACTCCTGTTTTTCCGCCAGAAACACACCGTAGGCCTTAAGAATGGCAGGGTTGTCGGGATCTGCAGCGATGGCCGCCTGGTAAATGGAATCTGCCTCCTCGGAGCGTCCGGCCTTGTCCAGCAGGGTGGCCAATCCGAAACGGGCGTCGTTGTTGTTGGGGTCCACCTCCAGGGCCTTTTTGTAGAACTCAATGCCCTTTTCCACGTCCTTTTTGACGATGCCGTACATGAAGCCCAGGCCTTGCCAACCGCGGGAGTCCTGTGGATTGATCTGGGCTACCTTGCGGTAGGCCACTTCGGCAGAATCAAACTGGCCGAGTTTCAGGTAGGCCTGGCCCAGGTGCAGGTAGATTTCCACAAAGGTAGAGTCGTAGGAGAGGGCGCGTTTGAAGTTGGCGATGGCGCGTTCCAGGTTGTTCTTGTTGAAGTAGTCTTTGCCTACGGAGAACCAGATTTTGGCCGAGTCGCGGCGCGTGAACTGGTGCGCCTGCCCAGTGTCCGGAGTACTGGCCAGCACGAAGGTCAGCGACACCATCAGGATGTTGATCATCGTGATTCACTCCCTTTTCTTCGGATTTTGGCCCACATTCAGCCCCTAAGTTTACAACGCTCCTCCCAAGGGGGTCAACCGAAGCGTTGAAACGACAAGAGTTTTGAAGGATGGGCTGGGGGCGATTTCGCCCCCAGCCCCAGGGGGATCAACCGGTGTTCAAGGTGGCTTTGGCTTCTTCGGGCAGGGAGCCGTGGGTGAGCTCGTGTTGGCGAACCAGCCGTTCCCACTGATGGTCCACGAACCTTTGGATGTACTCAATCTGCTCGTCGGTGAGGTGTTTGAACCGGCCCTGCATCATCAGGTATTCCTCCACTGGCCGGCCTTCGGGCCAGTAGTTGATGGTCACCCGCTCGCCGTCCTCAATCTCGTACAGGGGGAACATCTTGGTTTCTACGGCCATCCGTGCCACCTTGATGGACATATCCGAGGGGATTTTCCAGCCCGGTGGGCATGGGGAGAACACGTGGAAGAACCGCATGCCTACGATGCCCTTGGCCTTCTTGAACTTCCGCACGAAATCGTCGGGGAAGGCCACGTTGACCGTTGCGGCGTAGGGGATCCGATGGGCGGCCATGATCTCCATGATGTTCTTCTTGGGGCGGCTCTCCGGGTGCTTCACCGGCGTGGTGGTGGTCCAGGCCCCGTAGGGGGTGGCGCTGGAGCGCTGGATGCCGGTGTTCATGTAGGCCTCGTTGTCGTAGGTCACGTAGATGATGTTCTCGTTGCGTTCCGCTGCGCCGGAGAGGGCTTGGATCCCAATGTCAAAGGTACCGCCGTCACCGGCCCAGGCCATTACCGTAACGTCCTCTTCGCCCTTGACGTCCAAGGCGGCACGGATGCCCGAAGCCGCAATGGCGGCGGTTTCAAAGGCCGTGTGCATGAGGGGGATCTTCAAGGCGTGGTTCGGCCAGGCGCCGTCAATGATGGTCCAGCAGCAGGCAGGGATGGTGGCCATCACCCGGTTGCCCAGGCCCTTGAGGGCCAGACGCATGGCAATGGTGGCCCCACACCCCTGGCAGGCCAAATGCCCAGGGTTCAAAAGGTCCGTAGTGCTGTCTACTTCTTTCCACCACCAGGTCATGCTCGCACCCCCTTCCAGAGGATGGGTTCTGCGGGTTCCTCCCGCTGTTTCAGGTCCTCGTAGATGGCCAGGATATCGTGGGGACGCACGTCGCGACCGCCGAGCCCCGCAATGTAGCCAAAGACCGGGGGTGCCCCGGCATCTCGGTACAGCGCGCTTTTGATCTCGGAGTAAAAGATGCCTGAGTGCCCGAAGGAGATGTTGCGATCAATGACCGCCACCTTCTTCCGGCCCCGCAACGCGTTTCGCACGTCTTCAAAGGGGAAGGGACGGAACAGGCGGATCTTGAGGATCCCCACCTTTTCGCCCTTTTCCCGCAATTGGGCCACGGTGTACTTGGCCGTGGAGGTGACGGTGCCCGAGGTTACCAGCACGTAGTCGGCGTCGTCCAGGTAGAAGCCTTCCAGGGTGTCGTACGACCGGCCGAAGAACTCTTTAAAGCGTTTGCCCTCCTCCTTGAACACCTGGAGGGCTTCCTCGTGGGCTTTTTGGAGTTTGTACCGGAACTCCATGTAGATGTGGGGATCAGCCAGGCTTCCGATGGCACGCGGATCGTTGAGGTTCAGCGCATGGGGGTTCTCGTAGGGCGGCAGGTATTCGTCCACCAGTTCCTGGGGGTACACCTCCACGGGTTCGGAGGTGTGGGAGAGCACGAAGGCATCCAGCACCAGCATGGCGGGCACGCGTACGCGTTCCGCCACCTTGTAGGCGAGGATCACCGTGTCCAACACCTCTTGGTTGGACTCGTTGTAGATCTGGATCCAGCCGGTGTCCCGTTGGGCTAAGGAGTCGGTTTGCTCGGTCCAGATGGACCACGGGGGTGCCATGGCCCGGTTCACGTTGGCCATGACGATGGGGGCGCGGGCGCCTGCGGCCCAGTGGAGCATCTCGTGCATCAGGGCCAGCCCTTGGGCCGAAGTGGCCGTAAAGGCCCGGGCTCCTGCCAGCGAGGCGCCAATGCAACCCGCCATGGCGGAGTGCTCGGACTCTACGGTGATGAACCGAGCCCGGAGATCGCCGTTGGCCACCATTTCGGAAAGCAGTTCCACAATGGTGGTTTGCGGGGTAATGGGATAGGCAGCGATCACCTCTACCCGGGCCAGTTTCGCCCCCACGGAAACGGCATGGTTGCCCTTTAAAACGGTGTAGGTGCTGTTTTCCAAGAGTTTCATGGTGGCCTCCTCAGAACAGCCGTTCAAATTCCATGGTGATGATGCCCCGCGGGCACTCCTGGGCACAGATGCCACAGCCTTTGCAGTAGTCGTAGTCCACCACGGGCTTGTCGTTCACCCATTTGATGGCATAGTCGGGGCAGAACACGTAGCAGTTGCCGCAGCTGTTGCAGTGGCCACAGGAGAAGCAGCGGAGGGCTTCCTTGACGGCGCGGTCCAGATCGTAGCCCAGCACTTCCTCTTTGAAGTAGTCCTTGATGCGCTCTTCCACGGGGAGTTCCGGTACCTCCACCCGGGGGGCCTTGGGGAAGTACTCGGTCATGATGTACTTGAAGGACACGGTACGGGGGAGGGGAGCAGGCTTGTAGTCTTCCACGCCGTTCAGATAGGCGTCAATGGCTTCGGCAGCACGGCGACCCATGCCCACGGCTTCCACCACGGTGGCCGGGCCCAGCACGGCGTCGCCGCCGGCATACAGGCCTTTGACCGGGGTGCGGCCGGTTTTCTTGTCGGCCACGAGCCAGCCGTCCTTGTCCAGGGCCTCTTTGGGCAGGAAAGAGGTGTCCACGTACTCGCCGATGGCGGCCACCACGGCGTCAAACACCAGGTCGTGTTCCGATCCCTCCACGGGGACGGGCCGAGGGCGACCTGAGCGATCGCGCTCGCCCAATTGCATCTTCACGCAGGTGAGCACAATGTGGCCGTTTTCCTTGCGGGCGGCCACCGGTTGGGTGAGGAACCGGAATTCAATGCCGTCCTCCAGGGCCCGTTCCACTTCCTCTTCCAAGGCGGGCATTTCCTTGCGGGTGCGGCGATAGAGCACGATGGGCTCCGCTCCCAGCCGGAGCAGGGCGCGGGCCACGTCCATGGCCACGTTGCCGCCGCCGATCACGGCCACGCGTTTGCCAGGGGGTTTGAGGTTGCCGTGATTCACCTGCCACAGGAACTCCAGGCCCGAGAGGAAGTGCTCCTCGCCAGGGATGCCCATGTGGCGTTCCTTCATGGCTCCGTGGCCCAGGAACACAGCATCGTACTCCTGCAGGAGTTGCTCCACGGAGAGGTCCTGGCCCACGGTGGTGTTGTACTTGAACTGCACCCCCATGCGTTCCAGGGCGAGGAACTCTCGGTCCACGATGTCCTTGGGCAGTCGGTACTCTGGAATGCCGTAGCGGAGTACGCCACCGCCCTTTTCCTCTTTTTCAAAGACCACCACGGTGTGGCCGCGGCGGCGCAGGTAAAAGGCGGCGGACATCCCGGCCGGGCCGCTTCCTACCACGGCCACGCGTTTGCCCGTTTCGGTTTTGGGAGGAACGCCCTTTTTGTCCAGGATGTGGTCGCCCACGAACCGCTCAATCTCGCGGATGGAGATGGGTTGATCGTAGCGGCCCCGGTTGCATCCGAGTTCGCAAGGGTGGGGACACACGCGGCCGGTTACCGAGGGGATGGGGTTGTGCTCCAGTAGGATCCAGCCTGCGGCGTCCAGATTGCCGCGGATCAGTTGGTCAAAGTACTGGGGAATGAGGGTGTTGGTGGGGCAGGCCTTGATGCACGGAGCGTACTTGTCTTCAATGACCGGCTTCATGCTGCGCCAGGAGCCGGTTTTGTTGTTTAAGGAATCCGTTAGGCTCACGGAGGTATCCGGGATGTCGTGGGCCTTGAAGTTCTTGGGGTTCCAACGGTTTCCGTTGTTGCTCATACCCCTACCTCCGCGGAGAGTTTGGTTTGTTCAAAGGCATCGCGAGCGGCTGCGGCGTTCTCTTCCTGCTTAACCGGTACCTCTTCCATGATGGCCTCGGTGAGTTTTTCCAGGGAGGGCATGCCGGCGGCGCGGGCGAAGGCACCCAAAATGGCGGTGTTCACGATGGGGGTGGTTTTGGTGCCCAACTTGTGCCGGATGGCGATCCCGGTGGCGTCCACGGTGGCGACGCGGTACCGATCGGGTAAACCCAGTTCCGAGGGTTCTGCGGCCGAGTTGACGATGATCCAGCCGCCGGGCTTCAGGCCCTCCAGCACGTTGACCGCGGTGATGAGCGTGGGGTCCAGCACGATGATGTGGTCGGGCTCGTAGATGTTGGTGCGAACGAACAGGCTTCCGGGGTCGCCGATGCGGACAAAGGCGGCCACCGGCGCCCCGCGGCGTTCCACGCCAAAGTGGGGAAACGCCTGCACGTATTTGCCCTCTTTGAAGAAGGCCTTGGCCAGGATCTCGGAGGCGATCACCGCCCCCTGGCCACCCCGGCCGTGGATCCGGATTTCAATCACGGGAATCACCTCCCTGTTGCATGGTTAGAATCCGGCCAGTGTTTGCAAGAAGGAATGGGCTGCCTCCAGGGCTGGCGATACCACCAGCTTGGGGTACAGGCCCAGCAAGGCTACCGCCAGGGTGGAAAGGGCCAGCACCACGTGGATGGAGCCGGGAACCCGGACGGGTGCCTGGAGTTTTTCGGCCTCCTGGGGTTTTTCAATGTACATTTGGCGCGCCACGTTCAGGTAGTAGAACAGGGCCACCACGGTGAGCACGGCTCCCAAGAACACCAGGAGCACCAGCCCGGATTGTACAGCCGCCAGGAACACGTAGAGTTTGGCCCAGAAGCCCATCACAAAGGGGATGCCTCCCAGAGAGAGCAGGAACACCAGCATGTACAGGCTCAGCAGGGGGTTACGCTGGGCGTACCCATGGAGCACCTGGAGTTCCTCCGAGCCCTCGTTTTGGCGGACCACCTCCGCGAAGAGAAAGGCCCCCATATTGCTGAGCACATAGGCCACGAAGTAAAAGAGGACAAAGGCGATGGCGCGTTCCGTGCCTGCGGCCACAGCCAACAGCATGTAGCCGATATGGGCGATGCCAGAGTACCCCAGGAGCCGTTTGAGGTTGGTTTGGGGGAGGGCCAGAAGGTTGCCGATGATCATGGTGATGCCGGAGAAGAAGGCGATCACCACCTTCCACAGGGGGGTGAGGTCTTGGAACAGGCTGAGGAAGAACACGAAGAGGATGGCGAAGCCGGCCGCCTTAGGGGCTACCGCCAGGAAGGCCACGAAGGGGGTAGGAGCGCCTTCGTAGGTGTCAGGCACCCACATGTGGAAGGGCACCATGGCCACCTTAAAGCCCACACCCGCCAGGAAGAGCACGAGCCCGAGTACGGCCAGGGGTTCCGCTTGAGAGAGGCCAGAGGCCAGGTCGCGGAACAGGGTGGATCCCACCACGCCGTACATCAGGGTGACCCCCATGGCCAGCAGGGCCGAGGAGAAGGTGCCGTAGATGAAGAGCTTGAGGCCGGCTTCCACGCTCCGCTCGTTGTCTTTCTCATAGGCGGCCAGCACGTACAGGGGGATGCTCATGAGTTCAAAGGCCACGAAGAAGAGCACCAGTTCACGGGCGGAGACCACCAGCATCATGCCCAAGAGGGAGGCCAGAAGCAGCAGGTAGAATTCACCGGCGCGGCGTTCAAAGCGGCCCAAGGTGCTGAGCGCACCCAGGGAGGTGATCAGCCCCGCCAGCAGGAATACCCCCTTCAGGAAGGCGGTAAAGGAGTTGTGCACCAGGGTGCCGTTCAGGGTGGAGCCATAGTGAGGAGCCAGCAGGTTCACGAAGAACAGGAACACGAGGCCCACCACGGTGATCCAGGCGGGCACCCGCTTGCTGGGCACAAACAGATCCACCAGGAACACCAACAGCATGAGGCCCAGCAAAAGAAACTCGGTGTTCAAAAGGGCCCAGTTGAAGTCCATCATGGCAGCGCTCCTTTGATGGTGGTGAGCAGTTCCACGGCCGCGGCGTTAATGGGGTGGAGCAGGATGAAGGGCAGCACCCCCATGATGATGAGCAGGCCGCTCAAGACCACGAGGGACACCCATTCCGGCCCCTGGGCGTCGGGCACGTCCTTGTACTTTTCGTTGAAGGGGCCCCAGAAGATGATCTTCAGGGCGCGCAGCACGTAGATGGCCGTGAAGAAGGCGCCCGCAATGGCCGGCAGCAGCCAGTACCACTTGTGGCTTTGCCAGGCGCCCAGGAACACCAGGAACTCGGCCACGAAGCCGGCCAAAGCCGGCAGGCCCAGGGAGCTGAGCCCCCCGATGGTAAAGAAGGTGGCGATACCGGGCATGCGTTTGCCTAAGCCCCCCATTTCCAAGATGTTCCGGGTGTGGGTTTTCTCGTACACCAGGCCCACCAAGGCGAACATCAGCCCTGTCATAAAGCCGTGGGCCACCATTTGGAAGATGGAGCCGTTGAGGCCCGGCTCGGTGAGGGTGGCAGCGCCCAGCATCACCACGCCCATATGCGACACCGAGGAGTAGGCGATGATGTACTTGAGGTCGGTTTGCCACATGGCCGAAAGGGCCCCGTACACGATGTTGATGGTGGCAATGGTGCCCACCAGCCAGGCCCACATCAGGGCCCCTTCGGGCATGAGCTGCATGCCCACCCGTACCACACCGTAGGCCCCGAGTTTCATGAGCACGCCGGCGTGCATCATGGAACCTGCGGCAGGGGCCGCAGCGTGGCCATCGGGCGACCAGGTATGCAGGGGCCAGATGCCTGCCAACACGCCGAAGCCCACGTAGATCACGGGGAAGAAGACCCTTTGGAACTCCTTGGGGAAGGAGATCTTGCTGAGTTGCAGGAAGTCAAAGGTGTTCTGCGCCAGGAATTGGCCTGAAACCTTATAGATCGCCAGGATGCCCACCAGGATGAAGGCCGAGCCGAACAGGAGGTAGAGGGTGAGTTTCATGGCGGAGTACTCTTTTGTGCCCACCTTGAGCTCCTGGAACATGCGGCCAAAGAGGCCCCGGGGGACGATGTACTTGGTGGATCCCCAGATGCCGATCAGGAGGTACATGGGCAGCACGGCCAACTCGTAGAACAGGAAGAACAGGAAGAGGTCCAGGGACATGAACACGCCAAAGACCCCGGTTACCAGGAGGAGCAGCAGGGCGTAGAACTCCTTGGCGCGCTCCGGAACGGTCCAGGAGGTGAAGACCCCGGTGAAGATGATGAAGGCGGTGAGGATCAAGAGGGCCACGCTCATGCCGTCTACGGCCACGTGGTACTGGATTCCGAGGGCAGGGATCAGGGGCACGAACTCCTCAAACTGGAACCCGCCAGCGTGCCAGTTGTAGGTGAACAGCACGTACAGGGAGGCGATCAGCGACACCGAGGCCGCAATGGCTGAGAGCACCCGAGGTGCGTAATAGGAGTTTCGGGGCGTGAACATGACGATGAGAGCCCCGATGAAGGGAGCGGCCAGGATCAAACTGAGTATCGGAAACCCTTGCATGGCTCTTCTCCTTTAGATGGCTCCGAGCAACAGGATCAGCAGGATCCCCAGGATCACCCCGTAGAGGTAATCCTGCACCTTGCCGTTTTGGAGGGATCGCAGGAGGATGCCGCTCTGCTGGGTGAGCCAGGTTACGAAGTTCACGATGCCGTCCACGATGTAGCGGTCAAACCAGCCGATGAGGACGGCCAGGCCGTCCACCAGCACCCGGCGGTACAGGAAGTAGGCCACGTCGTCCAGCCAGTACTTCCGTTGGAGCATGATGTACAGGGGTTTAAGGCTCTGCCGGAGCCGCTCGTGATGGATGGCCTCCTTTTGGTAGATGAGCCAAGCCAGCAGGATGCCGGCCAGTGCGAAGGCCAGGCTCACCAGTGCCACAGGGGAGTGGCCACCGGTGTGGGCTGCGGCTTCGGCGGCGCCTTCGGCGGCGTGGGCTGCCGCCGCAGCATGGCCAAAGAAGTGCTCAAAGGTGCCCTTGAACAGGAACCCGGCCACAATGGACAGAATCGCCAGGATCCACATGGGCACCGTCATAACCGGCGGTGATTCATGGGGATGGCCCTCGGCGTCCTTGTTGCCGAAGAACACCACAAAGATCACCCGGAACATGTAAAAGGCTGTGAGGAACACCGTGACCAGCGCAAACAGGAAGGGGATGGTGAGGCCGCTTTCAAAGAGTTTCACCACGATTTCGTCCTTGGAGTAGTAGCCAGCGAAGGGTGGGATGCCGGCCAGGGCCAGGGTGCCGATGAGGAATACCAGGGCGGTGTGCTTCATCTTGCCGAAGAGCCGGCCCATTTTCCAGATGTCGTTGGTGTGCATGGCGTGGATCACAGAGCCCGCTGCGAGGAACAGCAGGGCTTTGAAGAAGGCATGGGTGAACATGTGGAAGTACCCGGCCATCAGGCTACCAGCGCCCAAGGCGGCCATCATGTAACCCAGCTGGGAGATGGTGGAGTAGGCCAGCACCCGTTTGATGTCCTCCTGAACCAGGGCGATGGTGGCGGCGAAGAAGGCGGTAAAGGAGCCGATGTAGGCGATGAAGAGCATCACCTCGGGGGTGTGGGTGTAGATCGGGAACACCCGCGACACCAGGTACACGCCGGCGGCCACCATGGTGGCGGCGTGGATCAGGGCGGATACCGGTGTGGGGCCTTCCATGGCGTCGGGCAGCCAGATGTGCAGGGGGAACTGGGCCGACTTGCCCATGGCGCCGAAGAAGATGAGGAGCATGGAAAGGCCCAGCACTGCCGCCTGGATCTCCCCTGCCTGTGCTTTGTGGAACAGGTCGGGCAGGAAATAGGTGCCTCCGAAGGCCCACAGCAGCACGAGGCCGATGGCAAAGCCCACATCGCCGAACTTTGTGGTCCAGAAGGCCTTGACTGCAGCGTTGGCGGCCGAGGGTTTGTAGTACCAGAAGCCGATGAGCAGGTAGGAGCAGAGGCCCACGAGTTCCCAGAAGGCGTAGATCTGGATCAGGGTGCCGGCAGCCACCAGGTTGAGCATGGAAAAGGCGAACAGCGAGTGATAGGTGAAGTAGCGGCCCAGGGAGCCCGGGGGTTCCTCGCTCATGTAGCCCAGGGAGTAGATCTGCACCATGGAGGCCACCAGGGCAACCACGGCGAGCATGATGGCGGCCAGGGGGTCCAGGTACAGGCCCACGGTGATGGAGGGAGCGTTTCGGAAGGGCATCCAGACGGTGTGCCAGGTGTAGGGGCCGGGATGGGCCAGCACCTGTTTGACCACCACCAGCGAGGCCACGAGCGACACCAGGATGGCGGCGATGGACAGGTAGGCTGCCGGTTTGCCCGCCCGGCGCCACGGGATCACCAGGCCGTTAAAGGCAAAGGACACGAAGGGGGGCAGCAGCACCAAAAGGGTCCACAACAAAAGGTTTCCGTTCATCGCTCTACCCCTTTAAGAAGTCCATTTCATCGGCGTTCACCGTTTTCCGGAGGCGGTAAATGAGCACCACGATGGCCAACCCTACCGCCACCTCGGCTACGGTGATGGTGATGGTGAAGAAGGCGAAGAGCTGGCCTCCCAGGTTGCCGTGCATCCGGGAAAAGGTGACCAGGGCGATGTTGGAGGCGTTGAGCATGAGTTCAATGGCCATGAGGATGGCCACAGCGTTCCGACGGGTGAGCACACCAAAAGCACCGATGGAGAACAGGAGAAAAGCGAGCACCAGATACGAGGTGATCATGGCTCAATCCTCCTTGCGGGCCAGTACGATGGCGCCGATGATGGCGGCCAGCAACAGCACGGAGAGCACTTCAAAGGGAACCACGAACTGGCGGAAGATGCCGAAACCGATGCCCAGGTTGATGTTCTCCGGCATGGGCGAGGGGGTGAGGGGAAGGTGGCTTTGCAGCAGGAAATAGAGGAACACCAGGAAGAGCACCAGGGAACCCAGGGCACCCCAAAAGAGGTTGCGCGACACGAGACGAATCTCCCGGGCCACGATGTCCTTGGTGAGCATGATGGCGAAGGCCAACAGGGTGATGACCCCGCCCGCGTACAGCAGGATCTGCATGAAGGCCAGGATTTCGGCCTGCATCACCAGGTAGATGATGGCGGTGATCACCAGAGCACCGGCCAGGTACAGGGCGGCCCGAAAGATGCTCTTGGACAACACCACCCCCAGCGCAAAGAGCACCAGGGGAAGCGCCAGAATCCAGAAAATCACCGGGTTCATTCCTTTTTCTCCTCCGGCTTGGGGCGGGGTTTCGGGGCAGGGCGTGCTGGCCGAGGCGGGGTTTGCATGGTGCGGAGGGCTGAACCGGTCATGGGGCTAATGAGGTCCTGGTACTTCTTCTCGTTGGCCAAGAGCTTTTCCTTGGTAAGAAAGAGGTCTTCGCGGGAGTATCCCACCACCTCGTTGGTGCGGACCATCACGATGGCGTCGGTGGGGCACACCTGTACACAGAGGCCGCAGAAGATGCAGGCGTTCATGTCCAGGGTGAAGTCTTTGGCGTAGGCCCGTTTTTCCCGCTTCTCAGGGACGACGGTGATGATCTGCGACGGGCAGATGTTCTGGCACAGGCGGCATCCGATGCAGTTCTCCTCGCCCGTTTCGGGATTGGTGGTGAGGGCGAAGACCCCGCGGAACCGCTCCGGCGTTTGCCGGCGTTCCCGCGGGTACTGCACCGTTACCGGCTTGCGAGCCAGGTTTTTCAAGGTGATGACCAGGCTGTCTAAGGTGTCTTTGACCAAACCCATGGTTGCCTCCTAACGCAGTACCACCCAAAGGGCGGCCAGCAGCAGGTTCACGACGCTTACGGGAACGAGCACCTTCCAGTTGAACACCATGAGTTGGTCAACACGAAGACGCAGAAAGGACCATCGGATCCAGAGGATCACGGAGTACATGAACACGGTTTTGATGAAGAGCCAGAGCAGGGGAGGCAGGAAGGGGCCCCGCCAGCCGCCGAGGAAGAGCACCGAGGCCAGGATAGAAACGGCCAACAGGTGCACGTACTCGCCAACATAGAACATGGCGAATTTCCAGCCCGAGTATTCCACGGCGAAGCCGCCGATGAGCTCGGATTCCGCCTCGGGGATGTCAAAGGGGGCGCGGTTGCCTTCGGCCAGAGTGGCCAGCAGGAATACGATGAAGGCCACCCAGCCCACCACCGGCCAGAGGGCGAACCACAGGCCCCGTTGGGCGTGGATGATGTCGCCGAGGTTCATGGAGCCCGCGAGGATCACAGGGACCAGTGCGGAGAGCACCAAGGGCACTTCATAGGAGATCATCTGGGATACGTACCGCATGGCGGAAAGCAGGGCGTACTTGTTGTGGCTGCCCCAGCCGGCCATCATCACCCCGATGGCGCCTAAGGAGGAGACGGCCAGGATGTACAGGAGTCCCACGTTCAGGTCGGACACCACCCAGGTTCGGCTGAAGGGGAACACGGCGAACAGGAACATTGGGGGGAGCATGAACAGGAAGGGGGCCACGTTGTACACCCATTTGTCGGCGTTCTTTGGGATGATGTCCTCTTTGCGCAGGATCTTGAGGCCGTCGGCGATGGACTGGAGCCAGCCGTGGGGATAGCCCACCCAATAGGGGCCGATGCGGCGCTGGATGCGGCCTGCGAACTTCCGTTCCCACCAGATCATATAGGCCGCAATCAGGAGCGCCACGCCCAAAATCACCACACTCCAAAAGGCCACGAGAATCCACTTCATCGGTCTACGTCTCCGAATACCGGGTCCAGGGACCCCAGGATGACCACCACGTCGGCCACCTTGTGGCCCACCACCAGGTGTTGGATGGCCTGCAGGTTAGAGAAGGAGGGCGAACGCAGTTTGAGCCGATAGGGTTTGTGGGTGCCGTCGGACACGAGGTAGGCCCCCAGTTCTCCACGGGCGGATTCCACGCGGGTGTACACCTCGCCCTTGGGGGCCTTCACGGCCACCGGGGCCTTGATGGGGGGTTTTGAGCCAATGGGCCCCTCGGGTAGGCCTTCCAGGGCCTGTTCCACGATCCGGGCCGCCTGCTCAATCTCCTGGACCCGTACCCAGTAGCGGGCCCGGACATCGCCCTCGGTGGCGGTCACCACCTCAAAGTCCATTTTGTCAAAGGCGTCGTAGGGTTCGGCTTTGCGTACGTCGTAGGGCACTCCCGAAGCCCGGAGCACCGGACCAGAGCACCCGATGGACATGGCAAGGTCGGCCGGTAGGATTCCCACCCCTCGGGTCCGCTGTTCAAACACCGGGTTGCCTTCCACCATTTCGCGGACCTCGTTCACGGTGTTGCGGATGGTTTGCAGGGCCTCCTTCACGCGGCGGTCAAAGCCGGCCGGCAGATCAAACCGCACGCCGCCCACCTGGATCAGGTTGGGGTGGAACCGGGCGCCGGTCCATTCCTCGTAGAGGTCCATGATGGACTCTCGGGCCTGGAACAGGTACAGGAAGATGGTGCTGCCCCCGCCCAGGGCCCCGCCCATGTCCAGCATGAAGGTGCCCATCCACACGAGATGGGAGGCGATACGGTGGAGTTCCGAGGCCATGACCCGCAGGTATTGGGCGCGTTCTGGCACCTGCACCTTGGCGAGTTTTTCTACGGCGTGGGCCACCACCAGTTCGTTGTGCACGGGCCCTAAGTAGTCGTTCCGGGCCATGATGGGGATGTCCTGCACGTAGCTCAGGTGCTCGGCCAGTTTTTCCACGCCCCGATGGAGGTAGCCGATGTGGGGGATCAGCTGTTTGATCTCTTCGCCTTCCAGCACCAGCACACCCCGGAACACGCCGTGGGTGGAGGGGTGCTGGGGCCCCATATTCACCCGCATTTCATCAAAGGAAAACTCCAGGGTTCTCGTTTCCATGGCTCACCTGTAGGGCGGATGGGGGGCATCCAGGGGATAGTCCTTGCGGAGGGGATGCCCTTCCCAGTCTTCCGGCAGGAGGATCCGCCGAAGATCTGGATGCCCTTCAAAGGGAATGCCAAACAGATCGTACACCTCCCGCTCGTGCCAGTTGGCGCCTTCGTACACGTGGCTAAGGGTGGGGGCCGACTCGCCGTCTTGCAGTTTGACCTTGAAGAAGGCTTCCTCGCCTGTGTCCAGGTTGCGGATCAGGTACACGAGTTCCAGGTACTCCTTGTAGTCCACGGCGGTGACGAACACGAAGAACCGGTACCCGCGGTCGTGGAGGGCTTGAGCCAGTTCTGGAAGGCGGTCCTTGGGCACGTAGGGGATGCCCTGTTCCGATACCTCCACGTTGAAGGGTTGGATCAATTCCTGGGGAAGGCTCATGTTTTCCGCTCCGTTTGGCTCATGATCTTCTTTTGCAGGGCCAGGATGGCCTGCATCAGCGCCTCGGGCGAGGGCGGGCAGCCGGGCACATAGACGTCCACGGGGATGATGCGGTCCACCCCGGGCACCACGGAGTACACGTGGCGGTAATGGTCTCCGGAGATGGCGCAGGAGCCCATAGCGATCACGTACTTGGGGTGGGGCATTTGTTCGTACAGGCGTTTGATGCGGGGGGCCATTTTGACGGTGACCGTGCCGGCGATGATCATGACGTCGGTGCGGCGGGGCGAGGGCATCATCACGACGCCGAAGCGGTCCATGTCAAAGCGGGATGCGAAGGTGGCCATCATTTCAATGGCGCAGCAGGCGAGCCCGAAGGTCAGAGGCCAAAGGGACGACTTGGTGCCCCAGGCCAGGAGTTTTTCCAAGGGGGCGATCACCAGGCCGCCGCCGGGCCACCGTTCCACCACATCAAAGAGGTCTTCCAGCGGGGACTTCACCTCTTCGCGGGTCACACCCATTCAATGGCTCCTTTTTTGTAGGCATACAGCCAGCCCAGCAGGAGGACGACGACGAACACGGTCATCTCCACAAAGGCGAGGATCCCAAGGGTCTTCAGGGTGAGGGCCCAGGGGAACAGGAACAGGGCTTCCACGTCAAACAGGATGAAGATCAAGGCCACCAAGTAGTAGCCCGCATGGAAGCGAATCCACGGGGTACCCTGGGGAACCTCGCCGCATTCGTAGTTCTGGTACTTTTCGCCCTCGGGCCGGCCCCGTTTTCGGAGGAGAATGGCCAGGCCCATGGTGACCAGGGCGATCCCGGTGGCTACCAGGAGAAAAACGGCAAGGGAGAGGTAGGCTCCCATGAAGTCCTCCTTGTTTCAGAGGTTCCGGTGGACCCAAGGGCCCAAGGGGAACGAATAAAAAATGGGCCCGGCAGGACTCGAACCTGCAACCCACGGATTATGAGTCCGCTGCTCTGCCATTGAGCTACGGGCCCGTAAAGTGTCCCGCGTTGGTCCACTTTGACGCAAAATTGTAGTATCCCGCTTCCCATGTGTCAACACACGGAACGGGGTTTTGCCCCAGTTTTTCAAGCCTTTGACCACGCCTGCACCTGCCTGTGACCCCGCCAGGACCCCTGTAAACTGCAAAGAGCCTGCCAGGTGCCCCCTGCCGCCCTCTCCCGGAACGGGTGTACACTAATAGCCATGAACCGGCGGTTTTTCATCGCAACAGAGGAGGAGATCCGGCAGGGTCGGACCACCGACATCTACTTTGAACGCACCCGTCAGATCCTGGAACGGCTGGGAGATCACACTCGCGTGTACGCCGAGTTCACCGCCTCCTCCCTACCCAAGGGGTACGAATGGGCGGTGTTCGTGGGCCTGGAAGAGGCCCTCCGCCTGTTGGAAGGCCGCCCTGTGGACGTTTACGCCCTACCCGAAGGCACCGTGTTCCGCCACCGAGACGCCACCGGTGTCCCGGTACCGGTCATGGCCCTGGAGGGCGAGTACCGCACCTTCGCTGTGCTGGAAACCCCTCTCCTCGGGTTTCTGTGCCAGTCCTCGGGCGTGGCCACCCGGGCCGCCCGCATCAAACGCTTGGCAGGAGAAGTGCCGGTGCTTTCCTTCGGCATCCGCCGGATGCACCCCGCCCTGGCTCCGGTGATTGACCGTTCGGCCTTCATCGGCGGTTGCGACGGGGTGTCCAGCATCCTGGGGGCCGAAACCCTGGGCCGCCCACCCCAAGGCACCATGCCCCATGCCCTCATCATCGTGTTGGGGGAACAGCGTGCCTGGCGTGCCTTCCACGAACTCATGCCCCCTGAGGTTCCCCGCATCGCCCTGATTGACACCTACGGCGATGAAAAGCAAAAGGCCATAGAGGCCGCCGAAACCATCCCCCATCTCAAGGCTGTGCGACTGGACACCCCGAGCTCCCGGCGCGGCGATTTCGCCCGCATCGTGCGGGAGGTACGCTGGGAACTGGACCTTCGGGGATACACCCACGTGGAGGTGTTCGTGTCAGGGGGGCTGTCGGAGAAAAACATCAAGGAACTCAAAGAGGCCGGTGCCCGCGGCTTCGGCGTGGGCACCAGCATCTCTAACGCCCCCACCATTGATTTCGCCATGGACATCGTGGCCATCGGATCCCGCCCGGTGGCCAAAAAGGGCAAGTTCGGCGGGCGGAAACAGGTGTTCCGGTGTGAACAGTGCCTGGAGTATCAAGTGGTTCCCGAAGAGGAGGGGGAAAACCCCCGGTGCCCCCGGTGCGGGAGTCCCATGCAGCCCGTATTGCAAAAGGTGATGGAACAGGGCCGCCGACTCGTACCCGAGCCACCGGTGGAACAGATCCGGCAGTACGTGTTGGATCAAATTGCCCGTTTGCCTGAGCCTGAGGTGGCATGAGCGTTTCTGAGGTGCTGGAGGCCCTTCGCCGAGACGAGGCCCTGCGGCGCCGGATCCGTGCGTGGCGAGTTCTACCGGCCCGAGAAGCCCAGTGGGCCGAGTTCCCGGACGCCCTCCATCCCCGGTGGCGAACGGCTCTGCAGCGCATGGGCATCCAAAGGCTGTACTCGCACCAGCGACAGGCCTTTGATGCCGTCCACCAGGGGAAACACGTGCTCCTCATCACTCCCACAGCCTCCGGCAAGACCCTGGCCTACAACCTGCCGGTGGTCAACCGTTTGCTCCAAGATCCTCAGGCCCGAGCCCTTTACGTATTTCCCACCAAAGCCCTGGCCCAGGACCAAGTGGCGGTGCTCCGGGAACTGGAACGGGCTCTGGAAACCGACCTGCAGGCCCATACCTACGACGGCGATACCCCTCGGGATCTGCGGAAAACCATCCGGGATGAGGGACGGATCGTGGTGACCAACCCTGACATGCTCCACAAGGCCATTCTGCCCCACCATCCCGCATGGATGCACCTCTTTCAAGGGCTACGGTTTGTGGTGGTGGACGAAATCCATGCCTATCGGGGGGTGTTTGGGAGCCATGTGGCCAACGTGTTCCGTCGGCTTCAGCGGATCCTAAAGCACTACGGGGCCCAGGTGCAGTTTCTGGCCACTTCGGCCACCATCGGCAACCCCCGGGAACATGTTCAGAACCTTCTGGGCCAAGAGTTTTTCGTGGTGGACCAAAGTGGTGCCCCTCAGGGGCGCAAGCATTTCCTGTTCTGGACCCCTCCCCTGGTGGATCCCGAGCACGGGATCCGAGCCAACTACCTGGAGGAAACCTACCGCCTCGCCCGGTTCCTCTATGAGCACGGTGTGAAGACCATCGTCTTCGCCCGGAGCCGGCTCAACGTGGAGGTGCTGCTGGAGAAGCTCCGCAAGGCTTTGGTGCAAAGGCCGGATCACGGGCAGCGGATTGCCTCCTATCGGGGTGGCTACCTGCCCCGGGAACGTCGGGCCATTGAGGAGGGATTGCGACGGGGCCAGATTCACCTGGTGGTGTCCACCAACGCCTTGGAACTGGGGGTGGATATCGGAAGCCTGGATGCCGCAGTGCTCGCAGGCTATCCGGGTACCATCGCCTCCACCTGGCAACAGGCGGGCCGCGCTGGACGCCGTCAAGGGGAATCCCTGGCCATCTTGGTGACCACGGCGGCACCGGTGGATCAGTTCCTCGCCGAACACCCCGAGTACCTGTTTGAAGTGTCGCCTGAGCACGCCCTGATTGACCCCGACAACCTGCTGATCCTCATGCAGCATCTCAAATGCGCAGCCTTTGAACTGCCCTTCCACGAAGGAGAACGCTTCGGTGGCACCGAAGTCACCCCCCTGCTCACCTTTTTGGAAGAGCAAGGGGTGCTGTACAAGAGCGGTGGCCGGTACCATTGGACCTCGGAACACTTTCCGGCCGATGAGTTCTCCCTACGGACGGTGTCAGAGGAGAACTTCGTCGTGGTGGACCAAACCGGGGGCCGTTCTCGGATCATTGGCGAGGTGGATTTCCACTCTGCCCCCATGCTGCTGCACCCCCACGCCATCTACCTCCACGGAGGGCAGCAGTACGAGGTGAAACGATTGGACTACACCGAGCGCAAGGCTTACGTGCAGCAGGTTTCGGTGGAGTACTATACCGATGCCCTGGACTACACCCGGGTGCGGGTGCTGGAACCCTTTGAGGAGGACGCTCGTCCACCGGTGCTCTCCCGATATGGCGATGTGCTGGTGACCCGCAAGGTGGTGGGCTTCAAAAAGGTGCGCATGACCACCTTTGAAAACGTGGGCTTCGGCCGGGTTCACCTACCCGAGGATGAGATGCATACCACCGCCTTTTGGCTCACCCTGGAGCCGCCGGTGTTCCAACCCCTGGGCTTGGATCGTCGCGATCTGGAGCTGGGACTGTGGGGACTTTTGCACCTTTTCCGGTCCTTGGCTCCCCTCTTTTTGATGTGCGATCCCGGTGATTTGGGGGTGCACCTGGGCACGGAGCGGGGCACCTGGGCCACCGAGCCCAGCAATCCTCTGCCCCGTCCCTCTGACGAAAGCCCAGAGGGGGCGGCATCACCAGAGTTCCAGCCGACTCTGTACGTGTACGAGACCTTCCCCGGAGGCACCGGCCTGGCGGAGGGCTTCTTTGAACAGCGGGCACGCATCCTGCAGGCGTCGTTGGACCGCCTCCGGTCGTGTGGATGCGAACGGGGATGCCCCTCCTGCGTGGGGCCGGCCCAGTTTGGCCACCGAAAACGGAGCGCCCGCCTGATCCTTGAGCGAATCCTTGAAATTTGGAACGCCCAGGACCTATAATCGGCAGTGTCAAGCCGTTCCAGGCTTTAGGCCTTAAACCACAGGAGGCTGGCCATGGCTTTTAAGGAAAAGCTGAGGGAAAAGATCCTCCAGCGTGTTGAGGAAACCCATGACTTCCGGGAAAAGTACGATTCGGTGGTCATCTCGGAAGTCACGGTGAAACAGGCTTATGGCGGCATGCGGGGCGTGCGGTGCATGGTGTGGGAGGGGTCGTATCTGGATCCCTTTGAAGGCATCCGTTTCCGTGGATACACCATTCCCGAGGTGAGGAAACTCCTACCCAAGGCTCCAGGGGGAGATGAACCCCTGCCCGAGGGCATCTTTTACCTGCTGGCCACAGGCGATATCCCCACAGACCAAGACGTTCGGGAGATCCAAGAGGAGTTCCGCCGCCGCATGGAGGTGCCCGGATACGTGTTTGACATGCTTCGGGCCATGCCCCGGGATTCCCATCCCATGACCCTGTTCTCCCTGGGGATCCTGGCCATGCGACTGAATTCCCATTTCGCCCGGGCCTACGCCGAGGGCATCTCCAAGGCGGAGTACTGGGAGTACATGTACGAGGACGTGCTGGATCTCCTTGCCCGCCTGCCTCGGGTGGCAGCCTTCGTGTACCGCTACCTGTACCGCGACGATCAGCAGATTGAGCCTGACCCCTCCCTGGACTGGGCCGCCAACTTTGCCCATATGCTGGGCTACGACAACCCCGAGGTGTACGAACTCATGCGGCTGTACCTGGTGCTGCACTCCGACCACGAGGGCGGCAACGTCAGCGCCCACACTGGGCATTTGGTGGCCTCGGCCCTGTCGGACGCCTATTACGCCCTGTCAGCGGCCATGAACGGGTTGGCGGGCCCGCTCCACGGCTTGGCAAACCAGGAAGTACTGCGGTGGATCCTGGAACTCAAGAAGAGCTTTGGCGACCGCATGCCCACCAAGGCTGACATTGAACGCTACGCCTGGGATACGCTGAATGCAGGCCGGGTGATCCCGGGCTACGGCCACGCGGTGCTCCGTCGGACCGACCCCCGGTACACGGCCTTTCGTGAGTTCGCTCTGCGATACATGCCCGACGATGAACTGTTCCGTATTGTGAGCATGCTGTACGAGGTCATTCCCAATGTGCTCAAACAGCACGGCAAGGCCAAGAACCCGTGGCCCAATGTGGATGCCCACTCCGGTGTCCTGCTCTACCATTACGGCATCCGAGAGTTTCCGTATTACACCGTGTTCTTCGGTGTTTCCCGAGCCATCGGCATTTTGAGCCAGTTGATTTGGGACCGCGCCTTGGGGTTGCCCATTGAACGGCCGAAGTCGGTGACCCTGGAGTGGCTCAAGGAATACGTGAAGGAAAAACAGGAAAAGGGAGAGCTGTAGCCACAGCCACCCCTCCTGAGGAGGAAAGCAAAGCTTTTGGGTGCCCTCCAGGTGCAGAGGGCACCCTTTTTATGCCCCAGGGAGCCCGGTGCATGGGCCTGTAGAATAGGGGCCTCATAATCTGGGGGCCTCTCCGAGCCCCCTGTTCCACCAGGAGCCGCACCGACGGGCCTGGGACCCCCACAAACCTGGGGGATGACCCAGCGATGAAGCGACTTTTGATGATCGCCTATTACTTTCCGCCCCTGGGAATGGCAGGGGTGCAACGGCCGTTCCACTTTGCCCGGTACCTGCCTGAATTCGGCTGGGAGCCCTTGATCCTTACCGTCAAGGACATCGCATACTATGCCCGTGATCCGCGGTTGGCTGCCGAGGCCCGCAGGATGCGGGTGTTCCGTTCCGAATCCTTGGACGTGTCTCGCCTGTTGTACCTGATGGGCAAGAAACAGGTGCAGTTGAGCCTGAGGAACGAGCGCATCAGTCGGTTCACCCTCAACTTCTTCCTGTTGCCCGATGCCCGGGTGCCCTGGCTGCCCTTTGCCCTGGCGTTGGGAAGCCGGATTATCCGCCAGTATCGCCCCCAGGCGCTGTACTCGGTGTCGCCCCCCTATACATCGCATTTGGTGGCCTTGATGCTCAAGGGTCGGTTCAAAATCCCCTGGGTGGCGGACTTCACAGACCTTTGGCCCACCGGGCACCGGGTCCCTTCGCCGGTGCACCGATCGCTCCACACCCGGATCCGTCGGTTCATCGTTCGCAAGGCGGACGTGCCGGTGAAAGTGTACCAGAACATTGACCTGGGGCCGCGGGCGGTGCTCATTGAGCACGGGTACGACCCCGAGATGTTTGAACTGCAGGTGTCCCCAGAGGAGCGAATCCCGGGCACCCAGCCCGGTGCCTTTGTGATCCTGTACACCGGGGTTTTGGCCGATAAAGGGGCCGGGGTGTGGGCCTTTCTCCGGGCCCTCAAGCGCGTAGAGGGGTTCCAATTGGTGATCGCTGGCGAAGCCGGCGCCGAGGTGCATCGGTTTGTGGAGCGCGAAAACCTAAAGGATCGGGTGGTGTTCTTGGGGTACGTTCCCCACGAAAGGGTGCCCCGGCTGATGCTTCTGGCCGATGCCCTGTGGTTTGTGTTCCCCTATGTATCGGCCTCCATGAAACTGTACGAGTACATCGGCTCCGGCAAACCCATCCTGTTCCAGGCCCCTTCATGGTCCGAGGCCTCTCGTGTGGCTCGGAAGAGCGAGAGCGTGGTGTTCTTACCCGATCAGGAGGATCAGATCGTGCAGATCCTCCGGGAGATCCGAAGCCTCAAAGGGTTGCGGTTTCCGCCGCCTGAGGAGTATTCCCGTCGGTATCAGGCCCAGGTGCTGGCGAACCAGTTGGACCGGATCGCGCGTCTGGCTTAAAGGGTCATCTCGTGGAGCATCATCTGAGAGCCGGTGAAGGCCAGGAAGGCTGCAATCAGGCTCCCCACCAGGAAGATGAGGGTGAGGATCCCCAGCAGAGCCCAGAAGGTGCGGAACTTTTCCATCATTTCCACGAAGGCTTCGGGGTCTTTGAGGGCGATGTAGCGGTCGGCGCGGGAGCCCGCCTGCACCAAGAGGATGCCCATCCAGAGGGGGAGCCAAGCCACGAGAAGCCCCACGAGGGTAAGGGCGTAGAGGGCGCCGCCGATGATGTTCAGGATTCCCAAGAACTTGAGCCATCCCTTCATGTTCATCACAGCGTATTCCAAACGGCGAAGTTGGATTTCGCTGAACCCTTGGGTTTCCATCGGTCACCTCCGGTTTCGGCCTCAAGTTTACACCGATCTGAAGGGGCTACGTGGAGGGGCGCGTGTGGGCCAACAGATCGGCCAGGGTGGAGGCCTCTTGAGGGGGCTTGTCGGGGCGAAAGCGTTTGACCCGAGCGAAGCGCAGGGCCACACCGGAGGGGTACCGAGGGCTTTGCTGCACCTCGCTGTAAGCGATTTCCACCACGATTTCCGGACGTACGTACACGATGCCGGGTTCCTCGGCCACCTTGCGTTTCAGGAGTTCCTGGGTGAGCCAAGCCAGATCGCGGTCGGTGAGGCCTTTGAAGGTTTTCCCCACGGGCAAGAGCTGGGTACGCTCGGGATTCCACACGGCCAGATGCAGGTTGGAGAGCCACCCCCTGCGGCGGCCGTGTCCCCATTCGGCGGCAATGATGATGCAGTCCGCGGTTTCTGCGGGCTTGATTTTGAGCCACAGGCCCACCCGTTCCCCTACCACATAGGGAGCGTCCAGGCGTTTGGCCATGAGGCCCTCGGCCCCCCATTCCAAGGCCCTCTGGTAGAAGGCTTCGGCCTCTTCAAGGCGACGGATCCGTTGAGAGGGCACCCGTTGTGGCTCTGGCACCAGGGTGTGGAGCAGACGGCGGCGATGTTCTAAGGGCTCGGCCGTCAGATCGCCCTCCAGATACACCAGGTCAAAGAAGAAGGGAACCAAGGGCATATGCCGCCGGGCTTGGTCTATGGCCTTTTTGCGGCCGAAACGTCGCATGAACACCTGGAAGGGCACCGGGCGGCCCTGGCGGTCCAGGGCCACGGCCTCACCCTCCAAGATGAGGCGTTGGGCCGGCAACCGGAGGACGGCCTCTACGATCTCCGGTACCGAGGCAGTGATGTCGCGCAGATGCCTGGAGAACACTCGCACCTCTGAGCCCCACCGGTGAGCCTGGAACCGTGCGCCGTCCAGTTTGAACTCGTACAGGCCTTCGCCACCCAGCTCCTGATGGGCGAGCTCCAGGCTGGCTGCGGGAGTGGCCAGCATGGGCCTTAGGGGAGTGAACAGACGGGGCTCTGGGTGTACTTGACCTTGGCGGGCTTGGCGGATCAAATCGGCCAAGGGGGTGCCGTAGAGATAGGCCTGTTGCACAGTGCTCAGGGGAAGATCAAAGGCTTGGGCAATGGCCTCCAGGAGGGTGCGTTCCCCGGCTCCCTGTCGTACCTCGCCCAGCAGCACCTCAGCGATCCAGCGGCGGCCCTGGTGGGACAGGGGTCGTAGGGTTTCCCGAAGGAGCCGGGCCTTTTCGGCGGTGCCCTTGGCCTGGGCGATCAGCCGCAAGCGTTCCCGGAGATCGGCTAAGCCCAGGTGATCCTGCCCCTCGGGCAGGTTCTGCCATGCCTGGCGGAGGATCCCGGGCCCCACCCCAGAGCGGCCCCAGGGCAGGGTGCCCGTCCACAGGGCCACAGCGATGTCCTCCAGCCCCTGGGGCAATCGCCGGAGGAAATCCGCCAAAAGGGCCACCTTTTCACGCCGCCGCCGGGTTTTTTGGAGGGCTTGGCGTACCTCAAGGGCTTCGTGCAGGGTCATGGTGCATCATCTGCAAGGCCACGGCGGTGACCTGCTCGGGGGTGATGGTGGCCATGCAGCCGTGATGCTGGAGAGGGCATTCACGGGCACCGCAGAAACTGCAACTCAGGGTGTGCACCAGGAATCGGCCGTGCAGGGGACGCGTCCAGGTGGGATCCGTAGGACCAAAGATCATCAGGGTGGGGGTGCCCAGCACGTCGGCCAGATGAGGCACACCGGAATCGTTGCCGATCACCAAACGGGCGTGCTGAAGAAGGTACACCAGGAACCGCATCGGGGTTCGGCCGATCCAGTTCAAGCCCGGAAGGGTGCCTGCGCGATGGGCCTCTTGGGGACTTCCGGTCCAGACCACCTGGAGCCCCTGGTCCAGCAAGCGCTGGGCCACCTGGCGGAATCTCTCCAGGCCCCATTCTTTGGCACTGCCGAAGGCTGCAAAGGGGGCAATGACCACGTAGGTGCCGGGTTCCAGGTTTGCCTCGCGGAACCGGGTTCGGTACTCAACCTCTTCGTAGGTGGAAAACCGGTACCGGAGGGGTTGGGGAGGCCAAGGAGGGGTCGGGATCCCGAGGGGTTCCAAGAAGGCCAGGGTTTCTTGCACATAGTGGCGGTGTCCTCGGGGCCCGGGTAGCCGATGGCTCAGCAACCAGGAGCGGAAGTCCGAGGCGTACCCGATGAGCCGTCGGGGAGCGGCCAGTCGCAGGAACAGGGCCGAGGAGAAGGAGGGCGGCAACACCAGGCCGGCGTCGTATCGGCGGCGCCGGAGTTGCCAGGAGATGCGGGCCAAGTCTCGGTATCCTTGGAAGGCCAGCGTTTCGCCCCACTCACGCACCAGGGGTTTGTAGGGCGCACGGACCACCAGGGTGAGGGGATCGGCGTGTTCGCGCAGTGTGGCCAGCAGAGGGAGCGACATGGCCACATCCCCGAGCCAGTTGGGCAGCCGTACCAGCACCTTCATCGGGCATCCAGCACCCGAATCCGCAGCACGCCCACAATGGGCAGTAGGCGGGCTTGTTCTTCAATGCCGCCGATCTTCAGCAGGATGTGGCCGATGCTGGCTGGGAACTCTCCCATCACGGGGTCCACGAAGAACCATTGGCCGTGGGCATACACGGCATCCCAGGCGTGGTAATAGTAAGCGTCGCCCTGGTACACCAGGCCCACGGTGATCCGGGTGGGCACACCGGCAGCGCGAGCCAGGGCTGCGAACAGCACGGAGTGCTCGTTGCAATCGCCGTACCCTTGATGCAGCACCTCTAAGGCCGTGGGCAGGGTAACGGAGGGCCGTTTTTCCAAGGAGCGGTACACGTAATCCAGGATGCGGCGGGCCTTTTCTACGGGGTCGGTGATCCCTGCCGTGAGTTGGCGCGCCAGGTTCTGGATCTCGGGATCATCCACCTGCAAGGCGTCGGTAGGCTCCAGGTACACCCGCAACGATTCGGGCAGGGGAGAGGAGTTTGTGCCCTGGGGGATCTCGGGTTTCAGGATCTCCAGCACGGCTCGGTTCCCCTGGCGTTCCACCAATCGTTGGCTGGCAAAGGAGAGGTCCAGGGGGACCTCGGTAGGATCCGGCAGCCCGGTGAGTTCCAATTTGAGATAACGGTACTGATGGATCGGTCCTTCCAGGCCCACGGGTTGGATAGAGAACAGCCGCAGGATGTCAATGCGTTGGCCGCCCAGTTGCAGGGCTTGTTCTTGGGGTTCCAGCACCGTGGTCATGGCCATGGGAGAGGTCTCCTTAAGCAGCAGGCCGGTTTCTGTGTCCAGGTACAGCCGGTTTTCGGTGCCCAGGTATGCGATGCGGAACACCTGGGCGGTGTGCCGCTGTCCGGCCACGGTAAGGGTATCCTGGCCCAGGTGTTCCACGCTGGCCGGCGACACGGTGAAGGTGCTGGGATCCACCAAGGCAAAGGCCTGCAGCCGGGGGTTCCGGTGAAGCACCACCGGCACCATGGCGTTCAAAACCGCGGGAAGTCCACCGGTGTCCAGGCGTTTGCCGGAGAGTTCCACCACATGGTTCCGAACCTGGCCGGTGAGGTTCAGGTTTTGGTCTGGGGATTCCAGGCGGAAGGTGAACCGTCGCAGTTCGGCTCTGGGGGTGAGTTCGGCCTGGGTGTGGGTGCTCAAGCGTTTGGGCATCCCCAGCATATTGAGGTCCACGGTGGTGCGTTCGGTGAGCCGGAAGCCCGAGGCTGTGGGTTCCAATCGCCAATAGGAGTAGCCCACCTTGGCCCCTTGCAGGTACAAACCGTACCAGGCCTCCAGGGGTTTGGAGGCGTGGGCTGGGCTCAGGGCCAGCAGGGCGAGCGAGAGGAAGGCCCAGAGGCGCCGCGGGTTCACGATCCCTCGCCCCCTTCGGGTTCTTGGGTGAAACCGATGCGTCGTTCGCGGGTACCGGGGATCTTGATGGTGCCAAACCGTTCTTCGTACTTCTTGATGTTGGCTTCCAGGGCCTGGAGCAGGAGTTTGGCGTGCTGAGGGGTCATGATGATGCGGGAGACCACCTTGGCCTTGGGTAGGCCTGGCATTTGCCGGGCGAAGTCCAGGATGAACTCGGAGGGGGAGTGGGCAATCATCACCAGGTTGGCATATACCCCTGCGCCCTGATCCTCGGGCAATTCCACCTGAAAGGCGGGTTTTTCTGGATTCATGGAAACACCTCCTTTGAGTGCGTCTGTGGGGGAATGATACAGGTGGCTTCTCAAGAACTCAGTCCTTAAGGGGTGCCTTGGGTTGGTGGGCCAAGGGGCCGTAGGTTTCCAGCAGGCTTTTGATCAGAGCGGCGGTGGGCACGGCCAGCAGCATGCCCAGCACGCCCAGCAGTTCTGCCCCGATGAGCAGGGCGAAGAAGATCACCAGGGGGTGCAGGCCCACGGAGCCCCCGATGATCCGCGGTGCGAGGAAGCTGCTTTCCAGGGCCTGCACGCCACCGTACACGGCCACCACCTTCAGCAGGCCCATCCAGGGGGAGGGCTCCATCAGGCCCACGAGCAGGGCGGGGATGAAACTGATCCAGAACCCAAGGGTAGGCACCAGGTTCATCACGCCAGCCAGTACTCCCAAGAGGGTGGCAAACCGGATTCCCAAAAGGGCCAGGGCGATGCCGGTGAGCAGGCCCACGGCTGTGGCGTCCAACACTTGGCCCCGAAAGTACCGGTGCAGGATGTGTTTCACCTCGCCGGCCATGTGCAGGAGTTCGGGGCTCACCCCAAGGTTCAGGGCCAGGTTTCGGGCCCATTGGGTGAGCCGTTCCAGATCCACCAGCAGGTAAAAGGCCACCACCAAGGTGAGCAGGAAGAAGATCAGAAGGTTCATCACGGAGAACGCGCGGGCGGGCAATTGGCTAATTTGGTGTGCCAGTCCTCGGAAGAACTCTTCCTGCAGGTTGATGGGGCCGAAATGGGTGAGCCAGCCCGTGTCTTGCAGAAGGCGGTTCAGTTGGTCAAACACCTGCTGCAGGAGTCGGGGGGAGGCCGACAGCAGGGAGGCCGCTTGGCTCAGGGCCTGAGCCGTAAGGCCCCCCACCAGGCCCAGCATGAGGATCAGGAACAGGAGGAGCAAAGTAAGGGCACTTGCGGCCCGAGGGATCCGGGCCCGTTGCCGAAGGAAGGTGACCACCGGGTCCAGGAGAAAGGCCAACAGAATCCCGAAGAAAAGGGGAACGAACACCATTTGGAACCGGGAGAACAGGAAGTACAGGGTGAACAGCACGGAGAGCAGGAAGGGCACCCGAAAGCCAGGGGATTGGCGGTTCTCGTAAAGGGCCAAGAGGGCGAGCAGGGAGAACATGAGGGGCCATAGGGCCCGGTCAATGCCAAAGGCGATGGACAGCGCCAAGAGCACGAAGGCAAGGAACACGTGCAGGATGTTCATGGCAATTCGGGCTTATTATCGGCGTCCTTGTGCCAGAGTGCAAGAACATCTTGGGGATTTGTAAAGCGGTTCCCTGCTTTGGTTTTGCGTGGTTTTGGTTGACAAGGGTGCAAGTGGCCGCTATGCTATGGCCGATGGCGTCTTTGGAGTGGTTCTTCCCGGATACGGTGGACGAGGCGGTGCGGCTCCTCTCTCGGGAAGGGGTGGCCCCCCATGGCGGCGGCACAGGACTTCTGCGTGGCTCCTTACGGGCCTTTCAGGGCCTGGTGGCCCTGCATCGGCTCCCGCTTAAGGCCTTTTCCTACACGCCCCAGGAGGTCCGCCTTGGGGCCATGTTGACCTTTTCCGAGACCGTGAAACAGCTCTATCCCCATGAACCCCACGGCGTTTTGGTTCAAGCCCTTTCCCAGTCTTCCACCCAGCTCCTTCGGAACCGGATCACCTTGGGCGGCAGCGTGGCCATGGCACCTCCGTGGTCTGACCTTTTGGCTCCCCTGTTGGCTCTCCGCGCCCGGGTGGTGCTCCAGGGCCGGCACACGGGCGAGATGCCCGTGGCCGAGTACCTGGCTACTCCTGAGGTGCACCGGGGAACCTTGATCACCGAGATCCGCTATGCACCGTACCCAGGGCGGGCCTACTTTTTCCGCGCTGTACGCACCCGTAACGATCTACCCGCCTTTACCCTGGCTGTGCTGCTGCGGATAGAGGCGGACAGGGTTCGGGATCCTCGGGTTGTGCTGTTCGGTACCCGTGGCAAGTGGACCGAGGTACACGAGGTTATGGAAACCCTGGAGGGAGCGTGGGTAGACCGGGTAGATCCCGAGGCCGTTGCCCACCGTCTTTCCGCCGAGTTCTATGCCCATAAACGCATGGGGTCTCCAGAGTATCAACAGCATCTGGCCCGGGTGTATCTGGCTCGGGGCCTTGTACAGCTCTTGGGAGGATCCGCATGAAGGGGCGGTTCCTGATCAACGGAGAGGTTTGGGAGTTGGAGTTTCGGCCTGAGGCGACCCTGTTGGAGGTGCTTCGGGAAAACGGGTTTACCGAGGTCAAACACGGGTGCGATGATGGCCTGTGCGGTGCCTGTGCGGTGCTCCTGGACGGGGTGCCGGTGCCCTCGTGCCAGGTTTTGGCTGCCACAGCCCAGGAGATCCCGATCCTCACCTCCCAGGGGCTGGGAACGGTGCACCACCCCCACCCCATCCAAAAGGCCTTGGCCGAAGCCGGGGCGGTGCAGTGTGGGTTCTGTACGCCGGGCATTGTGGTCAGCACCTATGCCTTGCTCCAACAGAACCCGGACCCCACCGATGAGGAAATCCGCCAAGCGCTGGACGGCCATCTGTGCCGGTGCACCGGCTACGTGAAGATTCTGGAAGGGGTAAAGTTGGCGGCCAAGAGGTTGAAAGACCATGTTTAAGCGGGTTCGGAAATCTGTGGAAAAGGTGGATGCGGTGTCCTTGGCCACCGGCACGGCCCGGTTTACCGACGACTTTGACCTAAAGGATCCCCTGTATCTGAAGATCCTGTACTCGCCCCATGCGCACGCCGAGATCCTGCGCATAGATCCTTCGGAGGCCGAGGCGATGGACGGGGTGGTGGCCGTGTTCCACCATGGCAACGTGCCCCGGGTGCTGCACACCACCGCAGGCCAAGGGTATCCAGAACCCTCACCCTACGATACGGTGCTCTTTGACCGTAAGGTGCGCTTTGTGGGGGATCGGGTGGCCATGGTGGCTGCAGAAACGCCAGAGATCGCCGAGGAAGCCCTCAAACGGATTCACGTGGAGTACCGCGTGTTGGAACCCGTGTTGGACATGGAACGGGCTTTGGATCCCGACGCCCCAAAGGTCCACACCGACGACGAATTCGCCCGGATCCCCGTGCCTTACGACCCTTCGCGGAACCTGGCCGCCGAAGTGGAGTTCTCTTATGGCAACCTGGCCCAAGGGTTCCAAGAGGCCGATTTCATCGTGGAACATGAGTATCGCACTCCCTACGCCAGTCATTGTGCCTTGGAACCCCACGCCGCCGCTGCCTACCTGGACGAGAGGGGGCGGTTGGTGATCCTTTCCACCACCCAGGTGCCCTTCCACGCCCGCCGCATCACCGCCATGGTGCTGGGGATTCCCCTGCGGAAGATCCGGGTGATCAAACCCCGGATCGGGGGTGGATTTGGCGGCAAGCAGGAGGTGCTCTTGGAGCCCCTGGTGGGCTTGGCCACATGGCGTACCGGCCGAGCCTCCAAACTCGTGTTGAGTCGGGCCGAGGTGTTCTTTGCCACCCGAACCCGACACGAAATGAAACTTCGGTTGAAAACCGGGGTGCGAAAGGCCGATGGTGCCATCCTCGCGTTAGAGATGGACGCCCTGATGAACGCGGGCGCCTACGGCTCCCATGCCTTAACGGTGCTCACCAACACGGGATCCAAAGTGCTGCCCCTTTTCAACAAGATCCCCCACCTTCGGTTCCGGGGTCGTTCTGTGTACACCAACCTACCGGTGGGGGGTGCCTATCGCGGCTACGGGGCCACCCAGGGCTACTTTGCCCTGGGCCAACAGATTGACATCATCGCCCGCCAGTTGGGGATGGACGTGGTGGAGTACTACAAGCGCTGGCACATCCGTACTGGAGAAACCTCCGAGGTGTTCAAAGCCCTGGGTGAGGGCCGCGAAGGGGTAGAGCAGGTGATCCGCTCGTGCCGTTTGGACGCCTGTTTGGACCTGGGGGCAAAGGCCATCGGCTGGGATGAGAAGCGCGGCAAGCGAATCCAGGTGGCCCCCCATCGGGTTCGGGGGGTGGGCATGATGGCGGCTATGCAGGGCTCGGCCATCCCAGAGATTGACATGGGCAGCGCCTACATGAAGATGAACGACGACGGGTCCTTTAACCTGCACGTGGGGGCCACGGATCTCGGAACCGGCTCCGATACGGTGCTGGCGCAGATCGCCGCTGAGGTCCTGGACATCCCAGTGGAGATGATCATCGTGCGGTCCTCGGATACCGATCTCACGCCCTTTGATGTGGGAGCGTATGCGTCCTCCACCACGTACCTGTCCGGGGAGGCCGTGCGCAAATGCGCCCTGGAGATCCGCCGCCAGATTCTGAAGGTGGCCGCCGAGATGCTGGAGGTCCGCGAAGACCAACTGGAGGTGGAGGAGGGCCACGTCGTGCACCGGGCCACGGGCCAGCGGGTGTCCTATGCCCAAGTGGCCCATTACAGTTTGTATCAGCGAAACCAGTTCCAGATCCAGGCTACGGCGTCCCATATCGTGCATGAATCCCCTCCCCCCTTCATCGCCCAATTCGCCGAGGTGGAGGTGGACCTAAAAACCGGCGAGGTGGAGGTGGTGCACTTCGTATCCGCGGTGGACTGTGGCACCCCCATCAACCCCAAGTTGGTGGAGGGCCAGGTGGAGGGGGCGGTGCTCAACGGCATCTCCTTTGCCTTGATGGAAGAGTTCCGCTTTGATTCTCAGGGCCGTACCGTGAACGTGAACTTTGAGGACTACAAGATCCCCACCCTGCGCGATTTGCCGAAGATCACCACGATCATCGTGGATTCCTACGAGGAAACCGGCCCCTTCGGGGCGAAGTCCGTGGCTGAGGTGGGCATCAATGGGCCCGCTCCAGCGATCGCCAACGCCCTCTACGATGCCATCGGCATCCGGTTTTTTGAGATCCCCATCACGCCGGAAAAGGTGTACCGAGCCCTTAAGGAAAAGGGTTTCGCATAGGGGAACTTCCCTTCACCGGAGTTGAGTGGGGCGGGCCCGGCCGGGCCCGCCCCTGGGATTTCAAACCGAGAAAAGCCCTCAGAAGAGCCCGTGGATCACCCCGTTCTCGTCCAGGTCCACCCGCAGGGCGGCAGGCTCTTTGGGCAGCCCTGGCATGGTCATGATGTCACCGGTGATGGGGATCACGAACCGCGCGCCCCCGGCCAAACGAACCTCCCGCACGGTGATCTTGAAGCCGGTGGGACGACCCAATTTCTTGGGATCGTCCGAGAGCGAGTACTGGGTTTTGGCGATGACCACCGGAGCGTCGCCGTAGCCCAGTTTTTCGTACTGTCGTAGTGCCCGTTCGGCCGCCGGTGTGTACACCACGCCATCGGCGCCGTAAACCTCCCGGGCGACGGTTTCAATCTTCTCCTTGAGCGGTTGGTTCAGGTCGTACAGGGGTTTGTACTGGGCCGGCTGGGTTTCCATGGTGTGCAATACCGCCTCGGCCAGGGCCACACCGCCCTCCGAACCCTTGGCCCACACCTCGGTAAGGGCGTAGGGCACGCCTGTATCCTGGAGCAGGCGGTCCAAAACGGCCAGTTCCTCGTCGGTGTCCGTGGGGAACCGGTTGATGGCCACCACCGGCGGCAAGCCGAACTTGCGGATGTTTTCAATGTGTTTGAGCAGGTTCGGAAAGCCCTTCTCCACGGCGTCGGGGTTCGGGGTTTGCACCTCCTTCTTGGGGACGCCGCCGTGATACTTGAGGGCTCGGATCGTGGCCACGATGACCACCACGTGGGGATGGAATCCTCCCAGGCGAGACACCACATTGAGGAACTTTTCGGCGCCCAGATCCGCGCCAAAGCCGGCCTCCACCACAGCCACGTCCGACAGTTTCCGTGCCAGAAGGGTGCTGACCATGGAGTTGGTGCCGTGGGCGATGTTGGCGAAGGGACCGGTATGGATCAGGGCGGGGGTGTTCTCTAAGGTTTGCACCAGGTTGGGTTTCAGGGCATCACGGAGCAGGGCGGCCATGGCGCCGTGGGCCCCCAGGTCGCGGGCGTACACCGGTTTTTTCTCGTAGGTGAACCCCACCAGGATGTTGCCCAGCCGGTTCTTGAGGTCCACGTAGTCCCGAGCCAGGCCCAGGATGGCCATGATTTCAGAGGCCGGTGTGATGTCAAAGCCGTCTTCCCGGGGAAAGCCGTTGGCCTTGCCGCCCAAAGCCACCACGATGTGCCGCAGCGCCCGATCGTTCATGTCTATGGTCCGACGCCACAGAAGGGTGCGGGCGTCAATGCCCAGGGCGTTGCCCTGGTGGATGTGGTTATCAATCATCGCCGACAGCAGGTTATGGGCGCTGGACACGGCGTGGAAATCACCGGTAAAGTGGAGGTTGATGTCCTCCATGGGTACCACCTGCGAGTACCCGCCTCCGGTGGCGCCTCCCTTCACACCGAACACCGGCCCCAAGGAGGGCTCGCGCAGGGCCACCACCGAGCGTTTGCCCAGGCGATTCAACGCCATGGACAGCCCGATGGACACGGTGGTTTTGCCCTCCCCCATAGGGGTGGGGTTGATGGCCGTAACGAGCACGAGTTTGGCATCGGGGTCCTTTTCGCGCTCCTTCAGGATGGATAGGGGGAGTTTGGCCTTGTAGTGGCCGTACTTTTCAATGACGCTGGCGTCAAGACCGATCTTTTGGGCGATCTCCTCTATGGGTTTGAGCTCCGCCCGCTGGGCGATTTCAATATCCGAAAGCATGTCAACCCTCCCGGTTTAGGGTTTGAAGTTTGGCAGCTTCCACGGTGTTCTTCATCAACATGGCCACGGTCATAGGCCCGACGCCCCCGGGCACCGGCGTGATCACCGAGGCCTTTTCCACCACCTCATCAAACTCCACATCGCCCTTTAGGGATCCGTCGGGCATTCGGTTTACTCCCACATCAATGACCACGGCACCCTCCTTGACCATATCGCCTTTGATAAGGCCCGCACGCCCAGCTGCCACCACCAGCACATCGGCCCGGCGGGTGTGGAACGCCAGATCGCGGGTTCGGGAGTGCACGGTGGTCACCGTGGCGTGCTCGGCCAGCAACATCAGGCCCATGGGTTTCCCCACGATCACGCTTCGGCCCACCACCACAGCCTCCTTGCCCTGCAACTGGACCCCGGCCTCGTGCAGGATCCGCATCACACCCCTTGGAGTGCACGGCAGGTACCGGGGATAGCCAGCCACCAAGCGACCCAGGTTCTCAGGATGGAACCCATCCACGTCTTTGATGGGATTGATGGACAGGATGATGTCGCGCTCGTTGATGTGATCGGGAAGGGGGAGCTGGACCAGGATGCCGTGCACCTGGGGATCTTCGTTGAGTTTCCGGAGAAGCCTTAGCAGTTCCTCCTGGGAGGTTTCTGCAGGGAGCCGATACGTGTGGGATGCGATACCGACCTTTTGAGCAGAGCGTTCCTTGTTGCGCACGTAAACCTGGGAAGCGGGATCATCGCCCACGAGGATGACCGCCAAAAAGGGCTGTACCCCCTGGGCCTTTAAAGCCTCCACTTCCTCCTTGACCTCTTGCCGCACGCGGGCGGCCAATTCCTTCCCGCTGAAGACCAAAGCACCCATGATGGCTTAGTGTAAAGGATTTGGAAGGTTTGCGGAACCAGAGAAGGTCCCTTTTCCCAGAGTTCAGGGGCTTTGGGGAAAAGGGAACCAAAAAGGGGGCGGCGAGGGTGTATCGCCGCCCCCTTAAAGACCTTGGCAAACCGTGGCTCAGCGGATCAGCAGCACCTTCCTCACAGCCCGGTACTCCGGTGTCACCAGTCGGTAGAAGTACAGGCCCGAGGCCAAACGGTGCCCTTGGCCGTCGGTGCCGTCCCAGGTGAGTGAGTGGTACCCAGCGGGCATCTCGGTGTTGACCAAGGTACGCACACGGCGGCCCGCATGGTCAAAGATCTCCAGGGTTACGTGGGTGGCTTTGGGCAGAGCGAACCGCAGGGTGGTCTTGTGGCGGAAGGGGCTGGGGGAAGCCGTGCCCAGAGCGAACACCCGAGGCAGAGCATCGGTGCCCTCGTGCACCACAGTGTAATGCACCGGTGCCACAATGGCTCGGAAGAAGTAGTCGGCGTCCACCAAGAGCCAATTGCCACCGGGCACCCGAGCCACGGAATGGCCGAACTGGGCGGGGCTATCCAGCAGGATGGTGGGATAGGCGCTGCGGAAATGGACGCCGCCGAAGAAGGTCACGGGGTACCGGCCCGCCGGGGGCACTGGGATCACGGAGTCCTGTCGCAGGTCTACATAGGTCCAGGCGTGGGGGTTATCCGGCGTGTTGGCCGGCCACACGGCCCGTGGACCGAAGGCCACCTCGCCAGGCAGATCCTCGTTGCCCAGGTACCACACATAGACCTCCACGGTGTCCAGAGGGTGTTGGGTATCACGGTAGAAGTTGTAGGCGAGCCAAAGCACCTGGCAAGCAGTATCGTCGCCTGCAAAGTCGGTGTCAAAGCGAACGGCCATGTCCATGCCCGGCGTGATGTTGGTGATGTACTCGGGATCGCCGTCGTCGTAGTACACCACATAGCCCGTGATGTAGGAGTAGGTCTCACTCACCGCCCGGTTCCCCTGCACGTCCTGGGCCACGAAGTAGTACTCCACCGGTGTGCCCAGGGTGGGGGTGGCCGGGATCACGTAGTAGTGGGTGTCGCCCACCACGGATTCAGGGGTCAGGCCCACCCAATCGCCACCTTCAAACCGGTAGTACAGGCTGTCATAGGCAAGATCGGAGTAGTCCAGGATCACGGCCATGGCGGTGTAGGCGGTGACGATGCTTTGGGTGTCGGCCGGCGGTTCGTGGAGGATCAGGGGCGGGGTGACGTCTTCGGTGGACGCCACGATCATCACGTCGTCCACGTACCAGCCGTCTTCGTTGTACGCAGGGTCGGTTACCAGGCGGAACCGGATCCGGACATCGCTGTTGCCCACGAAGGCCGAGAGGTCTACGGTGTCGTGGGTCCAAGTGTCCACGGTGTCGTTGTAGGTTTTGAGGGTGATCCAGGAATTGCCACCGTCCACAGACACGTCCAAGTAGCCGTAGTCAAACCCCTGTTCCAGCCAGTGCATGTACCAGAAGTATAGGAAGGCACCGGCATAGCCGGTGAGGTCTACGCCTTGGTTCATGGCGCCAATGAGCACCGACATATCCGGGTAGTTGCTGTTGGGGCTGTCGGTGTAGGAGTGCGTGGGGGAGTGGGCCGTGCCTTCTTGCAGGCCCCAGTCGCCGGTCCAGTGGTCTAAGCCACTTTCAAAGTCATCGTAGAAGAGCACGATGGGCCCCCCAACCTCCTCAATGTCGGAGGAGTCGCGGGGTTCAATCTTGTAGTTGCCGTAGGAGTAAAACAGGCCGCCCTGGACGTTGTACCGTTGACCGGAATCGGGGAGAAAGGCCACACCCTTGTCGTCCACCCGCACGGGGCCGGAGCCGTCGTCCACCTCCCACTCGCCGTAGCCGAGATCCGGATTCGTGCACACGGCGTTCTCCACGCGGACAAACACGCCCTCATACTGCTCCTGGGGCACCTCGCCGGTGGGGAGCACCGTGGGACCTGGCGGGGTCAGGCCGCTGGCCAGCACTTCTACGGACACCGGATGGGAGATCTCAGTGAGATCGTAGTACTCCTGCACGGGGCCCACCACCTTGACACTGTCGCCGACGGCCACGGTGGGGGGATCGCTCGTGTACACCCAGATGCCGTGCCAGGCGCCGCCAGGCCGCTCTTCCATGAAGAACCCGTGGCTGTAGGTGCCGGTCACGATGCCATAGGTGATCACGGTGTCGCCCTCGTAGGGAGAGTGATCGGTCATGCCCTGGATCTCAGCGATGGTGAGTTCCGGCCAAGTGGGCAGGGTGGAATACCGGTAGATGGCGCCGCCGTTGGAAGCGGCAACGCCCAGGTAATCGCCCCGGTCCAGTTGGATCACATCAATGCCCCAAACGGCGAGGTCTGAATGGAGGTCCACCGGTTCCCAGGTTTGGCCGCCATCGGTGGTGTGGAGGAGAACAGAGGCATCGGTGCCGCCCCCGGCGATCCAACCCTCGGTTTCCGAGGCGAAGGTGATGCGGTAAAGGTCCAGACTGGTACCGCTGTTGAGGGTGGACCAGGTGACGCCGCCGTCTTCGGAGTAGATCAGGGTGCCATCCACTCCTACGGCAAACACATGCAGCGAATCGCGGAAGGCCACGTCGTAAAGCCGATTGGTGGTGACACCGGACACGTTATCCCAAAGGAGGCCAGCGGTTTGGGTGCGCAGGATCAGGCCGTTGTCGCCCACAGCGATGCCCACGTTGGGGTTGAAGAACTCCACACTCTTGATGTCGTCGGTGGTGCCGGTGTTGAGCGGGCTCCAAGTTTGGCCGCCGTTCACGGTCATGGCAGCAAACCCGTTCTGCCCCACGATGTACACCACTTGGGAGGTGGTCACTTCCACGTCGTTCAGGTCCTCAGTAGTGCCAGCGTCCACGAGGGTCCAGGTTTGACCGCCGTCAGTGGTGAAGCCCACGGCCCCGTCATAGCCAGCGAACCAGCCAGTGGACCCATCCAGGAAATCTACGCCCATGAGGAAGGAAGAAGTGTGGCTCTCTTGACGTTCCCACGTGAGGCCGCCGTCACCAGAATGGTAAACGGCGCCGTTGATGCCCACGGCCCATACGTTATCGGCGTCCCCGAAGGCCACCCGCCGGAAGCCCGGACAGGTCTCTTGGGCTTTGGGTGTCCAGGTTTGGCCACCGTCGGTGGTCTTGTAGATGGCACCACCCCAACCTACGGCGATGCCGGTGAGGTGATCCGGGGCCATCACGATCTGCTTGAAGTAATTGGAGGTGATGTCGGTTTGGGCCACCCAGGTTTCGCCCCCATCCGTGGTGTAGATCACGGTGCCGTTCTTGCCCACCGCCCAGGCGTGGCTCTCGTCCGTAGCGTACACACCGTAGAGGGTGTTGGTGGTGTTAGAGTTCTGTTGGGTCCAGGTTTGGCCGCCGTCGGTGGTCTTGTACACTCGGCCCGAGGACCGCACCACCCAGCCCACGGTATCGTTTACGAACCATCCATCGTACAAGGAGCTGGTGGTGGGGCTGTTGAGCAGCACCCAAGTGTTGCCACCGTCGGTGGTCTTCAGGATCTTGCCGGAGGAGCCGCCCACGTAGCCTAAGGTGTCGTTTAAGAAGCAGCCCCAATAGAGGGTGCTGGTCACCCCGGAGGTTTGCTGTACCCAGGTGGCGCCCCCGTCTTCGGTGTGGAGGATCTTCCCCGAACGGCCCCAGGCCCAGCCGGTTTGGGCATCCACGAAGAACACGCCCTTGAGATCGTTGGAGATCCCCGAGGTTTGCCATTCCCAGGTTTGGCCTCCGTCGGTGGTGTGGAAGATGGTGCCGTCGGATCCCACGGCCCAGCCGGTATTGCTGTCTATGAAGTACACGCCGCTCAGTCGCACCGCTGCAGGTACCAACAGGCTTTCCCAGGTTTCGCCTCCATCGGAGGAGTGGCGGATCCGGCCATCGCTCTCCGCGGTCCACACCTCGTTGCCGAGCATGTGGACCCCGTTGATGTAGCCGCCGCCGATGAAGGTCCAATCGGCATGGAGCACCACACTCCACGCCAACAAGGCTCCCAGCATCAAGAGCCCGTACCGCTTACCACTACGCCGCACACTACACCTCCTTTTATGGCCCGTTTACACCTGATAACTATAACCGCACGCCTTGGTGCTGGCAAGAAACACCAACAAGAAACACCAAAGCGAGGCCTTGTGGAAACCGTGGTTCTCCCAGAAAACGGGATCTCTTGGATGGTTCCAGGGTGTGGGGCATCTAAAACAACGAACTCTTTGGGCCTCAAGGGGTTGCGATGTTGTCTTGGGGTTTGTATGCCATACCGGAGGCCGGGGGCTGAGGGGGGATGGGGCTCCGGATCCCTGAATTTTCAAGCAAAAGAGCCCTGCCCCCGGTCAAAAATTTGAAATTTCGCTTATAATTGTCGCTTGATGTGAGAAACCCAAGGAGGCGTCAGACCATGGTTTCCAACAAGAAGGTCCCCTTCCCCGGGATCCCAACCACCGCCGACGGTTCCGAGGCTGTGGTGTGGGTAGAGTCCCAGATCACCGAAGGGGCCTGCGCCTATCCCATTACGCCCTCCACCCCCATGGGTGTGGGGTACCAAGCGCGGGTGGCAGCAGGCCAAAAAAACCTGTGGGGCACCCCTCTCATCTTCATTGAGCCCGAGTCCGAGCACAGTTCCGCATCGGCGGCGGAGGGGTTTGCCGCGGCCGGTGGTCGGGTGGTGAACTTCACCTCCAGCCAGGGCCTCATCCTGATGAAGGAAGTGCTCTACGTCATCGCTGGGAAGCGGCTGCCGGTGGTGTTCCATATCGGTGCCCGAGCGCTAACCAGCCAGAGTTTGAACGTGCACGCAGGCCACGACGACGTGTTTGGTGTGGCCGATGTGGGCTGGGGCATCGTGTTCGCTAAGAATGCCCAAGAGGCAGCCGACCTGGCCCTCATCGCCCGACGGGCCGCAGAGGACAGCCAAACCCCCTACATGGTGGTCCAGGATGGATTCCTCACCACCCACACGATTGAATCCCTGCGGTTGCCCGAGCCCGAACTCATGAAGCAGTTTGTAGGCGACCCCCGCGAGAAACTGATGAACTACATGGACCCCTACCATCCTCTGATGATCGGGGTAGTACAGAACCAAGACAGCTACATGAAGGGGAAAATCGCCCAGCGGTACTTCTACGACCACCTGAAGACCTTTCTTCGGCAGGCCATGCGCGAGTACTCCGAACTCACGGGTCGGCACTACGACCTCATTGAACCCTACCGTTTGGAGGATGCCGAGTACGCCATCGTGGCCCTGGGCACCATGGCCGAAACCGCCATGGCGGCTGTGGACTATGCCCGCGAGAGGTACGGCTGGAAGGTGGGCGTGCTGAATCCCCGAACCCTTCGGCCCTTCCCTGGCCCAGAGATCGTGAATGCCCTCAAACACGTTAAGGCCTTTGCTGTGGTGGAACGGCTGGACGATCCCCCGGCCCAGTCTAACCCGTTGGCTCGGGAGATCAAATCCGCCTTTGCCGATGCCCTGATTGGCGCCCACGGGTATCCCGAGGACTACCCCAAGGTGGACCGGATCCCGTATGTGTACTACGGTTCCGCGGGCTTGGGCGGGCGCGATGTGCGGCCTGGCGACTTCCTGGCCGTGATGAAGCACATGTTGGACCAAGGGGAGCACCGCTACTTCGTGCTCAACATCAAACACAAGTACGCCCTGGAACGGCCCGAAGATCCAGACTGCTTGCCCGAGGGCACCTTCACCATGCGGGGCCACTCGGTCGGGGGCATGGGCTCGGTAACCACCAACAAGGTGATCGCTACCCTGGTGGCCGACCTGCTGAACCTCAAGGTACAGGCCTATCCCCAATACGGGGCCGAGAAGAAGGGATTGCCCACCACCTACTACCTGATCGCTGCCCCTGAGCATATCCGCATCCACTCCATGCTCAAGGAAGTGGACTTTGTGCCCATCAACAACCTGAACGCCTTCAACCTGGGGAACCCCCTTGCGGGCATCAAACCAGGGGGCATGCTGTTCATCAACACCACGGAAACGGATCCCCGGGAGATTTGGCATTCCATCCCGTGGTCGGCCCGGGATGTGATCCGTGAGAAGAACATCCGGGTGCTGGCCTTGGATACTGCCAAGATCGCTCGGGAGGTGGCCTCTCGCCCCGACCTGCAGGTGCGGATGCAGGGCATCGTGCTTTTGGGGGTGTTCCTCAAGGTGGTACCGTTCTTTAAAGAGCGGGGTCTCACCGAAGACCAAATCTTTGAGGCCGTGGAACGCTCCCTCCGCAAGTTCTTCGGCAAACGCGGAGAGCAGGTGGTTCAGGACAACCTCCAGGCCGTAAAACGGGGATACCGGGAGGTCTTTGAAATCCCCAAAGAGATCATCTGGGAAGAGGCGAAGGCCGCCTCATAGGAGGTGTGGGATGAAGGTTCGGGACTTTATGTCCAAGAACGTGATCAGTTGCCACCCCTACACACCCATCCAGGAGGTGGCCAAACTGATGAGCGATAAGAACATCTCGGCCCTGGTGGTGGTCAACGACGATGGGACTCTGGCCGGCGTGGTTTCCCAAACCGATCTGGTCAACATCCGTGTTCACGAGGAATACTGGGAGCAGTGGCGCGGCTTGTCGGCCAAACACATCATGACCCGAGAGGTGGTGACCATCTCGCCAGACGCCACCCTGGAAGAGGCAGCAAAACTCATGAAAAAACATGGGATCCACCGACTGGTGGTCACAGAGACCCGGAACCATCAGGTATATCCCATCGGGGTCATCTCCATGACCGACATTGTTCGGGCAATGGCAAAAGGAGTGTGAACATCATGGCCGATCAGGACAAGAAGTCCACGGGGGAAGAGTTCCAGAAGACCCCCCATCACGAGGACCTCTTTGACGAATTTCTGGAGCCCGAAGAGGCTCCAGCTACCAAACTGCCGGGGGAACACAAGGCCCTCCACGAAACCCGGTTGCCCTCTGTGGGCCTGCTGAACGTGGAGGAGTACGTGGCCGACTTCAACGAGCGCGTGATTGGGGCATACCGCAAGGGTGTAGGCGATACCGAGCTGCCTGCGGATGTGGGCGTGGCCCGGTCCATCATCCCCCCAGGCACCGGAGCCCTACGCGATTTCTCCTACGTGGGCCTGGAAATCCCTGAGTTCATCAGCACCAACTGCGTGGCCTGCATGAAGTGCGTAACCGAGTGCCCGGACACCGCTATTCTGGGCAAGGTGATCCCCGAGTCCAAGGTGCCCGAGTACCTGGAACAGGTGCCTGAGGAGGACCGGCCCCTCATCAGAGCCCATTTGGCCAAAACCAAGAAGTTTTACGAGCTGCCCACCAAACGCGGTTTGGAACCTGCCCTGTTTGCCATCTACGTGGACCCCACCAAGTGCAAGGGGTGCGGTGAGTGCGTGACCGTATGCCACGAGATGGGCTACGATGCCCTGATCATGCGCCCCAAGGAGGAAGACACAATACCCAAGTACCGCAAGGTGTTCCACTTCTTCCGTCGCCTTCCCGACACCCCACGGGAGTACATCACCGAGAAGGCTCTGGCCGACATCATGCTCCTGGGGGATTCCCTGCTTTATGTGGGAGGTGCGGGCTCGTGTGCCGGTTGCGGCCAAGCCACCACGATCCGCATGATGCTGGCAGCCATGGGCTTCAAATACGGCAAAGAGAACCTGGCCCTGGTGGCAGCCACCGGTTGTAATACCGTGTACGGCTCTACTTACCCCTTTAACCCGTATCTCGTGCCCTGGATGAACTCCCTGTTTGAAAACGCGGCCACCGTGGCCATGGGGGTGCGGGCCCGCTGGAACCAGATGGGCTGGCAAGACAAGAAACTCTGGGTGCTGGGCGGCGATGGTGCCATGTACGACATCGGATTCCAAGCCCTTTCCCGGATGCTGGCCTCGGGCATGGACATCAATGTGCTGGTGCTGGACACCCAGGTGTACTCCAATACCGGCGGCCAGGCCTCCACTTCCACCTTTACAGGGCAGGAGGCCAAGATGGCCGCCTTCGGCAAAGCCTTGCCCGGCAAAGTGGAACGTCGCAAGGAGATCGCCCGCATCCTCATGATGCATCCGGAGGTGTTCGTGGCCCAGACCACCGCGTACCACATCAACCACTTTTACCAGGCTGTTTTGGAGGCTGCCGAGTATCCGGGCCCGGCGGTGGTGATCGCCTACAACACCTGTCAACCTGAGCATGGAGTGGCGGACGACGAGGCCGCTCTGCGAGCCAAGATGGCCGTGTACTCCCGGGCCTTTCCTCTGCTCATTTACAACCCCAGCAAGGGCAAGACCATCCGGGAGCGGCTCTCTTTGGCAGGCAACCCTGCGGTCACCAAGGACTGGTACGTGAATCCTCGGACCGGCGAGGTGATTGATTTCATCACCTTTGCCCGAGGCGAGGGCCGGTTCCGCAAGCACTTTGACGAAAACGGTAATCCCTCGGAGTTCCTGAAGCAGGTAAACGAAGACCGTTTGCAGAACTGGCGGTTGCTCCAAGAGCTGGCGGGTATCCGTCGCGCTGAGTAACGGTAAAAAGTCTTGAGGATGTGGGGCGGCCCCGCCCGCAGGGGCGGGGCCGCCCCACATCTTTCCCCTGGAACCGTTTAACCGGGGTTTCAGGTAAATCCGCCCAGCCCTTGCCGTTAGCCCTAAGGGCTTGGTGTTTATCCCTTCGGCCGGGATCGTCCATGCGCCTTGTTCTTCCAGGATGGCCGATAGGGTGGGGCTCCATCCATCCCTGTGAACGGCCGGGGGATCCCGCCAAGCAGTCGTGTAGGGTTGGGGGATCTCTAAGCGAAAGGCCCTTCGCTGTGTTGGCGAGGGGGGCTACTGCAAGCCCAAATGGCGAGCGATGGCTCGGATCTGAGCCTGGAGATTGGCCCGGAAGGCGAACTCCGGTTGCCGCAACTCCTTGGGGCCGTAATACCGCTGGAAAATCTCCTCTTCTGCAGCCTTTGCGTCTCCGCCGTGCCTCCTCAGGGCGGTGGCGATGTCTTGGGCATACTCCAGAGTGGTTTCGTAGGATTGCTGCAGGTACTCCCGCACGGCCGACCGGCCGAAGATGATCCGCTCGTGGGGCAGCCCCAGCACCTCAATGTCCTCACGGGCCATGAGTTTCTTCAAGGAGGCCAGGTATGCCTCGTAATCGGATAGGAACTGGGGGAGGATGAAATCCCCTTTCCAATTCGGGACCCCTGCGGCTTCGCCCACCACCGCCACCCCGCCCGGGTGGATGATGTAGGTGAGGGAGTCCCGTGTGTGCCCTGGAGTTTCCAAAACTTCAATCTCCACGCCGTCGCCCAGGTGCAACCGGTGGCCTTCGGTGAGTTCTCGGTGGATGGGAAAGGGCCGGAATCGGTACCCTTCGGCCTGGGTGCGGGGCCGGCCCCAGGCCAAAAGTTCCTTTTGATTCATACGGGTGATGTGCTCCAGAGCCCGTGGACTTTGCAGGACCCGTTTCACACGGGGGTGGGCGCCGATTTGAAGGTCTCGGAAGGCCTCGTAGAGTTCTGGGGTGCCGCCCAGGTGGTCGTAGTGGCTGTGGGTGAGCACGTGCCAGGTGAACTCTTCATAGTCCAGATACACGGGAATCACCTGCCGCAGTTTTCGCCCCCAGACCACTGTGCCCGCATCAATCAGCAGAGCCTGTTCGCCGATCACCCAGTACACATAGGCATAGGGGCCGCCCAATGCGGTGATCCGATCGGTCACCCGGTGAAAATCAAACTCTTTGCCTCGGGCCACACTCATGCGGGAAAGTATAACGGTTAGCCGCGAAACCCGTAGGCCCCCCGGAGGGGCACGAAGGCACAGGGGAAAAGCACTTCGTCCACCCGTTCGCCCTCCGGGGTTTTGCGGATCTTGTAGAGTTCCTGGCCCCAGAGATCACCCAGAGGGATCACCAAGATGCCTCCAGGCTTCAGCTGTTCCCAGAGGGGTGGGGGCACTTCAGGCGCCGCAGCAGCCACGAGAATCCGGTCAAAGGGGGCTGCTTCGGGCCATCCTAAGGTGCCGTCGCCCACACGGAAATGGATGTTGGTGAACCCCAGGTCTGCCAAGACCCGCTGGGCGCGTTCGGCGAGTTCAGGCACGTACTCAATGGTGTACACCTCCCGCACCAGGTACGCCAAAACGGCTGTTTGGTACCCTGAACCGGTGCCGATCTCCAGAACCCGGTGGTGAGCCTCGGGTTCCAGGGCCTCGGTCATGGCGGCCACCATATAGGGTTGGGAAATGGTTTGACCGTGCCCGATGGGGAGAGGATAGTCTTCGTAGGCCTCGTCCTGGAACTCGGGCGGCACGAAGCGGTGCCTGGGGATGACCCGCATCGCCTCTAACACACGAGGATGTTGGATCCCCCGAGCACGGATCTGGGTTTCCACCATCCACTCACGCTTGGCCTTATAGGGATCTTCGGAGTCTTGCCAGATCTTCATGGTTCGTCAGGTCCACCACCAAAGGGGTTACGGCGGCATAACCGTGGGACAGGGCCCATAGGTCGGTGCCCTTTTCGGCAGACCACTGGGCGGTGCCGCCGATCACAAAGCGGTTGTTGCCCTGGTTTTTCACGGGATCTACATAGCTTCGGTTGCCCAAGCGGACCACTTCCAGGCCCTTCACAGGATAGGCCTCGGGCACGTTCAGGTTCAAGAGGCAAGGTCGCTCCTGTTGTAGCAGGAAGGTCAGCAAACGGTCCACAAAGGGCAGGGCAGCGTCAAAGTGGGCCTCTGGGGCTACGGATACCGCTAAGGCCGGCACGCCCAGCAGGGCAGCCTCCCGAGCGCCGGCCACGGTACCAGAGTAGAACACGTCCTCCCCAACGTTGTACCCGTGGTTGATGCCGGAGATGACCACCTGGGGAGGCCGGGGAAGCACACCGTGCAAGGCCACCAGCACGCAGTCCGCTGGGGTACCCGTGAGGGAAAACCGACGGGGCCCGTAGGCCTTGAGCGTGACCGGCCGGTGGAGAGTGATGGAGTGGCTGGCGCCGGACATCTCGGTTTCCGGTGCCACCACCCATACCTCGTGGCGTTGGGCCAGATGACGTTCCAGGGTGCGTAACCCCGGAGCCCGGATGCCATCGTCGTTGGTCAACAGGATCAGTGCCATGTGAGGAGTTTTAGGCTTAGGCGAATGAATCGCCAGGTATCCCGAACCTTGTGGATGGAGCTCTTCTCCTGTCCGTAAATGGTGGGAATGGGAACATAGCCGATCCGAAACCCGTACATGGCCGCTTGGAACAGGAGTTCCGACTCAAAATCAAAGCGGAAGGTGGTAGGGCGAAACCGTTCCAGCACCTCGCGCCGGATCAAGCGGTATCCGCTTTGGGTATCTTGGAGGCGTTGGCCAGCCAGCACCGAGAGCACCAGGGTGGTGGTTTTGTTGGTCAGATAGCGGTCTAAAGGCATGCCCTGGAGGTTGTGAAACCGGGAGCCCACCACCACATGGTACCCCTCTTCGGCTTTTTTTAGGAACTCGGGGATCTTTTCCGGGGGGTGTTGAAGGTCGGCGTCCAGGGTGATCACGGCCTCGTATCCCGCGGTCAAAGCCCGCCGAAACCCTTGGTACAAGCTGTATCCCTTGCCGCGATTCTCCGGGTTCTGCAGCACCTGTGCGCCGGCCCGGCGGGCCACGGTGGCGGTTTGGTCCTGGGAACCATCGTCCACCACCAGCACGTGATCCAAGGAAACCACGCGTTGCAAGCGTTGGAGGAGCATAGGAAGGTGGCGTTCCTCGTTGTATGCCGGGATAACCACCAGGGTGTTCATGCGTCTGAAGTGGAGGTTTGTTCTTGGGTCCGAAGCAGGAGTTGCAGCAGGGCGTCGCGCAGCTCGTCTAAGGCCACGGGTTTGGTGAGATAGGGGAGTTGGTTCCTTTCCAAGTACTCGCGGATGGCCCGGTCCCCCACGCCACCGGTTAGGAAGAGCACTCGCTGGGCATTGTGGGGGTTTTCCTGCAGCAGGTCTTCGTAGATTTGGAAGCCGTCTACCTCAGGCATGCGAATATCCAGGATCAGGGCGTCAAAGCGGTCAAACCGGGCGCGCTTCTGTGCCAGTTTGGGGTTGTTGAAAACCACCACCTGGGCGCCCAGGTCCTGCAGATACTTGGCCACGATTTCGGTGATCTGTTCCTCGTCATCCACCACCAGGAACCGTTTGCCCTTGAACAGGTCTTGGCGTTGCGGGGTGTCTGAAGGGCTGGTCTCCGGTCGGGTGGGCTTTGGAGGTGTGTAGGGGATGTGGATCACGAACTCGGTGTACTGGCCCTCCTCGGTGTTCAGGGTCAGGGTGCCCCCCATTTTTTCCACTAAGCGTTTTACGATGGAGAGGCCCAGGCCTGTGCCGGCGCCTGGGGGTTTGGTACTAAAGAAGGGTTCAAAGATCTGCTCGCGGATCTCTTGTGGGATACCGGGCCCGTTGTCCCACACCCGGATTTCCACCGTGTCTCCCAGGAACCGGGTGGCCACCACGATGCTGTCGCCCTTTTGGCTGCTGACGATGGCGTCTCGGGCGTTTTGTACCAGGTTGCTTACCACCTGCATGATCTCGCCCCGGTTGGCGAGGAGAGGGGGCATTTTAGGGTCAAAGTCGTAGTTCAGCCGGATGCCTTCCTTTTCGTAGGAGTGTTTCATGAATTCCAGGGCGCCTACGATGGCCTCATCCAGGTGCACACGTTCCACGGTCTTCTCCTGGGAGCTCCGGGCGTAGTTCAAGAGGGACTTTACGATGCGGTCAATCCGGTTCACGGAGTCCAGCACCTTTTTGATGTCCTCTTTGGACACCGTGGGCTGTTGCCTTTGGAGTTTGCGTTGCCACATCTCCACGATGCCTTGGATGATGAACAGGGGGTTTTTGATCTCGTGGGCCACGCCTGCGGCCAACCCGCCGATGGCGGCCAGTTTAGAGGATTCAATCAGTTGCATTTGGGTGGTTTCCAAGCGTTGGAGGGTTTCCTGAGTTTGGCGGGAGAGGTCTACGTTTTCCAAAACAGCGGCCAGTTCTGAGGCCAGGGTTTCCAGGAAAGAGGGGGTATAGCCTGGGTCGTAGCGTTCCGCAGGGATTTCCAAGAAGAGCATGCCCTTGGAGCCGTGGCGTGCAATCAGGGGGACCCCCAAGCGAATTCGGTCGTGCACGCGGGTTTGGAGCACCTCTTTGAGCCGGAGGGCTTTGAGCAGAGCCTCCCGGTGCTGTTTCAGCGCCAGATGGGCTTCGTCTCGGGGGTGAGCCGGGGCGAGCACTCGGAAGGGTTGTTCGTCCTCGGATTTCCTGGGGTCCACCAGGGCCAGCCAAGTGGCCTGGAGGCGGTGCCGCAGGTTTTCAAAGATCTCCGTCAGCGCGGCTTCAGGGTCTTCAGCCGTGAAGGTAAGCCGAAGCATTTGGTTGATGAGAGCGATGTCCTCAGAGCGGCGACGCTCGTTTTCAAAGTGGGACATGCCGATCAACCCCAGGCTCAGCAGGTCGGCGATGCCTTGCAGGATATCCATGTAGGCCTCCTGCAGGAGGTCCAGCAGGGGCATTTCCAGCCGCAGCAGCCATTGGTGGTCCTCAATTTGGGTGAGATACAGGTTGTACACCTGGCCGTCGCTGATGTGCACTTCCCGTTCGGCAAGTACGGAGATGTCGGGGAGGTCGGGGAACCGTTGTTTGAAGTCCTCCAGGGAGAGGTGTTCCTCTTGGAACTGCTGGTCCTTGCGGGAAAAGCCGAAGAGTTCCACCCACTCGTCACCGCGGTGGCGGATAAGGTACACGTGTTGGCAGGTGAGCATGTCGGCGATTACAGCCAGCAGGCTTTGCCAGGAGGCGTCGGGGGTGTTGATGTGACGGATCACGTGGCGTCCCAGGGCGTTAAGGGTTTCCAGAATCTTGCTTTGCCGCAGGGCTGCGTGGTACAGGTAGATGTTCTCCAGGATGGAGGAGGCCAGCACGGCCAGGTAGGAGAAGAGTTGCCGCTTGGTCACCGAGAACTCCCGCACTTCACCCTTGCTGTACACGTTGAGGATGCCGTACACCTCGCCCTCACGCCGTACGAACACGGAGATGACGCTTCGTAGGTTTTCCTCGCGGATCAGGTGGAGGTCCCCGTAGAACCGCTCCTGCAGGTTGCGCACATACACCGGGGTGTATCCCGTGCCCATGAGGGTGCGGACCCGGTCTCCGGGGATTCGTTGGGCCTCTACGTAATGTTCGGACAGGCCTTTGGCAGCGGTGATCACGAAACTGCGGGCTTCTCGGTCGTAGATCATGAAGCTGGCGGCGTCGCCATCCATCAGATCACAGGCCACTTCTACGATCTTTTGTCGCAGACTATCTTCGTTGGTGATGTGCAGGAGTTGGGTAAGGGCATCCAAGAACTTTTGAATGGTTTGTTCCTGTTCGCGTCGCTGATGCTGGGTAAGCCCCCAAAAAAGCAGAAGGGAAGTCAAGTGAGCGAATTGCTCCAGCATCTGCACTTGATAGGGAGGAAGGGGACTATGAGGGCTTTGAGCGTGGAGCACCAAAAAACCCAAAAGTGAGGATTCCAGATGCAAGGGGAAAATCATCCAAGAACGAAATCCAAAGGTGTGGACAAGAAAATCCTTCTTTTCCCCCTGTTGGGTGTAGGTGGGTTGCAAAGTGGTGAAGGTGTTGAGAAGAGCAGGGGAGAGCCGGAGGTCTAAACGTCCTACCGAAGGAACGGTGAGATGGTTTGGCGCTGTGGCGATGTATTGGAGACGTTGGGAGTTTTCGGGAT
>CAYOQK010000021.1:0-144854 GCA_964406105.1 uncultured bacterium | reverse complement strand
CGGCCCAGTCGTTACACCATTCGTGCAGGTCGGAACTTACCCGACAAGGAATTTCGCTACCTTAGGACCGTTATAGTTACGGCCGCCGTTTACCGGGGCTTCGGTTCGGGGCTTGCACCCCTCCCCTTAACCTTCCGGCACCGGGCAGGTGTCAGACCCCATACGTCCTCTTCCCGAGTTCGCGGAGTCCTGTGTTTTTAGTAAACAGTCGCCAGGCCCTGGCCACTGCGGCCCATTTCCGCTACTCCCCGCGGGGGGTTTCACGTACTCTGGGCACCCCATCTCCCGAAGTTACGGGGCCAAGTTGCCGAGTTCCTTAACGGGGGCTCACTCGCGCGCCTGAGCATACTCGGCCCGCCCACCTGTGTCGGTTTGCGGTACGGTCACCCAGGCTTCAGCGTCCGCGAGGGTTTTCTTGGCAGCGTGGTCCGAGCCAGTTCCCCGGGTCCGTAGACCCGGGTCCCCATCACCTCTCAGGGTTGCCCGGGTTTCCCCAGGCACGCCTCCGGATTTGCCTGGAGGCGCCCCCTACAGGCTTAGACCGGGACATCCATCACCCGGCTGGCCCTTCCCTTCTGCGTCACCCCGCGGACTCCACCTGGGTGGCAGGGGAATATTAACCCCTTTCCCATCGGCTACGCCCTTCGGCCTCGCCTTAGGGGCCGGCTAACCCTGGGCGGACGAACCTTCCCCAGGAAACCTTGGGCTTACGGCGGGGTGGATTCTCACCACCCTTATCGCTACTGATGCCTGGATTCTCACTTCCCAGCAGTCCAGCGCCGCTCGCGCGACACCTTCAGCCCGCTGGGAACGCTCCCCTACCACTCCAGAGGTCCGGAGACCTCTGAAGTCCGCGGCTTCGGTGGCTGGCTTAAGCCCCGTTACATTTTCGGCGCAGGGGCACTCGACCGGTGAGCTGTTACGCACTCTTTAAATGATGGCTGCTTCTAAGCCAACATCCCGGTTGTCTCAGCGCCCCCACCTCCTTTCCCACTTAGCCAGCACTTGGGGACCTTAGCCGGCGGTCTGGGTTGTTCCCCTCTCGCCTACGGAGTTTATCCCCCGCAGGCTCACTCCCGGGAAGCATGCCACGGCATTCGGAGTTTGGTTGGGTTCGGAGGGTGTCCCCCCCTAGCCCATCCAGTGCTCTACCTCCGTGGCACTCATTCCCGAGGCTGCCCCTAGAGGCATTTCGGGGAGAACCAGCTATCTCCGGGCTCGTTTAGCTTTTCACTTCTACCCACAGGTCATCCGAGGACTTTTCAACGTCCACCGGTTCGGGCCTCCACGGAGTGTTACCTCCGCTTCACCCTGCCCATGGGTAGGTCGCTCCGGTTTCGGGTCTACCCCCGCCGACTCTGCGCCCTATTCGGACTCGCTTTCGCTACGGCTCCGGCCCGGAAGGCCTTAGCCTCGCCGACGAGGGTAACTCCCAGGCTCATGATGCAAAAGGCACGCCGTCAGGCCCAGCAGGCGGCGCAAAGCGCTCTCTCCTGCCGGGACCCTCCGACTGCTTGTAGGCGTCTGGTTTCAGGTTCTATTTCACTCCCCGCACTGGGGTGCTTTTCACCTTTCCCTCACGGTACTTGTGCACTATCGGTCGCCAGGGAGTATTTAGCCTTGGGCGGTGGTCCGCCCGGATTCCCTCAGGATTCCACGTGTCCCGAGGTACTCGGGTACGGAGTCCAGGGAGACGACTTCCCTTCGCCTACGGGGCTTTCACCCTCTATGGCGCCGGTCTTCCACCGGCTTCGGCTGAGAAGCCGTTTTGTCACTCCCCGAGGAGTCCGTGGCCTCCTCCGACTCCGCCCCACGACCCCGCTGCCGCAACGCCCACGGGCTTGAACACGACAGCGGTTTAGGCTCTTCCCCTTTCGCTCGCCGCTACTCAGGGAATCGATGTCTCTTTCTTTTCCTCCGGGTACTAAGATGTTTCAGTTCCCCGGGTGTCGCCTCCCGCCGAAGCGGGATGACAGGGGTTTACCCCTGCCGGGTTTCCCCATTCGGGCATCCTGGGATCACAGGCTGCTGGCGCCTCCCCCAGGCTTATCGCAGCTGGCCACGCCCTTCATCGCCTCCTGGCGCCTAGGCATCCACCAGACGCCCTTAGTAGCTTAATCACCTTCTCAATCCTTCTTCCTTTTCAAAGATCCGTTCCGTCACCCCGCCTGCGCGGGCTCATTATCTTACGCAAACACGGGGTGAGTGTCAACCCACCTTCGGGTGACTCCTCCGAAGGGGCCGATTATGGTATGGGGACCCCTGCCACCTGTCAACCCACCTGTGAAGCCCAAGCCCCCACCCCAGACTCAACGCCACCCCGAACCCCGATTCTGCTGCAGGGGCATGAGGAGCCGAAGCCCGTTGAGCAGCACCAGCACGGTGCTGCCCTCGTGCCCCAACACCCCCAAAGTAAGGGGCACCTTTCCCCAGAAGTTCAGCAGCACCATCACCCCGATGACCCCCAGGGCCACCAGGTAGTTCTGCAGCACCACCCGACGGGCCTTCTTGGCCAACAGCAGCGCATAGGGAAGCCGGCGCAGGCCCTGCTTCATCAGCACCACATCGGCAGTCTCCAGGGCCACATCGGTGGAGGCACCGCCGATGGCCACCCCCACATGGGCCGCAGCCAACACCGGCCCATCGTTCACCCCATCGCCCACCATGGCCACCTTCCGGCCCTGGCCCTGCAACTCCCGCACCACCCGCACCTTGTCCTCTGGATGGAGGCCGGCGTAAAACCGGTCCACGCCCACCTCCTGAGCCACCTGTTCGGCTACCTCTGGCCGGTCGCCGGTGAGCATCACCACCTCTTCCACCCCCAGGGCCTTGAGTTGCCGCACCACCTCGGGGGCTTCGGGGCGAATCTGGTCTGCCAGGGCCAAAAGGCCTGCGGGCCGGCCCTCTATATACACGGCCACCAGGGTGGCACCCCCGTTGATCCCCTGCTGCTTCACCTGCTGGAGCAGGGTCTCTGTAGGGCGACCGACGAACACCCGCCGCCCCTGAACCTGCCCCTCTACCCCCTCGCCCACCTTGTAGGTGAAACCCTGCACAGGCAACAGGGGCACCCCTTCCCGCTGGGCCGTTTGCACGATGGCTTGGCCGTAGGGATGCTCAGAAAGGGCCTCCACCGAGGCTGCCATTTGGAGCACTTCCTCCCGCTGAAACCCGTTCAGCGACACCACCTGACGAACCTCAATGCGTCCTTGGGTTAAGGTTCCGGTTTTGTCAAAGGCCACCACCCGACTCTGGGCCAGTTCCTCCACGTACACCCCTCCTTTGAAGAGGATACCCCGACGGGCAGCGTGGGCAATGGCCGTGAGGATGGAAGCCGGTGTAGAGATGACCACCGCACAAGGAGAGGCCACCACCAGGAACACCATGGCCCGGTACAGGGACGTTTCGTGGGGGATCCCCAGAACGAACCGGAACAGGAAGTACACCCCCAGGGCCCCCAGGATCACCGCATAGGTATAGGGCCCTCCAAAGAGGTCGGCGATGCGCTGGGACCGGGCTTTGCGTTCCCGGGCTTCCCGGATCAACAGAAGGGTTTTCTCTAAGGTGGATTCCTCCAGCCGGCGGGTCACCTGGGCCTGGAAATGACCATCAATCACCAAGGTACCCGCATAGAGGGGGTCGCCTGGGCGTTTGAGCACCGCCATGGACTCCCCCGTGAGGGTGGACTCATCCACATGGCCCTGGCCCTCCACTACCCGGGCGTCTGTGGGCACCTGCTCGCCCGGCCGAAGCCGAAGGGAATCTCCGGGCTGCAGCACCTCCGGCGGTACCGATACCTCCCGGTCCCCCACAAGGAGGGTGGCCTCGGTGGATTGGAACTTGAGGAGATGCCGCAGGGCCCGCCGACTGCGGTCCATGGCCCAGATCTCCAGGGTGCTGGACAGGGAAAACAGAAACAGCAGGATCACCCCTTCAAAGGGATGCCCCAGGTAGGCGGCTCCTAAGGCGGCCACCACCATCAGGAAGTCCACGTCCAGCTCAAACTTCCGCAGGGCCTCCAGGGCGCTCAAGGTGGCGTGGAACCCGCCAGCCAGATAGGCCCCCACGTACAAGAGCCAGGACAACCAGCCCACGGAGACCATCCGGCCTCCCACCCCCAGAACCAAAGCCAGCACCGTCAACAGGGTCATGCGGCGTCGGAGGTGCGATTGTTCCTGCTCCTCCCGCACTGCTTCGGCTTCCAGGATGAGCCACTCCAGGGTTTTGAGCGACTCCTCGCAGGGGTACTCCCGCTGGCATTCCACCCGGAGCACGCCCTCACCAGGGTCCACGTGCAGCACCCAACCGTCTCGGTCCCGTTTGATCCGACGACGCAGGTGGGTGAGGGTGGGGTAAAGGTCCAGGAGCGCACGTTTGAGGTCTCGCACCGCTTGAGCCAGATCTTCCACCGAGGTGTGGGCGTGATACTGCACCCGCACGCGGGGAGGGTCCTCTAAGCGAACCTCCAGAAGGTGGAGAAAGGGGTAGGTCTCCAGCAGCTGGAGGAGTTTATCCATCGTAACCCTTCTCCAGGCACTCGTGACAGACGCCGTACAGGGTGCCTCGGAACTCCTGCACCTTTCCGGGCACCTGGGGTAAGGATTGCTCCATTTGGCTGAGGCTCACAGGAACATCCACGATCTTGCCGCACACCGTACACACGAAGTGCACATGCGGGGGGTGTTTGGTGGCTTCCCACAGCCGGTGGTCCCGGCCCTCCAACGCCACCTGGCGGATTCGTCCCTCTTCCTCCAGCACTTTGAGGTTGCGGTACACGGTGGCCAGGGACAGGGTGGGAATCTCGGGCTTCAGGTACTCATAGATTTCCTCAGCGCTCCAGTGACCTCCACCCTCCAGAAGGGTGAGGATGCGTTCCCGTTGAAAACTGGCCCGTCGCTTGAGCCGCTGAACCATGGAGTCACCTCCCGTATCAAATGATGGATGTTTGCTGTTGGGAATTATATGCGATTAAGAACGATTCTTCAAGAGGGCCTGCCAAAGGATGCGGAACCCCAGGAGGGCCAAAGACAAAAGCAAACCGGCGAGGAGGGTCCATTTGAGGCATGTCGCCCAGGCCGCAATCCGGGCCCACCCCAGGCTGCCCGGAGGGAAGGTGGCAACGTACACCGACAGGGCTGCGTTCTCTACAAAATCCGCTGCGACCACTGCAACCGTGGTTCCAAGAAGGAGCCACCGAGCCCATGGCCACGGTTTTGCCCACCGCCATCCCAACACCCCCAGCAGCCCACCGTAGAGCAGGGGCCACCACAGGTCCCAGGTCCCGTGCCAAAGCACGAATCGGTGCCGATCTTCGGGGCTCAGGGCTGCGGCAAACCGGGCCAGATCCGCCGGTGTGTACCGCCATAGGAGATCGGGTAAAGGGCCTTGATGCACCGGCCAGGTGCGGTGCATCAGGTAGAGGGTACCGGCGGCCAACAGGCCCCATCCGAGGATCCCGCGACGCATCTCTATAAGGATAGGGTCACCACCGTAGGGCCACACACGCCTCGGGTTTCCAGGTGTGTCGCCGCAGGTCCTCGCCCAAGGACACCCATCCGAACAGCCTGAGGGTGTCCCCGAGCTGCCAGGCCCAGGCCAGGGTACCGCGGTATCCTGGCGTTGTCAGGGTAAACACGCGGGGCCACAGGCCGGGTGCCCCTTCGGCCAGCCACAGCCGTTCGTGCCACGAGGTCACACGATACACAGCCCACCGAACCCGCAACGTAAGCCGCCGATTCCGCCACCACTTCTCTCCGTATACCAGCCAACCGTGGCGGCCCGCCCGGTTCACCTGTTCCAAGTGCACCCGGCTGCCCTGTTCTGGATTCTGCAGATCCAAAAACCATCGGATCCGATGGGGATCTCCCTGCGGTTGTTGGCTCCGAAACCCCACCTGGAGTCCAAGGTCTTGGAGTTTCCACTGCACCCTCACCCGGGTTCCCTGGGTGGTGGAGTCGGACCAGGCGCCCAGGTGTACCACTGCGGTGGGAGAGAGGTTCACCCGGCCCTGCAGGATGAGGGATCTGGAGCTGGTCCATCCCAATTTCCACCGGCTTCCTGTGGTCCTCACTTGGAGCAGGGTCCGGGCCTGGAGTTGCCGATCTATCCATCCCAGTTCCCAGGCCCATCGGAGGGCAGAGGCGCCTACCTGTGCGTCTATGGACACGCCCCGGCGGGTCCAGTTTATGGCCCCGGGGAATGGAGGGTCCCATCGGATCCCCGCGTTTCCCTGGGTCCACCATGCCCACAAGGAATGGTGCGCCCACCGCCCGCGGAGGCCCCAGCTCCAGGGGGTGGGGCCCGTGCGCCACCGTTGCCCTCGGTACAGGTGGGGCCGTTTTCCTGGCCTGGTGTCCGTCAAAAGGTCCAGGCCCCAGCGAGGGTGCAGGGACCCCAGGGCCATCTCCCATCCAGCGTACCAGAGCCGCAAGAGGCCCCGGGGTTTGGGCCCGCGGAGGGTCCATTGGCCCCAGGCCCAGCGTCCAGACACCCGCAGTGCCGGGGTGCTTCGGCCGGTGGCGTCCATCCGGATCCATGCGGAGCCGTGGAGGCCCGTGGCACTTTGACGTTGAGGGAACCGCAGCACTTGGGCATACACATAGGTTTGCAGGGGATCCAAGGGTACCCTGCGGACAAAGTCCTCAAAGTCCGAAAAGGGAGCCCGTTGCCGCTCGTGGAGGATGGCCCAAGCCAGATCGGTGGTCATCAGGGGCAGGGCCATCAACTCCTGAACGGGGGCCACGTTCACGTCCACCCACGGGGTTTCCGCGGCCAGGGCGTCCAGTTCCCTGGCCAGGTCACCAGCCACGGGGTACGCCCACTGAACCATCACCCAAATCCACCACCCCCAAAGCATCGCTCATCCCGTGGGTTTTTCGGGGGGTTTGAGTTCTGGCATCAGATAGAACATGAGCCCCACCAGGGTTTTGGCATCCTCAATGCGGCCGTTCCGGATCCCTTCCAGGATCTCATCTCGGTTCAGGAGCACCAGGTGCAGGTCCTCATCGGGTTCCAGGCGCATGGGACCGGGCTCCAGGTGGCGGGCTTCGTAAAGGTACATCCGCTCGGTGCCCAATCCGGGCACGGTGAAGAACTCTGCGAGTTTCACCAGGGTCCCTGCCCGGTACCCGGTTTCCTCTTCCAGTTCACGGCGGGCGGTTTCTTGGGGGTCTTCGCCGGGCTCCAGGGTGCCGGCAGGCAGTTCCAGGATGCGTCGTTCTACGGCTGGGCGGTACTGATGCACGAACACCACTCGGCCGTCGGGCAACACGGGGACCACGGTCACGGCGTTGCGGAACTCCACCACCTCCCACTGCACTTGGCGATCGCCGTGTTGCAGAAGGTCCAGCCGCAGGTTTACCCGTTTGCCGCGGTACCGATACTCGCTCCGCAATCGTTGGAACATGGTTTCCGCTCCCTTTTGCTTTGGGGTTCATGATATGCCAGGGGCTCACGGTGGCCTCATGGCCGTCCCGTGGGTGTGGGTCAAGGGGAACGCCGCTGTAACACCTCTTCAAAGAGGTGGATCAAGCGGCGGACTTGGTTCTCTCGGGAAAACTCCACCAGGGTTTCCCCCTGAAACCGTAAGGCACCGTTTCGGATCTGTCGCAGCACCTCTACGATCCGGGGGGTTTCGGGGGGGACCACCACACCTAAGTGGCGCGACTGGATCAAGCGAGCCGCTTCGGTATGGGGTGGGATGGTGGCCAAAATGGGTTTTCCCAGGCCGGTGTACTCGTAGAGTTTGGCTGTGGCACTGGCTTCGGTGGGCTGGGTGTACCACAGGATCCGGGCGGATTTCAGGAACCCCAGGGCCATCCGGGCGCTTAAGTACCCGTGGTAAAGCACGCGTTCGCCGTCCACCTCGCGCAGGATGGACCCTGGAATCACGCCGGCCAGGTGCAGGGTAAACCCAGGCACCTGTTTGAGGGCCCGGATAAAGGCCAGGGTGGACTCCTCCTTGAGCGATAGGGACCCCGTGTAGGCGATGGGGATCTCACCTTTGAGGTCAAACTCTGGCAAATCGGCGAGCTCTTCCGGGTCGTAGCCCGAAGGCAGGTACTCGCCGAACCCCAGGTCTTCTACAATGTCCTGGTACACCGCAATCACGGCATCAGCCTGCTGGGCGATCCACCGACGAAGCCGGGCGTACAGGGGTTTCATGAGTGGGTTGGCGGGCACAATGCCGGTGGGCCAGAAGTCCCGGAAGTCCACCACCAGGGGCACGCGGTAATGGCGACGCAGAAGCAGGCCAATGAGGTGGGCGCTGAAGGGAGGAGAGGTAGAAAGCAGGATATCCGGCCGTAGGCCCTTTTCTTCCAGCCGGCGGCCCAGCCAGTAAGCGAAGGGGATCCAGGGGGCCTTGGCATCGGGGAACAGCAGGGTATTGAACACGCTGCGCGAGATCCCCTCGGTTAGGGGAGAGGCCTTCACCTGGCGTTTCCCCAGCCAGTACACCAGGCGAGAGATGTCCAGGCTTTCCGCGCGGAACACTGGGATCCCTTCCAGATCCTCCAGCAGTGAGGGATCAAAGGCGTAATAGGCGATGGGCTTGACCCCCAGGAGCACGGGTTCCCAGCCCAGCCGTTTCAGGTATTTGGCGAATTTGGTAGGGCGTTTTACTCCTCCCCGGCCCAAGGGCGGGAGGTAATACGAGATGATCAGTACCCGCTTACCCTGACCTTCCGGCGACAATGGCTTCCTCTATACCCTCTCTTTTTGCACCAACTGCTTTACGAACTCCGAAACCTCTTTGACACAGTCCTCCTGGTTCGGATGGGTGATCTCAAAGATCTTGGTGCCCCAGAAGGACAGGTCGCCCTGGGGCAGGGTTTCCTCGGCCAGGAGGAACAGGTAATGGCTTTCCTGCTCCACATCCCGAACGCACTTGCCCAGCCAAAAGGCGAAGGGTGGGTCCAGGCGTTCCGAAGTGAAGATACGGATCACGTTCCCCTTCTTGGTCAGCACCATTTTCATGGTTTTTCCTCGGGTTTGAGACGGAAACTGTGTTCCTCCCCTGGGAACAGGCCTTGTTCCACCTCTTGTTTAAATGCGCGAAGGGCTTGGCGGATCTCTTGGGCCAGGTGGGCATAGCGTTTGACAAAGCGGGGTTTGAACTCTTCAAAGAGGCCCAACAGGTCATGGATGACCAATACCTGGCCATCGGTGTGCGGGCCAGCACCGATGCCAATGGTGGGGATGGTGAGCATTTCGGTGATCTCTTGGGCCAGTTCCAGGGGGACGCTTTCCAGCACCAGGGAGAAGGCGCCGGCCTCTTCCAGGGCCTGGGCCTCTTCCTTCAGGCGTTGCTGGGCTTCCTGGGTGCGGCCCTGTACCCGGAACCCGCCGAACCGATGGACCTTTTGAGGGGTGAGGCCGATATGGGCCATCACAGGGATGCCCACCTCCACCAGGCGGCGCACGGTGTCCACCACTTCCAAACCCCCCTCCACCTTAACGGCATGGGCTCCGGTTTCCTTGAGCACCCGGCCACAGTTTCGCACGGCCTCGTCCACGGACACCTGATACGTGAGGAAGGGCATATCGGCCACCACCAAAGCCCGGCGGGCTGCCCGCCGCACCATGGCGGTGTGGTACAGGGTCTGTTCCAAGGTCACGTGGAGGGTGGTTTCCCGGCCTTCCACCACCATGCCCAGGGAGTCGCCCACCAGCAACACGTGGATGCCAGCCTCATCCGCCAACTTGGCGAACACGTAGTCGTAGGCGGTGACCATCACGATCTTTTGGCCCCGCCGTTTCATGGCCACGAGGTCAGGCACGGTGATGGGCCGAGGGGAAGGGGAGCCGGGAGGGGCCATGGCCTTAGAAGGGGATCAGCGAGGTCTTAGGATCCAGGGCCGCAGCGAACCCCGCCAGCAACCGGGCGATGTTCTCCAGGTCCTTCTCGTGCACGAGTTCCACGGGCGAGTGCATGTATCGGTTGGGGATGGACACCAGGCCCGTGGCCACGCCGGCCCGTGTCAATTGAATGACGTTGGCATCTGTGCCGGTGCCGTAAGGGATTCCCTCCACCTGGTACGGGATCTTGGCCCGTTGGGCCACCTTCACCAGCAGGTCAAACACCCGGGGGTTGATGTTGGGGCCTCGGGCAATCACCGGGCCGCCCCCCAGTTTGATCTCGCCGATGCGGCGTTTATCCACCCCAGGGTAATCGGTGGAAAAGGTCACATCCACGGCGATGCCCACATCGGGATTGATGCCGAAGGCGCTGGTGCGTGCCCCTCGCAGTCCGATCTCCTCCTGCACAGTGGCCACTGCGTACACAGCGGCCTTGAGTTTCTTTTGGCGGGCCAACCGCAGGGCTTCGGCCACCACAAAGGCCCCCACCCGATCGTCAAAGCCTCGGCCTACCAGGATCCCGTTCTGCAGTTCCTCCATGCCAGCGGCCACCACCACAGGAGCCCCGATATCCACCTGTTCCAGGGCTTCTTCCCGGTTTTTGGCGCCGATGTCAATCCAGAGTTCGTAGAGTTTGGGCACCTTTTCCCGTTCCTTGGGGTCTAAGAGGTGGATCGGCTTCTTGCCCACCACGCCGAGGATGCGTTCTCCGTTTTTGCCCAACACCCACACGCGTTGGCCTTGCAGGATCTGGGCGTCCCATCCCCCGATGGGTCCAAAGTAAAGGTAGCCGTTTTCGTCCACATGGCGCACCATCAAGCCGATCTCATCAATGTGGCCGGCCAGCATGAGCACGGGTTTGCCACCGGGGTTGACCACGGCGATGGTGTTGCCATGCACATCCACCCGAACCTCGTCGGCGAATTCCTCCACGTACTTCCGCCATACTTGGCTGGCCTCACCTTCAAACCCTGACGGACTGATGGTGGCAATGAGTTCCCGTAGGAACGCCTTGCTGCGGGCACGCATGCTCTATCCTCCTTGTTTCAGTGTCCTTAGGGTTCCATCAACACCTGGATACCTGGCAGTTCCTTGCCTGCCAGGAACTCCAGGGTGGCCCCACCACCGGTGGACACATGGGTGATCTCATCGTCGCGGACTCCTGCGGCGTGCAGGGCGCGCACGGTGTCGCCCCCACCGGTGATGGTCTGGGCTCCCTGGCGGGTGATATCACGGAGTTTCCGGGCAATCGCCAGGGTCCCGTTTTCAAATCCCGGGATCTCAAAGACCCCCATGGGGCCATTCCAAAACACGGTCCGGTTCCCTTCCATGAGTTCCAGGAACCGGGCGATGGTTTTGGGGCCGATGTCCACCCCGCGTTTGCCTGCGGGGATCCCGTCCTCCACGATCTCCACGGGTACGCCAGCCCGCACCTCCTCCGCCACCACGTGGTCTTCGGGCAGGAAGATGCGGTCTCCGTACTCCGCCAGAAACCTCTGCACGGCCTCCAGGGAGGCCTCATCCCACAGGGACTCGCCGATGGGTTGGCCCTGGGCCTTGAGGAAGGTGTAGGCCATCCCTCCCCCGATCAAGCACCGATCCGCTTTGGGCAACAGGCTTTCCAGCACCCCGATCTTGTCGGCCACCTTGGCGCCGCCCAGGATCACGGTAAAGGGGGGTTCGGGGTGGTCCCGCACCTGGGAAAGGTACCGCACCTCTCGCTCCATCAAGAAGCCGGCCACCCGCACGGGCAACAGGGTGGCTACCCCGTAGGTGGAGGCGTGGGCCCGGTGGGCAGTACCGAAGGCATCGTTCACGTACACCTCGCCCAAGGCGGCCAGTTTCCGGGCAAACTCCGGATCGTTCTTGGTTTCCCCAGGGTAAAACCGGGTGTTTTCCAGCAGGTAGAGATCGCCAGGGCGGGCGGTCTTCAGGTGTTCCGGGGCTTCTTCCAGGGAGGGCACGAAGATCACCGGACGCCCCAGGAGATGAGCCAAGTGTTCCGCCACCGGTCGCAGGGAGAGTTCTGGCACCACCCGGCCCTTGGGACGGCCAAGATGGCTCATCAAAAGAACCACAGCCCCCTTGTCCACCAAGTACTGGATCGTGGGTAGGGCAGCCCGGATCCGGGTATCGTCCTTGACCGTGCCCCCCTCCAGGGGCACGTTGAAATCCACCCGAACGAGCACCCGTTTCCCCTGTAGGGCCTCAGGGGGCAGGGTGCGGAGGGTTTTCAGTTTCATAGCCCTCGCTCCACGATGTACTCCACCAGGTCCACCACCCGGGTGGCATAGGCCCACTCGTTGTCGTACCACCCGAACACCTTCACCAGGTTGCCTTCCACCACTTGGGTGAGGGGAGCGTCAAACACCACCGAGTGCTCGTTGCCGATGATGTCGGAGGATACCACCTCATCGTCGTTGTACTCCAGGATGCCGGAGAGTTCACCTGCAGCGGCCTGGCGGAACAGGTCGTTCACCTCCTCCACGGTGGTTTCTTTCTCCACCACGGCGGCGAAGTCCACCAGCGAAGCGTCCGGGGTGGGCACCCGCAGCGCTATGGCCGAGAGTTTGCCCTTCAGCTCAGGAAAAATCTGGGTAATGGCCTTGGCGGCCCCGGTGGACGTGGGAATGATGGACAGTGCCGCTGCACGGGCCCGCCTCAGGTCCTTGTGGGGAGCATCCAACAGCCGCTGATCGTTGGTGTACGAGTGCACGGTGGTCATCACCCCGTACAGGATCCCCAAGTGCTGGTGCAGCACCTTGACCAACGGAGCAAAGGCGTTGGTGGTGCACGAGGCGTTGGAGATCACGTGGTGATTCTTGGGGTCATAGGCGTCTTGGTTCACCCCCATCACCAGGGTCACATCCGGGGGTTCCCCCTTGCCCGGAGCCGTGATGATCACCTTTTTCACCGAGTCGCGCAGGTGCAAAGCAGCCTTATCCCGAGACCGAAACACCCCGGAAGCCTCAACCACGATGTCCACACCGTACTCCCCCCAGGGGATCTGCGCAGGATCCTTGATGGAGAACACACGAATGCGGTGGCCGTCCACCACGATGTGCTGGTCCTCCACGGTCACCTCGCCATCGTACGGGCCGAACACCGAGTCGTACTTAAAGAGGTGGGCCAGGGTTTTGGCGTCGGTGATGTCATTGACGGCCACGAATTCCAAATCGTCCCGTTCCAAGCCAATTTTAAGAACGTGCCGACCGATACGGCCAAAGCCATTGATCCCGATCTTCACGGCCATGGGAAAACCTCCTGTTTGAAGGGGTGGTGTACGGATTACACTTCACCCTGGATTTCCTCATCGGAAGGGAGTTCTTCCTCCCGCCGTTTTAACTCTTCACGTTTCTTTTCCAAGGCCTCCCGGGTTTTGTCCACCACTTCCCGCACCCGTTCGCGGGTTTCGCTCCCGGTGGCCGGCGTCAGGAAAATGGCCAGGGCTGCCCCGAACAGGCTGCCCAAAACAAAGGCCGTAAGGGCCCATCCCAGGCTCCCTGAATCCCTTTGTTCCGCCATGAGCCACCTCCTTGGGCTTTGTGATAAGGTTACAGCCTTCTGGAGAAGGGTCAAGGAGAGAAGAACCATCTTCCCAGGTGGATGGAAACACCCGCCCCCTGCCTTTGTGGCGCTCGGGCTTCAGATCTTGCATCGCCGAGGCCCAGGCCGTACCCTGTGCGGCCGAAGGAGGCGAGCATGAAGACCATCCTCTCAGGCATGCGGCCCAGCGGCAAACTCCACATTGGCCACCTGTTCGGCGTGCTGGAGAACTGGCGACAACTCCAGGACTCTTACCGCTGCTTCTTTGAAGTGGCCGACTGGCACGCCCTGACCACCGAGTACCGGAATCCCCAGGTCATCCGGGAAAACACCCTGGAGATGGTCAAGGACTGGCTGGCCTCGGGCATTGATCCCGAGAAGGCCGTGATCTTCGTGCAGTCCCGGGTGCCTGAGCACACCGAACTCCACATCGTGTTCTCCATGCTGGTCTCCTTGTCCCGGCTGCTCAGAAACCCCACCTTCAAGGAATACGTGGGCGAACTCAAAGCCAAGGAACTGCGAACCTCGGGCCAGCGGGTGCTGGATCGGCTGGTGGAACAAACCTTGGACCGGATCCTGGCCGTCCTGCAACAGGAACAGCAGGAGCACCTCTCTCCTGAGGAGTACCGGAGCCTGCTCCGGGCTCGCCTCAAGGAAACCGTGGCCGAAGGGCTCAATCAACTGTTCCAAAGCACCGAGGGAGAGGAGCTCTCCTACGGCCACCTGGTCAACTACGGCTTTCTGGGGTACCCGGTGCTGCAGGCTGCAGACATTTTGCTGTACAAGGGCGAGGTGGTGCCGGTGGGGGAAGACCAGGTACCCCACATTGAATTGACCCGGGAGATCGCACGCCGATTCAACGAGTACTATCGGCCGGTGTTCCCGGTGCCAGAGCCCCTCCTCACCCGGTTCCCACGGGTACCGGGTACCGACGGCAAACGCATGTCCAAGTCCCGGGGCAACACCCTGCTGATCTCTGAAAAACCTGAGGACCTGGCCCAAAAGGTACGGCGGATGATCACGGACCCCCAAAAGATCCGGCGGGGTGATCCTGGTCGGCCTGAAATCTGCCCGGTGTTCGCCCTGCACCAGGTATTTGGCACCCCTGACCTGGAAACCCTGGAGGCCGATTGCCGCTCCGGTGCCCTGGGATGCGTGGACTGCAAGAAAAAACTCCTTGCCCAGATCCAGGCTCACCTGGCCCCGATCCAAGAGAAACGGGCCCAGATCACCGACGACCAAGTGGTGGAACTCCTGGAGGAGGGAAGCCGCAAGGCGCGTGAAGTGGCCCGGCAAACCATGGCCGAGGTCCACGAAGCCCTGGGTTTGTTCTGAGGCCTTGAGGCTACAGAAGGCCCAGGCTTTCCTTTTGAATCCGGATGAGATCCTGGATTGCTCTCCAGGCGTGATCCAGCATGGCGTTGAGTTCTTCTCGGCTGAAGGGGCGTCCCTCACCGGTACCCTGGATCTCCACAATTCGGCCGCTTTCGGTCATGGCCACGTTGAGATCCACATCGGCCCGGGAATCCATCTCGTAATCCAGATCCACCACGATCCGTCCCTCCACAATCCCCACGGACACCGCCGCCAGGAACTCCCGCAGGGGCCACTGTTCTAAAGCCTGATTCTCGCGGAGGAACCGCAGGGCATCGTAGAGAGCCACGAACCCGCCGGTGATGCAGGCGGTCCGGGTTCCCCCATCCGCCTGGATGACGTCGCAGTCCAGGATGATGGTCCATTCCCCCAAGGCCCGGAGGTCCACCACCCCCCTCAGGGCCCGGCCGATCATGCGAGAGATCTCCAGAGACCGGGAATCGGGCCGACCCACTCGGCTCTCCCGGGCCTTCCGCTGGCGAGTGGCCCGGGGCAACAGGGCGTACTCCGCAGTGATCCACCCTTCCCCGGTTCCCTTGCGCCATGCAGGCACCTTGTCCTCCACGGTGGCCGTGCAGATGACCCGGGTACCGCCCATTTCCAGGAGCACAGAGCCCTCGGGATCCCGAAGGAAATGGCGGGTAATGCGCACCGGACGCAGGCCGCTGGCCAACCGGGCATCCTCTGAGGTCATCCTAATGCCACCTCCGTTTGATGTAGGGCTCTTGGGATGCTGCCAAAAGGTTGAGCACCACCTTCACGTAGCATGCAAATCCACATGCCATCAGGATTCGGCTCCAGAGACTGGGGGAAAAGGCCTCGCCCACCGCCACGGCGAAGGAGCCCCCCAGGAAGAACAACAACGAAGCCACCAAACGATAGGCCGCTGGGTCCGATCCCAGCGCCTGAGACACCTTCCACAGGAACTTGTTGCGCCGACGCAGCGAGAGGGCCGCCAGCATCAGGGTAACCAGTCCAACCCACAGGTAGAGATCCAGGGTGCGGGTAGCCACCAGGAGCACCGCAAACCCGACCCACCACCCAAGAAAGCGCATTGTGCCTCCTTGTGCCCTTGAGAAGAAACCCACCGGGATTCATACGCCTCGCCCCATACCCTGAAAAACTCCAATGACTGGCGGAGAGGTTCCCATTATGCAGCATGAACCGCCCGTATACTTTCCGCCATGAAACGCGTGGTGATCGCCATTGACGGACCGGCGGCCTCCGGCAAAAGCACCACAGCCCGCTTATTGGCCCAGCGGTTGGGCCTTTTGCCCGTGGATACCGGGGCGATGTACCGTGCCGTCACCCTGCGGGTGCTGGAACTGGGCGTGGATCCCCATGACGAAGCCCAGGTTTCCCAGATCGCCCGAACCCTCCAGATCCGCCAGGAGTTCCGCAACGGCACCGTGCACACCTTCGTGGACGGCCGCGATGTGAGCGAGGAGATCCGCAGCCCCGAAGTCACCCGATGGGTGAGCCTGGTTTCCTCGTACCGAGGTGTGCGCGAGGCCATGGTGGCGCAACAGCGGGCCATGGCTGCCCAGGGAGGGGTGGTGTTGGAGGGCCGCGATATCGGCACCGTGGTGCTCCCCAACGCCGATCTCAAAGTGTTCATGAAGGCCTCGGCCGAGGAACGGGCCCGCCGCCGGCTCAAGGAACTCCAGGAAAAGGGCATCCCGGCCACCTTTGAAGAGGTACTGGCCGATATCCAACGCCGCGACCGGCTGGATTCCTCCCGCGCCCTCAGTCCCTTGAAAAAGGCCGAGGATGCCATAGAAATTGATACCACCCACTTGACCATCCATGAACAGGTGGATCGCATCATCCAAGAACTCCGCCGAAGGGGCCTTGACCCCTGATATGCGACCCCTGTGGCGGGTGTCGCGAGGGATCATCGTTCCCCTGTTCCGGGCCCTCACCGGCTTCCGGGTGGAAAACGCCCATCTGGTGCCCCCTCAGGGTCCGGTGATCCTGGCCCCAAACCACAATAGCTGGTGGGATCCCCCCTTGATCGGCATGGCCGCCCCCCGGGAGGTGTACTTCCTGGCCAAGGAGGAACTGTTCACCACCAACCGCTTGTTCGGCTGGCTGATCCGCACGTACAATGCCATCCCCATTCGCCGCGAAACCGGGGGCTTGGAGGCCCTCCGAACAGCCCTCCGGCTCCTGGACCAAGGGAAAGCCGTGGTGATCTTTCCTGAGGGTACCCGCAACCGCACGCAACAACTCCTCCTTCCCTTAAAGCCCGGTGTGTTCCTCCTGGCCAAGCACTCCGGGGCCCCGGTGGTGCCGGCCTTCATCCTGAACAACCGGGAACCCTTCCACCGGTGGCTCTTGCGAAAGGCCCCGCCCGTGGTGCGTTTCGGCCCTCCCCTCAAAGCCCAGGATTTTCCCCAGGACAAAAAGGGCCGGGCCTTCAACCAAGCCCTTCGGCAAGCCCTGGAACAATTGGCCCGGGAACTGGGGGTGCCCGTACCGTGATGACCACCCTGCTGCTCCTTGTGGCCTTAAACTGGAGCCCGGAGGCCCAACGGGCCCTGGACCAGTACCGCACAAGCCCGGAAACCGGGCTCCGAGCCCTCCAGGCCGCCGCCTTTCTGGTCCACCGCACCGAGGGCCTGGAGGCTGCCCTCGCCCTGCTGGACTCGGCCTACGCCCTGCGGCCCGATGCCCGGCTCACCCGCTGGGCCCTGGACCTCACCTTCCAAAGCCGGGATACCCAACGGCTCCGCCGCTACCTGTTCCGATATCCCCACGAGGTCACACGCCCCCAAACCCTTACATGGGTATACCTGCGGCTGAAAACCTCTCCGTGGCGGTTCCTCTGGGCCGAATGGCAAGACTCTGTGCGACGGGTTTTGGGCTATGATCCCTTTGGTCGTCAGCATTACATGGAGGCCCTGCAACGGAGGGATTACCCCGAAGCCCTCTATTGGCTTTTTCAAGTGGCTCAACGAACACAAGACCTCCGGTGGCCCCTGCGGGAACTGCGACGCCTGGCCCCCTTCATCAGCCTGGAGGACGCCCAACGGGTACGGAAAACCCTCGGTGAGTTTCCGGGGAGCGGCGTGCTGCTGAGCCGTTTGTACCTCCTGAAGGGACATCGGGAGGAGGCCTATCGCGAGGCCCTGCGAGCCCGAGACCCCGAAACCCTGAAACTCCTGGCCCGCGAGGCCTTGGCGGAGAGCGATGTGGCCGACGCCCTCCGCCTTCTGCAGGCTCTGCCCAAGGAACACCGCGACGCCGAGGCCTGGCTCCTCCTGGCCCGTGGGTACCGTCAGATCGGGGATACCACCGCAGCTCTGGAGGCCTATCGCCACGCCCTACCCCAAGGCCGCCGCGAGTTCCTAAGCTTTCTGCTCCGGCTTGGGCGACCGCAGGCGGTACTTGAGTTTGCCGACTCTACCACCCTGGACCTGGCCGCTTGGGCCCATGTGCTTCAGGGCGACACCGCCCAGGCCGAAAGCCTGGCCCGCCACCTCACGGGCCCTACAGGAGAACGCCTGCAGATCCAATTGGCCCTGCTCACAGGAGACCTCGCCCGGGCCGACACCCTGATCCGCCGATTCGTGCTGCACTACCCCCAGGACCCCTGGGCGGCCGAGGCCCTCACGCTGCTGGATCTGCTGCACGCCGACCCCCGCCTGCTGCCCGAGGTGCAACGTTACCTGTGGGCCTCCACCACGGCCCCCGAAGGCTCCGCCCTTGCCGATACGGTGCCTTCCTCCCCTGCAGCCCGGTATCTTCGGGCACGCACCGCTGAGGCCGCAGGCCAATGGGACATAGCCCTGGGCCTGTACCAGGAACTGGCCGAAACCGACTCCTTGCCCTGGGCAGCCTTGGCACTGTACCGAGCAGGCCACCTTTACCGGGACGCCCTCCACGACACCCTCACCGCCCGAACCCTCTGGCAACAACTGGTTCAACGGTTCCCCCAAAGTCCCTATGCCGCTCTGGCCCGGAGTGCGCTGCCATGACGGACACCCCTTGGCAGATCCGCGTGTGGCCCGCCAGAAACCGAAGAAAACTCGCCTTTTTTGTGGCGGTGCTGATCCTGGTGCCTGGGCTGTTCGGCTGGGCCTTCGGCACCTATTGGGGCGTGTTGGCCGCTGTGCTGCTTCTGGGCGCTAACCTCTCCTTTATCACCCCTACCCGCTATGAACTCTCCCAAAAGGGGGTTACGGTCCACCGCTTTTGGGGACGGGTGCACTATCCCTGGCATCGCTTCCGCAGGGTGGTACAAGATGCCAACGGCGTGTTCCTTTCTCCCTTTCCCACCCCGTCCCGGCTGGATGCCTTCCGGGGCCTTTACCTGATCCTGCCCGATCCCGAGGTGCGTCAACGGGTGTTCCAATGGGCTGAGGCCCGGATCCAAAATTCTCAAGAGCGGAAAAATTGACCATCCGGTGCACTTCTGCGGTTCCCAAGGCTTTCCGGGGTTCTCGTTTCGCTGGGCGGCTATGGGCTGTATTCTATGAGCACAATGGCCATGGCTGCTTGGCGGATCCCGCTTTTTGATCTGGATTACGGGCCCGAAGAGGAAGAGGCCGTGCGCCGCGTGATTCGCCGCGGCTGGCTTACCCAGGGGCCCGAAACCCAGGCCTTTGAAGAGGAGTTCGCCCGGTACCTGGGCGTGCCCGAGGTGGTCATGACCTCTTCGGGCACCACAGCCCTGCACCTGGCCTACCTGGTTGCAGGCCTTCAGCCAGGCGATGAGGTGATCGTGCCCTCTATGACCTTCATCGCCACCGTTTCTCCCCTGCTGTGGATGGGGGTGCGGCCCGTGTTTGCGGACCTTCGGAGCCCCCAGGACCCGGTGATCGGCCCGGAAACCGTGGACCCCCTGATCACTCCCAAAACCCGCGCTGTGGTGTACGTGTCTTACAACGGCCTGGAACACCCCTTGCCCGATCTCAAGGCCCTGTGTGAGGCCCGAGGCCTCGTGCTTATTGAAGACGCTGCGCACGCCACCGGAGGCCGCCTCGCCGACGGCCGGCCCGCGGGCTCTGGGGCCCATCTTGCAGCCTTCAGTTTCTTCTCCAACAAAACGCTCCCCGTGGGCGAGGGGGGCGCTTTGGCCACCCAAAACCCAGAACACGCAGCCCTTGCCCGCAGGCTCCGCAGCCACGGGATGACCTCCCTGTCGTGGGACCGGTATCAGCAGCGGGCCCTTACCTACGACGTGGTGGCCTTGGGGTACAACTACCGCGCCACCGAATTCGCCGCTGCGCTGGCCCGCGTTCGCCTGCGGAAACTCACCCACGAAGTGGCGCTGCGCCGTGAACGCGTAGCCCAGTACCGTCAACTCTTGGCCACCACCCACCTGCCCCTGCAACCCGTGGATACCCCCTTAGACACCGGGAGCCACTACATCTTTCCCATATGGCTCCATCGCCCCGAGGACCGCACCCCGCTGATGGACTTTCTGCGTCGCCGCGGCATCCAAACCTCCATCCACTACCCTCCGGTACACCGGTTCCAACTGCTGAGAGAACGGTATGGCACCCAGACCCTCCATCTCCCTAACACCGAAGCGTATGGGCAACGGGAGCTCACCCTGCCCCTGTACAGCCGTATGACACCCCAACAGGTGGAGGAGGTGGTGGAGGCACTCCATGACTTCTTTTCGCCGTAGCCGTCCCCAACCCTTTGAGGCCATCGCCCCCTTCTACGACCAAATCATGCAGGATGTGAACTACGGGGAGTGGGTGGACTACGTGGAATCCTTCTTTGCTTGGGCACGGGGCGAAGTGCGGGAGGTGCTGGACCTGGCCTGCGGCACCGGCACTCCCACCCAGATCCTGCTCCAACGCGGGTACCACCTGGTGGGTGTGGATCGCAGCGTGGCCATGCTCCGGGAGGCCCGCAAGAAACTGGGGCCTCAGGTGCCCCTGATCGCTGCAGACCTCCGGCGCTTTGCCCTGCGAAAACAGTTTGACGCCGTCATCTGCCTCTTTGACAGTATGAACAACCTGCTTACGGAAATGGAACTCTCCCAAGCCTTTGACAACGTGCGGCGCCACCTGCGCGAGGGCGGCGTGTTCGTGTTTGATATGAACACCGTGTACGCCCTGGAACACTACTGGGGCAACGGCACCAAGGTGAAGGAACATGGCCGGTTGATCACCCTGTGGAGAACCACGTACTTGGCCAACAATCGCCTGTCACGGCTGGATTTCACCGTGCTGGTGCCCGACGATGCCGATCCCTCCTGCTACCGACGCTACGATGAGCTGCACTTAGAACGGGGGTATCCCCTCCGGACCCTCAAGAACCTTTTGAACCGGGCGGGCTTCCGCCGAGTGTACCTCTTCCGTCATCTCACCCGCCACACTGCCAGCGAGCGGGATCTGCGGGTGACCATCGTGGCCCGTTAGGGCGTCCACAGCACCTCACGCCAGGCCTTCACCCGCCACACCTTGGTACGGGTGTCTATGTGGTGCCCCTCCTGTTCCAACCGCCTCCGTTGTTCCTCCTGGCCCCCTGGGAACTTGGGGTTCAACTTGCCCCCGGTCTTCAGAGTCCGCCAGTAGGGAGCCAGCAGGACACCGGTCTCCAGTCGTTCCTCTTCGCTGGCCCAGGCCACGATGTTGATGAAGATGCCCGTGGTTAAAGGACAAGTAACAGTGGCCCCATGCCGCCGGGCCAGCACCTGCCGGATCTCCTCCACCGTGATCACCCGTCCCTGGGGCACCTGCTGCATGATCTCCAGAATCTCCACCGGTGAGGGCACCAACAGGGTTCCTTCGCCCCAACGCTCCCGGAGTTTCCCCGTAAGGGGCTCAACCTTGGGTAACCCCTGAGGATCGTAGAGCTTCTCCCGCCAGGTTTTGCGTCGCTTCGCCATGTGTCCCTCCTCCGGACCCCTCCCAACGGGGTGTCCGACGGCCGAATTGTACGCCCTGAAAACCCCTGAGGGGTTAAACCAGGGTCAATAAGTCCCGCAGCCGGGAAACCTGGGCATCGGGTTTCGCCTCGGTGCTCAGCACCTCGCGGCGAAAGGGGAAAGGAACTCGCTCGTCCCTGGGGATCCAAACCGTACGCATACCCACCTGTTGGGCTCCTGCAATGTCCATGGCGAGCGTATCGCCCACCATGAGGGCCTCCTCTGGGGAACACTGCAGGGCCTCCAACACCGCCCAAAAGGCCTGGGGATGGGGTTTGGGAACCCCCACCCGCGCTGAGGTTTCCACCACCTCCATGTACGGAGCCAATCCCCGGGCTTGCACCAGGTCCACGATGAACCGATGATCGGAGGCGTTGGATAGCACCGCGAGTTTCAGGCCTCGCTGCCGCAGGGCTTCCAGCACCTGGTGCACATCGGGCATGGGCTGATACGCCGAGAGCTCGGGCTCAAAGTACCGCCGAACGGCCTCCTGCAACCAGGCATCGGGCACGGTGAACCCCAACTCGGCCAGCAACTGGCGGAAGGCATCGGCTGCCGTGTACTGCCGAAGTTCTTGAAAGGTTCTTTCAAACAACTCGCGCCGGATCTCCAGAAGTCGCCGGGTGAATTCCTCCAGGCCCATGGGCAAGCCCAAGCGTTGCCACAGAAGACCGTAGGCCCGTTGGCTCCCTTGACGATGGACCTCCTCCGGATCTCCCCGGAAGGTCACCAGGGTCTCCCCCAGATCAAAGACCACAGCGCGTAAACGGGACATGATCAGAGGGGATCAGGCCTCCAATTCATCCTTCATGGCCCGGTCAATGATCTCATCCAGCACCTCAGGGGTAACCCCCTCAAAGCGGGTATCGTTCACCAAAATCGCCGGGCTTTTGTCGCCGCAGCCAATGCACTCCACCTCTTCCACAGAAAACCGGCCGTCGCCCGTCACCTCTCCCGGCCCGATACCCAAGCGGTTCTGCAGGTGTTCCAACAGGTTGTAGGCGCCGTTGATCATGCAGGTGATGTTCGTACAGATGCGGAAGTGGTACCGGCCCACCACGGGTTCAAACTTGAAGTACTGGTAAAACGACCCCACCTCTTTGACCTCGGCCTCGTGGATGCCCAACTCCTCGGCGATCACGGCGACAGCCTCAGGAGGGATCCATTGGAACAACCAACGGGCCTCATGAAGGGCCTGGATCAAAGCGGTGCGGCCTTGAGGAAACCGTTGTTTAACGGCTCGCACCCGTTCGCGCAGGGTGGTCAACTTCTCTGGAGAAACTGGGGTTTTCATCATTTGGGCTCCGGCAAGGGGGGCTCTGCCCGCAAGGGGTAGTCCTTCCGCAGGGGATGGCCGTCAAAGCCCTCCCACATGAGGATTCGGGTGAGGTTGGGGTGACCGTCAAACTGGATGCCGAACATGTCGTACACCTCGCGCTCCAGCCAATTGGCTGCTGTCCAAAGCCCGGTGATGGAAGGCAAGCGTGCGTCATCTTCTTGCAGAGGCACCTTCACCCGAACCCGTTCTCGGTTTTCCAAGGAGTACAAGTGGACCACCACCTCAAACCGATGGGGCAACCCCTTTCCCAGATAATCCACGGCCGTGAGATCCACCAACATGCTGAACCGGTATGAGGGATCGTCGCGCAGGGTTTTGAGGAGTTCCAGATAGTGCTCCCGGGAGACCACCAAGGTTACCTCTCCCCGGAAGGGTTCCGGGATCTCCAACGACGGAAACCGTTGCTTTAGGGGTTCCAGGTTCATTTCCAGTCCAGCACTCCTTTCCCCCAGGCGTAGGCGTACCCCACCAGCAGAATGGCCAGGAACACCATCATTTCCACGAAGCCGAAGAGTTTCAGATGGTCATAGGCCACGGCCCAGGGGTAGAGGAACACCACCTCAATGTCAAAGATGAGGAACAGCAGAGCCATCAGCAGATAGTGCACGGACACCTGCGCCCGGGCATCTCCCTTGGGGATGATGCCGCACTCGTAGGCTTCCGCCTTGGCTGGATTAGACGATCGCTGAGGGTTGAGGAAATGGGACACGAACACCAGCCCGTAGATCAGTGCCGCTGCGATCCCCGCGAACAGGAGAAGAGCCAGGTAGGGGTTCATGGCGGTTATTTTACGCCTGGCGTTTCAGGCCCTCAATGCGGTTACCACCCTTTGGGGCCCGCTTCACGGATTTCCGGCGGCACCCGATCGGCATACTGGGCGAAGTTCTCCACGAAGAGCCCCACGAGTTTGCGTGCCTGCTCGTCGTATGCCCGGGGATCGCTCCAGGTTTGCCGCGGGTTTAGCAGCTCATCCGGCACCCCAGGCACGTGCTTGGGCACGTGAAGCCCGAATACCGGTTCGGTCCAGTATTCCACTTGGTCCAGCTCTCCACGCAGGGCCGCCCGCACCATGGCCCGGGTGTAGGGAAGCCGGATCCGCTCGCCCACCCCATAGGGACCACCGGTCCAGCCGGTGTTCAAAAGCCACACGTTCACCCGATGCTTGCGGATCTTCTCCCCCAACATCTCCGCGTACACCGTGGGGTGAGAGGGCAGGAAGGGGGCACCGAAGCACGCCGAGAAGGTCGCTTGGGGTTCTTTGCCCAATCCCTTCTCGGTGCCGGCCAACTTGGAGGTGTACCCAGAGATGAAGTAGTACATGGCCTGTTCCGGCGTCAGTCGGGCGATGGGCGGCATCACGCCGAAGGCATCGGCGGTGAGGAAAAAGATGTTCTTCGGATGGTCGCCCCGACCCTCGGGCACAATGCGGGGCAGGTAATCCAGGGGATACGAGGCTCGGGTGTTCTCGGTGTACCGGTTGTCATCAAAGTCGGGTTTCCGCGTTATGGGGTCAATGACCACGTTCTCCAGCATGGTGGCGAATTTTTGGGTAGCGGCCCAGATCAGGGGTTCCAGATCCTCCCGAAGGCGGATCACCTTGGCGTAGCATCCACCTTCAAAGTTGAACACGCCGTCGTCTCCCCAGCCGTGTTCATCGTCACCGATGAGATACCGTTCTGGGTCCGAAGACAGGGTGGTTTTCCCGGTACCCGAGAGGCCGAAGAACAGGGCTACATCACCCTGCTCTCCCACGTTGGCCGAGCAGTGCATGGGCAACACCCCCTGACGTGGCAACAGGTAGTTCATCACGGTGAACACCGACTTCTTGATCTCTCCGCCGTAGCTGCTGCCGCCAATGAGCACCACCTTCTTCTTGAAGTTCAACACAATAAACACACCGGTGCGGGTGCCGTCCACCGCGGGGTCCGCCAACAGGGAGGGTACGTGGAGCACCGTGAACTCCGGCCGATGGGTGCGGAGTTTTTCCTCGGGTAACCGAAGGAACATGTGGTGCGAGAAAATGGCAGCCACCGCCTGCTCAGAGACGACCCGGATGGGCAAACGGTACTTGGGGTGTGCTCCTACATCGGCGTCCCGGACGTACACATCACGCCGTTGCAAATAGGAGATTACCCGCTGGTACAGCTTCTCATAAGACTCAGGGGAGATGGGGCGATTGATCTTTCCCCACCATACATCCTGATCGCTCTCGTCGTTGTACTGAACGATGAACTTGTCGTTGGGAGCGCGGCCGGTATGCTCTCCGGTCCACACCGCCACGGCCCCTTTGTCGGTGAGGATGCCCTCACCCCTGCGCACGAAGTGCTCCACCAGTTCCCCGACGGAAAGGTTCCAGTAAACCCGCTTCAGGTTATACAGGCCGTGATGTTCCAGCCCATAACTGCTGGCGATGCCGAACATCTCATCCGCTACCTTCTTCTCGCTCATCCTACCTCTCCTTTTCAACACGACCGAATGGCTATTATACGCCGCAGTCCTGAGCCTTACAGAGTTTCACCCAGGACACGCCGCACTGCGGCCACTGCGGCTTCATGGAGGTGCCCGTTGGATGCAATGAGGCCGTGGGGGTTACGGGGATCTGGTTTGTTGTACCGAAAGGGGCGGCCCCAGAGGTCCGTCATGCGGCCACCAGCACCGTGGAGCAGAGCTTCCGGCGCGCACAGATCCCATTCCTTGGTGCCCCCAGAGGGATGGATATAGAGGTCCGCCTTCCGCAAGGCCAGCAGCGAGACCTTCATGCCCACACTGCCGTGGCGGATCTCTCGCCGAACTCCCAAGGCTTGGAGGATGGCGTCGGTTTTGGGGCTGCGGTGACTCCGGCTCACCGCCACCACGGCCTCGCGGGGGTCCTGGGTTTCCGAAACACGGAGTCGTTTCCACTGTGTTCCGAGCCACTGCCAAGCCCCGTCCTCGGGGCTCCCCACCATCAGCAGGGGAGGGGCATACACGATGCCCAAACGGGCGCGGCCTTCCACGGCCAGCCCCACCATGATGCACCACTCGGGGATCCGCTCGGTGAACTCCCGGGTACCGTCCAAGGGATCCACGCACCACAGGCGGGGACTGCCCAAACGGCTGCCCGGATCATCGGCCGACTCCTCGGCCAGCACAGCGTCCCCGGGGAAAGCACGCCGTAACCCTGTCACGAGGAGGTGGTTGATTTCGCGATCCGCCTGGGTGACAGGGTCGTTGCGGCCCTTATACTCCACCTGCAGGGCGGTTTGCGTGTAGCGAAGGGCCACGGTACCCGCCTGGAGCACCAACGGGAGCACCCTCGCCAGTTCCGGAGTCCAGTGGGGCATTGGAGGGAGGGATCGGATCTCCATGATGGCCGTAAGTGTACAGGTTCAAGCCGGGCCTCCAGCGTGCCAGGAAGCAAATCCCCAGGACGAAGGGGCAAACTTGCGTTAGAGGCCCCCAAAACCCTCCCTGTGGAGCCGGAGGATGTGCAGGAGCCTACGGACCCAAGGGGTCGGTAAACCCCTACCGGCAACGGAATAGAGTGACCAGGAAAGGCTCACCGGCGGTATCCCAGATCCAAGAGCCACGCCTCTGCCGATTTCCCAAGGTTTGAAGGAGAAGCCCCTGGTGGGTTTCGGGGGCCAGGAATCTGATGAGGGCGTGGGGCTCAGAGGCATCCAGGAAGCCAGGGGAATTGGTGGGAAAGGGGATTGGGCTGGATGACCTGGGTTTTGAAAAAAGAAAGGTGGTATGTTTCCGGGTGAGGAGGATGGGGAGTTTTCTCCGTAGAAAGGAGGTGATTCAGCCGCACGTTCCCGTACGGCTACCTTGTTACGACTTCGCCCCAGTCACCGAGTTCACCCTCAACGACCTCCCTCCCCTTGCGGGGTTGGGCGGGCCGTCTTCGGGTGCCCCCGGCTCCCATGGCGTGACGGGCGGTGTGTACAAGGCCCGGGAACGTATTCACCGCCACATTGCTGATTGGCGATTACTAGCGATTCCGCCTTCACGCAGGCGAGTTGCAGCCTGCGATCCGAACTGGGGGCGGTTTTAGGGATTGGCTCCCCCTCGCGGGGTCGCAACCCTCTGTGCCGCCCATTGTAGCGCGTGTGTAGCCCTGGGCATAAAGGCCACACGGACCTGACGTCGTCCCCACCTTCCTCCGGCTCATCGCCGGCAGTCCCCTTAGAGTGCCCAGCCGGCACGTAGCCGCTGTAGCAACTAAGGGCAGGGGTTGCGCTCGTTGCGGGACTTAACCCAACACCTCACGGCACGAGCTGACGACGGCCGTGCAGCACCTGTGCCGGCTCCCCGAAGGGTCCCCCACCCTTTCGGGCGGGGTACCACCGGCATGTCAAGCCCAGGTAAGGTTCTTCGGTTAGCATCGAATTGAACCACGCGCTCCACCGCTTGTGCGGGCCCCCGTCAATTCCTTTGAGTTTCACCCTTGCGAGCGTACTCCCCAGGCGGTCCACTTAACGGTTTCCCTACGGCACGGATCCCGACGGAGTCGGGACCCACACCTAGTGGACATCGTTTACGGCCAGGACTACGGGGGTATCTAATCCCCTTCGCTCCCCTGGCTTTCGGGCCTCAGCGTCAGGAACGGCCCAGAGAGCCGGCTTCCCCACTGGCGTTCCCCCCGATATCTGTGCATTTCACCGCTACACCGGGAGTTCCGCTCTCCTCTGCCGTCCTCGAGCCCGGCAGTATCGGATGCAGCCCACCGGTTGAGCCAGTGGATTACACACCCGACTTACCGGGCCGCCTACACCCCCTTTAAGCCCAGTGAATCCGGGCAACGCTTGCCCACCCCGTATTACCGCGGCTGCTGGCACGAGGTTAGCCTGGGCTTCCTCTGGGAGTACCGTCAAGGCCGGGGGCTGTTCGCCCACGGCCCCATCGTCCTCCCTGACAGCGGTTTACACCCCGAAGGGCTTCGTCCCGCACGCGGCGTCGCTGGGTCAGGCTTGCGCCCATTGCCCAAATTTCTAGCCTGCTGCCTCCCGTAGGAGTGGGGCCCGTGTCTCAGTGCCCCTCGGGCCGGCCACGCTCTCACGCCGGCTACCCGTCTCAGGCTTGGTGGGCCGTTACCCCACCAACTACCTGATAGGCCGCGGCCCCCTCCCTGGGCGCGAGCATGCAAAGCAGAGGCCCGCCTTTCATCCCGTCGGGATGCCCCAACGGGACAATATAGGGTATTAGCCCACCTTTCGGTGGGTTATCCCCTTCCCAGGGGCAGGTTAGCCACGTGTTACTCCGCCGTCCGCCGGTCTACTCCTCCCCCGAAGGGGAGTTTCGCCCTCGACTTGCATGGCTAAGACACGCCGCCAGCGTTAGCCCTGAGCCAGGATCAAACCCTCCATGAGGGAATGATCTGGTTTCAGACCGTCTGGGTTCCTCACCCGGAAACATACCACCTTTGCTGTCAAAGATCCGTCCAACCCGTTGGGCTTAAATATCTTAGCCCTCTTCGGGCCGCTTGTCAACCCCCGCCATTCAGCGGGGCGTATACATTACGCCCTCCCCCCGGGGTTGTCAAGCCCCTGCTCCAACCCCTGGAGAACCTCATAAATCCGTTGAATTTCCGAGGCATCCAGCGGCTCACGCTCCTTCTGCACAAACCGTTCCAGATAGGAACTGGAAACCACCCACACCCCCATTACGGGCCGCCGGGCCTCCACAAAGGCCCTCCGGAAAAGAAGCACCGGGATAGGCTGCACCTGAATGCCCGCCTGTGCCAGGTGCTTCCGCAGCCATGCCACCTGGTCCTTCACCGTTTTCACCCCGTCATTCTGGGGTTTCCCATTGATGTACAGGGTGTTGTTTCGGGAGTTCACTCGGCCCGGAGCATCATTGAAATCCAACACATACACGCCGGTGGGGCCCACCACCACCCCATCAATCCGACCCGCCTGGGTGCTCAGGTTCCGCAGAACCCGGAACCCCTCGGGCACTTGGAAAGACCGGGGGCGGTCTTCGCGGCCTCCCCGCCGACTCCGACGCCGGCCCTTGCCCGTTTTTTTGCGGCTCCGCGACCGATCAATGGCCCAAAGGACCCCCACCGCCACCACCCCAAGGGCTACAAAGATCAGCAGAATCCACAGTGCATCCATATGCTATGCCTCCATTCCTTGGATTTCTCGTGTGACTTCGGCCTTGCCGGGCCGCAAATTTATACGCCCCACCCCTCAGGGAATCAAGAAACGTCGGGATCTCTGTGGGATTCCCAGGCACGCACCTGGGCCACGAAGTGCCTAACCCTTTGGAGATCTACGGGTTCCGTGGTGATCCCTTGGTGCTTCAAGGCCGTGCCTACGATAACCCCCTGCACCTGCCCCACAAGCTGCGGCAATTGGTCCGGGGTTACCCCACTCCCCACCAGCAGGGGACGCCGAGCCACTTGACGGGCCACCTTGAGGTGTTCAGGGTCTACCGGGGCACCCGTCCGGGACCCCGTAAGGATCAGCGCATCGGCCAGTCCGCGGCCCTCGGTTTCCCGGATCCAGGTCTCCAGCGGCACCGGAGCTCCCACAGGCCAGGCGTGCTTCACCCACACATCCTCGTAAAGACCAATGCCGTGGGCGTGGAGCCGGGCCCGGAGCACTGCCGCCGGTCGGGCTTGCCCCACCAACCATCCAGAGGGAGCCACCCACACGCCAATGGGCACGTTGATCCGAACAAACTGGGCCTGAACGGCAAAGGCCACGGCCACCGCCTGCTCGGCTGCATTTCGCAACAGGTTGATGCCCAGGGGAACTTCGGGAAACGCTTGGCGTAGGCTCCACGCCACCCGGACAAAAGCCGCCAGGGTTTCGGGTGGCACCTGGTGGGGTTCAAAGGGAGTGTCTCCAAAGTTCTCCACGATGATGGCATCCACACCTCCGGCCACCAAGCGATGGGCATCCTCCAGGGCCCGTTGCTCTATGGTTTTCAGGGAACCGGCAAACCGGGGACTCCCGGGCAGGGGCAACAGGTGAACCACGCCAATCACTCGGAACCGCTCACGCAGCCAGGCTTCATGATCCAGGGTCACGGGGGTGTTCCTCCTTCAGGGTTTCTTCCAGTTCGCGACGCACCCGCTGGAACTCCTTCACCGCCTCGCCCAGGGCCCGAGCCAGCCGAGGCAGCTGACGGGGCCCAAAGAGCACCAGCACCACCACCAAGATCACCAACAGCTCCTGAAACCCGAGATTCATGGCAGAAGGATTATACGCCGGCGGGTTTAACATTTAGGCATGTCCGTGGTGGAAGTGGAGATCCTGCGGGTGATCCTGGAGGAAGCCACCCAAACCCCGGTGGTGCTCCTTCGGGAGAAGGAGGGGAGTCGCATCCTGCCCATTGTGATCGGCCACGCCGAGGCCCAAGCCATCCTCATTGCCCTGCAGGGGATCCAAGTGGAACGGCCTCTGACCCACGATCTCCTCAAAACCGTGATTGAAACGCTGGGAGGGCGAGTGGAACGCATCGTCATCCACCGACTGCGCCACAATACCTTTTACGCCCGCATCTTGATCCGCAGGGATGGGGTTCTCTATTCCATAGACGCTCGGCCCTCGGATTCCATGGCTCTGGCCCTTCGGGTGGGCTGCCCCATTCTCGTAGCCCGTGAAGTGATGGAACAGGCCGGCACCCCTGCCGATGAGCCCGTGGAGTTTTGATCCATGAGCCGCTGGGCCCAGGTAGCGGTCACCCTCTTCGTTTCGGCGGTGCTCGCTTTTTTGGGGCTCTGGTTGTACCGGGTGTTCTCTCCCACCGCTCTGCCCTGGCAAGGCTCACCTTCCCAGGCCCATCCCCTCCGGCCTCCGCGGGTGGCGGTGCTTAACGCCTCGGGGATCCCCAGGCTGGGCCCTCGGGTGGCCCACATCCTGGAAACCCTCGGCTACTCGGTTCGCCTTTTGACGTTCCCCGAAGACACACTGGAAACCTCGGTCATCCTGGACCACCGTCGTCCGGCCTTGGACCTGGGGCATCGGCTCCAAAGGGCTTTGGAGATCCCTGTGGTATCCTTTGACCCCGACCCAGGAAACCCGGCAGACGCCACCGTGGTGCTTGGGCGAGACGCTTTACCCCTGCTCCTTAACCCTTAGAACCGGTACCGCCAGTTGAGGCCCACCCCCAGCCGGCTGTCCCGATCCCGATCCACGTACAGCCACAGGCGACGAGTGAGCAGGTAGTTCAAGGTAAATACGTCCTTGGAGGGGCTTTGAAGGTCATGGGTGTAGCGGATATGTACCCGAGGAGAGAGATAAAAACCCACGGTGAAATGGGGAGACCGACCGGCTAAGCCGGTTTCAATTTCCAGTTCCGAAAGCCGGAGCCGACGTTTCAATTCTCGGGATACCAAGGCTTCGGCCAGATTCACGGAGCGGCTCCGGAGATACTCCAGGGTGGCCGCGCTGGGAGCCAGTTGCCCCAGGGTGAACCCAAAGGAGAGCAAAGACACCAAGTCCTCCATGGGCAACACCGGGTCCGACACCAGTTGAACCTGGGGTTCTTTGAGGGTGCCTGAGGCCAACAGGCGGATCAGGATGGTCTCCTGCACCGTGGTCACGGCCTGGAAGTCAATCTGCGGGTCAAAGTTGGGGTCATGGGCGAACACCAGGCGGCCCTCCTCAATGCGGAAGGTGCGGTCCAGGTACGTAAGGGTGCCTTGGAGCACCTGGAGCTCTCCAGAGAGGTATCGGCCGACGGGCTGATCCTTCTCCATGGTGAGATCCGCCTGCAACTCGGCTTGCAGCACATCGTTGATGAAGAAGAGCTGGCCAGGGGCCCTCAGCCGAATCCGGAAGGTCACCGGCGACGGGGCCGCAGTGGTGGCTGGGGCCTCCTGCCGTGCCCCAAAGGGGGTGGTGATGTACCCCTCGGTGAGGGTGAGGTTGCCGTCAAGGTGCAAATGTGGGAACACGCCCTGGATGCTCAGCGGCCCGGACACCCACACCTCCACGTCGGGCTGGGGCTGGAGGGGGAAATCCTGCAGATGGAGTTGCAGGGCCACGGTATCCAAACTCCACCCCCTCAAGCGGGTATACCCCTCTCCCCACACCCTCCCACGGGAAGGAGAACCCTCAAAGTGGGGGATCTCCAGGCGCTGTTCCCGAAGTTGGAGGTCGGCTCGGAAATCGTGGATCTCGGTGGACGAGGAGATCAACACCACCGAGGGGCTTTCCAGGGTGAGGGTTCCTTGGAACCGAGGAGCCTCCAGGGTTCCGGTGGCGTGCACCTCGCCCGACGCAAACAGTTGACTGATGTACAGGCCCGAGGGCTGGGTTCGGAGCAGGGGCGAAAGGGGCCACTGCCAAAGGTAGAGGGCGAGGGAATCCCGCAGGGGATGAAAATCCCGACGCAACCAGAAATTCGGGGGCATCAGGGCCTCGCCATAGGCCCGCAACTCCCGAGAGCCGTGGGTCATGCGGAGCCAAGAAACCCGCACCAACCGCCGCTGGATCACAGCCTCAGCCTCCGCAGAGTCCACAGCCATGCCCAACAGGGTGTCGCCGAACCATCGGGCCTGGATCTCCAAATGGGGGGCTTGCAGGCTGCCATAAGCCCGAAGGTGAAGGGAGGCCTGCCCATCGGTGTGGGCGGGCAAGGGCAGGGGAGCCAGGGCCAGGTTCGCCAGGTCCGCCTCCAGGGTGAGGAGGGTATCCCGCTGGGTGCCCACCACCAGGAACTCGCCTCCCTGCAGATCATAACCGGACAGGAACAGATCCCGCTCGCGGGCGTCCTGTTGCAAATGGGCCCAGAGCACAAAACCGGTACCGTATCTGGGCGTTTGATATACGAGGGAGTCCAACACCACCGTTAGCCCTGCCACCTGTGACCATTCGCCGGAAACCTCCAAACGGCTGGAATCCTCCAGGGTTAGGGAGCCTGCAAAACCGCCCCCCTCGGGCCCGATTTCCAGGCGCGCCCAGCCTTTGCGCACCTGCTGATGTCCCACCCGCCCCTCCAACTGGCGGATCCGGATCTGGGTTTGGCGGGGCGTTCCTTGGAACTCCACCGGAAAGGACAAGGACACCTGGCGAGGGTACTGCCATCCCTCCACTCGTCCCCGGCCCTGCCACTGGGGCCAGCGATAGGGCCCGGTCACCTGGAGGTGCAAGGAGAGGGTTCCGGGTAGCCCTGAGGCGCCGCTCCAACTCAGGGGCACCTGTTGCAACACTGCCCGCAGGCTTAGAGAATCCCGATGGCCCCACCCGTGGGCTGCGATGGAAGGGCTTTGAACGGTGAAGGCATGCAGAACCCACCGCTGGGGGGCCTGCCAGGACCATCGGGCCTGGAGCCCTTGGAACACCCGACCTTCCCAGTCCAGGCGCGTCGCTTGTGCCACGGCAGCCCCCTCAAGGCCCATCCCCTGGAGATGCACCCTCAATCCCTGAACCCGCAGGGAGCGCCAGGCACCTTGGGCTTCCATCTGCAGGTCATACCGCAAACCTGCGGGTTCCCACCACCCCTGGGCCTTGACCCGAAGCCACTGGACCGTGCCTTCAAACCTCACCAGTTCCAGGCGCGGTGGGTTCCACACCACCCCCAGGTGCAGCGGACCAGCCTGGTACCGCCCCACACGGAGCCGTGCCAGATGCACCGTACCGCCTGGGGTTCGGAGGTCGGCGGTGCCCATCAGGTTCCGGAGCACCGCCAAGGTATCCCAAGCCAGGGAATCGCTCTGGAACTCCAGTTGATGACCTTTAAGGGAAAAGAGCAGGACCCCACGGACAGGCCAGCCAGCCAACGCCAGCCGATGGGTCAGGAGATCGCCGTTTTCGTACACTCCCTCCAACTGAAGGGATTGACGGGCCACCACCCGTTCCCCCTGCTGGAGCCGGATCTGCGACATTTCCACGGTATAGGCAAACCGGTGGGGTGCACCCGAGGCCTCTACGGCGAGGAGATGGACCTCCAGGGTCCAGGGGGCACGGTGAACCACCAGGGTGTCCAAACGGGCGTGCTTCACCAGCACCGGCACCGTCGGCCGTTGTTCCTGGGCCGGAGAGCCCTGGCCCGAGGGTTTCCAGCGCACTTCTAAGGAGCGGATCCGCAGGGCGCTGATCCGGCGAAAGGCCAGGTCCCACGGAGAGGCTTTGATCTGAAGGTTATGGAGAACCCAGGAGGAATCCGGAGCCAGGAGCCGTCGGATCTCTACCGTGCCCGGGGGCCGAAACCGATAGCCCTCCAGCACCCAGCCACGGCCCAAGCGATGTTTCAGCCACCAGGGGAGTCCCCATCCCACCCCTCCCAGGTAGAGCAGCAGGAAAACCAGGAGAAGTGTGAGGAGAACGAGGAGGATCCGCCCGCCCTTACGGGCCATGAGAAACCGGTTATACGGCCTTCTGTACCTTTCTCATGCATTTGGTACAGAGTTTCATGCGTTTGACCGTGCCATCTTCCATCCGCACCCGAACCACGTGGAGGTTGGGTTTCCATTTCCTGCGGGTGAGATGGTGGGAGTGGCTCACCCGGTTGCCAAACTGCACGCCTTTTCCGCACAAATCACACCGTGCTGCCATGCCAATCACTCCTTTTGGGGGCCGCAAATTATACGCCCTACGTCCAGAGCGTCAACCGCAACGGTCCCGATCCCAAGCCCCATCGCGTGGGGACAGGTGCAGAAAGGACGGATTCCCCGATGAACCAGGCTTGCAAAGGGAAAAGGTTGGCCCTAAGGTTAATAAAGCTCCGTTGACCGATTCACTGAACCAACCCAGGAGGAAACACCATGCTGGATCCCAAAATGCAGGATGCATTGAACCAGCAAATTCAGGCCGAACTCTCTTCGGCGTACCTGTACCTGGCCATGGCGGCCTACTTTGAGGCCCAAAGCCTTCCGGGGTTTGCTCATTGGATGCGGCTCCAGGCCCAGGAGGAAGTGGGCCACGCCCTGCGGATCTTTGATTACATCCACGAACGGCTGGGTCGCGTGAACCTCCAGGACATCCCTGCCCCCCAGGCCGAGTGGAACACGCCCACGGAAGCCTTTGCCCACGCTCTGGAGCACGAGCGGACGGTTACTCAACGCATCCACGAACTCATGCACCTGGCCCGCACCCTCAAAGACTACGCCACCGAGGTCTTCCTCCAGTGGTTCGTGGAGGAACAGGTGGAGGAAGAGGCCTCGGCAGAAGCCGTACTCCAGAAACTCCAGCGGGTGCAAGACCATCCTCCGGCCCTGCTGATGCTGGATCGGGAACTGGCAACACGAAAACCCGAGTAAACCTATCCCTCAAAGAGCCGTGCAGTACGCCAAGTGTGGGGCTCCCCGCATCACGGTTCGCCTGGACCCCTTAGGCGTTCCCTGCTCGGAGTGTCGTCAGAAAGAGGCCGTGGTGCATCTGCGGTACGCCCGCAAACGCCTGTGCGCTTCCTGCTTCAGCGACTTCTTCGTGCGACGGGTACGCCGCACCGTGGAGCGCTACCGAATGTTCGGACCCCAGGACCGGGTGGCCGTCGCCGTTTCGGGCGGCAAAGACAGCGTGGCCCTGCTCCACGCCCTCAAAAGGGCGTTTCCAAACCAAGACCTCCTCGCCGTGTACCTGAACCTCGGCATCGCCTATTACTCGGACCATCTGGAGGCCAAGGTCCGCAAGCTCACCGAGGATCTCCGGGTTCCCCTGGTGGTGTACTCGGTGCCCCAAGAGGAGGGGTACCGCATGGACGACTTCCTGGCCACACGATACCGCCACAAGATGTGCTCGGTGTGTGGAGCCATCAAGCGTCACCTCTTCTCCAAGGTGGCCCGAGAACACGGCGCCACCGTACTGGCCACCGGCCACAACCTGGACGATACGGTGGGCACCATGCTCTCCGCCTTCTTCGCCGGCGACCTGGAAAGCATCCAGCGGCTGAAACCCGTGTTGCCCCCTCTGATCCCCGGACAGGCCCGAAAGGTGAAACCCCTGATCCACACACCGGAACGCGAAGACCTGTATTACGTGCTTCTAAACCGTCTTCCGGTACAGGAATGCAACTGCCCCCACGGGTCCGGCAGCTCTGTGCACCGGTACAAGGCCCTGCTGGACAATCTGGAAACCCAGAACCCCAACGTCAAGCACCAGTTACTGGCGGTATTCCTAAAGAAACTGGTGCCCCTGATCCCCCAGAGGGAGCCGGGGCCCCAGCAGGTGCAAGCATGCCGGCAATGTGGTGAGCCCACCTCTTCTTCGGAGGGCCTGTGCGCCCGATGCCGCCGGGTAGCCCTGCTCCGCTCCGCGCCTTCCACCCTTCCCCTGGAGTTGGATCCTGAAGCACTGCTCACGAACTCAGCACCGCAACCGCTGATCCTTCTGGACGTGCGTTCGCAGGAGGAATACGAGGAGAACCACCTGGAGGGGGCCCTCCACGTGCCCGCCGAGGCCCTGGAGGAGGATCCCCGGCGGGCGTCGCGGCCTCTCCGGCCGTGGAAGCGCAGCCACTACCTGCTGGTGTACTGCAACACTGGTCGCAGCAGCTACGCGGTCACCGTCAAACTCCGGAACCTCGGTTTTCGGGCGATGAACCTCCGAGGTGGCCTGCAGGCCCTTCAGAGGGCCCAGGTGTTCCACCGGCTCGCCCAGCAGTTCCCCAACCCTTCACCCTAAGGGCCCGCCGCCGCCCTTGTGGCACCGGGTCCGGTCCTTTAAACTTGCCTAAAAGGATTTTTAGGTGAGCCTAAAATGTGGGTGCTCGGAACCGTAGCGGTGCTCCTCGGGGCGTTCGTGGGCTGGCTACTGGTCCACGGCTGGGAACGCTGGCGCATACAGCGCCGCGAAACCCGCGAGGATACCCTGAAATTCCTGCTCTCCCGAGATCCCCGGCATCAGGGGATTCCCCTGGAATCCCTGGCCGGCTACCTGAACCTCTCACTCCCGGCTACGGCTCGGCTGGTGAACCAACTGTGCCACCTGGGCTTCGTGCAACTGCGCGGCAACCGGGTGTTCCTCACCCCGCAGGGGCGGCGTGAGGCCACCCGGATCGTTCGGGCCCACCGCCTATGGGAGTACTATCTGGCCTATGCCACGGATCTGCCACCCAAGGATCTGCACCGCTACGCAGAACGTCAAGAACATCGCCTCAGTCCCGAGGAACTGCGCGATCTGGCAGCCCGGATGGGCCACCCCTTACGGGACCCCCACGGCGACCCCATCCCCGATGAAGCCGGCCTCATTGGGCCCGAAGAACCCGGTACCCCCCTCACCGACGTGGCCCCAGATACCTGGGTTCAGGTGGTTCACCTGGAAGACGAGCCCGCCGACATCTTCGCCCAGATCGTCGCCGAAGGCATCTACTTAAACACCGTGCTTCGGGTCTTAGAGAACCTGCCTACGGGCCTACGGCTCCAGGTGGACGGCCGCGAGCTTTGGTTGGCGCCCATCCTGGCCAACAACATCGGAGTCCGGGTTCTGCCCCAAGCACCCCCGATCCCCAAAGTCCACCGAACCCTGGCCGACCTGCCCCCAGGTACCTGGGCTCGGGTGGACCGCATCTCGCCCAGAATCCAAGGGCTGCTTCGGCGTCGGCTCCTGGACTTAGGGTTCACGCCCGGTGCCCGGGTAAAGCCCGTACTCCGGAGCGCCTTCGGCCAAGGGGATCCCACGGCCTACTGGATCCGTGGAAGTCTGATCGCCCTTCGCCGCGAGCAGGCCCAAGAGATCTGGCTCCAGGAGGATCCCCATGAAACTGCGGCTTAAACCCCCTGCCTGCGAAACCTGCCCCCTGTACCACCGGGAGTGGCTCCTGGAAGAGGGGAAATGGGACCATCTTCTGGCCCTGGCTGGCAACCCCAACACCGGCAAAAGCACCCTGTTCAACGCCCTTACCGGCCTTCGGCAGCACGTGGGGAACTGGCCCGGCAAAACCGTGACCCGCGCCGAAGGAGGGTTCTCCTTCGGTGGCAAACGCTACAAAGTGGTGGACCTCCCCGGCACCTATTCGCTGCTCACCATGTCGCCCGAGGAGGAGATCGCCCGCGACTTCCTGCTGTTTGGTCGGCCGGATGCCGTCATCGTGGTCATGGATGCCACCATGCTGGAACGCAACCTCAACCTCACCCTGCAGATCCTGGAGATCACCCCTCGGGTGGTGGTGGCCTTGAACCTCATGGATGAAGCCCGGCGGCGGGGCATTCGGGTGAACGTCCCGGGCCTGAGCCGCGAACTGGGGGTGCCCGTGGTACCCACCGTGGCCCGCCGTGGCCAAGGCCTCCGACGACTCTTGGAAACCGTGCAGGGTGTGATTGATGGCCGGATCCCCACCCACCCCCGACGTGTCCGCCTGGACCCTGCCCTGGAAGCCGCTGTAGAGACCTTGGTTCCTCTCCTCTTGGAGGCCTTTCCTGGCCTGCCCCACGCCCGATGGATCGCCCTGCGCCTCCTGGACGGTGACCCCAGTATCCGCCGGGCTGTGGAAACCGGCGAACTGGCTCAACTGATCCCATCGCCATGAACACCCAGCGTATCCTGCAAACCGCCGACGCCCTCCGCCGCTCCTTGCCCGAAGACTTTCGCGACCGCCTGGTGGAATCCCTTTATGCCGAAGCCGAAGAGATCACCCAACGGGTGGTGCGCCTTGAGGGTGACCCCTTGTCCTGGGAAGAGCGTATTGACCGCATCGTGACCCACCCCCTGTGGGGCTTACCCCTCATGCTCCTGGGCCTGGCCCTCATCTTTTGGATCACCATCGTGGGCGCCAACTACCCCTCCGAACTCTTGGCGCGGGTCCTGTTCGGCCTGGAAACCTTAGGCAGTCGGGCCTTTTCGGCCCTTTCGGTGCCCCCTCTTCTCACGGACTTCCTCTGGCACGGTGTATATCGCGGCCTCGCCTGGGTGGTGAGCGTGATGTTGCCCCCGATGGCCATCTTCTTCCCGCTGTTCACCCTCCTGGAAGACCTGGGCTACCTGCCCCGGGTGGCCTTCAACATGGATTGGTTGTTCAAACGGGCTGGCGCTCATGGCAAGCAGGCCCTCACCATGGCTATGGGCTTCGGTTGCAACGCCGCAGGCGTGGTGGCCACCCGAATCATTGAATCCCCCCGGGAACGGCTGATCGCCATCCTCACCAACAACTTCGTGCCCTGCAACGGTCGTTGGCCCCTGCTCATCCTGTTGGGAAGCCTCTTCTTCGCTGCGGTGGTGCCCCCCCGGTTTCGTACGCTGGCCGCCACAGGAGCCGTGCTCGGGGCTGTGCTCGTGGGCGTGCTGTTCACCTTCCTCATCTCCTGGCTGCTCTCGCGCACCCTGCTCCGAGGCGAACCCAGCGCCTTCACGCTGGAACTGCCTCCCTACCGACGGCCCGACGTGCTGCGCATCCTGTACACCTCCTTCATTGATCGCACGGCCAAGATCCTGTGGCGCGCAGTGTACATGGCCGCCCCGGCCGGTGGCCTCATCTGGCTCCTGGCCAACCTCCACATCGGTACCCGCAGCCTGGTACAGATCCTCGCCAGCTGGCTCCACCCCCTGGGCACCCTGCTGGGTTTGGACGGCATGATCCTCCTGGCCTACATCGTGGCCCTGCCCGCCAACGAGATCGTGGTACCCACCCTCATCATGGGCTACACCGGCGCCCGCACCATGGTGGAACTGGAAAACCTGGAGGCCCTACGCCATCTCTTGGTGGATCAACAGGGCTGGACCCTCCTGACCGCCGTCTCCCTCATGCTCTTCGCTGTGCTGCACAACCCATGCTCCACCACCATTCTCACCATTTGGAAGGAAACCGGCAGCAAAAAGTGGGCCGCGGTGGGCACCTTTCTGCCCCTGGCCGTGGCCTTCTTGACCACCTTCGTGGTGGCCACCCTGTGGCGACTCCTCGGAGGCGGATGATGGCCAACAAACTCACCCCCGTCCTGGAAGACTACCTCAAGGCCATCTTCCAACTTACCCGCCGCCAGGGCCGGGCCACCACCCGCGAACTGGCCCAACACTTTGGCGTGAAACCCGCCACGGTTACCCAAACCCTACAGCGCTTGGCCGACCTTCACCTGGTGGAGTACACCCCGTATCGGGGGGTGGTGCTCACCCCTGCAGGCCGACGCATCGCCCTGGAGGTGATCCGCCATCATCGCTTGGTGGAACGCTACCTCCACGAGGTGCTGGGGCTGCCTTGGCATCAGGTGCACCAGGAGGCAGAACGCTGGGAACATGTGATCTCAGAAGAGGTGGAACAACGCATGGCCGAAATCCTGGGCCATCCCGACCGGGACCCCCACGGAGCCCCGATCCCCGGCCCAGACCTCACCCTGCCAGACCAACACCTGGAACCCTTAAGCGACTTAGAGCCTGGTGCCCAAGCCCGAGTCGCTGAGGTGGCCGACGAAGACCCCACCCTGCTCGTGTACCTGGCCGAGCGAGGACTCCGCCCTAACCAAGTGGTGCAGGTGGTGGCTCGCGAACCCGTGAGCGAAGACCTGTGGGTGGTGGTCCAAGGCCAGCGGCACCGCATCGCCCACCGCGCAGCCTGCCACGTGTGGGTCCAACGGCTCCCCACCACCGAATGACCCACCCTAAACCCTTAACGATACCCCCGATGCATTGGGACATCACTCCACTTTCCGGAAATCCTCGGCTGAACTTCCTTCACCGGTAGGGGTAAGCGGAACATCTGTTGTCCCCTTCTCGGATCCCCTTGGATTTCCTGTACACGGGATCCAAACGGCAGCCTTTGCAGCCCTTTGGGCGGACCACCAAAGAGGGCCGCCAACAGAACATCCCCACGGCATTGGCTTTGGGGCCCCACGGAATCCTTGGCCGACGATGGTTTCCCCTACGGCTCCCATTGGAACCGCACCCGCGCCCCTCCCAGGAATTCCTCCAGCGCCTGGATCTTGGCCTTTATCCCGTGATCCCTCAAGATCCACAACAGGTCTTCATACCAGTCATAGGCGCCGCAGGTGCGGCAAAAGGAGCCTGTGAACTCCACCCATGCCCCGTGGACATCCAGCGATACCAACCGGGCCTGAGCCTCGGGCGCACGGTACCGGTTGTACTCCTCTATGGCAGCCAACAGGCGAGTTTGGAGATCCATGGGGTTTCATTGTACGCCGACACGTATAATTAACCGACCATGGCGGAGTCCCCCATCCTGAGGCAGTATCGGGAAATCAAAAGCCGGTATCAGGACGAGCTCCTGCTCTTTCGGATGGGCGATTTCTACGAGCTCTTCTTTGAGGATGCGGAGATCGCCGCGCGGGTGTTGGGCATCACCCTGACCTCAAAACCCCTGAGCAAAACCCAACGGGTGCCCATGGCAGGTGTGCCCGTGCGGGCAGCCGACACCTACATCGCTCGGCTCCTCAAAGCCGGATACCGGGTGGCCATCTGTGAACAGATGGAGGACGAACCCCAAAAGGGCCGGGGGCTCCTCCATCGGGAGGTGGTGGAGGTCATCACCCCCGGAACCATCCTGGATCCAGCCCTGTTGGAGGATAAGAACTTCCAGTTCATCGCTGCGGTTAACCCTACGGGCCTCCCCTGGGGTGTGGCCCTGTTGGACCTGAGCACGGCGGACTTCCTGCTGTTTGAGGCCCCTCCTCAACGAGCCCTGGAGGAATTGGAAAAACGGGGCGTGGTGGAACTCATCCTGCCCCGAGACACCGAGCTGCCTCACCCCTTAGAGGCCGCTGTGTACCCCCTGGAGGAGTGGCACTTTGACCCGGATACAGCACGCCGCGAGCTCATGGACCATTTCCAGGTGGCTTCGCTGCGGGCCTTTGAGGTGGACAACCTCCCCAGGGCCCTGGGTGCCGCCTTGGCCCTGTTAGAGTACCTCCGCGACAAAAAGCCGGGCATGCTCCAGCACCTGCGGAATCTCAAGCCCCTGCGGCTTCAGCAAACCCTGTACTTGGATCCCGCCACCCTCAAGAACCTGGAGGTGCTGGAACCCATCCACGAGGGGGGACTGTCGCTGCTGCAGGTGTTGGACGAAACCCTCACGCCCATGGGGGGCCGTTTCCTTCGGGAAGCCCTGATCGCACCCCTATTGGACCTGCAGGCCATCCGCACCCGCCTGCACCGGATCCAAACCCTCTTGGAGCACCGGGAAATCCACGACACCCTGCGCACCCTGCTGCGGGACATCGGCGATGTGGAGCGAATGGTGTCCCGGTTTTCTGCTCGCAAGGCCGGCCCACGCGAGGCCCGCAAGTTGGCCGAATCCCTGCACCGCTTTGAGGAGATCCGTCAACTCCTGGAACCCTACGAGCTCTTTCGGCCCCTGTTGGCCAACGCCCCCCAACTGCTGGATCTGGCCCAAGAACTGGTGGCCACCGTGGTGGAGAACCCCCCGGCCAGCGTTCGGGAAGGCGGTTTCATCCGGCCCGAGGTGTCGCGGGAGCTGGCTGAACTTCTGGACCTGGCCCATCACGGAAAAACCCGCATCTTGGCCTTGGAGCAACGGGAGCGGGAACGCACCGGCATCGCCTCGCTCAAAATCGGGTACAACAACGTGCTGGGCTACTACATTGAGGTGACCAAGGCCAACCTGAGCCGGGTTCCCCAGGACTACATCCGCAAACAAACCCTAACCAACGCCGAGCGGTTTTACACCCCGGAACTCAAGGAACTGGAGGCCCGCATCCTGTCGGCCGAGGAGCGGGCACGCCGACTGGAACTGGAAATCTGGGAGCAGCTCCGCCGAAGGGTGGTGGACCAGGCCCCTGGTCTCAAGGCGGTGGCCGCCACCATCGCCGAGTTAGACTTCCTGCAGTCGCAGGCCCTGGTGGCCCGGAAACGGCGGTACGTGATGCCCGAGGTGGTGGACGACGGCACCCTGCGGATCCAGGAGGGTCGCCACCCCATGGTGGAGGTGATGATTGACGAACCCTTCGTACCCAACGACACAGAGATGGATCTCCACCATCGCCGGATCTTCATTCTCACCGGGCCCAACATGTCGGGCAAGAGCACCTTCCTGCGGCAGGTGGCCTTGATCACCCTTATGGCCCAAATGGGCACCTTCGTGCCCGCCTCCAAGGCCCATATCGGCCTTGTGGATCGCATCTTCACCCGCATTGGGGCCTCCGACGACCTGGCCCGTGGGGTGTCCACCTTCATGGCCGAGATGATTGAAACCGCCAACATCCTACGGAATGCCACCCGCAAGAGCCTGGTGATCCTGGACGAGGTGGGCCGAGGAACCTCCACCTTTGACGGTCTGGCCATTGCTTGGGCTGTGGTGGAGTACCTGTTGAACCGGGTGGGAGCCAAAACCCTCTTCGCCACCCACTACCACCAACTCTCCAAACTGGGCAAGATGTATCCCGCCGTAAAGAACTTTACCACCAAGGTGAAGGAATGGGAGGGCAAGGTCATTTTTCTCCGAAAGGTGGTACCCGGAGAAACCGACCGCAGCTACGGGATCCACGTGGCCCGGTTGGCAGGCATCCCCGAGGAGGTGGTGCGCCGGGCCCAGGAGATCCAGGAGGACATTGAGCGGGAAGGCACCATCCGCACCCGGCTCACTCAACTGGACCTGTTCCAACCGGCTCCATCGGTTCCGAAGGCCGCCGAAAGGGTGCTTCAACGCTTAAAATCTGTAGATTTGGATGGATTAAGCCCCAGGGATGCTTTAAACTTGCTCTACGAGTTAAAGAAGGAAGTGGAGTCCTGATGCTTTCGTTCCTCAAAAGGTTTTTCCGCGTGTGGGGCAACGAGGTGGCGGTGGACCTCGGCACGGCCTACACGCTGGTGTACGTCAAAGGCCAGGGCATCGTGCTGAACGAGCCCTCGGTGGTGGCGGTGGACCAGGCCACGGGCAAGGTGCTGGCTGTGGGCTATGAGGCCAAACGGATGCTGGGGAAAACCCACAAGGGCATCCTGGCCAAACGCCCCATGAAGGACGGCGTGATCACTGACTTTGAGATGGTCCAGGAGATGCTCTACACCTTCCTCTCCAAAACCATCAGCAAACACCTCTGGGCCAACCCCCGAACCCTGATCGCCGTTCCCTCCGCAGTCACCGAGGTGGAGCTCCGCGCCGTTCGGGATTCTGCCGAAAGCGCAGGCAGCCGCGAGGTGCTCCTGGTGGCCGAACCTGTGGCCGCCGCTGTGGGCATCGGCATTGACATTGACGAACCCGCAGGCCACATGATCGTGGACGTGGGCGGCGGAACCACCGAAATCGCCGTGATCTCCCTCTCGGGCATCGTCACCGACACCTCCATCCGTGTGGCCGGCGACGAGATGGACGAAGCCATCATCCAGTTCATCCGCGACCATTACCGGGTGGAGGTGGGCCAGCAAACCGCAGAGCAAATCAAGATTGAGATCGGCAACGTGTTCCCCTTGGAGGAAACCCGGCGGATGGAGGTCCGCGGACGCGACCTGGTCAGCGGAGCCCCCAAGACCATTGAGGTCAACTCCGACGAGATCCGCGAGGCCCTCAAGCCCGTGGTGTACCAAATCATTGACGCGGTGAAACGAGCCTTGGAACGCACCCCTCCAGAACTCGTAGCCGACATCATTGACCGCGGAATCTACCTGTCCGGCGGGGGCTCTCAACTGCGCGGCTTTGCCGCCCTGCTGCGGGAGGAAACCAACCTGGCGGTCAATGTGGTGGAAAACCCCGTGGAATGCGTGGTCCAAGGGGCCGGCAAGATTCTGGAAAACCTGGACCACTACCGCAAGGTGCTGATCCAACCCCGAAGCCAAGTCACCACCCGATGAGGTCCACCCCTGGGTCCTCCACCGGCCTGTTCGCCCTGCTTTCCCTGTTGTTCCTTTTTGCCCCGGTTCGGGAGGTGACCTCACGGGTTCTGACAGCCACGGTGTACCAACCCCTCTTTCGCCTGGACCAACGGATCGCCACCCTGCTCACCGCAGAACGCGACCGACAACGCTGGCTTCAAGTGTTCCTGGACCTCTCGCCCCACCTCCAACAGGAGGCCCTGGCCCGTTTGGATTCCCTGTGGGGCGTACCCTCCTCCTCCCGCATCGCCCATGCCTTGGCCTTTGACCCCCTGGGGGTGCCCCAACGGATCCTCATCAACCGAGGCGCCCAAGACGGCATAGAGTACGGCGAGGTGCTGGTGCACCGCGGCGTTCTGGTGGGCAAGGTGGTGCAGGTGCAGCCTCGCACCGCATGGGTGTACACCGTGTTCCACCCAGATTTTCGGGTGGGGGTCGCCTCCCTGCGCACCGGCGTGCTGGGGGTTCTCGCTGGCGGGGGCCGCCCGTGGATCAAGTACCTGCCAGCCTGGGCCTCGGTAGCCCCTGGAGACACCTTCGTCAGCAGTGGGGTAGGCCATCTCATTCCCCCAGGCCTACCGGTGGCCGTGGTGGAACGGGTGGATACCTTGAAAACCAACCCCTTTTACCTGCAGGTGTGGGTGCGTCCCCTGTACGATCATGCCCGTTCAGCTGCCTTCGTGGTGCTCCGGCGCGCCGATCTGCGTCCAGACCCCTCGGAATCCAGGGGGCAGGGAGAGCTCCGCAGGACGCCCCTGGGGGAACACGCCGAACAGCGCTGACCCTGTGCCCGACAACCCAGCCAGCATCGCACCCATCCGCCGTAGGTGCACCTTCAACTCCCGGAGTTCGGGGTGCCAGCGGAACACCAAGGGCTCAAAGTCATTGGCCAGGTGCTGACTGGCCTCTGCCCACAAGCGCCTTCGCAGGGCTGCGACCAGGCGTTCCATGCGTTCTTGGGCCTCCTCCGCCGGTGTATAGGCGCCGCTTTTGGCCAGAGCCTGGTACGCCTGGGCCGTGGACACACCGAAGGGCGGCAGTACCAGCAGGACTGGCACCCTTTCTGGCAATCCGACCAGCGGCTCCAGTTGATCGCCTCGGCCTCGGCCACGGGCCCACGTGACCTCCTCAAAGAAGAAGGCCACATCGGCACCGATGCGCCGAGCCACCTCGCGGGCCAGGTCCTTAGGCACTCCATGGGTGCGCACCAGCCAGCGGAGCACCACTGCAGCGTTGGCCGATCCACCCCCCAATCCCGCACCCATGGGCACCCGCTTTTCAATATGAACCCTTAGGGACAAGGGGGTTCCCCACCGGCGTTCCACCTCCCGAAGGGCCCGATACACCAGGTTCTCCTCGTTTTGGGGCCCCCAGGGCTCTGCGACGACCGTTAACCGGGGGGCGGGGGTCACCGTGATCCGATCACTGAAGGCCAACCGGGCGAATAGGGTGTCCAGCTCGTGGAACCCATCGGGCCGGCGACCCAGCACAAAGAGCCCCACATTGATCTTGCACGGTGAACGGAGGAGGGACATGGATCAAAAGGAAAACACCGAGCGGACCACCAGCACCCCAATGAAGCCCACCAAGAACACCAGCAGGTACACCAAGATCCACTGGAACCGTTCCTCCAGGAGGAACTCCAGCCCCAGGAAGATGAGCAGCACGGGCCAGAACCGCACCACGGTGTGCCAAGCGCTGCTCCGAAGCAGGCCCAGATTGTCCAACAACAGCAGGAGCCCACTGAGGATCAGAAAGAGTGCCAGGGTATACCGACCGGTCCGCATCATCCTCGCACCAGCCAATTGATCACACTATTGAACACCGCCAGGAGGATGGCCGCCACAAAGGCCGTAAGGAACCCGTGCACTTCAAAACCCCGTACCACCTGACCGGTGAGCCACAGGAGGAATCCATTGATCACGAAGGTGAAAAGCCCCAGGGTGAGCAGGGTGAGCGGTAGAGTCAAGAGGATCAACACCGGGCGGATCAAGGCGTTGAAGATCCCCAACACCAAAGAGGCAAAGAGCAACGACCAAAACCCGGAAACCTCAATGCCCTTGAGCACCCAACTCACAAGCCACAGGGATACCATGGACAGGATCCAGCGGAGCACCAAACCTCTCATGTGGCATGCCTCCCGTTGGTCTAATTGTAAGGGACGGCGTATGATAAAAGGGCTATGAACATGCGAAAGGGGTTTGCTTTTGCGCTCTTACTGACCTTCGCAGGGTTGTTGTCCGGCGCCCCGCACTTGGAGGTGCCGGCACCGGTCCACGACTTCGGCATCATTGATGAGGGCAAGATCTACACCCACGATTTCGTCCTGAAGAACACCGGCACCGACACCCTGAAGATCTTTTCCGTGCGCACCTCCTGCGGCTGCACCGCCACCCTGCTGGACAACACCAGCATCGCTCCAGGGGACAGTCAAGTGCTCCATGTGTCCTTTAACTCGCGGGGATACGGTGGCCGGAGCTTTGTGAAACCCGTGAGCATCGTGAGCAACGATCCCGACCAACCCGAGGTGCGGGTGTTGATCCGTGGCCAGGTAAAAGAGATGCCCAAACCACGGGGCTACGTGTACCCCTCGCTGCTCAACCTGGGACAGGTACCGCCGGGCACCGTGGTGCTGGATACCGTACTCCTGATCAGCGATGGCCAACTGCCCCTGGTGCTGGAGTCCATCAACGGCTTCAAAGGGGTAGACGTTCAAGGTTGGGACCCCGACACCATCGCCCCAGGGGATACCGGCCGCATCTACCTGAAGATCACCGTAGGCCAAGACAAACCTTACAGCGGCGTTTTGATGCTGAAAACCAACGACGGGCGTTTGCCCCACAAGTTCATCCGAGTGATCGCCAACCAGGAGTAACCCATGAAGGGCAAAGCGGCCTTTTGGATGCTGTTCCTCACCGGGGGCCTGGTGGGAGCAGCCTTGACCCTGCTCTTGACTCCCTGGCGGGGGCCAGAACTCCGCGAACGGGTGGCCTCCCGGAGCCCTGAGAAACGCCTACGGGCCCTGGAAAAACGGCTCCGCCGGCTGGAACAAGAGCACTTTGGGGAGCCCGAGGCGCCCTGAGGGAGAACCCCCCGATGCAGGGGTGGCGCAACCTTCGGAACCGTCGGATCCTTTTAGCCTTCGGCGTGGGGCTCCTGCTGGGAGCGTTCCTGTACCTGTGCCTCGTAAGCCGCCCAGCCTCCCGCGCGGTGAACGGCACAACCTACTATCCCATCGCCCGCGATCTGCTCCAACGGGCACAGCAGAGCGTGCGTCTCCTGATGTTTGAACTCTTTGAGGCCCGGCCAGGAGATCCCCTGGACTCCCTGTACACCCTGTTGGAACAGGCAGCCCAACGGGGCGTGTCCGTCCGAGTGATCACGGAGGGGGGCGAGGAACACCTCAGGGGACGAGTGGGCCCGCGGAACCGACGAACCCTGGCCCGGCTACACCGTGCAGGGGTCCAAGTGCGAGTGGACAACCCTGGCCAAACTGCCCACGGCAAAATGCTCCTGGTGGACGACCAGTGGTTGCTGTTGGGCTCTACCAATTGGACCTACTACGCCCTGACCCACAACTTGGAAACCAACGTGCTCCTGCGGGGCGGCCTGGCGGTCCACCAACAGGCGGCCTTTTTTGATTCCCTGTGGCGCGTCGCCCAGCCCTTTGTTCCCTCCAGCGCCTCTACCCTCTCCGATACCCTCCGTCCCCAAACCCCGCCAGAGAACAACTCCCCTCAGGCTTCTCAAATTCAGGAGATCCTAAGCCACCCCGAGGCCTACCATGAGCGTACCCTGGTGCTCCAGGGACGGGTCCGAAACCTGAGGCAGAAGTTTTCCCGGCGGGGAAATCCCTATACCCTATTCCGCCTGGACGACGGCGTGGCCTCCCTAAAGGTTTACCTGCGAGGCCATCCCCCGCTGCAGGAGGGACAATGGGTTCGGGTGGAGGGAACCTTTTACGCGGTAAAGCAGGTGGGACGCCTGCGGTTTTACAACGAACTCACGGCAAAGCGCGTGGAACCCGTGGAGGCACCATGAAGAAGGAACCCAAAAACACCGGTCATAAGACCCGCACTCAGATGAGTCAGGGAGCACTGGGCATGGGCCTCGTGCTCCTAAAGGAGGGGGACCCCTGCCCCCATTGCAAGATCGGCAAGATCACCCGCAACGCCAACGGCGACCTGGAATGTAACCTCTGCGGCTACGGCCGTGTCCCCCGTAAGTGCTGAGCGCTCCCGGGTTTTCCACCAGAGGAACTCCGGGCCTTTCTTCAGATGGCGATGGCTCCATCCCCGTGCCCTGCTCGGTGGCTGGGGGTTTTCCTTTTCAGGGTCCGTGCCCTCCCAACGGTTACATTGCAGTTGTGCGGGGCAGTCCCCATAATTGAATTCCGATGATCCTTGCCGAATCCATCGCCTTGGGCCTTCTCCTGTCGCTCTACCTCTCGGAAGTGCTGGGGTACGTGGCCGGCGGTTTGGTGGTACCAGGGTATGTGGCCCTGATCCTCACCCGCCCGGCCCTCTTGGCAGGCACCCTTCTGGCCGCCTTCCTTACCCTGGGCCTGCTCAAAGGGGTGTCTCGGTATGTGTTGGTCTATGGCCGTCGTCGCCTGTTTTTGGCTGTGGTCATCGGGTTCTTCTTCTCCCAAGCGTCGCAACTGCTGGGCCAAACCCCCGTGGGCGACCTGGTGTTGGCCATCCGCGCCTTTGGGTTCATCATCCCAGGCCTCATGGCCTATTGGATGGACAAACAGGGCGTGCGGGCTACCCTCAGCATGCTGCTGGTGGTCACGGTGCTCATTCGGCTCCTGCTCATCCTGATCCATGGAGGCGCGCCGGTACTATGAAGCGACGGGTGCTCAAACTGCGCGATATGGGGTTCCTGGCGTTGGTGGCTCTGGTGTCGCTGGGGCTCGCCGAGTGGTCTCTCCACGAAACCCAAGCGCCCCTGTACGACATCAAACTCCAGGCTGCCCAAAACACCGCCAGGGCCTTTGCCTTTTTAAAGCAGCAGTTCTTGGCCCACGGTTTTGAGATGGACCCCATCAACGACCCTGCCCAAACAGGCCTCATCGGTCTGGAAAACTCCCCCATCACCACCAGTTCGGGCAACCTCACCGCCAAGCTCACCAGCATCAACCCCAATTTTGCGGCCCTGATCGTGGAGTTTTTGCACCAAGCCGGCGTGCGGCCCGGCGATCGGGTGGCGGTGGGCATGACGGGATCGTTCCCCGCCCTCAACGTGGCCACCCTGATGGCCATCCAGGCCCTGGGAGCGATCCCGGTGGTGATCACCTCGGTGGGATCCTCCAGTTGGGGCGCCAATCGTCCCTCTTGGACCTGGCTGGACATGGAACACGAACTCTACACGGCCCACCTGATCCCTACGCGCTCCATAGCCGCCTCCTACGGGGGAGCGGACGATGTGGGACGTGGCCTTTCCCCCGAAGGACGGGCCCTGTTGGATTCGGCCATCGTGCGCAACGGCATCCCCAAAATCCACGTACTGCCCTTGGAACGGAGCATTGAACTGCGAATGCAGCGGTTCCAGGAGGCTGCTGCCGGCCAGCCCCTCCGGGCCTATGTCAACATCGGAGGCGGTGTGGCCAGCCTGGGCACCTCAGAGGCAGGCTATCTCCTTCGCCCAGGGCTCAACTTGCCCGAAGAACGCGTGTTCCTCCAGAACCTTCCCGTGCAGGGTGTGGTGTACCGATTCCTGGAGCAAGGGGTTCCGGTGATCCATCTGCTGGAGATCGTTCGCTTGGCCCGCCAACACGGGCTGCCCATAGCCCCAGGCGTAACACCAGAACCTGGCGTGGGGCCTCTGTTTTGGCAAACCCGGTACCACCTGGGAGTGGTGCTCGCACTCCTGGTGATCAATGGCCTCCTCCTCTACCTTCTGCCCCACTACGACCTGGTGGGTCGCCTGCTGGGCAAACCCGAGGAACCACCGGAGGAAACCGTATGACCAAAGGGCTTTCCCTCTTCTCCTGGGGTTTGGGGCTCCTGCTGCTTTTGGGCTCCGCACCCCCTGGGTTCTCCTATTGGGTGCATAAAACCTCGCGCCTCAAGGGGAAACGGCACATCGTGGTGCGTGACAGCGTGCGATACCTCTACGTTCGGATTAGCGCCCGTCATCCTGCCCAATGGACGCTAAAGCGCGGCAAAAGCGTGAAACTCCGATTGGAGAACCTCAGCAAAAAGGGGCCCGCCCGCGTGCGTCTCCTGCGCCAAGGCAAGGAATTCAAATCCTGGACCGTGAAAAAACGCCGAGAGATCAAGATCCATTTGCCCCCAGGAACCTACCGTTTGGAAAGCCAAAGGCCGGTACGGGTGCGGTACTACGAATGGCGAAAGCCCCAACTCCGCCGGGTGGTCCCCTTAACCGGAGGGTTCCCGGCCACCCTGCAAGTGAAGACCAAGCGCACCACCTATTACTGGGTAACCCCCGATTCACCGGTGGTGTTCCGGGTGCGGGGACCCGCTCGGGTGTGGTTCTACTTCCGGGGGATCACCGGGCAAACGCCCACGTTTCAGGTGTGGGAGGGCGACTCGCTCTTGTTCCACATCCGTAACCGCTGGAAACCCTCCCACCGGGCCCGCATCCTGGAGGACACCACCCTGCGTCTCACTCGGCCTCGCAAACGTTTCCTCAAGGTGCCTGAGGGCGAGCACGAGTACCAGGTCCGCACCCAAGGAGGCCGGGGGTTGGTCAAACTCTACCGTGAGGTACGTTCCAAGAAAACCCGCACTCAGCGGCGGATCCCCAGTCGCCGAGAACGGCTCCTCCGGGCCCCTCGGGGAGAGCTCTGGATGCTCCCATACCTGTGGGCATCGCCAGGACAACGGCACCCCTGGCGGTTCAGTGTTCAGGGGCAATGGGCCTATCTCAGCAACCCCTTCACCTTCGCCGAGGAGGACCTACAGCGGATCCGAGAGGGTACAGCGCCCTACCGCTATCCCGACGTCCACGCACCCACAGACCTTCGCCTTCGGGTTCGCGCCTTCCTGCGATGGTACCCCGGGGATTTCCGCTGGAGAAGCACCGTCACCCTGTACGGCCATCTGCGGAATCCGGTTAAAAACCGCACGGCCTTGCGGCTTGAGGTGTCTCGCAGGCGAAGTCCTTGGACCATAGGGTTCTCCTGGCGTCCCCAGGTGTACGTGCGGCCCGTTTACCGTTCCCGTGTGCAACGCACGGATCCCCTGCAGTACACTGCGCTGGCCGTGGATCTCAAGGTGCAAGGACGACGCCAAAGAAACCGGGGCGCCCTGATCCTACGATGGCAGCGCTTCGCCTACCAGGCTCCCTTTTCTTACCTTTCGGGGCACCGATGGGAACTCCAGGCTGAGGCCCGCATCCCAGGGTACCGCCTGGGCGGCACCCTGGGCCTCTTGGTTACCGACGCCCAACCCTGGGAACCCGATGCCAGCTATTGGCTACTGGCAGGCTACGGCGAATTCCCGCTTCCCAGACAGGCCCGGGCCTTCGGGCGTTTGGCCTGGAAAACCTATCTAACCCCCCAGGCCGATGACGACCTGCACTACGGCCGCCGTGATCTGGAAACCCGCCTCCGCGTGACCGTACCCCTGGTGGCGCCCGTGGGGACGCTGTATTGGTTCCTGGCCTATACCGGAAGACGGGTTTGGGTGGATCAGAACCCCCACGATCTGGTCTTCAAGAACTACGATGCCTGGAGCACAGGTTTGACCTGGAGCTCCCCGGTTTTCCGGTGGTGAACCATGCCACTGCTGGAGGTCTCCCTGGGGGTCACCGCCGTTTTCTTAGGGATTGAGGCTTACCGGTACCGACAGCATCAACGAAACCTGGCCCGTATCCCTCACCGGATCCATGTCAACGGCACCCGGGGGAAATCCTCGGTAACCCGATTGATCTATGGGGCACTACGGCAACTGCCGAACCACCGGGTGGTGGCCAAAACCACAGGCACTGCTCCCCGTTTCCTGTTTCCCGACGGAAAAGAAGTGCCCGTATTCCGGGCAGGACGGGCCAACATCCTGGAGCAGTTGCGCATCGTAAAGCGTGCAGTAGAGGCCCAAGCGGATATCCTGGTCCTGGAGTGCATGGCCATCACACCGGAGTACCTTCGGGTTTTGGAGGACCGCATCGTTCAATCCACAGTGGGGGTGATCACCAACATTCGGGAGGACCATCTGGACACCATGGGCCCCACCCTGGCCCATGTGGCCCAGCACCTCGCCCTCACCACCCCCAGGAACGGGGTGCTGTTCACCGCAGATCAACGCTTCGTTCGTCTGCTGGAACAGGAAGCCCGCCGCCGGAACAGCCGCGTGGTGGTGGTGCGGCCAGAGGAATGGGTTCAACCGGAAGACCTAACAGGCTTTTCCTATGTGGAACACACGGAGAACGTGGCGCTGGCGTTGGCTGTAGCCGCACACTTTGGGGTGGACCGGGAGCAGGCCCTTCGGGGGATGCAGCAGGTGCCCCCAGATCCTGGGGCACTGCGTCGGTTCCGCATCCAACGGGGCGCACAAACCCTTTGGGTGTATAACGCCTTTGCAGCCAACGATCCTGAGTCCACCCAAGTGATCTGGCACACCGTGGTTCCCCGGCATCCCGAGGCCCAAACGGTGGCACTGTTCGTGGCCCGCAAGGATCGGCCCCAGCGAACCGAGGCCTTTGCCCGGCTTTTGGGCTCAGGCATCCAAGCGGACTGGTACCTGCTGGCCGGCCAAGTGGTGCATCCGGTGGCCAGGGCCCTGCGACATCGGGGGGTGCCAGCGGACCGGATCCTGGACCTGGAGGGGAAATCCGCCACCGAAGTGGTGCAAACCTTGGTGCAGTTGCCGGCTGAGCGCCTGGTGGTGGTCACCATGGGCAACATCGTAGGCTTGGGTCAAGCCATCATCCACGAACTCTTGGGCCAGGACTCCGCTGCTCTGTAACAGGGGATAGATTACCCCTGAGGGGAAAGGGATTGAGCCGCCAGACGATCGGCCTGATGCAGCCGTTGGGCCAGCCCGTCGGGGGAGAGATGGTGGGGATCCCACGGACCCAGGAACCGCACCCGGCAACGGGCAAAGGGCAATGGAATCACGAACTGATCCCAGGAATTCACACTCCGGCAAGGGCTACAGGCCACCCCCACGGCATACACGGGCACCTGAGCCCAACGGGCGATCTCCAAGACCCCGGGCTTCACCACAAACCGGGGGCCCTTGGGACCATCGGGCGTTATGGCCACCACGCGCGGCTCCCTCAACGCCCGAAGAAGACCGCGGGCCCCAGCGGCCCCACCCCGAGTAGAGGACCCCAGAACAGGCTGGTATCCCAGGGTCCAGGCCAGCTCGGCGATGCGTCGGCCGTCCCGATGCCGAGAGGCCAGGATCACAATTCCCTGGTGCCGATATGCCCACAGGGCGGCAAAGAGATTGCGATGCCAGAGGGCCATAACCGCGGGAGCAGGGGGCAATGGATCAGTATGAAGCCGCAGAGTAGAAGCCCACAGGCGGTACAACCCTCCCAGGAGCCGAAGTTTCCAGGGTTCAAAGGGGTCCATCCTGGTGCTTGTGATACACAATCCGGCGATAAAAGTCCAGGTGTGCCTCTATCATTCGGTCTATGCTAAAGGCCTCTCCCCACCTCCGGGCTTTCTGCCGCATGGGTTCCAGGATTCGGGGGTTTTTACGGATATGTCGGAACCATTGTTCCAGGGTTTCGGGGCGATCGGGGTCAAACAGAAAACCGGTTTCGCCCTCCCGTACCTCCTCGGGGATCCCGCCACGGTGGGCTGCAATGACTGGAATTCCATAGGCGTTGGCCTCCAGGATCACCCGGGCCAGAGTCTCGTGAATCAGTGTGGGAACCACCAAAACATGGATTTGTTGGAACAACTCCGAAGGATGGACAACACCTAACCAGCGGATTCGCCGATCGTGTGCGTACCTGTCCTTCAAAGAAAGCCCATACGTTTCAGGCATGCTTCTCCCCGCAATCCAAAGCTCAGCCGAGGGTTCCTGCCAACGATGGAAAACCTCCAGCAGCAGTTCAATGCCCTTGTAAGGATCCAGGCGACCCAAGTATCCAAAACGCAAAGGGGGAATCGGTGGTGATGGAGGAATCTCGGTTTCTGGAGGGATCTCAACGCCATGGGGGATCACTGCCCACTGGGCATGGGGAAAGTATCCGAAGTTGAGGTGACGCCGCAGGATGAAACGGCTGGGCCCGATTACTCCATCCACCAAGGCGCTCATTTCCCTACGGGGACGAACAAAGGGGCGGCAGGCCGCACAGATGGTTTTGCAGTTCCGACCGTGCTTGTACATAGAACTCCGGGCACAAAGCAGGTAGTGATCCCGGAGGGTGTGCACCAGGGGAATCCGGCGGCGATGGACCGCCCACCACACGCTCACGGAGAAGCCAATCAGCAGATGGGTATGCACCAGGTCGGGCTGAAGTTCCTGAAGCAGTCGCAGCGTCTTCCGGGCCACCTGGGGGTTCAAGGTGTCTTTGGAGTGCCATAACAGACGCAGTGGAGCAGGAGGACGCCGCGAAGGATAGGGGAAATACAGGTTTTGAGTGGGCCACCGGATCACGTGCACCCCGTTGATCAAGTCCTTTTGAGGGTGTGGTTCTGGTGTTTGAGAAAGTACCCAAACCTGGTGCCCCCTGTGGGCCAGAGCTTCGGCCAGCGTCTGGACCGATCGCTCCGCACCTCCCCACACAAACGGGGGGTACAGGACATTTACGTGCAAGATCTTCATGGCGTGTCACCCAAGTGTGCTTCTGATCGCATCCCTTGGACCTCTTCTAAGAAGGGGGTTCACGCCCCCCTGCCCGAAGGCCAAAGTATATGCCCTCCATGCCGTATCATAGCCATCGGCAACGGGGGAGTCGGTGCAAGCCGGCTGAGAGGATCCCTTGTCAAAGCGGGATCGACCCCTGGAACCTGATCCGGGTCATGCCGGCGTAGGGAAGTTGCCGTTGGCCCTGTCTCAGGTTCCTCCCCCGTCAGTGCCAAAACCGACGGAACGGGAGGTTTACGATGGCAAAACCCAAGGTACAGTTTCCCGATCTCGGGAAGATCTCGCGGGAGTTCTTTGACCACTTCATCTACCCTCGTCTGGGCGCTCCTCGTGCAGATGTGCTCGTGGGGCCGCGCCACGGCGTGGACGTAGGCATCGTGAGCATCGGGAACGGCCAGGTGATGGCCATTACGACAGACCCCATCTACATCGTTCCCCAGTACGGCTGGGAGCGTGCAGCCTGGTTTTCCTGGCACATCCTGGCTTCGGATGTGACCACCTCCGGCTTTCCCCCGGCCTTCGTGATCCCGGATTTCAACCTGCCCATCAGCATCACCGAGGAAGAATTTGAGATCGTGTGGCGCATTTGGCACCAGGAGTCGGAAAAGTACGGAGCCGCGGTGGTCGCTGGCCACACCGCCCGATACGACGGCACCGATTACCCCATGGTGGGGGGCGCGACGTTCTTAGCCGTGGGTCCTGAGGACCGGTATCTCACACCGGAGATGGCTCAGCCTGGCGACCGCGTGGTGATCACCAAGGGAGCCGCCATTGAGGCCACAGGCATCTTCGCCGCCACCTTCCCCCGCACCATTGAGCGGAAACTGGGCGAGGCCATCGCTGAACAAGGGCAGGCCCTGTTTTACCAGATGAGCACCGTGGAAGACGCCCTCACCGCCGTAACCGTAGGCGTGCGCCATGAGGGGGTGACCGCCCTACACGATGCCACCGAATGTGGGGTTTTGGGCGGCCTGTACGAGGTGGCAGAGGCCTCTGGCGTGGGGCTGGAGATCCACCGGGACCGCATTCCGGTTCCCGAGGCCGTGGAGGCCATCACCCAGGCCTTTGGGATGGACCCCTACACCTCCATCAGTGAGGGCACTCTGATCATCACGGTGCGGCCGCACCGGGTTCAGGCTCTGCTGAAGGCCTTGGAACAAAAGGGCATTCTCGCTGCAGAGATTGGTGAGGTGCTGCCCGCGGAAGAGGGGCGGTGGCTTGTGACGCCGGAGGGCCGACAACCCTTGGAACACCCCAGGGTAGACCCCTTCTGGGGTGCGATCCGGCGGGCCTTTGAAGAGGGGCTGTCATGAGGGCCTGGTACCGCGGGCCGCTGTACGTGATCACAGATCCCCGTTTAACGCCTCCCCATCAGCTTCTGGACAAGGTCGGCGCCGCCCTGCAGGGCGGCGCCGACCTTGTCCAACTCCGCCACAAGAACGCCCCACCCGCAACCCTGATCCAAGAAGGCCGCCAACTGCTCACCCTATGCCACCGGTATGGCGTCCCCCTAATCGTCAACGATCACCCAGAGATCGCTCGCGCCATCGGCGCCGACGGGGTCCACGTGGGCAAGGACGACCCCCCAGTGGCAGAGGCCCGGAGAATCCTGGGACCAGAGGCCATCATCGGGGCCAGCGCCTATGGCTCCGTAGAGCTGGCCGTGGAACTGGAACGCCAAGGGGCCAGTTATGTGGCCTTCGGCGCAGTGTTTCCCTCCCCCACCAAACCCGAAGAGCCTGTAGTGCCCTTAGCGGTGTTCCGAGAGGCCCGTCAACGCCTGCACATCCCCCTGGTGGCCATCGGGGGCATCACCTTGGAAAACCTGGAACAACTGTACCGAGAGGCTCGCCCTGATCTCTTCGCCGTGGTTTCCGCCGTCTTCGCTGCCCCTGACCCTGAAGAGGCCGCCCGTCGGCTGAAACAACGCTGGGCTGAGTTGGAACGCCGTTACGGTTCTCCGTTCCCCACGGGGTGAGATAGACCTGCGCTACGGTCCTCCACGGGGCAGGACGTCCAGGTATGAGGGAGGAACCAAGGGAGCCAAGGCGCTGAGTGTAGCAGCTCGGGCCCCAATGTTCCGTGCGAAAGCCGTGTCCACTTCTTGGATCTCTCGGAAAAGCCCTTCTAAAGCAGCTTCTGAAACCCGGCTTGCCAGCGCCTGCAGCGTTTCCAAGCGGTCCACGTTGGCCACCAGATGCTCCAATCCCAGCTTCAGCAGCAGCAGATCACGGGCCACCTGAGCCAACAGCCAAAGGAGGGTATGAGCCTCTTGACGGTCCCCAACGTTGAGATGAAGGAACTCCAGCAGGCCTGGCACCCCCTGCTCATGCCATCGGTCCAAAAGCTCATTCCGCAGCGAGAGTACTGCCCGCTCCAACAGGAGCCGGGCGGTCCCCGGACGCCCACCAGAAAGCCGGTACAGCGTGGTGATGGGCACTCGGTCGGTGGGCCAGGGGATCTGGCGAAACTCCTCTTGCGAGAGCGCAGTAAACCGTAGGGTCCGACACCGTGACCGGATGGTGGGCAGCACTGCAGTGGGGCTGGAACTCACCAGCAGGAATACCGTGTGCTCAGGGGGTTCTTCCAGCACCTTCAACAGGGCGTTTTGGGCCTCCAGGGTGAGGTTTTCGGCATTCAGGACGAGCACCACGCGCCGGCGACCCTCCACCGGAGGACGGCTGATCTCCTGTTCCACCTCCCGCACCTGATCAATGGAGATCTTGAGGGTGGGGTGAAACCCCGGTGGCCGGATCCAGCCCTCTACCCCTAAGGGCTCGTGGCGCACCCGATCGGGGACCAAAGGCCACAGGTCAGGGAACTGGAACTGGGCGATGCGGCGACACACTGCACCCTCGCCACAGGGGCGACGGTGGGGATGGGTACAGTTCAGGGCTTGGGCAAAGGCCAGGGCCAGCGAGGCCTTGCCCACCCCTGGAGGACCTTCCAACAGGTATGCAGGCGCCACCCGGCCGGTCTGCAGTGCAGCCACCAGGATCCGCTTGGCGGGCGCTTGGCCCACGACCCCGGAAAACTCGTATCGCACCGCCATTTTGGTGATTTTACAGCCGCCCCGAATGCCCCTAAAATTGCCGCCATGGGACTGAAAAACGATCGCTGGATCCAAGAGATGTGCGAAAGGCACCGGATGATTGAGCCCTTTGAACCCCGGCTCATCCGTGAGGGCCGGATCTCCTACGGCCTCTCCTCCTATGGCTACGATATCCGAGTGGCGGACGAGTTCAAGATCTTCACCAACGTATGGGGCAGTGTGGTGGACCCGAAGAACTTTGACCCTCGGTCCCTCGTGGACTTCAAAGGCGAGGAGTGCATCATCCCTCCCAATTCCTTTTGCTTGGCCCGCAGTGTGGAGTACTTCCGGATTCCCCGCGGAGTCATGGGGATCTGCCTGGGAAAATCCACCTATGCCCGCTGTGGCATCGTGGTGAACATCACCCCCTTAGAACCCGAATGGGAGGGACACCTGACCATTGAAATCTCCAATACCACTCCCCTGCCGGCCAAGATCTACGCCAACGAGGGCATTGCCCAGTTGATCTTTTTGGAGGCCGACGAGGAGTGCCGCATCAGTTACAAAGATCGCAAGGGGAAGTACCAGGCCCAGCGGGGTGTGGTGCCCCCGAAGGTGGAACGATAGGAGGTGCATCTCTATGGCAGAAAAAAAGAGCAAAGAGCAGGAGGAACGGTTTAAAAGCCTGCAGGCCGCCATTCAACAGATTGAAAAGCAATTTGGCAAAGGGGCCGTCATGCGGCTGGGAGAACGGGCCCGGGTACGCGTGCCCGTGATCCCCACAGGGTCCCTTTCGCTGGACATCGCCTTGGGCGTGGGGGGCTATCCCCGAGGCCGAATCGTGGAAATCTACGGGCCAGAGGCCTCTGGAAAAACCACTTTGGCCCTGCATGCCATCGCCAATGTGCAGCGAGAAGGCGGCATTGCAGCCTTCATTGACGCCGAACACGCCCTGGACCCCCAGTACGCCCGCCAGTTGGGGGTGGACTTGGACAACCTGCTGATCTCCCAGCCCGAATCCGGGGAACAGGCGCTGGACATCGCCGAAACCTTGGTCCGAAGCGGTGCCGTAGACCTGATCGTGGTGGACTCCGTGGCGGCCCTCGTGCCCACCGCAGAGATCACCGGCGAAATGGGCGACTCCCAGGTGGGGCTCCAAGCCCGGCTGATGGCCAAAGCCATGCGGAAACTCGTAGGCGTGCTTTCCAAGTCCAACACCTGCGCCATCTTCATTAACCAGGTACGGATGAAGATCGGGCAAAGCTACGGCAGCCCCGAAACCACCCCTGGAGGATTGGCCCTGAAGTTCCACGCCTCCGTACGGCTGGACATCCGCCGCATCGGCGCCGTGAAGGCCGGCGATCAGATCATTGGCAATAAGGTGCGGGTAAAGGTGGTCAAGAACAAACTGGCCCCGCCGTTCCGCGAAGCCGAGTTTGAAATCATCTACGGCGAAGGCATCTCCCGGGAGGCAGAACTCCTGGATCTGGGACTGAAAACCGGGATTCTGAAGCGTTCGGGGGCCTGGTACTCCTGGGGCGACAAGCAACTGGGGCAGGGGGCCGAACGTGCCCGCCTGTACCTGAAGGAACACCCTGAGGTGGCCCGGGCCCTGGAACACGAGATCCTCAAGGCTCTCGGTATAGAACCCACACCGGAGGCCACATCATGAGAATCCCCCATATTCTGGGCAATTGGAAGATGCACAAAACCCGGGCCGAAACCCGCACCACCCTGGAGGCTTTCCACAAGGCCCTTCAAGGGTACTCGGGCCCGGTGCGTTTCGGCTTCGCTCCTCCCTTTACGGCCCTGGAAACCGCTCTACAGGTCCGCACCGAACTCCGGGCCTCCTTCCTGCTGGGTGCCCAGAACCTTTACCCCGCGGAGAAGGGGGCGTTCACGGGTGAAATCTCCCCTGTGATGCTGCAGGATCTGGCCGTGGACTTTGTGATTCTGGGCCACTCCGAACGACGACATCTCTTCGGGGAAACCAACGAGTTCGTAGCCCGCAAGGTGCGAGCAGCCCTGGACCATGGGCTGACCCCTGTGGTGTGTGTGGGTGAAACGCTGGAGGAACGGCAAGGAGGCCGCGCCTTAGAAGTGGTGGAACAACAGGTGCGGGCATCCCTTCAGGGCCTTTCGCCGGAGGATCTCCAACGGGTGCTGATCGCCTACGAGCCGGTATGGGCCATCGGGACCGGCCACACGGCCACACCTGAACAGGCCCAGGAGATGCACGCCCACGTGCGGCGGATCCTGGCCGAGATGGGCGCTCGGGCCGAGGAGATTCCCATCCTGTACGGGGGCAGCGTAAAGCCCGAGAACATCGCCGGGCTCTCGGAACAGCCCGATATTGATGGTGCCCTGGTGGGTGGGGCTTCCTTGAAGGCCGATTCCTTTGCCGCTATAATCAAGCGCGCCCGTTTTTCCGGGGCGTAAGGAGAAGACTGCGATGATGGCCCTTTTGCTCATGATCTACCTGGTGATCGTGCTGCTCCTGATCGCGGTGATCCTGGTGCAGCAACCCCGAGGCGGCGGCCTGACCGCAGCCCTCGGTGGCGGAGGCGTAGAGAATATCCTGGGGGTTCGTGGTGCCCCCACCTTCTTTACCAAACTCACTGCCGTCCTGGGCGGCTTGTATCTCGTTCTTTCCCTGGTCCTTTCCCTGATGAACTCTCCCCACCGGGTGGCGGGGACGGCCATTGAACGTGCCCTGCAGCAACAGCAACAAACCTTACCCCTGCAACCCCTCCAGGCCCCTGAGCAAACGCAACAAGGAGAAGGGCAATGAAGTACGCATACGTGGAAATCAAAGGCTTTCAATTCCTGGCCCAAGAAGGACAAACCCTGGAAGTTCCAAAGATCCACGCCAACGAAGGCGAGGAGATCCTCTTGAAATCGGTCCTCTACGTTCGCGATGGCGACCACATGAAGGTTGGAAACCCCTATGTGTCCGGCGCCTACGTCAGGGCACGGGTGTTGGAGACCTTCAAACAGCCTAAAGTCATCGTTTTCAAATACAAACGCCGCAAGAACTATCGCCGCAAAAAGGGACACCGGCAGGAAGCCACCCGGATCCAAGTCCTGGAAATCCACCCCGGATCGGCTTAATCTTAGCACACACAGGTGGCTCTTACTGAACGGGCGTCCCCCCTAACCGGACGCTATTCGGAACGTTTATCTGGAGGTGGGTTTATGCGTGCTTTTTTGCCGCTCCTCTTGAGCGCAGGGAGCCTTTTTGCCGGTGTCACTTACACCCTTTCCTTCCAACCCTCCGAGTTCACGGTTTCGCACACCCCACAAGGCTGGATCCGCATTTCTCACCCTGATGCGGCCATCAATACCCGGTCGGGCGAACCCGCCTTGCCCTCCGTGGGGGTGAACCTGCTGCTCCCCCCTGGAACCGAGGCGGATCAAGTGGAAATCCAATCGCTGGAATTCGCTTTTCTGGCCAAGGGAATCCCTGAGCCCACCCAAACCGAGACCTACATCGGAGGGCCCGCTGTGCCCACAGCAGCCCCTAAGCCGGAGATCTACCACGGAACCCATCCCTTTCCCTCGCAGGTGGTGGAACTGATCACCACGGGGAACCTGGGAGGGTACCGGATTGCGGTGCTACAGGTGAACCCCGTTCGCTTTGACCCCGTGAGTGGCACCGTGGAGGTGGCCACTCACCTGACCTTCACGGTACACACACGGCCGGCCCGGAAACCCGGGATGGTGCCCCGCCAGGCGGTGGCCGGCGTCCGCCACGTGCTGGACACCTTCGTGGCGCACCTGGTGGATAACCCCGAGGCCTTGGCCACATACCGGCCCCACATCCCCGAGGTACCCTTAAGCCAGGTCCACCTGGCCCAGCCCCATGCCCGTCAACTGGACAGGGGACCCTATGCCTATCTCATCGTCACCGATACAGCCTTTGTACCTGCCCTTCAGCCCCTGGCTGACTTCCACACCGCTTGGGGCCTGCCCACGGCCATCTATACGGTGGATTGGATCCTCAGCCACTATTCCGGCCGAAACTCGGCAGACCAGATCCGCAACTTCCTTCGGGAGGCTTACCAAACCTGGGGGATCCAGTACGTGCTGCTGGCTGGGGATGCCGACTTCGTCCCCTATCAAACGATCTACCACCCCCTCCCCCACGGCAACTATACGGACTGGACCCCGCCCTCGGACTGGTTCTATGCCAATCTGGATGGCAATTGGAACAGGGACGGGGATGATCTCATCGGGGAGTGGGCAGACTCAGTGGACATGTTTCCAGAACTCCTGGTGGGGCGGGTTCCACTGAACACACCGGAACAGGCAGAGCGCTTCGTGTGGAAGGTGCTGGTCCATAGCACCATGCCCGGTGGCGACTCGCTGTTCATGAACACGGAATACCTCAACCACGTCATCCTGGCGGCCTCGTACTTAGATCGTTCCAACGGTTGGGGTTACAAAGTGGCAGAGCGGGTGGCCGAGGCCATCCCCACATGGCTGGAGCGGAGGCGTGTGTACGAAACCGAAACCCATCAAACCACGGTGGAAGAGTTCGTTAACGCTGTGAATCAAGGGGCGAGTCTGATGTTCGTAGAGGCCCACGGCAGTTACCCCTTCTTCGCGGTGAACAAAGAGCCGTACATTCCCTTCGGCATCCCAGAGATCCAGTTGCTGGCCAACCGGTACCAATGGCCCATCCTCCAACTCGCCACCTGCCACAGCGGAGGATGGGACAAAACCAGCATTCTGGAATACCTGCTGGTGGGCACCGAGAACGGCATCGTGGGGGGCATCGCCACGGTGCGCTTGGACTATCCCTATAGCGATCTCTTCATGAACCAGCTCTTTTTCCGGGCCTTCTTTGAAAGCCCGGCGCCTGTGTTGGGTTTGGGCCTCTTCTACCTTACCAAACACCTCTGGGCCGTTTCAGGGAACACCACCAAGCGCTACATTTACTTGTCCAAAACGCTCCTGGGCGACCCTGCCCTGCCCGTTTGGGTTGGGGCACCCCGCACCTTGGCCGTTTCCATCCCCGCCTCTCTGCGTATAGGTTGGGATACCCTGGAGATCCAGGTAAGAAACGCCGACAACCAGGAACCGCTGCCCCAGGCAGCCGTGGTCCTGTGGCAACCCGGGGGGAACCTGTACCAGCGGGTTTACACGGATGCCCAGGGTTGGGCCCGAATCCCCCTGTATCTCTCCACAGCGGACTCGGTTCGGATCACCGTAACAGCCAACGGTTTCGTACCGGTATTGCGACGTATCCCCGTAGAGGCCCAGGGAGCCGTGCTCCATTGGGTAGGGGTGGACTATGACGATCATGGGTATGGCGACGGAGACGGCATCCCTGAGGCTGCGGAATCCGTACAGGTGCACCTCCGCTTCACCCTCCTTGGAACCGAGCCCCTTGCCGGAGCTACAGTGCGGCTGGTACCCCTGCATCCCTACGCTCTGTTGCCGGTGGATTCGGTATCTGTGGGGCCTGTGTTTTCCGGTGACACGGTGGAGGCGGTGTTTCCCCTATACCTGGTGCCTGAAACCCCGGATGCCCAGTACCTGAAGTTCGCTGTAGTGGTGGATCCGGCAAGCGTGCGCACCGACACCCTCACCCCAGAGGTCGGCCCCTGTGATACCCTCAAGATGTGGGTTCAAGCTGCCCGTCCCAGGATCGTTCGGATCTACCGGAAGATCTCCGGGGACACCCTGTTCCTTTGGCCCGAGATTGTCAACCTCGGCCACGACGATGCCCGCAATCTCTGGATCCGGGTCCAAGCTGCTTCCACCTTTACCGAGGTGTTGGATACCATGTATTTCCTGGGTTTCTTGCCGGCCCAGGCTCTGCACTTTGACACCTTGTTCCACGCTCCGGTACGGGTGAGGAAACTGCACACCAACCTCTTCTGGATCCGGGAAAACTGGACACTCCACGAGGAACGGGGCCGAGGTGATACCACCTTGCTCCATGCCAACCGCGATGTCTCACCACCGGCCAACGTGCGGGTGGATCCCCACCCCGAGGGAGTACGGGTACACTGGTCCTCGGTGTACCTGGCTCGGGGGTACCTGGTGTTCCGGCTCAACGATCAACGGGGAACCTGGGAGCGGTTGACCTTCAATCTTTGGCCTCACGCCGAGTACATTGATCCCCAGGTGTCCTTTGGAGAAACCGCCAGGTATCGGATCGTGACGGTGGACCAATACTGGAATGCCAGCGTCCCGAGTTATGAGGCCACAGGCACCACACAACCCCCGCTTCTTCCAGGATGGCCGGTGACCTACGAGGGCGGGGGCGAGTCCCACCACCCGGTGGTGGCCGATTTTGACCCCTCGTATCCTGGCTTGGAGATCCTCTTCGGCACCAGCACAGGCAAGGTCTATGCCTTCCACGCCGATGGCACGCCTGTGAGCGGATGGCCCGTAGACCTGGACCCTCCGGCCCAGGTGTGGAACAGCGTGGCCTTAGGGGACCTGGACCAAGATGGCCAGTTGGAACTCGTGGTGGCTCCACGCATGATTGACCGGGTGTATGCCTTTGAAGTGGACGGCTCCCCGGTTAGTGGTTGGCCGGTGGATTTCACCGGCGGGGGTACCCCGGGCCAGGAGGTCAGCCGAATGGGAGCATACGCCAGCCCTGTGGTCTACGACTTGGATCAGGACGGTCAGCCCGAGGTGCTCATCCACGGCATGTCCGGCAAGGTATGGTGCTGGCACGGCGATGGCACCCCGTATCTTTCGGGTAGCGATGGCCTCTTTGCCAATCTGGGTGCTTACAACTGGGATGCTGGCGGGCTTGCTGTGGGTGACGTGGACGGAGACGGCCAACCCGAGGTGGTGGTCACCTCGGTGTCCTCCTCAGGATTCCTCTGGGCCCTTGAACCCGATGGCACCCCGATGCCAGGGTTCCCTTTGGTCCATCACCCCTCATATACCGAGTACTCCCAAAGCAGCGTGGCCTTGGGGGACTTTAACCGGTACCGTCCAGGCCTGGAGATCGCCTTCGTATGGAGCCGCAAGGTTGACGATCTAACCACCTACCACTACGTAGGCACCGTGGACGCCTCCGGCCAGTTCCTGCCCAACCTTTACACCCGGAGCATCAACGTTTCTGGATCCATCTACACCCTGCCCACTTTGGCCGACATCAACAACGACGATCAACTGGAACTCTTGGTCACCACCAAGGAAGAGATCCTGGCCCTGGACACCTTGGGGAACAACATAGGGGACATGCTGTTCCAGTTTGCTCAACTGCAGAACTTCGCACAACCGGTGTTGGCCGATATCACCGGGGAAAACGTCAATGAGGTCTTTGGCATCCACGGTGACGGGTACATTTACGCTTGGAGTGAAGGTCAAGTGGTGTCGGGGTTCCCCATCTTCGTGAACAACGAGATCAAAACCACCCCAGTGGTGGCCGATGTGGACCAGGATGGCGGCGCAGAACTGGTGGTGCTGGGCCTGGAACGGGTGTACGTGTTTGACCTCACAGGATCCTTGGGGCCCAGTGACTACGCCTGGCCCATGGCTCAACACGACATCTACCACACTGGCAACGCCGAGGAAAACCCCTGGTGGCGGCATTCACCCAAGGGAATCCAAGCCTCTGTCACCGTGCCCTCCCTGCAGTGGGGCTTGGCGGCGCCTCTGCCGAACCCCACCCCAGGGCCCATCACTCTGGCGGTCACGGTGGCAGAACCGGCCCGGTTTGCTCTGGAGGTGTACGACGTGACCGGCCGGCGGGTCCGCACTCTGTTCCAAGGTGCCCTGTCTCCAGGGGTACACTCCCTCGCCTGGGATCTCACCGATGCCTCGGGGCATCGGGTTACACCGGGGCTGTACTTCCTGCACCTCAGGGCTCCCGAAATCCGACGGACCCAGCGGGTGCTTGTGCTGCCTTAGGCGGTGAAGGTGCTTTTATGGCTCCGGGAAGGGGCAGCCCGATCGCTGGTTTATCAGGGTGTAAACCCCCCTCATCCATAACGGTGAGGCTCTGCACAGTGGGTTTCAATCAGGGAACACCACCGCCAAGAGGAGGGTATAGCGACGCAGAGACCCCGAGGACACCAGGCCCTCGGCCCGAAACTCCCCTTGCACGCTCCGGAACAGATCCAACGCCACCCCCGCATCCCAACGCCAATGACGGCTGGTGAGTACCAGAGCTGACCACGGCCGGAAGCCCACCCGCCCCTGGTACACCCGCAGGGGGAACCCGACCTCCGGTCGCAGAGTCCATTGGCCCACGGTATCCTGTTCTGCGGCGTAGGCAGCGGCAGCTGCGAACCCTGAAAGTTCCAGCCCTTTCCAGTGCCCTTGGACCCGGACCGCGGCCGCTCCGGTGATCGCCCGGTCCAGGCGATGGAGTGCTTGGTCCTGTTCCACCTCCAGGTCTCGGCTGTAAGCGATTTCGCTCCAGGCCTCCCAGGGCCCGGTTTGGCCCCACATCTGCAAGTAGGCCCTGGGCCACACGCGATGCTGGCGCAGTGAATCCACCCGGCTCCACACCCGATAGCCTGCGGTCCAGTGGTACCTGGGCCCTTCTACGGTCACTTGGAGGTCTGGGAACCACTGGTGCCCTGTTCCCGAAACTCCTGCGGTGAGATGCAAAAACCCCATCGGCGGGGGGATCCTGTACACGAGGCGACCCAAACCGTGGCCCCGGCACCCCTCGGCCTCCAGTTGCCACGTGCGGGTAGTTACCCGTACCCGGTAGAAATTGACCCGATAGGGCAGGCGCATTCCCACCAGGGTAAGGCGGCCTACGGGATGGCGAAACTCCGCCCGTTTCACATCCAGGCTCCACAGGGTAGACAGTCCCCGAGAGGCAAACTTTCGGTACCACAGGTGCCACCCTGAACTCTGGAGTTCTATTCCGTATCCCTCCCGACGCAGGGGATAGGTCAGCCACCGATGTTCCCGGAAATCCGCCCCCAGGAGCACCTGCCAAGATCCCAGTGGCCGGGCAAACACCCCGCCCAGATGGGTGTACTCCTGGGTACCGCGTCGGGAGAACAGGTGGGTGACCGGTTGGGGGAGGGAATCCGGGAGTTCCAACGGGCGGAGTTGCCAGAGGGCCCCGGGGGTTACCCAGAGGGGGGAGAGGGCCAAAAACTGGGGGACGACGGGCAGGGCTTCTCCCCAGAGTTGCCAGGGCACGTCAAACAGGGGGACCACTTGTTCTGTCACATCTTCAGGAGCGTACCACCACGGGTAGAGCCACGGATCCCCTTCGCCCATAGGCAGTACCGGTGTTTCCACGGGAAACCAGGTCCACAGGCTCAGCAAAAGGGCCCACATCATCCTGGGGGCTCTTCGGAGGGTGGGTTCTGCTGACGACCCACCAGCCGGGTTTGGAATTCCTCATAGGTCAAGAGCACCTGGCGAGGCTTGGACCCCTCTTGGGGGCCCACCACGCCCAGCTCTTCCAGTTGGTCCATGATCCGTGCGGCCCGGGCGAAGCCGATCTTGAGTTTTCGTTGGAGCAGGGTAGCGGAAAGGGTTTTGCGGGATGTGGCAATCTTCGCCGCTTGCAACAGTAGGGGATCCAGCCCTTCCCCCAGGTCCATTTCTTCGTCGTCCTCCTCGCTGAGACCGACGGGGATGGGGGCTTCCAGCATCTCCTCAATGGGTTCGTAGTAGTGGTCGCGGATCTGTTCCAGCAGTGCCAGGATCTCGGGCACAGGCCGTTGGAGGACAGGATGAAGGATCCGGCGGGCGATCAGGTCCAGGCGTTCCCGTCCGCCAGGCTCGTCGTCCCGGGTTAGGGCAGCCAGGTGGCCTGCGTCCAAGATCTGCGAGGCCACCTGGTCCCAGGGGCCAGCGCCAAAGGTTTCCTGGAACTTCTGTTGGAGATAGGCTTGCTGGAGGCTCCGGGTGATGCGTTTGGTTTCTTCCTCCGAGATGAAGGCCCCGTGGATCCGGGTGGGCTCGGAGGCTCCTGGAGGAATGAAGAGCATGTCCCCGCGGCCCAGCAGTTTTTCGGCCCCCATCTCGTCCAAGATGGTTCGGGAGTCCACCTTGGAGGGCACCTTGAAGGCAATGCGCACCGGGAAATTGGCCTTGATGATGCCCGTGATCACGTCCACCGAGGGGCGCTGGGTGGCCACCACCAGGTGGATCCCCACAGCCCGGGCCATCTGGGCCAGTCGGGCCAAGGGTTCTTCCACCTTCCGGCCAGTGGAAAGGATCAGGTCGGCAAACTCGTCAATGATGATGACAATGTAGGGCACGGGTTCGTCGCCCCGAGCCTGGGCCGAGCGATTGTGGCTTTCAATATCGCGCACTCCGTCCTGGGCAAAGTGGCGATACCGCAGTTCCATCCAACGCACCGCCTGGTTCAGTGCGGCCACCGCCTGTTCCCGGTCCTTCACCACCGGAACCAGCAAGTGGGGAATCCCCTCATAGTAGGAGAGTTCAATGCGCTTGGGATCAATGAGCAGGAACCGAACCTCCTTGGGGGAGGCCCGGAACAGGATAGAGGTGAGGATGGTGTTGATGCATACGGATTTCCCGCTCCCGGTAGCGCCAGCGATCAGCAGATGGGGCATACGGGCCAGGTCGGCAAACACTGGATGGCCCGAGGTGTCCACACCCAGCACAAAACCCAGGCGGGACTTCATCCTGCGGAAATCGGGCTCCTGGGCCAAATGACTGAAGTACACGATCTTGCGCTTCTTGTTGGGGATCTCAATGCCAATGCGGCCGGTGTCTGGGAGTGGGGCCACAATGCGTACATGGCTGGTTTTGATCTTCAAAGCCAGGTCGTCCGCGAGGCTCACCACTCGGGAGATCTTCACCCCAGGATCCGGTTCAAACTCGTATCGCGTGACCACCGGGCCCGGTTTGTAATCCACCACCCGGCCACTGGCCCGGAACTCCTGCAGTTTTTCTTCAATCTGCCGGGCCACCCGTTCCAGTTCGGCCTCGTCCACCTCCGAGGTCACCGCAGGCTTGTCCAACAGGGTCATGAGCGCATCGGTATCCGGCAGGGTGGGGGGAGGAGCAGCCTGGGATGGGGTAGGTGGTTCAGCAGGCGGGGCAGGAGGAGGGGGCTCCTTCGGGGAAGGGTCAGAAGGGACCGGAGCAGGAGGGGATGGGGTTTCTGGGGGGGAGAGCTCACGGGGTTTTTTTTTGAACCACCGGAGCCGAAGCCTGGGAAGGCGGGGCCTTCGCAAACGGGGCCATCGGGTGGGCCAGAGGGGGGTAGCGGCCAAGCCTGCGAAGAAGAGGAGCACGACGGTTCCTCCAAAGAGTCCCAAGCTACGTTGAAGGTGGGCAGCCCACCGGTCCTGCAGCACTCCGGTGAACTCTGTACTTCCCATCCACAAGGGCCCCAGGGTCAGTAGAAAGTACAGGGACAGCCAGGCCAAGGCCCCTTTCCACGCAAAGGTGCGGGCCCGTTCCGTGGGCATCCAGGCCAGGCTCCACAGGTACAAAATGAAGAGCAGCGCCGGGCCGAACCCCCAATGGTACAAGAGCCATTGGGCGGTTTTGAGCCCCATGGAGCCCACCCAACGCCCTCCCAGCAGGCCTATGCCTCCTGCCAGGCTGGCGACCAACAGAACCCCCAAGGTAAACACGGCCAGCCGGAAGGCCAGCCGCCAAGTGCGGTGCATCGGGGTGTTGGCCAACCACACGAGCAGGCCCAAGAAGAGCAGGCCCCCCACGAAAATCAGTGCTTCGCCCATCCAGTCAATTATACGTGGCCCCCCAAGAGGCCTCAAGAAATTCCAAAATCCCATTGGGCAGGGTTCGTGGCCCGCGGAACAATACAAGGGGAAAGGCCGTTGAATTCACACGCCATTGGGCATACCATAGGGCGCGGTGATCATCATGCGAGGTGTTTGGACGCTGCTTCCTCTGTTCTTAGGGTTTCCTCTTTGGGCGGCGAAATACGCCGACGAGGTGTGGTCCTTCGGAAATCAAGCCTCTTACCTGGCCCTGGGCAGTGCGGGGGTTGCGGTGGTTCAGGGTCCTGCTGCTCTGGATTGGAACGTGGCTGGCCTGGCAGGCACTCCGGGCTCCCATGCGCTGGGTTTCCTCCACGGGAGTTACTTCGGCGGGCTCCACACCACCGACCACTTGGCCTGGGCTACGCCTCGCCTGCTGGGCGAAAACACGTGGTTAGGGGTCGGCATGTACCTGTTCCAATCCCCGGGCATCAAACTCACCGAGCTCTCGCAGCCCGATGATTCCTTGGGAGAGGATAATCCCCCTGTGGTTCGCGAAGAGGTGGCGTACCGCAGCATGGCCTTCAAGCTTGGCTTTGCCCGGCGGCTTCATGGGGTCCAAGCCGGCCTGCTCTTGAAGCTCCTGTACCAAAATGCTGGTGTGGAAACCGCCTATGGCTTAGGGTTGGACCTGGGGATCCAATGGTCCTCGTTCCCCTGGTCCTTTGGGCTGACGGTCCACAATCCCCTGCCCACCCCCCTCTTCTGGTCCACGGGCACCCGGGAGTGGCTCGTGCCCTCGCTGGTGTTGGGTGGAGCGGTGGGGTCTGAGGGTCTGCGGATCTTGCTGGACCTGGAAACCCATATGGAAAACTACGGTGACGCCGCGGCTTTAGCCTTGGGTCCGCTTTCCCTGGACCTCCATGTGGGCGCGGAATGGCGGCCCCACCCCGCAGTATCCTTGCGTGCCGGCTTGGATCGTGGCAACCCCACCCTGGGCGGAGGACTCCGATACCGAGGGCTCACCCTGGACTACGCCTTTATGGGCCACGCAGACCTCAAAAACTCCCATCGGGTATCCCTGGCCCTTTGGCTCCCATAGCGGTAAACTCCCGGGCTCCGTATCTGCGGAAGGGGATCCATCTCCTGGCCAACGTGATCCCTGTGGGTTTGATGATGGGGCCCAAGGGTGCCCTGTTCTTCCGGTTCGCCCTGCCCCTGCTGCTGGTCACCGCCTTGACAGCGGAACTGCTGCGGTTCCACCGGCCGGGTTTCCGCCGATGGTTCCACGGGTTGGTGGGGGTGTGGATGAAACCCCAGGAGCGGGGCCATCGGATCACCGGGGCCACCTGGCTTCTGTTGAGTGCCACGCTGCTGGCCTGGACCCTTCCGCCGCCCAAGGCAGCCTTTGCCCTCTTCATGGCTTCCCTGGCCGACCCTGTGGCTGCCATGGTGGGCATGCGCTGGGGGACCCGCCGCATCGGCACGAAAACCGTAGAGGGGAGCCTGGCCTTTTTGATCACCGGTGCCTTGGTGGCCCTTTGGTTCCCGCAAATCCCTGTATCCGTTAAAATTATGGCCGTTCTTGTGGCCACCGGAATGGAGGCCTTGAGCCCGCCCCCGGACGACAACCTGTGGGTTCCCTTGGCAAGCGGACTCCTGCTCGGGGGCTTGCACCTATGAAAAGGAGGCGATTCCTATGAAGCGTATGGTGTTTCTCACAACCCTGCTGGCCTTGGCTGGCCTGGCCTTTGCCAACCCCCAAGAGCTCCTCAAAGAAGCCCGAACCCTGGAGCAGAAGGGCCTCAAGGCCCAAGCGTACCAACTGCTGCACCAGGCCCTAAAGGAAAACCCTAAAAAGGACCTGCGGTTTGAGATCCTCACCGAGCTCGCTGCCCTGGAGCTCAGCGACGATGAAGCCCTGAAGAATCCCGACAGCGCCCTGGTGCACCTGATGCAAGCGAAGGCGCTGTATGGCGAAAACTACCGTAAGATGGATCGGGTGTATTACCTGCTGGGGCTCACGTACATGGAACTCGGCCGGTACGTGGATGCGGCCCGTGCCTTTGAAACCGTGGCCACACGGTTCCCCAAAAGCCCCTACTTTGAAGACGCCTTGGATGGCGTAGAAGAGGCCTTCAAAAAGAACTTCAAAGAGGTGGAAGCCATTGTGGGCGATGTGCCCATCACAAAGGTGGAGGTGGACGCCCGAATTGAGGAAATGCCTCCGCTGTTCCGCGGCAAGTACGAAACACCCGAGGGCCGGAAAAATCTGCTGGACCGCATGATTGACGAAATCCTGATGACCCAGGAGGCGGAGGCCCGCAAACTGTACCTCAAGGAGAACGTGCGGCAACAGCTGCGGCGGGCTCGGGCCCAGATCCTGCAACGGGCCCTGTACGAAGAAGAGGTCAAAAACAAGGTCCAGATCTCCGACGCCGATATTGAAAAGTACTACCGACAGCACAAGGAAGAATTCAAAATGCCGGCCCGGGCTGATATCCGTCGCATCGTGGTGAACTCCCGCGAAGAGGCCCAGGAGATCCTGAACCTGCTGCACGAGGGAGCACCCTTTGATTCCCTGGCCAAGGCGCGGTCCCAGTCCCCTGAAGCCGCCAACGGCGGGCTGATCCGGGGATTCACCCCCTCCACCAAGCCCGAGGAGATCGCCCACGTGGTGTTCAAGATGAAGGAAGGGCAGATCTCGGGCATCATCCCGCTGAAGGACGGGAAATTCGCCATCGTGAAGGTGGAGAAACTCACGCCGGAATCCTACCGGCCGCTGGAGAACGTGCGACACACCATTGAGAACCGGCTGCGTAGAGAAGCCGAGAAGAAGCGCTGGGAAGCCTTCCGTCAGGAGCTCCGCAAGAAGTACGGCGTGCAGTATAAAGACGACCTCACCCAAAAGGTCCAGGAGCTGGAACAGCAGTTCCACCTTGAAATCCAAGACACCACCGGAGAAGCCCAGGCCCCCCAAAAGTAGGTTACCCGAAGGCGCCCGGGGCATCGTGGTGTTCTTTGACGAGAACCTGGGGCAAGGCCTGCTGCGTTTGGATACCGGAGAGCGGGTCCGCTTCAACTATCGGGACTTGGCCGAGGCCTCTGGTTTCCAGATTCTCTTTGAGGGAGAACGTGTGGAGGTCCGCCAAGGCAAGATCCACCGGCTTTCCGATCCCTCCCAAAGGTAACTCCGGGCTGCCTCCACAGGCTATGGGGCAGTGTATCGTTTACTCTCCTCGCGCAATTGGCGGCCCAATCGGAAGAACTGGAGCAGCCCTGGCAGGATCAGTACCAAGGGGAACGCCAGGGCTACAGGCGTAAACCAAGGGGGGAGTTGCCCCGTGCGGGCGCCCTGCACCAGCCCCCACTGCACCAGCAAGAAATAGGCCGTGAGCTCCACATCCAGAAACAGCAAGGTTTCAAAGTAACGGTTGAGCCATACGGCCCTGCGCTCGGGTGGCAACAGGGGCGCGTACAGGAAAAAGGCGGGAAGGTTCAAAAGTTCCGGCCAGCGGTTCACCAGCAGAAACCGGAACCTAACCAGCACCAGCAAAGACAGGGACACCAACGTAAAGCAGAGGGTGATGAACAACAGGTGGCCCTTTCCGCCGTAATCGTCGGCTTGTCCCTTAAAGTTGAAGTGGGAGGGGACCCGGGCGGGCAGAGAGGCGTGGGCATCGGCCCAAAGGAGCCAGAGCAAAGCGATGCCCAACAGGATAAGAGCCACCCACAGGCGTCCTTGGGGGCCGAGGGGACGCGCCGGCACCCAGGGCTCCTGAGAGGGTACGTTTTTGCGTTTCACGCCCTGAGTATAGGACGAACTGCGGCCCTGGGCAACACTTCTGCCCTCTCAACCCAAGAAGTACCAAGATGGGCTGGGTCTTCAAGCATGGGGTTAGGTTTTCAAAAGGGTGGCTTTTAGAAGGGCCAGCAATAGAATGCCCAGGATTAACAGCAGGGTGCTCCTTTCCGATCGGATCGCCAGGCTCCAATCGGGCTCAGGTCCCAAAGACCTCTGACTGTGCCGCCCTGGCACGGGAACGAACCGGGGGGTTTCCTGGCGGTACCGGCGATAGGTTTCACCGAACTTCTCTTCCAGGTAGGCCTCCTCGGCTTCCACGATGAGCACATACTCTACCCAGAAAAGCACCAGGTACATCACCCACAGCCAAAGGGTGGTGCCGGCCAGGACCATCAAAAAGCCGGCCCCCAGAAAGAAGTTGCCCAGGTAGATGGGATTGCGGGTGTAGCGATAAGGCCCCCGGGTGACGAGTTGAGGAGCCTGGATCCGTCGGGATCGGGTGGTGGGGCCGGTAAAGGCCACAGCCACAAGGCGCAGGAGCTCACCTACAAAGATCAAACCCAGGCCAGCGATCCATTCCTCCACCCCGGCTTGTCCCACCAGCAACGCCAGCAGAACCAGCGGCACCCCGGCATAACTCCGGATCCGGAACAGCCGTTGCCCCCAGCGCACACCCCGCCGCTCAGACCTCATATCGCTTCAGGTTTTCGTGGATGGTGTCCAGGATCCGGTGGGCGAGCTCCAGGGCACGGAGACCGTCCTCACCGGTCACTGGAGGATCCTGCCGATGCTGGATGGCCTGCAGGAAGGCCCGCAGTTCCAGGGCCAAGGGTTCCTGGCTCCGGTCCACTTCGGGGAAATAGGGCAAAACGGTGCCGTCCCTGAGGATGTACACCTCTACGTCCTTCTTTCGGGTGTCCAGCGAGATGTAGGTGTCACGTTGAAAGATGCGGAACTTCCGCATATGCGAGGAATACACTCGCGAGGCCGTCAGGTTCACGGTACACCCGTTTTTGAATCGTAACCGTGCATTGGCAATGTCCACCTTGTGGGTGAGCACGGGCACCCCCACCGCGTCCAGGAACTCTATCTCCTGGGGGCCCACGAAATACAGCACCAGGTCCAGGTCGTGGATCATGAGGTCCAGAACCACGTCCACATCTGTACCCCGGCCAGGGAACAGGGTGAGCCGGTGACTTTCAATGAATCGGGGGTTGTGGACCCAATCGCGCACGGCCAATACTGCCGGATTAAAGCGTTCCACGTGGCCCACCTGGAACCGCACGCCCTGTCTTCGGGCGAGATCCACCAGGGCACGGGCTTCTTCCAGATGTTGGGTCATGGGTTTCTCCAGGAACAGGTGCCGGCCTGCTTCCAGCACCCGCCGGGCCACAGGGTAGTGGGTTTCTGTAGGGGTCACCACCGATACCGCTTCCACCGCCTCCAAAAGGGCTTCCAGGGAGGGAAAAGCCTGCACGTTCCACTGCCGCGCCACCGCTTGGGCCCGTTCGGAGATGATGTCATACACCCCCACCAGTTGGGACTCCTCCAATGTAGCCAAGATCCGAGCGTGCACGGAGCCCAAATGGCCCACGCCCACCACGCCGGTGCGGATCATCGCCGGCCTCCCGCTCGCTTGATCACTCCCCGTCGGCTCGTTCGGAAGAAGCGCACCAGGTGCTGGATCTCCGGGAAATGGCCGTACTCCGCCAGGAGTTGCTCCAGCGCCTCTTCCAACGGGAGCCCTGGAGTACGGTAGATGCGGCGATACGCCTCTTTGAGGGCAGCGATCACCTCCCGAGGAAACCCCCGTCGCCGAAGTCCCACCAGGTTCGGACCGTACACCCGGGGCGGGTTGCCCTCCACGAGCATGTACGGGGGCACGTCCAGATTGATGCGGCTCATGCCGCCCACCATGGCATGGGCGCCGATGCGCGCGAACTGGTGCACCCCCACCAAGCCGGAGATAAAGGCGTAGTCCTCCACCACCACGTGGCCCGCCAGTTGGGCACTGTTCACCAGGATCACGTGGGAACCCACTTGGCAGTTGTGGGCCACATGGGCATACGCCATGATGAAGTTATGGTCGCCGATCACCGTACGCTCTCCGGCCCCCGTGGCCCGGTGAATGGTGGCGAACTCGCGGATTAGGTTGTGGTGTCCAATGACCACCTCGGTTTCCTCTCCCTGGTACGTCACGTCTTGGGGGGGCATGCCGATGGCGGCGGCGTGGTAAATCCGGTTGTACTCGCCGATGGTCACCCGGCCCTCAATGCGCACATGGCTCTGGATCTGGGTACCTCGTCCAATCCGCACCTGGGGCCCGATCACAGCGTAGGCGCCGATCTCCACCTCTTCGGCGATCTCTGCCCGGGGATGAACCACGGCTGTGGGATGGATCCTTCTCATGCGTCCACCACCGAAGCCATGAACTCGCCCTCCGCCACCACCCGCGACCCCACCCGGGCCACCGCCCGGAGTTTGGCCAAGCGTCCACCAAACCGCAGGAGTTCACCCTCCAGCAACAGGCGATCCCCTGGCCGAACGGTATGCCGGAACCGAACCTTGTCCAGGCCAGCGAACACCAGCAGTTTGCCTTCGGGATCCGGAACCCGGTGCAGCAACAGGAACCCACCCGCCTGGGCCAGGGCCTCCACGATGAGCACTCCAGGCATGATGGGGTTTTCTGGGAAATGACCCGTAAAAAAGGGTTCGTTGAAGGTCACGTTCTTCACCGCTTGGATCCACGTGTCCTCCAGGTAGAGCACCCGATCCACCAGCAGAAAGGGGTACCGGTGGGGCATGTGGTGGAGCACCTTCCGGATGTCAAAGTCTGGAGCAAAGGCCGCAATCCGGCGAGCCAGGGCCTGGTGGAGGGCGTGCCCTCCTTTCCACACCACCAAGTGGGCTTGGGGTCGCTTCCGCGCCAGGGCGAGATCGCCGATCAAGTCCAGGATTTTGTGCCGCACGGGCTCATCCGGAAACCGCAGGCCTTCGGGGTTCAACACAGTGCCATCGCTGCGGAACACCACAGCGTTCTCCAAGGTGCCCCCTTGAGCCAGCCCCCGAGCCCGTAAGGTTTCCACCTCGTCCTCAAACAAATAGGTGCGGGCCGGGGCGATCTCTCGCAAATAGACCTCAGGGGTCACAGGGAAATGGGCGGCACCCTGCAGCATCCCAGCGCGGTAGGAGAGCGCATAGGAAACCTCCCAGCGGTCAGCGGCGGTGACGGTAACCCAAGCGTCCTCCTCGCGAATCTCCAAGGGATCGGGCGGAGCAAACCCGGGCACCTCAAACTCCAGGGGCACCCGGGGCACCTCGGCCAAGGCCCGGGCATACTCCAGGGCACTGCCGTCGTAAAAAGGAGGCTCGGTATGGCTCAAGCGAAGGATCGCAGCGTCAAATCCCATGCCGAAAAGGGCCGAGAGCACATGCTCAGGCACCTGGATATGGACCTCTGGTGTGCCGATGCCGGTGTACCGCTGGGTGGTGATCACCTGCTGGGGTGTCGCTTCAAACTGCAAACCCGAGGGCTCGTGGATCAATAAAAAGCCCACTTGGTCGGTACGGGGCTCTATGACCACCCGCACCTGTTGGCCTGAGTGCACCCCTTTACCCACGAACTCCAGGGATTTACCGAGGGTGTGTGCCTTCATGCTTCTTCAGCCGTTGGATTTCCCTTTCCAGGGCCTGGATCCGTCGGACCAGGTCTGGAAGTTTAAAGAACAGGCTCATGGCCCGCAGGTACTGTCCCCGGGGGCGGGCATAGGGGCCGGAATACACTGCGCCCTCCGGCACATCGGAAATGATGCCGGCCTTGGCGGTGAGGATCGCCCGAGGGCCAATGCGCAGGTGGTCCGCAATGCCCACCTGCCCTCCCATGAGCACACGCTCCCCCACCTCCACACTGCCGGCAATGCCGGTTTGCCCCGCGATCACGGTGTGGGGACCGATGCGAACGTTGTGACCGATCTGCACCAGGTTGTCAATCTTGGTGCCTTGGCCGATGCGGGTTTCACCCACTGTGGCCCGGTCAATGCAGGTGTTTGCTCCGATCTCGCAGTCGTCCTCAATGACCACCCGGCCCACTTGGGGGATCCGCACGAACCGCCCTTGGTGCTCCACAAAGCCAAAGCCCTCACGGCCAATGACCGCCCCGGGCTCAATGCGCACTCGGTGGCCAATCCGGGTTCCGCGGCCCAGGTACACCCCGGGGTAGATGACGCAATCCTCACCGATCTCCACCTCAGGTCCAACGAACACCCCGGGCCCGATGCGCGTGTTCCGGCCGATGCGCGCACCGGCTTCCACCACAGCGAAGGCCCCTACGCTCACGCCTTCGGCCAAGTGGGCCTTGGGCGACACCCAAGCCTGTGGATGTACGCCCTCCTGCAGCCAGTCGGGTTGGCGGAACTGCTGCAGCACCCACACCATCGCCCGCTTAGGATCCTCCACCAGGATCCACGCCCTCACCCCTTCTATGGGCAGGCGTTTCCGAGCGATCACCGCCCCCACCGGGGTTTTGAGGGGGGTTTTGGGCGAGAACAGGAACACCACCCGATCGGGTCCCCCCTCCTCGGGTAGGGCCACGCCCCGAAGTTCCACCGTAGGATCTCCCTCCAGGGGAGCCTGCAAGAGCCTGGCGAGATCAGCCGCGTTCACGAGGGGTCTCCTTGATTTGGTCCAGGATCTCCAGGAGTTCAATGATGTCGTTGATCTCGTAGTCAGCACCGGAGTTGACTGTGCCGAAGGTGTCTCCATAGCGGGCGAACACCGTGATCATCCCCAGATGGGCAGCCCCGGTGATGTCGCGTTCGGGCCAATCTCCCACCATCATCGCCTCCTGGGGAGGAACTCCCAGTTTCTCCAAGGTCACTCGGAAGGGTTTCGGTGAGGGTTTGCGTTCGCCGGTATCCTCAAAGGTCACCACCACCTCAAAGAAATCGTGGAGCCCCACCTGCACCAGACGGGTCCAGGCTTGGAGCCTCGGGGCGTCGGAGACCACAGCCAACCGGTACCCCCGTTTCAAGAGTTCCATCAGCGTGTAGCGGACATGGGGGTAGAGCACCAGGGCGGCATCCTTGGCCCGTCGGTACGCCACGATGGCGGCGGCCAGCATTCGGGGATCCTCGTACCCCAAAATCCGCTGCAGGAAACGGTTGAAGATCCGTTGGTCCTCAATGCCCACCTCATCGTAGATCTCGTAGATCCGCCGGATGACCTCGGCCTTGTCCATTTTGAGGCCAGCGTCAATCATGGCCTCTGCAGCGGCCTCCACCCCGGCCTCCTTCATCCGCATGAAATCCACCAGGGTATTGTCCAAATCAAAAACGATCGCCCGGATCATGCCCCGATTATAGACACAGCCCCCAAGGGACACAACACAAAAAGACGGGCCCGCGGCTTATCGCATGCCCCGTTTTCGGCGTTTTGCCTGGAGCAGTTCCAGGAGTTCGGTTAAGGGGCGGGTGTTCACGATGTGGTGGGGACCCAGCCAAGCGCGGCGGGCCACCCCCACCCCCAGGCGCATCTGCCACAATTGGCCGGCTTGGTGGGCGTCGGTGCCGATGACCAGGAGCACGCCCTGTTCTCCGGCCAAGCGGGCGTGCACGTCGTTGAGATCCAGCCGTTCATAGTAGGCGTTGATTTCCAAAAAGGTGCCGGTTTCCCTGGCCTTTTGGATCAGGGCTTCTACATCCACCCGGTAGCCTTCACGGGTGGAGATTAACCGGCCGGTGGGGTGGCCGATGGCATGCACAAAGGGGTTTTCCATCGCGCGCAGGATGCGCTCGGTAACGTCTTCGCCCTTCCGCCACTGGTGCACCGAGGCCACCACAAAGTCCAGTTCTGCCAAAACCTCGTCGGGGTAGTCCAAGGAGCCATCGGGGAGGATGTCCACCTCCGTCCCCTTGAGCAGACGGAAACCCTGCAGGTGTGCGTTCAAGCGGTCAATCTCCTGGTTCTTCTTCCGCAATCGTTCAATCTCCAGGCCTCGGGCGTATTTGACGCTCTGGGAGTGGTCGCACACTGCCAGGTACTCATAGCCCATCCGTTGGCCGAAGTGGGCGAGTTCCTCCAGGGTAGCGGTGCCGTCGGAGTACCGAGAGTGCACATGCAAATCGCCTCGGATCTCCTGGTACTCCACCAGTCGGGGCAATTGGCCACGTTGGGCGGCCTCAATCTCGCCCCGATCCTCCCGGAGTTCCGGTGGAATCCACACCAGGCCCACCGCCCGGTACACACTCTCCTCAGTTTCGCCGGCGATCTTCTCGGGCCCCCGGAACACTCCGTACTCCGAGATCTTCAGCCCCATGCCCCGGGCGATGCCCCGCAGGTGAACGTTGTGGGCCTTAGAGCCGGTAAAGTACTGGAGGGCCGCCCCGTAGGACTCCGGTGGAACCACCCGCAGGTCTACCTGGTACCGATCCTGAAAGATGGCGGATCCCTTGGTATCCCCAGCAGCCAACACCTGGGTAACCTGGGGTAGGGAAACGAAGGCCTGGATCACCTGCCGGCCGTGTTCCGGCCGGGCGGCCACCAGGATGTCCAGGTCTCCCACGGTTTCCTTCATCCGGCGGAAGGACCCGGCCGGTGAGATCTCCAGCACCTCCGGCAGGGCTCGCAGGGCTTCCACGATGTCTTGGACCAAGGGGTAGGCGGCTCCCAGGGGGATCCGCTGGGCCATCCGTTCGTAGAGTTCCAAGCCCCGCTTGATGTTCTCAATCTTTTTGGGGCCCATGCCGGGCAAGCGGGCCAGGGAGCCGTCTTCCAGGGCTCGTTTGAAGTCCTCCTTGGTGCGGACCCCGAGTTTTTCATAGGCCAGCCGCAGGGTTCGGGGGCCAATGCCCTGCACTTCCATCAGGTCCAGGAGGTCCTGGGGTACCTGCCGCATGACCTCTTCGTATCGGTCAATACGGCCCTCGTCCAGATACTGGGCGATCTTCTTGGCGATCCCTTCGCCGATACCGGGTAAACGCATCAGGGCAGCCATGCCGCCTTGGCGGTAAATCTCTTCCACATCCTCGGGAAGATCCTCCAGCACCCGGGCGGCTTTGCGATAGGCCACCACCTTAAAGGGGATCTCGCCCAAAAACTCCAGGGCATCGGCCATCCGATCAAAGATGCGGGCCAGTTCCTTGTTCTTGGTCATGGCATAAGTATGATACGGTCCCGGGCCTGGCACCTGGCTCAGCGCTTGACGTCTGCGGCATTCCAGGTTATCTATACCGACGAGGGAAGGTTTCCGGAACAAAAGCGCCGGGAGCGTTCCCCAGAGGTTAAAGGAGGTGGATCATGGGAAGGGGTATTGGCAAGCCCGGCGCCCGGCGCGCCCGATGCTGGTGGGGGTGGAGCCTGGTCCTCTGGCTCATTCCCCTGATGCTCACTGCTGAAACCCTCCACGACCACGAGGTGATTTCAAGCCACGTGGTGTGGAGCCCCTCCGGGAATCCCCATCGCATCGTAGGCTATGTGCTCCTGGAGGGGAACGCCCTTTTGGAAATTGAGCCTGGCTGTGTGATTGAACTGGAGGCCGATGCCTACATCGGCCTCAGCACCGTGCACGACTCCCTGGTGCGGATCGTGGCCGAGGGCACTGCCACGGATTCCATCTACTTCCGCGGCTACAACGGCGCCTCCTGGAGGAACATTAACCTGAACCCAGGGATTTACACCCAAAAGTACCTGAGCCGGTTCTCTTACTGTGTGTTTGAAGGGAACGCCCATCTCCTTGCCCTCAACCACGTCCAACTGCAGCAGTGCGTATTCCGAAACAACTCCGCCGGTGCTGTGATCTCCCAGGGGGATACTGCGTGGGTGCATGATTGCCATTTCCTTGGCGGGGGTGGCCTCAGGGTTTACCAAGCGCAACAGGCATGGATCACCGGCTGCACTTTTCAAAACCTCAGTTCCACCCCGAGTTTAGAACTCTGGAACTGCGACAGCGCACGGGTATATGCCAACCAGTTCCAAAACATCACCCATTCCTTGGGGGCTGTGTACCTGAAGGACAACCAATGGGTGCGGTTCACCAACACCAATGAGATCCACAACTGCTCCTATCCCATGACCATCACCCATGGCCTCCAGCTGGACGAGGATACCTGGGTACCCGCCGAGGGCAACCAACAGAACGTGATCCAGGTGGTGGGGTCTTCCTCCTCCTACCGAATGGACTCCCTAACCGACTTTGGGGTGCCCTATGCCTTTACCGGTCGGCTGTATCCCCAGTACCGATACCTGCGGCTGGCTCTGGGGCCCGGGGTTACGGTGATGGTGGCAGAGTCTTTAAAGGTGGAAGTCCAGAACATCTACGCCTGGGGCACACCGTCGGACTCCGTGCGGTTTACCGCCTTAGACACCACCCACCCCTGGCAGGGTTTGGAATTGGACGACGGCAGAATGCAGTACACCGTGGTGGAATACGCAAACCTGGACAGCGCTGCTGCCGTGGTCCTCAAGGGCTTCTCAAACCCCTCGGTGTCCCTGGAGCACTGTGCCTTCCGCCACAGTTTCTACGGGATCCGGATCCACCAGGTGGAGGGGTTCCAGATCACCCAGCCCAACCTGTGGGAACGGAACCGGTGTGCGGGCATCTGGATAGAGGAGAGCCACTCCATCACCCTCGCAAACCAAACCCTTCGGGATCACCGGTCGGAGTGGGGAGCCATCGTGCTGCGGGAGTCGTATCCCGTAGAAGTGCGCCAGTGCGTGGGCGACAGCAACTCCTGGACCCTTACCCAGGACATGATTTCCCAATTGACTCCAAGCAGCCAGTTCCCTGCTTCGGCCAATCGCCACGATGCCATCCAGGTGAGCGGCATCCTGCCCAACGACAGCACCCGCACCTTTTACTCCCTGGGCATTCCTTACGTGTTGAGCCGATGTTTCCAATCCCCCCGGGTGGACGGCCGGCTGGACGTGGAACCAGGTGTCACCCTGCTCTTCGCCCCGTTGGTTTCCCTGCCCGTGTATGTCCAAGGGAACCCCAACGCGGGGCTGTACGCGGTGGGCACCGTCACCGACACCATCCGCTTCGCTGCCCTCTACCCAGACTCTGGCTGGCATGGGGTTTGGGTGAGCTTCGCCGACTCCTTGCCGGCCAGTGCCTTTCGCTACTGCGAGTTCTCCGGGGTTCGGAGTTTGATCCAGGGCGCCCTCACCCTGAACCAGTCACCCCGGGTGCCTGTGGAACACTGTTGGTTCCACGACAACACCTTTGGCCTGGAGATTGAATCCTCACCCCACTGTACCCTGGCCACGCCCAACCTCTTCACGAACCACGTCTGGGCTGGCCTTCGTTTAAACGATTCCCCCAACAGTTGGATCGCTCACCAAACCTTTGAAGACCACATGGACGCACAGTACGGGGGGCTCTACCTGAACGCCTCTCCTCAGGTGCACGTGGAGGCCTGCGAGTTCCGACGAAACCGGTACCCTGTGGCCATGGACTTCAACTCCTACCTGGACTCCACCAGCACCCTGATCCTGGAGGACAACCTCTACAACGCGGTGCAGGTATCTGGCAGGAACACCGACACCGTGGCCCTCTATGCCCTGGGCGTAGAGTACCACCTTACCACGGTTCAGTCGGTACCCCATATCTACGGTTTCGTCCGGGTGAGCCCCGGCGTCACCCTGCGGGTGGCCTCGTTCGGCACCGTGCTCACGGTGTATGGACACCTACAGGCTCTGGGCACGGAGGCGGACTCCATCGTGCTGGACGCAATGCCCGATACCCTGTGGGGCGGTCTTCGGATCTACTCCAACGGCCACCTGGAGCTCCGGTATGCCCGGATCTCCCATACCCATAGCCCAGGGTTTGGCGGGGCCCTGTACCTGTACCGCTCTCCAGAGGTCCAGGTGAGCCACACCCGCTTTGAACACAACACCTGTGGCCTGTACCTGTACAAGGTGAAGAACCTGGCCTTGGGCTATTGGAACACCTTTGCCTATAACAAACAGGCCGGCATCTGGGGCCGGGAGTGCGATTCCATCGCCCTTCGGTTCCAACGCTTTGAACACCACACCGCGGATTCTACTTACGGAGCCCTGCGGTTTGAGGAAACCCGGAGGCTCTGGCTCGGGGACAACATCTCTGTGGACAACGAGTGGTTCTTGTCCATGTCCCCGGACTGCCAACTGGAGGCCAGCAGTTTCATTGCCCCCTCCCACCGAAACCGGATCCAGGTGTACACTGGGACCACCGACACCGCCGTGGTTTGGCACCACCTCAATCAGCCATACCAGGTTACAGGTCCGATCACCTTCAACCACCCGCTCACCCTGGACCCTGGCGTGGTGGTATTTCTGGATTCTCTGGCCAGCATCACCCTATCCGACAGCTTCACCATAGAGGGCACGGTCAGCGACACCATCGTATTCACCGCCTCCGACACGGCCAAGGGCTGGAACCAGCTTCGGGCCACAGCGCCAGGGGTGTTCCGCTATTGTCGTTTTGAATACAACCGCAATCCCTACAACCCGGCGCTCCAGGTGGAGGACCCCGGGGTGGTCCTGGACCAGTGCCACTTCCGGCACAACCGATACGCCCTGAAGCTCTCGGGCCTCTCCGGCTACGACCTAACCCTGCCCAACGTGTTTGAGTTCAACGATTGGGGCGTATATGCCCAGCAGATGCCCTATTTGGAGGTCCGGAACCAAGTGTTCCGCTACAGTGGCCAAAGCGAGGGGGCCTTGGCCCTGCACCAAAGCCCCAGCACACGGGTGAGCCAGTGCACCTTTGAACACAACACCTGGCCCTTGGCCGTGGATATGGCCTCTGACCTTACCCGCTACTCCTGGGTGGACCTCTCGGCCAACGAACACGCTGTGATCCGGGTTCTTTCCTCGTCCACCGACCAACACAAGGAATGGTGGCCCGTGGGAGCCGACTATTTGATCTCGGGCCCGGTATCGGTGGCAAGCGACGGCGCCTTAGTGATCCAACACGCCCTAACGGCCGACCGCTCTCCCAAGATCCGGCTCGTGGAAAACGCCAGCATCACGGTGCGGGGCACCCTACAGGTATGGGGGCTTCCGGCCGATAGCGTGGTGTTCAGCGGCGACACCGACAGCACCACCTGGAGCCAAATCTCCCTCTTCGGCTCTGCCTATGCACGCATCCAGTACGCGGTGCTGACCGGTGCTTCCAGCTCCGGCGCTTTGGCGGCCTCGGGCGAAGATGTGGATCTCCAGGTGAAGGCCACCACCTTCCGCCACAACCAAACGGCCTTGTACATTACGAACGCTGCACCCAAGGTTGACTCCTGCCGATTCCTGTGGAACGGCACCGCGGTGTTGGTGGGCGGCGTGTACCTGAGCGGCCAGCCCCCGGTGATCCGGAAGTGCGATTTCTTCGGCAATACCCAGGGGGTAAACAGTACAGCCACGTCCCTGAACGTTCAGGCCACATACAACTTCTGGGGCCATGCCTCGGGCCCCTATGACCCCTCCACCGGCCCCCCGGACTACAACCCCTCGGGCCAAGGCGATCCGGTGAGCGACTACGTGGCCTATCGGCCTTGGCTCACAGCCCCGGAGTTCGGTTGGGTTTGGATCCGGGGCGATGTGGATGCTGATGGCGATGTGGACGCCGAGGACATCGCGGCACTGGCCGGCTATCTCTACTACAAACACCCTGCTCCCCAACCCCTGGACCGGGCCGACGTCAACCAGGATGGCCAGGTGGACGATCGCGACCTGGCAGCCTTGGCCCAACAGGTGATGCAGGGCTCGCGACGGGCACCACCCCGCCTTGCCCCGTAACACCGGAGGATCCCTTGCGGGCCTCCGGCCGAGTGCGTAGAATAAAAGGGCCTGTGCCGGCGTAGCTCAGTTGGCTAGAGCAGCGGAATCATAATCCGCGTGTCGGGGGTTCGAGTCCCTCCGCCGGCACTTTCGTTTATCCTCTCGCAGCATCCCGTTTTCCTTCACCAGCCAGTATCCCGAAAACGGAACCCCTGGGGCAAGTTCCCCGCAAAGCTTCGGAAGCCCAACCCTTAGGGCCTGTTGAGAAGCGTTGAGGCTACGATTACAATGGGGGCATGAAGGAATGGGCACTGATCCTGGGAGCGTCCAGTGGCTTCGGCGCAGCCATCGCTCGGGAGTTGGCGCGCCGGGGATTCCACATCTTTGGCGTCCATCTGGACCGGCGGGCGACCCTGCCCCAGGTGGAGGCCTTGATCCGAGAGATTGAACGCACCGGCCGCGATGCCGTGTTTTTCAACGTGAACGCAGCGGACCCCAAGAAACGCAAACGGGTGATGGAAGACATAGAAAAACGCCTCAAAGCAGAACCTGGGGCCACCGTGCGCGTGCTGGTGCACTCCCTGGCCTTCGGCACCCTCCGGCTCTTTATCGCCGACAACCCAGAAGAGCAAATCACCCCTCAACAGATGAACATGACCCTGGACGTGATGGCCCACACGCTGGTGTACTGGACCCAGGAGTTGATCCACCGCAAGTTGATGAAACGAGGGGGCCGCATCTTCGCCATGACCAGCTCTGGGAGCCAACGGGTGTTCCCCTATTACGGAGCCGTCTCCGCAGCCAAGGCAGCCCTGGAGAGCCACGTGCGGCAGTTGGCCTTGGAACTGGCCCCCAAGGGGATCACCGTGAACGCACTGCGGGCAGGGGTCACCGATACCCCTGCACTGCGGAAGATTCCAGGCCACGAGCACCTCAAGCAGGAGGCCCTGGCCCGGAACCCCAGCGGTCGGCTCACCACCCCCGAGGATGTGGCCCGGGCACTGGCGGCCCTGGTATCCGAAGACCTGTATTGGGTGACGGGCAACGTGATCAACGTGGACGGCGGAGAGAACCTCACCTAACCCCGGCCTCCAAGGGATTTCCCATCGCTTTATAATCTTTTGGCACACTGGGGCGTCGTCCAATGGGCAGGACACGGGACTTTGGATCCCGGAATCCAGGTTCGAATCCTGGCGCCCCAGCCTTTCTTTTATGCCTCAGGCCATCGCCTTTGTGAACGGCTCCTTCATGCCCATCCACGAGGCCCAGGTCTCCGTGGAGGATCGGGGGTTCCAGTTTGCCGATGGTGTGTACGAGGTGATCCTGGTCCTGAAGCAACGCCCCTTCCGACTGCGGGACCACCTGCTGAGGCTCCAACGGAGCGCCTCGGAGGTCAAGATCCCCCTGCCCTATTCCCTGGAGGAGTTTGAGCACCTGGTCCACGAAGGAATCCAACGCGCCGGCTATGAAAGCCAACAGGTGTATATCCAGGTAACCCGGGGGGCCGCTCCCCGCGAGCACCTGCCTCCTTCAGGCCTCCAGCCCACCGTGGTCATGACCTTTCGGGAGTTCGTTCCCCTGCCCTCTTCCCTGTACGAGCAGGGGGTTTCCCTGATGACTTACCCGGAGATCCGTTGGCTCCGTTGCGACATCAAAACCATCCTGCTGTTACCCAACGTGCTGGCCCGCATGGAGGCTGTAGAGCACGGCTTTTTTGATGCACTGTTCGTTTTGGAAACCGGCGAGATCACCGAATCTACGGCTGCAGCCTTTGGCGTGATCCAAGAGAACACCGTCCTCCTGCCTCCCTTGGGGCCCCGGATCCTGCCCAGCATCACCCGGAGCCTCCTGTATCAGGTGGCCCCAGAGGCCGGCCTGCGTGTTGTAGAGCAACCCTTGTTCGTGCGGGATCTGAAGGCCGTAGAAGAGGCCTTTCTGGCCAGCACCACCAAACACGTGCTGCCCGTGGTCCGGGTGGACCGTCAAACCATTGGCTCAGGAAAGCCCGGCCCAGCCACCCAGCGGCTGCTTCAGGCCTTTTTGACCTTTCTGGAACGCGAATTGGCCCAAGGCTGACCCCCTTTCCCTGCGGCAGCGTATACTTAAACGCTGTGCTGAAGATCGGTCTCATTGGGTCCGGCAATTGGGGAAGGAACCACCTGCGGGTGCTTTCCTCCCTCAAATCCGTGGAACTCGTGGGGGTATGTGACCTGGATCCCGCGGTGCGCAGCCGTGTTCAACACGATTACCCCCGGCTCTACGTCACCGACGATGCCCAAGACCTCCTCCGACGCAGCGAGGCGGTGGTGATCGCCAGTTCCGCCAAATCCCACTATAGCCTGGCCCGCCAGGCCCTGGAGTTCGGCCTCCCGGTGTTCGTGGAAAAACCGCTGGCCTTGAGTGTTCGGCATGGCGAAGAGCTCGTAAACCTGGCCGAGCAAAGAGGCCTGGTGCTCATGGTGGGGCACCTGCTGCTCTTCCATCCCGGTGTGCTAAAACTCAAAGAAATCGTGGATCAGGGCGAATTGGGCCAAGTGTACTACCTGTACTCTCAACGGCTGAACTTGGGCCGGATCCGTCGGGATGAGAACGTGATGTGGAGCCTGGCCCCCCACGACCTCTCCGTGGCCAATTTCCTACTGGGACAACGCCCCTTGCGGGTGAGCGCCACCGGCAAGTCCTTCATCCAACAGCACCTGGAGGATGTGGCGTTCCTCGTGGTGGAGTACGAAGGTGCCCTGGCCCATATTCACGTGTCCTGGCTGGATCCCCATAAGATCCGCAGCCTTACCGTGGTGGGCAGCCGGAAGATGGCGGTGTTTGACGACATGCAACCCGAAGAAAAACTCAAGATCTACGACAAGGGGGTGGACCCGCGGGCCTTGCAAGTGCCCGAGGCCTTGCCCCCCGGCACCATCGCCGTGCGCTACGGCGACATTTACTCCCCCAAGATTGAGATGCGCGAGCCCTTAAAAGAAGAACTGGAACACTTCGTCCAAGCGGTGTTGCATCAGCAACGCCCCCGCTCGGACGGTCAGGAAGCCCTGCAAGTCCTGCGGATCCTGGATGCTGCCGAGCGGTCCATGAAAGGAGGCGGGAAATGGATCAGCCTCGGATGACCGTGCCCCTGTTGGATCTCAAAGCCCAGTACCGCTCTCTGCGTTCCGAGATCCTCCAAGCGCTGGAAGAGGTGTTGGACAGCCAACGCTTCATCCTGGGGCCCAAAGTGCGGGCCCTGGAGGAGCAACTCAAAGCCTATCTGAACGTGGCCGACGCCATCGGTGTGGCCTCGGGGTCCGATGCCCTGCTGATCTCCCTCATGGCCCTGGGCGTAGGCCACGGCGACGCCGTGATCACCACTCCCTTCACCTTCTTTGCCACCGCGGGATCTATTGCCCGGCTGGGTGCTCTGCCCATCTTCGTGGACATTGACCCCCAAACCTACAACCTGGATCCCCAAAGGGTCCGCAGGTTCTTAGAAACCCAAACGGTCCGCCGCAACGGGCGGCTCGTGCACCGACGGCTGGGCCAGGAATGGACCGTGAAGGCCCTGCTGCCCGTCCACCTCTACGGCCAAACGGCGGACCTGGAGCCCCTTCTGGAACTCGCTCGGGAGTACCACTTGGCCCTGGTGGAAGACGCAGCCCAGGCCATCGGCGCTGAGTACCGGGGAGTTCGGGTGGGCAGTTTCGGCGACTTCGGAGCCTTTAGCTTCTTCCCCAGCAAAAATCTGGGAGGCTACGGCGATGGTGGACTGGTGACCACCCAGAACCCCGAACTCGGGGAACGCATCCGGATGCTCCGGGTCCACGGTTCCCGCCGCAAGTACCACCACGATCTCGTGGGCCTAAACAGCCGACTGGACGAGATCCAAGCCGCGGTGCTCCTCGTGAAACTGCCCCACTTGGACACCTGGAACCAACAACGGGCGGAACGCGCGGCCCGGTATCACCAACTCTTCCACGAAGCTGGCCTGGTGGATAAGGGATGGGTGCAACTGCCCCAGGTGGCTCCCTATGCCACCCGACACGTGTACCATCAGTACACCATAAGGGTCCAACGGCGGGATGCCTTAGTGGACCACTTAAAGGCCCACGGAGTCGGCGTGGCTGTTTACTACCCCGTACCTCTCCACCTTCAAAACTGCTTTCGGCATTTGGGCTATCAACCCGGTGACCTTCCGATGAGCGAACAGGCAGCCCAAGAGGTGCTGTCGCTGCCCATTTACCCCGAACTCACCCAGGAACAACAGGAGTATGTGGTACAGGTGATCCGGGCCTTTTACACAGGATAGCCATGCGGGTGTCGCTCCTGATCCCGGCCTATAACGAAGAGGAAAACCTACCCGAACTCCTGCAGGAGATCCACCGTTTCCTGCAGGAAACGGGCCTGGATTGGGAGGTGGTGCTGGTGGATGATGGATCCACCGACCGGACGTATGAGGTGGCCCAGGAACTGGCCCAAAGATACCCCTTCCTCAAGGTGGTGCGGCACCGTCGGAATCTGGGGGTGACCGATGCCCTGATCACCGCCGCCCGCCACGCCACCGGCGAGGTGTTCGTGTTCTTCCCCGCCGACCTGCAACACCTGCCCGAACATGCGTACCGCCTGATCCAGAAAATGGAAGAAGGCGGCTACGACCTGGTAACCGGGTGGAAACAGGGTAAGTACGAAAAAAAGTTCGTGTCCAGCGTGTACAACTGGCTCTCCCGACTCCTGTTCCGCGTGCCCGTGCACGACCTGAACTCCATCAAGGCCATGCGGAGAGAGATGTTCTTTGATCTGCCCTTGCGACGGGATTGGCACCGGTACATCGTACCCCTGGCCCACGATCGGGGGTATCGGATCGCCGAAGTGAAGGTGCCCCTGCTTCCCCGCCGCCACGGTGAGTCCAAATTCAAGGGACCCAAACGGGTGGTGATCGGCTTTCTGGACCTGCTGGCGGTGAAGTTCCAATTGACCTTCATGCGGAAACCCATGCTCTTCTTCGGATCCCTGGGACTTCTGTCTTTTTTGCTGGGATTCGTGGCCGGCGTGGTGGCCCTGTACCTCCGCTTTGCTCGGCATATGGGCTACCGGCCGATCCTGTACCTCGTGGTGCTGCTGGTATTGGCCGGAATCATCCTGTTTGTGGCAGGGTTCCTGGGCGAGCTCATCGCAGGCCTGTACAACGAAATCCAACGCCTCCAAAACCAGCACCGCTCATCCCCCCCATCTTCAGAGTAGATGGGTTTCCCCACGGTTTAAGCCCCCACGCCCCAAGTTCTTCGGTAGGGTGTTCGGAAACAGCACACCACCAGTCGATGAAACCCCTGCAGTCCTTTCCGGCATCTCACCCGTGAGGCTCCTCCGGCCAGTCAAAGAGCACTTCAGGGCTCAGAAGCCATATCCTAATCCCTGCCCATGCTGATCCACTTGTTGGTGTTCCTTCTGGCCTTGGGCGCAGCCCTGTGGCTTTACGGCCGACGGCAACCAGGCCTCCTGGGCCTACGGGGCCTTAGCCTGCTCTTGCTCCTGCTCATGCTGCTGGACCCCACCTTCACCTGGCACCGTCAACGGGCTCTGCAGCCCGTGGTGGTAGTGGATGCCTCCCAAAGCATGGCTCAAGACGGAAAATGGGCCCAGGTGCAACACCTGCTCCAACGGCTGGCCCCCTACGCCCTGCCGGTGCAATACCTGGTGGATAGCCAACAAGTGGCCTCGGTGGACTCTCCCCAGGGGAACTTTACCGATCTCTCGGTACCCCTGCGACACCTGCAGGCCCCTGTAATCCTCCTGTCGGATGGCCTACACAACGCCGGCCCCTCTCCCCTGGACCTACCCTATGCGTACCCGGTGTCGGTATGGTGGCCTCGGGTGCCCTTCCGGGGGTCTCCGCTGGAGAGGCTAGAGTTCCGCATGCCCCATCGCTGGCTGGAGCACACGCCCTTCACGCTTACCCTCTTCTGGCCTCGGCCTCCGGCAGGCACGTTGGCGGTGTTTCTCAACGATTCCCTGGTGGCCACCTATGGCCTCGCTGCAGGGACGTCGTGGCAGGCCTCCCTTTCCCTGCCGGGTTTACCTCCAGGGAGTCATAGCGTCAAGGCTATTTGGCTCCCTCAGCGGACCTCGCGGCACGTCAAGATCCAGGTAGAACCTGTGCCCTTCCGGGCGTTGATCCGTGTGTACCGCCCGCTTCCGGTGGTGCGGGCACTCCGACGAACCTTGGAGACCTATGGGCAGGTGGAGGTGTGGTTCCATGGTCCCTCGGGCTGGCGACGCCTCGGTGCATCGCCCTCTGCTCAAAGCACACCACCCAACCCCAAAGAGTACCCTCTGGTGGTGGATGTGGCGCCCTCCCAGGCCCCTGCGGACTCCTTCGGGCACGTGGTGATCGCAGGGCCAGAGGCACCGGAGGGTTGGCATACCCTTCCAGGTCCCTGGCTTTGGCCTTCTCACCCAAACCTGCCACCCTTGGAATACCTCAGGCTTCCCCCTCCAGGACTCGTGGGCCAGGGAGACCTAATCCTCCAGGGACCCAAGGGGCAGCGCACCCCTTGGGTGGTGTGGGACACCACCGGTCCCCTTCGGCTTTGGCTCCTTTCGGGCCAAGGATGGCGATGGGCGTTGGCCCAACCCGCCGTATGGGATTCCCTTTGGGATGCGTGGCTTTCGCGGCTCCTTGCCCATCGGGTGCTGTTCCGGGCCTCGGTTTCGCCCCCTGTGGCTGCCCCCCGGGCCCCGCTTACGGTGGAGGCCCTGCTCACAGATTTCCGGGGCCGCCGACTTCCAAAGGCTTGGGTCCAGGTGGTTCGGGGTCCCCAACTGTTGGAACTGGAGCCCGGGCGCTACCAAGCCCGTTTGCTGGCAGCCGACAGCGTGGGCGACCACCGGCTTCAGGTGATGTACGGTGTGGGAGATGACACCTTGGGAATGGCCACCTTGCGGTATCGGACCCAACCCCTGCCCTTGGAACGCCTCACCCAGGGTACCGACAGCCTCCTGCTCCTGTACCTTGCCCGGCGCACCGGCGGGGCCGTATGGCCTGACACCGGCCTACCCCCTGTGCATCCATACATTCAAAGAGAAACCCTGCACCTGCGTTTTGCGCGTTCCCCTTGGCTTTTCCTTGCCCTCCTCTGCACACTCCTCTTAGAGTGGTTCCTCCGTCAACGGAAGGGCTGGCTTTAAACTTCCGTGCCGGATTTACACACTACGGGAGAGAACCTCGGGTCTCCACAGCAGCGTAACCTTCTTTGGTTCGGACCCTCAACACTCGTTTGTGTCGTGCTCGTTTGCACCAAACAGATTCTTCACCGGATCTCAGGGGAGGGGGTTCGGTTCTGGACGGAGGGGTAGCCTCAGGCAACTCTCTCCTGGATCATTAGGACACTGTGAAGTACGAAGAGGCGGTTCAACTCCTTTATCAACGGGTGAATTACGAACGACAGCCGGGCTTCGTTCGGGATCTGGACCCCTTCCGCCAGTGGCTCGTCAAACTCGGGAATCCCCAACAGTCCTTCCGTTCTCTCCTCGTGGCCGGCACCAAGGGCAAGGGATCCACCGCCGTGCATCTGGCCCAAGCCCTGCAAAACGCCGGGTACCGCACCGGCCTGTACCTGTCGCCTCACTTGGTGGACCTCCGGGAGCGGATCCAGGTGAACGGTCAGTGGATCCCAAAGGAGGCCTTCGGCCAACTTATGGAGCTCCTGTTGCCCTACCTGCAACAACGGTCCGGCGGGTTCCGTACCTTTTTTGAGACCCTCACGGCCCTGGCCTTCTTGTACTTCCAAGACCAACGGGTGGACTACGCCGTTTTGGAAGTGGGCTTAGGAGGCCGCTTGGATGCCACCAACACCGTGGACCCCGTGGCCACGGTGTTCACCCCCATCAGCTTTGACCACACCCACATCCTGGGGACCACTCTGGAGTCTATTGCCCGCGAAAAGGCTGGTATCCTTCACGGGTCGCCGGTGGCCACCTCGGCCCCCCAAGAACCCGAGGCCCTCCGGGTGCTCAAACAGCACGCCCATGCAGCAGGGGTACCTCTGCACGTGCTGAACCGGAAACATCTACGGATCCTGGAAACCAGCCTGGAGGGCAGCCGGTTTGAACTGAACCAGGGATCCGAGCCCCTCACCCTCTTCACTCCCCTATGCGGCCGGTTCCAGGTGGACAACGCAGCCCTGGCGGCCCTCACGTTGCAGAAACTCGGGATCTCCCCCATCTCCTTTGAGGGGTTGCGGTTTCCAGGCCGGTGCCAACTGTTGGACACCGAGCCGTACACCGTGGTGGATTGTGCCCACAACCCCTTCTCGCTGCGAGCCCTACTGGATGCGGTGCGGGAGCTTTTGGACTTTGAGGAGATGGTCCCCGTGTTTGCCGCTTCCCGCGATAAAGACATCCAAAGCATGCTGGATATCCTCAGCCGCTGGAGCCGCATGTTTGTGTTGACCCAGTTTTCCAATCCCAGGGCTGCCTCACCCTGGGACATGGCCGCCCTGCTCCACGAAACCCCGGGCATCCAAGTGAAAGTGGTTCAGGATCCCTGGAAGGCGGTGGCCCTGGCCCGCCGCCTGGCTGGCCCCCGTGGTCTGGTGTTGGTCACAGGCTCGGCGTACCTGGTGGGCGATATCCTCCAACGTTGGGAACCGTGAAGGCCTATTACGAGCACCCCCTGCTCCGCGAATGGGCGTTCCTGTGGCCCCCATTGCTGTTCTGGCGGCAGGTTACCCTGCGGGCAGTCCTTCATCACTTGCCCGCCGATCCCCCTCATCGCCTCCTGGAAATCGGGTGTTCCACCGGATTCCTCACCCGGAAACTGCGGGAGAAGTACCCCCACACGGAGATCTGGGCGGTGGATCTCTCCCGCAGGGCCATCCGCCGGGCCCAGCGGCGACACCTTCCTGGTGTCCACTTCCGCGTGGCCGACTTTGGATACCAACTGCCGGCCAATGCCTTCCCCCTGGTGGTGAGCATGAACGTGTTTCAACTGCTGCCCCCTGACCCGGCTTTCCAACGCCTGCGGGATCTCCTGGCTCCCGGGGGCACTGCCCTGATCACCCTCACCACCGAAACCCTGCTCACCCGTTGGCACCGTTGGTTTTACCGACGCGTGGCCCGCAGCGAGGTGTACCTGGACCCTCCGGAGCAGGTGATCCAAAGGGTTCGTGCTTTGGGCTTGGCTGTAGAATTCACTCCCATTGAAGCCACAGAAGGCAGTTACCTGTTAACCTTACGACGCCCATGATCGCCTGGCTTTTTGCTCTCGGCCTGCTGGCCTATCCTGACCCCCAGCTGCTGCCCCTGGTGCACCAGGGGCAAGCTCGGGCGTTCCAAGAGGACTTCGCTGGGGCTCGCCGCCTGTTCCAAGAGGTGATCCACCAGGCCCCTGAGGATCCCCTCGGCTACCTGCTCATGACCGGGCTCTACGATCTCTTCATGTTGGACTATTCCGTGAACGACAGCACGGCCCAGTTCTTCCGATACGCCGATCTCTGCGAGGAAAAGGCCCAACCCTGGCTCCGATCTTCCAACCCAAGCCAGCGGGCCTGGGGCCACTTTTATACCGGCGCTGCCGCGGCCTACAAGGCCATGCGATTCGGCCGAAACCGCCAGTACTTGCCAGCCCTGAAGCACGCTTGGCGAGCCCTGCAACACCTGCAAGACGCCGTGGCCCTGGATTCCACCCTGTACGACGCCTACCTGGGCCTGGGCACCTATCACTATGCCCTTTCGGAACTGCCCAAGTTTGTGAAGTGGATTCCTGGGATCGGCGACAAACGCGAACAGGGGCTCCGGGAGATCCGGCTGGCCGCTGAACGAGGCCTGCTGAGCCGATACGCCGCCAAAGATGGCCTGGCCTGGGTGCTGGCCTACGATGCTCGGCCCTACGAGGGGGTCCAAATCGCCCAAGAACTCGTCCAAGAGTTCCCCCACAGCCGCACCTTTCGCTGGACCTTGGCCTTTGCCTATTACCGGGCGGGCAAGTATCGGGACGCCCTCCGCACGTACGAGGAGATCCTGTACTACAGCCTGCCAGACCACAAAGAATACCCCTACAACCTGGCCATCGTGGTGTACTGGATGGCCAAGGCCAGCTATAACCGCGGGCAATACGCTACAGCCGCGTATTACGCCCGCGTGGTAGAAGACCTGCTCAAACAGGATTGGCGCACAGACCTTGTGAAAGACCTTCAGGGCCGCCTTAAAACCCTAAAAAAACGCATCTACCGGCGTTTGCACCGCCGGCCTTAAGGGAGCAACAGCCATGATCTCAGTGTTCCTGTCCCTGATCTTGGGGATCGCTGGCCCCTCAACCTCAGCGGCCAGCGTGGAACGAGATACCGCCTGGATCCTGCCCCCAGGAAGCCAAGCCTTTGTGGGCATCCATCGGGTAGAACTGCCTCCCCAGCCGCCCCGATACCCACTACCGGAAAGGGTGAAACAACAATTGCCTTTGGCCTTGCGTCACCCCCTTCAACAGAACCTGGACCGTTTGATGCTGGAGTGGCCTCGGTGCCGCCGTCTTCAGCCAGGGCCTGGAGATACGCTGTGGCTCCTTCGTGAAGGGTGCTCTACTTGGCAGGGATACCGATGGCCCGATCTCGCCCCCACAGGCCCAGGCCCCTCGGCCGCCCTACTGGCTTGGGCAAGAGACCCCTCCGGCTCCTGGGTTGTCCTGGATACCCTGGGCCGCCTCTGGATCACACCCACCCGGACTGTGCCCACGGGGAAGCGTCCGCTGCGGCAATTCCCCAACGCCCGAAGCGTTGTGATTACACCCAATGGCCTGTGGGTTTCTACCGCCGACAGCGTGTACCACGGCAGCTCCGGCCTTTTGGGATTCCGCTGGCGGGCCTATAGCCCTGGAGGATGGCTCCTGGCAACCGGCGAGGAGGCCCCCGGTCTTTTGGACTCCCTGGGCCGTCTGTACCTTCGGGTGGGTGGGCCTGTGTTTGCCCATCTGCCCCCGGGAAGCCATCATGCCACATGGCAGGATCTCAATGGGGACGGCCTAAGGGATCTCGTGTTCCTCTACGATCAACACCCTTGGTACCGCTGGCAATCGCCCCAGGGTACCCTGATCGCACCGGACACCAGCCACCGCGTGTGGTTTCCGTTCCGGCGGGGGTTTGCCCCTTCCCTCACCTTTACCTCGTCCCGTCAAGGCTTCCTGGCCACCCCTGAGGGAAGGGTGTATGCCCTGCACCGCCAACAGTCCACCTGGCGTGTGGACACCCTTCTGGATCTACGGCAGATCCTCGGGTTGGAAGGGCTCCTGTACCCCGTGATCCAACATGCCTTTCTGGATCCCGACACCCTGCCCGACCTGGTGGTAGGCCTGGCCGATGGTCGGGTTTGGGCTCTGGCCTCCTCAGAGGCGTCTCCCCGGCTCCTGGGCCAGGTTCAAGCCTTTGCGGCTCCGGTGCAGATCCACGGCCACTGGTACGCAGGCGACGCCTGGGGCCATGTGATCCGCCTGGACACAGGCGATACCCTTCGCCTAAGCCCACCCCCGGAGCGGGGCTCCGTGTTCCCTGTGGCCGTGGACCTCACGGGCGACGGTGATCCCGAACTCGTGATCGGACAACAACGGGGAGGCGTGCGGGTTTGGCAACAGGTGAACGATACCCTGTGGCAGGAACAACCTGAACTCGGAATGACCACCCCGGAGATGGCCATCCCCGCTGTGGTCCACCTCAACCAGGATCCCTGGCCCGATCTGGCGGTGGCCACCCTGGGTGGCCGGGTGTTTGCCTACGAGGCCGTACATCAGGACCATCGGCTCCGCTTCGTGGAACGGAACTCCTGGCACTTCCGTCCCCAGCGGTCGGTGCGCACCCTGGCCGAATACCTGCGGCGGTCCTACCTGGACCCCGCAGGCTGGGCCCTCCGGGTGCAGGCGGATACCCTATGGGCCTATGCGGAACTCCTGGAACACACCCCGCCCGCTCTGCTGGACGAAGTGGCCTTTAGCCTGGCCCACACACCGGCCGAGATCCTTCGGGTACTGGCCCGCTTGCACCAAGAGGACGTGTTCCTGGAAAACGCCCGGGCGGTGTACCGCGCCGATACCCTGCTGGCCTATGCCACCCTGGTGGATCTTCCTGACGGCCGCACCACCGTGGCGTATGCCGAGGGCGACACCCTGCCCCCAGACCTCTACGGGTGGTACGTGGTGCATCCTCGTATCCTGTACGAGATCCCCTATCGGGTGGACGCTTCGTACTGGAGCCGAAGCTGGCAGGAGTATGGCATAGACCGCGATACCTGGCTACGGCACGAAGAGGACGTGTACGCCCATCCCGATCGCGGGGTCTTCTGGCGCACGCTGTTCCTCCGCGATAGCACCTACGGCCGCACCCCGGTGGACGCCGTGGCCTCGGCCCGAACCCTGCACGAGGCCGTCCGCCACTTGTACCTGTTCCAAGGATGGAACACCGGCGGCTTCATGACCTTCGGCTACAAAACCCAGGACCTCCAACCCGTGGTGATCTACCGGAAAGCCTACGGATCCTGCGGGGAACAGTCTATCCTGTTCGCGGCCCTGGCCCGCACCGCCCTGATCCCTACCTACGTGGCCATTGACATGGGCGAAGACCACCAATGGAACGAGTTCTGGTGCTGCGGCCAGTGGCACCACCTGGACGTGAACTCGGATACCCTTAAGGGCATTGACCACCCCGCCACCTCGGTGATGAAAAAAACCATCACCGCCGTGGTGGGCTGGCGACCCGACGATTCACTCTTCGTGATCACCGGCCGATACGTGGACACCGCCTCGGTGGACTTCATCGTTCAAGACACCCTGGGGAACCCCGTGCCCGGTGCCCTGGTGGTTCTGCGGAGCCACTGGAACCGCCGCGACATGCGGGCGGTGTGGGGATACACCGATCACACGGGGCGGTGGCACCTTCCCGTGGGCTATCAACCCCCATTGGGCAATGCCATAGAGGTGCTAAGCCCCTTGGGCATCGCCGGGGTAGAACACGCCCTCCACGAGCCCGGACAACGGTACCAAGAGAAGCTGCAGGTGCCAGGGCAGGCCCCGGCCCCGCCTCGTTCCCCCGTCACCGACCTGTCCCTGGAAAGCCAGGGTTGGCTGGAGGTGCACAACCCCATCACCTCTCGGCCGTACCGGATCTCCAGCCCCACCCTGCGCGCTGCCGGCTACGAGGGCACCCTGTTCCAACCCATCACCATAGGGCCCTGGTGGCCCGTGGTGGAACCCGAGGCCCAGGGCTGGCGTCTGACCAACCCCCATCCCTACCTGACCCTCCGAGTCCGGGCCCGCATCCCTCTACCCGTGCCGGCAGAACCCGCCCAGGTGCGCCTTTCCCTGGCATCCCTGCGGGTGGCCACCGGGCACCCCGTGCCCATGACGGTGGACCTCCAGGCACCGGCAGGGATCCAAACAGCCGAGGTACGCCTGCTCCGGGGCGATTCGGTGTGGCGACGGATCCCCCTTCAGGATCGCTGGCATCCCATAGAGGCCACTCCTTGGCGGCTCCTCCAGGCCCGCGTGGACGACACCCTGCACACAGGGGCCGGTGGCCCTCTGCTCCCCGGCACCTACCGTGTGGTGGCGGTGCTCACCGATTTGGCAGGCCGCACCACTGCCTCCGATACCCTTCCCCTCACCCTTTTGCCCACCTGGCAGTTCCACCGCCAATGGGTGGATCAGGACGACCCCCAGGCCCCTGAGCCCTCTGCCTCCTGGATCCTGCGGTTTCAGGTCATAGATACCCTGCGGCTGCTCTATGTAGAGTCCGAGGCTCCAGAGGCCGAAGGCCTGGATCTGGACCTGTTCCTCTACCGGGATGCCAACGGCGACGGCCAGCCCTCCAAAAAGGAAACCGTGGCGAGTTCCACTTCCCCCACCAACCACGAGGTGTTGGTGGTGCACTTTGCCGAGCCCGGGGTGTACTGGCTGTATGCCCAGGGATGCACGGTAGAGCAGCCCCCTCAACCCTTCAACCTGGTGTTGTCCTTTGAGGTGGATTCTCTGGGGATCGCCCGGGAGGCGCCGGGATCACCGGGGGCCCGATGAGGCGGAAGACCGGTTCCAAATGGCCAGGATCCGGGCCCCCATCAGGATCAGGAAGGCCAACAGGTACATCCATGTGAGGAAGATGGTGGCCCCGGCGAGGATCCCATAGATGGCTTGACGCCGCAGCACTCCTGCGGTGATCCGGGTGCCAAACCGCTGGAGCACGAACCACAGGATGGATACCCCCAGGGCCACGCCCGCACTCTTACGGAACTGCGGGCGTCGGCTGGGAAACACCTGGTACACGATGAGGAGGAACACGCTAAAGGCCAGGAAGGACACCAACTGCCCCAGTGGTCCCCAGAGGCGTACGGGCAGCATGGGGCTGATGACCGCCACCAGGTAATCCGCCACTCCAGCCATGGAGAAAAAGGCCAGGGCGCCCAACACATAGAGCAACGACAGCAACCGGCCCCGCAGGAACCCCACGTGCTTTCGCAGGTCCATCATTCGGTTTACCCCCACGTCCAGGGCATCAAACAGGCCCATGGCCACCAGGAACAGGGACAGAATGCCAAAGGCGCCGAAGGCCTTCCACCGGCTGGCTGCCGCTTGGATTTGGCCGAAGATCTCGCGGCCCAAACCCGGCGGTAGGAACCCCAGGAGACTGTGTTCCAACGCCCGAAAGGCCTGAGGATTTTGGCCCAAGAAGAAGCTGGCCGCGGCCGCCGTCAGGAAGAGCACCGGGATAAGGCCCAGCAGGAAGTAAAAGGCCACAGCAGCCGACAATAACGGCCCTAAACGCCGATCAAACCCCACCCACAGGGTCCCCAGAGCCTTCAGGGCCCGCAAGATCCGACAACGCCGCACCCGTTCCCATCCCATAGGGAGCAAGTATAAGGAACAGAACCCCCGAACCGGATGCCTGCCTCCTCCTGCTCTACTCCGCCAGGGAACCGGAGCCTTCCCTCCGAGCCAAGCCCGGGCGCCCTTGCGTGCTCCTGGGGCGGGTTATATCATCGGAAGCCTCGGAAAACGGTCGTAGGCACTGGGCCCTCTCCTCAACGCCCTGAAACGGCCGGAGGAGACGAGCCTAAACCCACAAGGACACTGTTCACATGAACCTCCTGACCCAAAGGACACCTCTACCCCAGGCGGAGCAGCAAGGATGAAGGTGCTCCACGTGGTGGAAGCCTCCGAGGCAGGCGTAGCCCGGCACCTGATTGACCTCTGCACAGGGCTGGTGCAACACGGGGTGGAGGTGCACCTGGTGTACTCGCCGGTGCGGATGGACGCCCTCATGCAACGGGGCCTGGAAAGGCTCCAACAACTGGGGGTACGCCCGTATGCCCTGCCCATGCGACGGGCCCCGCACTGGAGCGATCTCCGGGCGATGGCTCGGCTCCACGCCTACATCCAGCAACAAGGGCCCTTTGATGTGATCCATGCCCACAGCAGCAAAGCAGGCGGCATCACCCGCCTGCTGGCCCTCTTAAGCCGATCCGTGCGCCAAACTCCCCTGGTGTACACCCCCCACGCCTTCGTCACCTTGGCCCAGTGGATGGGTTGGAAACGGAGGGTATACGGCGCTGTGGAAAGGCTGCTGGCTCCCTTCACCACCCGGTTGATCGCCGTGTCCGAGGTGGAACGGGAAGAGGCGCTGCGGCTGGGCTATCCCCCGGCAAAACTGGTCAAGATCTATCACGGCATTCACCCTCTGAACCCTCCTGCAGGTTGCCGCTCCGTGCGCAGGAGATGGGGCGTGCCCGACTCGGGCCTCGTGATCGGCTTTCTGGGTCGCCTGGACCACCAAAAGAACCCTTTTCTCCTCCTTAGGGCCTTCGCCAAGGCTCTGGAGGCCCTGCCCCACTCCACCACCCTGGTGCTGGCGGGATCCGGGCCCTTGGCCGAACCCCTGCAGCGAACCCTCCACTCCTGGGGGCTGCAGGATCGGGTTTTCCTCCCCGGATTCATGAAGGCCGAAGAGGCCCTGTGCGGGTTTGACCTGTTCGTCATCTCCAGCGATTACGAAGTGGGGCCTTACGTGCTGCTGGAGGCCATGGCCGTCGGCTTGCCCGTGGTGACCACCCGCGTGGGCATGGCCCCGGAGATCCTGCAGGACGGCGTGAACGGCTTCGTGGTGCCCTGCAACGACGAGGAGACCCTGGCCGATCGGATGGTCCGGCTCGCCACCGACCCAAACCTGCGACGACATATGGGCAAACGGGCCAAGGAAACCGTCCGGCAGTTCTCCGTAGATCGCATGGTGGCCCAAACCCTCCAACTGTACGAGCAGATCCAATCGCCCAGTGGGTGAGCCCGGCTGCATCCTTCCGCACCACGGTTTCCCCAAGATCCGTCTACTGCGAAGGACCGATCCCCATAGCACCTCCACGCTCCACGGGCCCCCCACCCGGGTGGCCTTGTTCCTTGGCTCCTGGGGCCCGCGGTTCCTCCCGGGTTCAGCCGAGGCGGTTTTCAAACCCGTAAGATTGGAGGCCATGCATCCCTCTGAGATCCAACGGATGTTTGACCGGTTGGTGGACCATTACGAGCGGCTGAACCATCGGCTGTCGCTGCGAATAGACCACTACTGGCGGCGTCAAACCCTGCGATACCTGAAGCCCCCGGTGCTGGACCTCTGTTGTGGCACCGGCGAGGTGGCGGCCTTGCTCCATCGGTTTGGCCTGCCCGGTGGCGTGGGCCTGGACTTTTCTGAAGCCATGCTGCGACGAGCCCGGGCACGCTGGCCCAACGCCCAATGGGTGCGTGCCGATGCCCTGGCTTTACCCTTCGCCAACGGCCAGTTCCAAACGGCAACCTGTTTCTTCGGCCTCCGAAACATCGCACAACCCCGTCGGCTGTTCGCCGAGGTGTACCGGGTGCTGCGGCCCGGCGGCAGGTGGGTGATCCTGGACATGATCCTGCCAGAGGCGCCGGTACGGTGGCCCTACAGCCTGTATCTTCGGCATCTGCTGCCTCGCTTAGCGGCCCTGTGGGGGGCTCCACGGGCGGACTACGAGTACCTGGCTGAGTCCATCCATCGGCTGCCTGTCACGGAGATTCGGGGCCTCTTGCAGGCCACCGGCTTTGCGTTGGTGGACACGCGGTTGTTGCTTGGGGGTACGGCGGGCCTTTGGATCGCCCACAAGCCCCCCGACACATCGGTCCGGGTCAGCTTTACACCCTGAAGCATTTCATGTATAATTTGCCAAGGTATCATTGCTGAGTTTTCAATTGCAGAAATCAAGGAAAGGAGGGTGCTGATATGGATATTACCCGGACCACCCACTACACCCTGCGCACCCTGGTTGAGCTGGCCATGCATGGAGAGAACGAGGTGGTTTCCAGCAAGGACATCTCCGAGCGGCAGTTGATCCCGCGCAGCTACCTGCCCAAGATCGTGCTGATCCTCTCCACCAAGGGCTTTGTGCGCACGGAGCGGGGGAAGATGGGCGGCCTGCGGTTGGCCGTGGACCCTGCCAAGATCACCCTATTGGACATTCTGGAGGCCGTAGAGGGTCCCCTGTCCTTCAACCGCTGTGCCCTGTATCCTGAGGAGTGCCCCCACGGCAGCGTGTGTCCCCTGGGCCTGGCCTGGGAACACGTGCAAGAGGTGTTTGCCAACGAGCTCCGCAAGATCACGGTGAAGGACCTGGCCGAAAGGGTTAAGGAGCAGTTGGCCCGCGACGCCCAAAGGGCAGCGCAAGAGGCCTCTGATGAGACTTAGCGTTTTGACGCTTTGACGCTTTGGTGCTTTAGGGCCTCCCGCAGGAACTGGCCCGTCACGGATCGCGGACTCTGGGCCACCGCCTCGGGAGGCCCTTCGGCTACCAATTCACCGCCTGCATCGCCCCCCTCGGGGCCCAGGTCAATCACCCAGTCCGCAGACTTGATCACATCCAAATTGTGCTCAATCACGAGCACCGTGTTCCCCTTGTCCACCAACCGCTGAAGCACCTGGATGAGTCTGCGCACATCCTCGTAGTGCAGCCCCACCGTCGGCTCATCCAGAATGTACAGCGTGCGGCCCGTGGCCACCTTGGACAGTTCCCGCGCCAGCTTGATCCTCTGCGCCTCACCCCCGGAGAGGGTGGTGGCCGGCTGCCCCAGCTTGATGTACCCCAGCCCCACATCCTGCAGGAGCTGGAGTTTCCGCCGAATCACCGGAATGTCCCGGAACAGCTCCAAGGCCTGGTCCACCGACATCTCCAACACATCGGCGATGCTAAACCCCTTGAACTTCACCTCTAAGGTTTCCCGGTTGTATCGCCGGCCCTGGCACACCTCACAGGGCACGTACACATCGGGCAGGAACTGCATCTCAATCCGCAGGAACCCCTCCCCTTGGCAGGCCTCGCAGCGACCCCCGCGCACGTTGAAGGAGAACCGGCCCGGTTTGTACCCCCGGGCCCGCGCCTCGGGCAGGCTCGCAAACAGTTGCCGAATAGGGGTGAACACCCCGGTGTACGTGGCTGGATTGGAGCGTGGGGTTCGGCCAATGGGCGACTGGTCTATGTTCACCACCTTGTCCAGGTGCTCCAGCCCTCGGAGTTCATCGTAGGGCAGGGGAGGCTCACCGCTGCCGTGAAAATGGCGGCGGAGTGCCCGATAGAGGGTGTCCTCCACCAGGGTGGACTTCCCAGACCCCGACACCCCAGTAACCACCACAAACAGGCCCAAGGGGATTCGGACCGTGAGGTCCTTTAGGTTGTTGCCCTTGGCCCCACGAATCTCCAGAAACCGGTCGCCCGGCGATCGTCGTTGCTCGGGCACCGGGATCTCCCGACGGCCGGCCAGGTAATCGCCGGTCAGCGACTCGGGAAACTCTGGGATCTTATCCGGCGGCCCCTGGGCCACCACCCGCCCCCCTTGCTCGCCGGCCAAGGGGCCCAGGTCCACCACCCAATCCGCGTGCTGGATGGTGAGGGGATCGTGTTCCACCACGATAACGGTATTGCCCAAATCCCGTAGGTGAAGCAGGGTATGCACCAACCTCTCGGTATCCCGGGGGTGCAGGCCCACCGTGGGCTCGTCCAAGACGTACATCACCCCAGTGAGCCCAGACCCGATCTGGGTGGCCAACCGAACCCGCTGGTCCTCTCCACCTGAGAGGGTTTCCGTGGGCCGGTCCAAGGTGAGGTAGCCCAGGCCCACGTCCAGTAGAAATCGCAGCCGGTTCCGGATTTCCTTGAGCACCTGGTGCACGATCTTCCGTTGGCGGGGAGTGAGCCTCAGGGTTTCAAAGAACCTCAGGGCCTCGGCCACCGACATGCGGGTGACCTCGGCGATGTTTCGTCCTTGAATCCGCACGGCCAGGGCCTCGGGCTTCAGCCGAGCCCCCTGGCAGGCGGGACACGGCCGCTTCACCAAGTACTTGCCGATCTCCTCTCGTACCCAGTCGGATTCGGTTTCCAGGTACCGCCGCCACAGGTGGGGGATCACCCCCTCAAAGCTGTACACGTGGAGATGCTCCTCGGGGTTTTGGTAATCAAAGGTGCCCTCTTCGTTGCCATAGAGTACGATGTTCTGAACCGTTTTGGGCAGCTGGTTCCAAGGGGTATCGGGGTCCACGCCCAGGCGACGCAGGGTGCGGGCCACCCGCCATATAGAGGGCGAGGTGGGCCCGCCCAGCACCCGGATGGCGCCCTCGGTGATCGGCGCCTCGGGCCGGGTCACCAGCAGGTGGGGATCAATCTCCATGATGACCCCCAGCCCTGAACACGCTGGGCACGCCCCATAGGGGGAGTTAAACGAGAAGGTTCGCGGTTCGGGTTCGGGCATGGAAAACCCGCACTTGGGGCACATCAGGCTCTCGCTGAACACCCGTTCTCCGTCGTCTGTAAGGATCTTCACAACCCCCTGGGCCTCGCGGAGCGCCTGCTCAATGGAATCAGCGATCCGCGAGCGGTTCTCGGGCTTAACCCTGAGGCGATCCACCACCACCTCAATGGTGTGCATCTTGTAGCGGTCCAACTCCGGGGGTTCCTCCAGCAGGTACACCTCACCGTCCACCCGCACCCGCACAAAGCCGCGGCGCCGGAGTCGTTCAAACAGATCGCGGTACTCCCCCTTGCGACCGCGGACCACCGGGGCCAGGATCTGGATCCGAGACCCTGGGGGCAGGGCCAGCACCGCATCAACCATCTCGTCCACAGTGCTCTTTTTCAAGGGAACGCCACAGTGGGGGCAATGGGGCTCGCCGATGCGGGCAAACAGGAGCCGCAGATAGTCGTAGATCTCGGTGACCGTGGCCACGGTGGACCGAGGGTTTTTGGAGGCCTTGCGTTGTTCAATGGCGATGGCCGGGGAAAGCCCCTCAATGTGATCCACATCGGGTTTCTCCATGAGCCCCAAAAACTGCCGGGCATACGCGGACAGCGACTCCACGTACCGTCGCTGGCCCTCGGCATACAGGGTATCAAAGGCCAACGACGACTTCCCTGACCCTGAGATCCCGGTGATCACCACGAGTTTCTCCCGCGGGATCTCCAGGTAATCAATCTTCAGGTTGTGCACGCGCACGCCCCGCAGCACGATCTTCCGATTTTGCATAGCGGCAAAGTATGGGTGAGCCGCTCCCCAAGTGCAAGCCAGTGCCTGTTTTGGGGCCTTGAATCCCCAGAAGCAGCCCCTTACCTTTACACCCTCAGGAGGTTTACCCATGGAAAAACTGGTGGAAGTCGTACCGAATTTTAGCGAAGGCCGCCGCAAAGAGGTGGTGGACCAGATCGTTCAAGCCATGCTCTCGGTGCCCGGCACCACCCTGTTGGACATGGAAATGGATCCCGACCACAACCGCTCGGTGGTGACGTTGGTAGCGCCCCCTGAAGCTGCGGTGGAGGCCGCCTTCCGAGGGATCCAAAAGGCAGCGGAACTCATTGACCTGAACCAGCATCAGGGTCAGCATCCCCGCATTGGGGCCACCGACGTGGTGCCCTTTGTGCCCTTGAAGGGCGTAACCATGGAGGAATGCGTGGCCTTGGCCGAACAGCTGGGCCGCCGTGTGGCCGAGGAGCTAAAAATCCCGGTGTACCTGTATGAGGAGGCCGCCCGGGTGCCGGAACGCAAGAACCTGGCCAACATCCGCAAAGGCGAGTTTGAAGGCCTGCGGGAGGCCATCAAAACCGATCCCAGCCGCAAGCCCGACTTTGGCCCGGCAGAGCTCCATCCCACGGCCGGCGCCACGGTCATTGGGGCCCGCAAGATCCTGATCGCTTACAACGTGAACCTGGGAACCCAAGACCTCTCGGTGGCCAAACAGATCGCCAAGCGGGTGCGGGCTCGGGGCGGCGGCCTGGCCTTCGTAAAGGCCCTGGGCTTTGAACTCAAGGAGCGCGGCCTGGTCCAGGTGTCCATGAACCTGGTGGACTACAAGAAAACCCCCATCTACGCCGCTTATGAACTCGTCAAACTCTACGCTGAACGGTACGGCGTGCCCGTGGTGGGCTCGGAGATCGTGGGGCTCGTGCCCCAGGAAGCCCTGGTACAGGTGGCCGATTTTTACCTGCGACTGGAGAACTTCCAGCCCGACCAGATCATTGAAGCCCGCCTGGCCAAGGCCGATCCCCTGAGCCATTACCTGGCCGCCCTGGCCTCGGCTGATCCCACGCCGGGCGGAGGAGCGGCCTCTGCCCTTTCCCTGGCCCAGGCCTACGCCCTGCTGCTGATGGTGACCCGGCTCACCCTGAAGTCCAAGAAACTCCAGGAACACCACGAGGCGGTGCGGCCCCTGCTGGAGCCCCTCAGCCAGGGGTTCCAACGGGCCCAAGCCCTGGTGCGGGAGGACTCGGAGGCCTTCACCCAGGTGATGGAAGCCTTCCGCATGCCCAAGGGCACCGACGAGGAAAAGGCGGCCCGACGGCAGGCCATCCAGCAGGCCCTGCGTCGGGCTGCGGACGTGCCCTTGGAAACCATGCGCCACGCAGTGCACACCTTGGAGCCGGCCGCTGTGCTCCTGGAGCACGGAAACCCCAACGCCCTGAGCGACGTCGGCACAGCCCTGCAACAGGCCCGAGCCGCCTTGGTGGGTGCCGAACTCAACGTCCGCATCAATCTGGCGTCCATCAAAGACGAGTCCTATCGGCAGGAAACCCTGAAGGAACTGGAAACCCTGAAGGCCACCTGGCAACAGCAAGAACCCAATCTGATGAACCGACTCCTGGAAAGGTTGGGGGTGTGAACCCATCCATGGTGCGATACGTAGATCTGCACACCCACACGAACCACTCGGACTCCACGGTATCCCCTGAGGAACTCGTGCGCCTGGCCAAGGCCGTGGGCCTCTCCGCCATTGCGGTGACGGACCACGACACCGTGTCGGGAGTGGAACCAGCCCGACGGGCCGGCTTTGAGTACGGTGTGGAGGTCATCGCTGGCGTGGAACTGTCCACCGAAGAGAACGGTGTGGACATGCATATCCTGGGCTACTGCCTGGATATCCACCATCCCGAACTCTTGGAGAAACTGGCGCTCTTCCGCCGCGTCCGCGAGGAGCGGGCCGAAAAGATCGTGCGGCGGCTGCGGGATCTGGACGTGTACCTGGACTTAGACCGGGTGCGGGAGATTGCGGGCCATGGAGCCATCGGCCGCCCCCATATTGCCCAGGCCCTGTTGGAAAAGGGATACGTCCACGATTTTCGTGAGGCCTTCCAAAAGTACCTGGGGTACCACAGCCCGGCTTACGTGCCCAAGTACAAGATGAAGCCCCGGGAGGCTGTGGCCCTCATCCGCAGGGCTGGGGGCGTACCCGTGGTGGCCCATCCCGCCTACTACAAAAACCCGGAGTTCATCCTGTCGCTCCGGGAACACGGCCTGCTGGGCATTGAGGTGTGGCACTCGGACCACTCCCCCGAGGACGTGGCCTTTTGGTCGCACTTTGCCGACGAACACGGGTTCATCAAAACCGGCGGCAGCGACTTCCACGGTGCCAAAAAGAACATCCGCCTGGGCTCGCTGAAACTCACCTACGAGATCGTGGAGGATCTTCGGCGTCATGCACGATGAGTTCCGTCCCCTGCGATACGAACCCGGCCGCCTGATCCTGCTGGATCAGCGAGTGCTGCCTCAGGAGGAGCGGTACCTGGAAATCCGAAGTGCCGAGGCAGCCCATGCGGCTATCCGCGAGATGGTGGTACGTGGGGCTCCGCTCATTGGGGTAACTGCGGCCTATGGCCTGGCGGCCGAGGCTTACTGGCACGCCCAGGACCCTGCACTGCCCCAGCGGCTCCTTTGGGCGGCGGAGCATCTGGCCACGGCCCGCCCCACGGCCGTGAACCTGAGGTGGGCGATTGAACGGATCCGCCGCGTGGTCCAGTCCACACCTCGCCACCTGGCCGAGGCCGTGGAGGCCGAGGCCCAACGCATTGAACAGGAAGAACGCGACCGCTGCGAGGCCATCGCTCGGCACGGGCTGCCCCTGGTGCCGTCGGGGGCCCGGATCCTCACCATCTGCAACACCGGCCGCTTGGCCACCCCGGGCATTGGTACCGCCCTGGGCATCATCTATCGGGCCCATGAAGCCGGCCGCGTGCAGATGGTATACGTGCCAGAAACCCGACCCTGGCTCCAAGGGGCTCGGCTCACCACCTACGAACTGGCCCAGGCCGGGGTTCCCCATCGGCTCATTGTGGATTCCCTGGCACCTTTCCTCTTGTCCCTGGGTCAGGTGGACTTGGTGATCGTAGGGGCCGATCGCATCGCCCGAAACGGCGATACGGCCAACAAGATTGGCACCCTGTCCCTGGCCCTGGCGGCCCGGCAGTTCGGCGTGCCCTTTTACGTGGCGGCGCCGCTGTCGTCCTTTGACCCCCAATTGGCCACCGGCCGCCAGATTCCGGTGGAACAGCGAGCCGGCGACGAGGTGCGGCGGTTCCGCGATTGTGCCACCGCCACGCCCGACACCGAAACCCTCAACTACGCCTTTGACATCACCCCGGGCGAGCTCATCACCGGTTTCATCACGGAAATCGGCGTGCTCAAACCTCCGTTCTCCCTGCCCTCTTCTTAAGCCCGGCTTGCACGGCCCGGTGCCGCCGTCTATACTCAGGCCGAAAATCCCAGGAGGCGAGCATGGCACTGTGGATCCTTGGGGTGGGGGTGCTGGGCCTTCTGCTTTGGGGCATCGCCCAGTACAACGCCCTCATCCAGCTCCGGAACCAGGTAAAGAACGCCTGGGCCGATGTGGAAGCCCATCTGAAACGGCGGTGGGACTTGATCCCCAACCTGGTGGAAACCGTCAAGGGCTACATGAAGCACGAGCGAGAGGTGCTGGAGGCGGTCACCCGGGCGCGGGCTCAGGCCACGGCCGGCACCACACCGGGCGAGGTGGCCCGAGGCGAGAACCTGCTCACCCAGGCCCTACGGCAACTGTTCGCCGTGGCCGAGAACTACCCCGATCTCAAGGCCAACCAGAACTTCTTAGACCTCCAGCAACACCTGGCTGAGGTGGAACGCGGCCTACTCCAGGCCCGCCGATACTACAACGCCGTGGCCCGAGACTACAACATCCGCCGAGAACAGTTCCCCGGCAACCTGGTGGCCCAGATGTTCCGGTTCCCGCCCGCGGAGTACTTTGACATCCCGGAGGCCGAAGAACAACGGCCGGAGGTTCACTTTGGTGCATAGCCTGGTGCTCTGGGCCTTGGTGGCCTGGAGAATCCCGGCCTATGAGATCCATATCCAGGTGCGTCCCGACCTTTCCCTGCAGGTCCACGAACGGTACACCGTGGATTTCCGCCAGGATCCCCATCGGGGCATCTACCGGCAGATCCCTGCGGTGTACCGGCGGGGTCTGCTGTTCCAAAACGCCCGCATCCACGTGCACCAGGTGCTGCGAAACGGCCAGGCCGAGCCCTACGTGGTGCGCCTGAAGGGGCGGGACCTGTTCCTCCGCATTGGAGATCCTCACCGGTGGCTCCGCGACCTGGAGGTGTACGACATCGTGTACACTGTGCGCTACGGCTTGGATCTCCAGGGCGACTCGGCGTACCTCTACTTCAATGCCATCGGGCCCCAGTGGTCGGTGCCCCTGGAACAGGGTCGTGTGGTGGTCCACCTGCCCCTGGACACCCCACACGGGCCCGCCCACGCCTGGCTTGGCCGCCCCGGAAGCCGAGACCACCGGCTGCTTGCCCAGGAACCCCAGCCCGGGGTACTGGTGTTTGAACCACAGGAGGCTGTGCTGCCTGGTCGGGCGCTCACGGTGTTCGTCCCCATGCCCCGACAGTTCTTTGTGGCACCCGACGCCCTGGAGCAAGGCCTGCACCTTTTGGTGGATAACGCCTTCTATCTGATCCCCCTGCTGGTCCTGGCACTGCTGCTCTGGATCTGGTACCGCTGGGGCCGTGATCCCGCCGTACGCCGAAGTGTGGTGGTCCGCTACGATCCCCCAGAGGACCTCACGCCAGGGGAAGCCGGCGTTCTCCTGGACGAGCGGCTCAACCCCCGCGACCTGGCCGCTACGGTGCTGGACCTGGCCCGCCGCGGCTATCTCACCGTTCGGGATGAACCCCGCAAGGTGCTCTTCTTCACCCTTCATCGCTACGCCTTCCGGCTGGACAACCCCGATCTCTCCGGATTGAAACCGCACGAGCAGGAACTCCTGCGGCTGATGTTCCCCGCACCCCGCCAGAGTGGACAATGGGTTCAAGACCAGCAGGTGAAGGAACACCTCAGGGAAGGCTTCCAGCGGTTAAAACGGGCCTTCTACAAAACCGTGGTGCAAGCCCGGTATTTCCCCACCTCACCGGAGACCGTTCGGGGGATCGTGCTGGCCATCGGCATCCTCTGGATGGTGGGCGTCATCTTCTTGGCGGTGATCCATCGGCTGCCCCTGCTCTATCTGCCGGGCTTGATGGCCTCTGGCCTCCTGATCCTGCTCTTTAGCCCCATCATGCCCAGGAAAACCCCCCGAGGGGTCCGCAAATACCTGGAGATCAAGGGGTTTGAAGAGTTCCTCCGCCGGGTGGAACAGGATCAAATCCGCCGGCTCGGCCGAGAGGTGGACACCTACTTCGCCCAGTTACTGCCCTACGCCGTGGTGTTCGGCGTGGAGGATCGGCTGCTGGAGGCCTTTGATGGCCTGTTGAACGCCTCGCCCTCTTGGTACCTGGGGGCCTCCGGCCATCCCATGGACCTCCACACCTTCGGACATAGCCTGTCCAGCACCTTGGGCCAGTTCAACAGCCTGTTCACCTCGGCAACCCGTGGAGGCGGTGGCCTATCGGGTGGGGGCTCTGCCGGCGGAGGCATCGGTGGCGGCGGAGGCGGCGCCTGGTAACCCAAGGAACCCGGGGAGTTCCCCACGAGCGGTCCGTTTCCCAAAAGGGTGGCCTTCGGAACGGTGGCAAAAAGGGCAACGAAACCCCCTCTTGTTCCGAACGAGAAGGGGAAACCTCCAGAGCAAGGGGCTACTTTTCCGAAGTCTCTCGGGTGGGTTCCTGCTCAAACTTGCACTCCGGGCACACCCACACCTCTTTACCGCCCCGGCGACGCTTGACCACCAGGAACGGGTGACCACACTGGGGACACGCCTGGGCCACGGGCCTTTGGAACAGCACGAAGTCACACTCCGGGTTGGAACACTTGAAGTACACCCGGCCCTTTTTGCTCCGCCGTTCCACCACAGGGGCGCCACACTTGGGGCAGTTGATGCCTGCGGGCATGGGGCGGGTGCCCTTGCACTTGGGATAGTCTATGCAAGCGAGGTAGCGGCCGTGGGGCCCTTGCTTGATCACCATGGGCTTGCCACACACCGGGCAGGTGACGCCGGGGTACACCTCTTGCTGGAGAGGACGGGTGTATCGGCACTCAGGGAACCGAGAGCAGGCCAGGAAGGTGCCGTATCGGCCCCATTTCACCACCAGGGGCGCACCACAGAGGGGACAGGTTTCCTGGGTTTCCTCCACGGTTTCCCGCTTCATCTCCTCCAGGTGCTCGGTGGCATGGTCCAAGGATCGCTTGAACTCGCGGTAGAACTCCTCCAACACCTGCTGCCAGGTGCGTTCGCCGGATTCTACCTGGTCCAGCTCCTCTTCCATCCGGGCTGTGAACTGGTAGTCAAAGATCTCGGGAAACCGGGGCACCAGCAGGTCGGTGACCAGCATTCCGAGCTTGGTGGGAACGAGCACCCGGCCCCGGGATTCCACGTACTTGCGTTCCTTGAGGGTGGCAATGGTGGGGGCATAGGTGGAGGGCCGACCGATGCCCAGTTCCTCCAGGGTCTTGACCAGCGAAGCCTCGGTGTACCGGGGCGGGGGTTCGGTTTGACGCTCCTCCAGGTCCAGGGATGTCGGCAGGAGTTGCAAGCCCACCTCCAGGCGGGGCAGGAAGACCTGGCGGGGAGTTTCGCCCAGCACCCGGTAGAAGCCTTCAAACTCCAGCACCCGGCCCTCAGCCTGCCACAGGGTGTCCTCGGCTTGGAACTGCACCGTGGTGATGGCCATGCGCGCCGGCCGGGCCTGGCTGGCCAGTGCCCGACGCCAGATGAGGGCATACAGTTTCCAAAGATCGGGGGGCAGTTTCCCCTGCAAGGCCTCAGGCGTGAGGGAGGGGTCGGTGGGCCGAATGGCCTCGTGGGCCCCCTGCACCGTTCCCCGATTGGCGAACTCCCGGGGTCGTGGGTTTCGGAACTCTGGGCCGAACACTTCGGCCAGAGTCCGGCGGAGAGCCTGCACCGCCTTATCGGAGAGGCGCACGGAGTCGGTGCGCATGTAGGTGATCAGCCCCCGGGTGCCCAGCCCCGGGATCTCCACGCCCTCGTATAACTGTTGGGCCAACTGCATGGTGCGTCGGGCCGAAAAGCCGAAGGCCTGGTTGGCCGCCTGCTGGAGCGTGGAGGTTTTGAAGGGGGGTGGGGGCTGGATAGAGCGGGTGCGCTGCCGCACCGCGGCCACCTGAAAAGGCTTGCCTTGGAGCCGTTGTATCAGGGCCTCGGCGTCCTCCCGTCGGTCAAAGGACTTCACAGCCTTGCCCCCGATCTCTTTGAGAGAGGCCCGAAACTCCTGGCCCTGGTGGCTCATCCGGGCGAACACCAACCAATAGGTGCGGGGGACGAACTGTTGGATCTCCTTCTCACGCTCTACCAAGAGCCTCAGGGCCACGGTTTGCACCCGGCCGGCGGAGAGGCCCCGGTACAGCACCTTCCACAGCAGGGGCGATACCTGGTAGCCCACGATGCGGTCCAGAATGCGGCGGGCCTGTTGGGCCATCACCTTATTGTGGTCAATGGTGCCGGGTTGGCGGAGGGCCTCCCGCACGGCTTCGCGGGTGATCTCAAACAGCAGGATGCGGTGGATGCGCTCCGCCGGGGTTCCGGCCTTTTGGATCTCTTGGGCGATGTGATACGCAATGGCCTCGCCCTCCCGATCCGGGTCTGAGGCCAAGTAGATCTCCTCGGCCTCCTTGGCCTGCTTCCGGATGGTGCGCAGCACTTCCCCCTTCCCCCGGACGGTTACGTACTTGGGTTGAAACCCGTGGTCCAGGTCCACCCCAAACTCCCGCTCGGGCAGGTCTTTGACGTGCCCCTTAGAGGCCAGCACTTCAAAGCCTCGTCCCAGGTATCCCTTGAGGGTGCGGGCCTTGGTGGGCGATTCTACGATGAGGAGTTTCTTTTTGGATGCCATCGGCCGCTTAGGATAGAGCACGGGCAGGGGAACGCCAAGCCGCGGTCACCGCTCCACCAGGTAAAGGGGCACAGGCAGGGTTTCCACCACGCGTTCCACCACACTCCCCAAGAGCACCCGCTCGGCAGGCGACTGCCCCCGGCGGGCCATGACCAGGAGGTGGTACCCCTGGGCCTGTTGGGTGATGATCTCGGCGGGCAGCCCCTCAATGAGCAGGGCGTGGCTTTCGGCGCCGGTTTCGCGTTGGGTATCCTCGGTCCATTGGGCCAGGAGGGCCTCTGCGCGCCGCTCCGCCTCGGCCTGCAGGGCCTCCAAGGTTTTGAGCATCTCGGCAGGCACACCGGGCGGGGGCGCATCCAAGAGCACGTGCAACAGATCAATCCGCTGGGAACCAAAGGCTTGGGCCAGACGCCACGCCTGCTCCAGGGCTCGCCGGGAGGCCGGAGAGAAGTCCACGGGCACGAGGATGCGCTGGGGCAGAGGAGGATGGGAAATCTCTCTCTCAGGCAACAGCAGAGCTGGTTCCTGGGCCTTGCGGGCCACCTTAATGGCCAGATTGCCCCAGAGGAACCGCGTAAGGGGATCGGTATGACGACACAGGAACCCGGCAATGCCCTGGTGCCGGTGCAGGTAATCCAGGAAGGTGTCCACTGGATGCCCCAGGAGCACCTCCAACCTTACCTCGGGCAGGTCCTGGGGCAACCGGTGGGCGAACTCCCGCAATCGGTCTAAACTGCTCTGACGCAGCGACGACACAAAGTCCACCGGGGTGATGCCGTACACCCCGGGATCCACCACAGGGGTGGGCGGTGTGAGGATATGAACCAGATGAACGGGTACCTTCAGGGCCTTTGCCCAGGCGCCTCCGATGGTCACCAGGCGATCGGTGCCCTCGGCGAAATCCAGGTTTAGCACCAGGGGCCTCATGTTTCAATTGTATGTGGAACCGCGGGCTTTGCCAAGCCGCTCCTATAGGCCCCCGGTGCCAGTCCCTACGACCTATGGGCTCCGGGCGTTCGTGCCCATCCCCCGAACAGGAACATCACCTGCACGGTGGCATGCCAACGGCTGGGATCCGGGGCGTTCCAGAGTTCGGCTCCGTCTTCCAGTTCCCACTTGCCCATGGGGGTAAAGGCCAGGTGGCCCCGAAGCCCCAGGGAGAACCACGAGGTGAGGGGCATGACCACCAAGGCCCCCAGGCCCAGGAGCACGCCACCGGTGCTCATCCGAGCCATCCGCTGGGGATGGATCACCAGACTGTCAAAGTCCACGTCGTTGAGTTCTGGCCGTAGGGTGAGGGTGGTGCCGTAGCCGCCGAGGATCCCGGTCAAGGCGGCCAATACGGGCCCCACGCGCCAGATTCGGCCCATCTCAAACCCGCCTCCACCCACGGAGAGTTCCACGGTTTCCCCGGATCTGTCGGCCGTGAGGCTGCCCCCATAGCCAAAGCCGCCGAAGATCCACCCCTGGCCGAAGCCGTAGCCGCCCCCACCGTGGATGAGGGCCTGATTGGGCATTTGGAAACCGTGGGATTCCAGCCGTTGCTGGAGATCGCCAAGGCCGGGCCAGGTGAGGCCCAGGAAGTATCCTCCGAAGCCGCCGGCGTCGGCTGCCTGGGCTACGCCGGTAGCCACCAGCAAGATGATCCACACGCTCACGATCCGCCTCATGGGGTCACCTCCCTTTGGGAAGGGGTTAAAGAGGCTTCTTGGATCCTGCGGTTCCAGGCCAAGGCCTCTGCAGAATCGGGGTACCGTTGAAGGCACATTTGGAGGGTACGCCGAGCCTCCTCCTGGTGGCCCAGTTGCATCAAGGCCCGGGCTCGGTACAGAAGGGCCAGGTCTTCGCCCCACCGATCCCAGAAGGGGTCCCGACGACGGTAGAGTTCCAGGGCACGGTTCAGCCGCTCCACGGCTCTTTGGGGGCCGCCCCCAAAGAGCCGTGGGGTGTAAAAGGCTTGAAGACCCGCAAAGAGCCAGGCCCGGGGATTGAGGGAATCCTGGTGCAGGGCCCGGTGCAGGGCCTGAGTGGCCCGCCGGCCCAGGACCGGCCGCCGGTACCAGGGGGTAAAGGCCAATTGCGTGCCGTAGAAGTTGCCAAGAAAAGCCCAATGGTCGGCGGTGCGCTGATCCTTAGGCACCGATTCCAAGAGGTTCAAAGCCTCGCGAAGGGCCTCCTGGGCCCTTTGGGGCTGTCCGTGGGCCAGGGCGACCTGCATCCGGTAGAGGTCCACGAGCACCACGAGCCAGCGGCCTGGCCCCATAGGATCGGGATGCATCTGTTGCAGGGCTTCGCGGTGGTACACCTGCAGTTGCAGGGTGTCCATCTGGCGACCTGCACGCCAGATCTCGGGAACGGTCAAGCACACGAGCAGCCAAACCCACATGGTTTCACCGACGGTACAGGTAGCCACCAAAGACTGCCATGGCCAGGGCGATGAGCACGTAGGCCCAGGAACCTGCCTCCGGACTGATGGCGGTAGCGATGGGGATACCGAAGAGTGCGGCCAGGCCAAGCCAAAAGAAGCCGGGGTGCATCAATCCCGAGAGGAACAGGCCCACGCCCAGGGCATAGCCCCAAAGGATGAGGCTCACAGCGCCGATGTGGTGGGAGGGCACCCATTGGATCAGGTTCCAGAACACGATGGACATCCCCGCCATCACCATGCCCCAGGCCCAGCCGATGCGGGGCGCCAAGGCCACCTTGAGGGGCAACGGCCGGTATCGCTGGCGCTGGATCCCTATCCGGTAGGCCAGGATGTAGCCGAGGGTGGCTCCCAGGACCACCACAGCCAGGGTGAGCACCCATTGGTGGCTCAAGGCGTAGGTGGCATAGGACAGCAGAGCAACAGCGAGCCAGATCCCAAAGGACGACAACACTCCTGCCACGGGCAGGGTGCTGAAGAAAAAGGCCACAAAGAGCAGGGGGATCCACAGGCTGAGGTTCAACAGGAGTTCAGCCAGGAGGTTCAGGGCTGCATACAGGCCCCACACCACCATGTACCAGCTGAAGCCTCGGACTTCCTGTCGGCCCCGTTGGGCCAACAGGCGAAGCACGTCCACGGTTTCCAGCAACTCGTGGAGTTCCTGGTGTTTTGGGTTCATGGGTTTTCCTCCTTGAGAAGGTTTTGGAGCAAGCCCAGGAGGCCCTCCAGGTACCGTTGGAACCGAGATCGTCCTTCCGGGGTGATCCGGTAATAGGTGCGGGGACGTCGGCCTACAAAGGTCTTGCGGGCCTGAACGATGCCCTCGCGTTCCAAGGTCCGGAGGTGAGACGCCAGGTTGCCGTCGGACACGCCCAGGGCCTCCTTGAGGTCGCCGAAGGAGAGCTCCTCGGCCTGGGCCAAGAGCCCGAGGATTCCCAGCCGGACACGCTCGTGGATCACAGGATCTAAGGGTTCCAGGTTCATGCCTGCTCCTTACTTTGTTTCGCAAAGTTTAGTGTCCGGCAAAGGATATGTCAAGGGAGCGCGGTGGGGGGCGTACGCCCCCCACCGCGGGAGGCCCTCGGCTATGGGCGCTCAGTACCGAAACTCGTATCCCACTTTGAAGAACAGGGTGCTCTCCATCGGATCCCCTGCCTGCCAACGCACTGGATGCACCACGAAGTACATGCGACTGCGGCCCCCGGGCTCGTACCCCAGGATCACCTGCACCTCATCCCGGGGGAAGGCCGGGGTGTTCCAGGTGCGCTGAGCAAACACCCGAGCGAACAGGCCCCAGGCAGCCCGATACTCTGCCTCGGCCCTTATGAAGGCGGTGGTGTCCACGGCTCCGGTTTCCTCGTCCCGGGTGAACAGGGCCTCGCCCCCCACACTCGCCTTGAGGTTCTGCCATTGGTATGCGATGCGAAGGCCCGGCCGATAGGCTTGCTGACCCTGGTAGTCGCCAAGGCTCAGCATTACCCCGACAGACCGGGATTCTTGCAGTCCCCACTGTGCCCCAAGGCTCACGAACCGGTACCCCAGGCTCTCCCCTTGGCGAAACCGGGAAACCCGCAGGCTTACGAACAGGGGCGACCGCACCAGGGCATTCAGATAGCCCCCCAGGTTCTCATTGAAGAACGTCCGGGTAGACAGCACCCACCGACGGGTGGCATGGGCTCCAACGTACACCAGGGAGAACCACGGACGGTTATACGACAGGTTGTGGCCGGCCCAGAGGCCCGCAGAGAGCATGTCGTTGCCATAGGGGGTCCAAAGGGTGGGAAACGACAGTCCAGTACTCCAGGCCCGCAGGTTGCCCCCGAAGTAGAACCCCATGTTTTGGCTGTAGTTGCCGCCCAGGGAAACCGCCCAGCCGGAGTCGCTCACCGCCAACCCTTCGGCCGAAAAACTGGCGCCCGAGGGGTGGGTGTACCGGCCATAGAGGTCCACCAAGGCCTGTCCCTGGTGCCACAGACCAAAGCCTTGGGCTTGGAGGCTCTGCCAGGCTCGGCTCATCGCCAGGCCCCCAAAGAGCCCCAGGTCCCACTCTTCCACCATCCAGGCCTGCGCCCGATAGGGGCCGTGCTGCACCTGCCCCTTGAGGGCCCAGCGGGGATTGGCCAAAGCCCGGGTGTACAGTGCGTCCAGTGGCGTGTGGAAGAGTTCAAACCCCTCGTAAAAGAAGGGGCGTTTTTCCCGGAGGTAAAGGGCCGATTGCTCCAAATTCAGGTAGGCCTCGTCGGCTTCCACCTGGGCATAGTCGGGTTGCACCGTGGCCGCCAGGTTCCACGCATCGCCCTCCAGGGACACGTAGTCCAGGCTGGTCCGATACCAGAGGTGTGTCCAGGGGCTCTCCTGGTAGCGATCGCTCAGGTCCACGGTGGCGCTGTGTACCAGGGTGAGGGTGGGCAGCAGCACCACCCGAAAGGGGAGCCTCCGAGCAGGCCTCAGCCCTCCCTCCAACAGGCAGAGTCGGCTGTACGACACATCTTCCACATGGCTCTTGCCTGTGGGTACCAGTTGAAGCGCGCCGAAGAGGCCCGAATCCGGGGGAAGGGTAAGGGACCGCATGATTTGCAGGTACAGGGTGTCTCGGAAGCCCAGTTCCGCTAAGGGCAACGCCATCTCTACGGTCCAAAGGGTGTCGTCGGAGCGCTGCACGGCGGCGTGCCAGTTGAAGTCCCAGTCCGCGTTCCATCGGGTTCTTTGGTACACGCGGCTATCGCTCACAGTACCCAAAGGGTTCACGCTGAAGACATAGGCGTTTTGGCGATCGGGCAGTACAGCGGTAAGGCTCACGAAGTTGTCCATGTTCCAGTGGGCTCGGTCGCGCCGCAGGTTTTCCGCCCGAAGGCCAAAGGGCTCGGGACAAAGGAAACCCGCATAGAGCGTGGTGCCATCGTGCCAAAGGTACACGGTAAAGGGGATCTGATCGCCTCGTCCGGGCTCTATGGGGTGGAACTCGGTAAGACGCAGGGCCTGGGTGTACTGCGGCTCCTGCAGGCGACCGTCCACCTGAACCGGGCCGGTCAACAGGGGAATGACCAGGGCCAAGGTGTCAATCATCGCACTCCTCCTCGCCGTAGGTTACCTCGTAGTGGGTAAAAGCCCCCCCCAGGGTAAGGAGCAGGTGATGCGGGGCGGTTTCATAGTTGGGGGTCACCCAGGTGCCATTGCGGGGCACCAGAGGATCAAAGTCCCGCACCACCAAAAACCCCTGGGTTTCCACCCGCACGCCCAGATCCTCCGGGATGTGGAAACACACGTCGGCCACCCCAGCGGAGGCATCCATCCGGGCACGGGGGGGCCAGGGGCCGGAGAGGTCTATGGTGGCCGCTGCCACACCGGTGTTCACCTGGGCAAAGCGAAAGCGCCCATTGCCCAAACGCCTTGCGGTAAAGTCTCCCACCCCCACGTTGATCTCCAAGTCCTCGCCCTCCTGGGGGGCGGGTTCGGAGAAGTCCAGGACCAGCTCACCCACACCGAGGTTAAACTCCAGGGTTTGGAAGGCCAGGCCTCCAAGGTCTACAGTGCCCTCGGCCACTCCGAGGTCCAGGGTGGCGTTGCCGTAGGTCACCCCGCGGGGCAGGAGGATCACCACCTGTTGCACGGAATCGGGCAGGTGCTTAAAGACGCGGTACCAATCGCCCAGCGAACGCTTGGGGCGGCGAGCCCGCACCGACACCCGCACACCCCAGTCGGTGGATTCCACGTAAATGAGCAGGCTGTCCTCGGGATCCCGAGCAGGGGTCTGCTGTACCGAGAGCACGGTGCCCTCGGTGGGGCGGATCTCCACCTTGGCCACGCTCACCTGAAGATCCACATCAGGCTTAGGCCAGGTTGCCAGGTCCAGGGTGCCGCGGAACACCTGGCTCTGGGCCACCAGCAAGATCGTCCACAAAAAGGTGGTCATGGGTGCACCTCCTTTGGGGACTCGGCAGGCCCTTGAGCAGGCACCACCGAGATTCGGTTCACATTGCCACTCAAAAGAAGCCGATAACCAGGGCTCCGGGGATCCTGGGGCAGGGGGCCCAGGTTCAACAGACCTTGACGGGTAGCCGCCACCGGAGCCCCGTTGGTTTGCAGATAGATCCAAGAAAACTGGGCCGCCAGCACCACCGGCACCTCTCGTACCGGGGGACGCCGAAGGTCCAGGGTAACTCGGCTCCATTGCACCTGAAGTTCCAGGTACTGGGGAGGGTGATGGGGATCGGGGAAAACCCGGATCTGGCTCCAGGCTCCCCGGAGCCACACCTGGCCACCCTGCAGGTGCAGCAGGGCCTGGACCCGGTGCAGGCGACCCCGCACTCCTTGGAGCCGAAGCCCTTGGCCGCGGAGGATCCACCAGCCTCCTTGCTGCTGGAAATCCACGGTTACCGGGGTTTCCGGGGGAATTCGGATCACCACGGTATCCAGGGCCCATCCCCATCGGGCCAGCCAGGACTGTACCCGGTGGCGGAGTTGGACCTTTAAGGTGTCTCCCTGAAGAGCGAACTCTGCGGTGTCGCCTACGATTTCCAAACGTTGCCCGGCCTGCACGATGCACACCACCCCCTGCAGTTGAGCCTGAAGCCGCACCTGGGCCACGGGTGCAGTCCAACGGTGCACCGGCGGCAGCAGGGCGAGGATCCACAGCATCCACCCGATCATGGTTCAGAACCATTGGCGAAGCCGGAGATACACCCGGTACCTCCGAAGGTCCTCCAAGGGCACCACCCACCGCACGGCCAAGGGGCCCAGGGCCAGGCCCAGGCCGGCGTCCATCAGCCATGGGTGCCCAGGAATCTGTCCAGCGTCGGCAAACAGCAACAAGTCGGGGCCTCGGCCCGAAAACCGGGCCTCGCCGTTGAACAGGACGAATCGGGTACCGGAGTCGGCGTGGAGATCGTAACCGGGCACAGTGCCCAGGCCACCCAGGTACACGGCCAAGGGCGACGGGGGCTCAAAGGCGGTGCCCCCAGCGGCAACCCGGAACCGCACATCTCCCATGGGATGGCTCCAGCGGGTGCGAGCCAAGGCTTGCCACAGGTGCCAGGTGCTGCGTCCCCGAAGACCCCAGAAGGCCAGGGTAAGGCCACCGGGGACCTGGGCCTCGGCGGCCATCTGGATCCCCTGAAGGTCCGTGGGGGTCATCGGCGGATTGCCTCGGAAGGGCTCTGCCGAGCGAAACACCGAGAAGTTCTGGGTCACCGATAGGGAATCCGTTGTCTCCGTGTGGTATCCCACCCGTAGCCAAAAGCGTTGAGACCAACGAGCCCCCACGCCCGCAGCAATCCCGGAGGAAAGGTAGTACTCATAGGCGTCGTACTTGACCAAAAGGCTGCCCAGCAGGTTCTCCACGGGCGGGAGGGTCCAGCGTTGCGGCGTTGCCGTTTGGTTCAGCCAAGCTTCCGCCCACAGGAACCCCTCGGGCCAAAGCCGACCCATCCGAAGGCCCAGCGCTGCACCGGTCCAGTAACCCAATCGGTGTTTCCATCGCTGGGTTTCCTGGGGGATCCTCCGGCCGAAGGCTGCCGACACCGCCAACCGGGCCTGGCTCCAGAGCCGCACACTCCCCAGAGACAGGGAGCGCTGACTCCGCACCAGGGGAAGCCGCAGGGTGAAGCCGTCCACCCGGTTGTAGTTCACCCAAAGGGGCACTCCCTCCGGGGCCACAGGCGCCAGGAGGAGGGCCATCTTCGGCATCCGGTGTTCTTCTGTTTCCTCCGCTTCGTCCGCAGCAGGTTCCCCCTCAACGATCACCAAGCGGTACAGGCCCTCCTGATACACCCCTGGGGTATCCACCACTACCCGTTGACCCATCACGGCGATCCACAGGGAACCGGTTCGGGTCAGGAGGGTGTCCCACACGGGAGAAGGGGCAGGATGCGGAAACTCCAGGTCCAAATCCCCAGAGATGGAGCGAAACCAACCGGAAACCGGGGGCAGCGCCCCACGGAGATCCCCAGAGAGGGTGCTCACCCGGTACACGCCGCCGGAGGTATCGGCGGGCGTGCCTTCAAAGTAGGCATTGCCAGAGGCAAGGGTGATCCGCAGGCGAGAGGCCGGAGGATTCTGCAGGTACACATCCCCGGACACCGAGGTGAGGGTGAGGGCAGCGGTTTGGGGCGTGTGGACCTCCACCGTGATGTCGCCGGAAACGGTTTGCACGGTCACGGGCTCAGTAAAGGGAACCCATAGGGTGGTGTCCTGGGAGGTGAGGGTCACCGGTCCCGTGGGGACCGGGGCACTGGAATCGGGCACCACCATCACCCGAACGTTGCCACTCACGGTGTGGACCACCAGCGACAGGCCCAAGCTCAGCCACATCAGAAGGTTCATGATTTACACCTCCGCAAAGCGGTCAAAGGCCCACAGGGCCAAGATGCCCCACAGCAAGCCGAAGAGGGCAAGGAACACCAAGCCCTGGAGCGACACTGCCCGCTGTAGGCCGTGGCCCGTGGCATCCACGAGGGCAATCTGCAGACTCCAGGAGGGGAGCCATTGGTGTAGGTTCCAGGCCAAGCCACGGCCTGCCAGGTAAAGGCCCAGGAACAGGCTCAACACCCCGGCCAGCGAGCGGCCCCGATAGGGGACCGATCTCAGGGTTTCCAGCCCCAACACCAAACCCTGGAACCAGAGGACCAGGCTTGCCACGAGGAGGGCGACCAAAAGCATCACCGAGCCGCTGATCTGGAGTTCTGAGGCCGCTCCCCGTTGGTACGTGAGGACCGTACCCAAAAGGCCCACACCCAGGATACCTGCGGTGTGGATGAGGTTGGCCAGCACTCGCACCCACCCCACCCACCACCGGGGCACCGGCAGAGCGAACAGGAGGTATACCAAGTGGTTTCTGCGTTCCGAAGCGAAGGCGTGGGCCAACATCAGGGGAGAGAACACCACCAACCCCAGCAGGGGAAGGGGGGCCAAGGCAAGGCGTTCGGGATGGTTGGGTGCAGTGAGCACGGTGAACCCCTCCAAAAGCAGGGTGAGGGCGAAATACACCCCAAAGGCCAGCCGATGGGCCCGGATCTCTCGGCGGAGCAACACCCAAAAACGCCGGCTCATGAGGCCACCTCCTCAAAGAGTTCCAGCAACGACTTACCCGTGGCTTGACGGAGCTCATCAGCCCCACCTTGGCGAACCACCGTGCCCTGCCTTAGGAACACCACGGCGTCCAAAAACTCCTCCACTTCTTGGACAAGATGGGTGGAAAGCACGATGGTTTGCTCGCCATAGCGGAACTCGGAGAAGAGGGTTTGGAGGATGCGGCGGCGCGAGGGCGGGTCAATCCCTCCCAAGGGCTCGTCCAGGAGCACCAGTGAACTGGGCCAGGCGAAGGCGGGAACCAGTTTCAGCCGGGCTTGTTGCCCCTTAGAGAGCTCGCCGATACGCCGATCCGCAGGCAGGTTCAGGGCGTCCAACAGGCGATGGGCCTTCTCCGGGTTCCACTGGGGATAGAAGGCGCTCAAGAAATCCAGCAGTTCCTGGAGGCGCATCCAGGGGTCAAAGGGCACGATCTCCGGAAGAAAGGCGATGTGCCGACGGGTGTCCGGGTGCCTGGGGTCTTGGCCCATCACCCGAACGGTGCCCCGGGTGGGGCGACTCACACCCGCCAGGATTCGCAGGAGTGTGCTTTTGCCGCTGCCGTTCTCCCCCAACACGCCCAACACGATGCCCGGGGGCGCCTCCAAAGAAACCCCCCTCAGGGCAAGGGCGCCTGGGTACCGTTTCCACAGATCACGAATCTCAAAGATCTTCATGGAGTTCCCTCCTCAAGGTCTCCAAGAGACGATCCACCTCTTGAGGCGAGAGGTTCAGCTCCCGCAGGGCCTGCAGGAAGCGCTTTTGCGCCTCAAGGAGAAGACGGTGGCGTTCCCGGGCGATGTGCTCCGGGTTTCGGGTGATGAAGGTGCCCTGTCCCCGCAGGGTGAATAGGAATCCCTCTCGTTCCAGTTCCCGGTAGGCCCGAGCCACAGTGTTGGGGTTGACCTGGAGTTCTTGGGCCAGTTCCCGCACCGAGGGCACCTGATCGCCTGGCCGCAGTTCTCCGCGGGCGGCTCGCTGCTTGAGCCATTCCATGATCTGCAAGTAGATGGGCCTTGTTGGATCAAACTTCATGCCAACACGGTCCTCCTGAGGCGCTCTCCACGGGAGCGCTTCCCCTGGGTTCGGCCCCATCCCCAGGGGATGGGGCCCGGTTGCCAGGGATCGGAACCCCCCACCGCTGAGATGACCCCTCAGCACCAGGAGGTCCGCACCACTCACCCCACGGAACCCTGAGGCCCCACCCTTCGGACTTAGGTCTTGCGATTGTGTTCTCCCTGCTCCGCACCCCGCGGATGTGAAGCGGATTCCGGTTCATGCCTTCTGGTTTCACCATCATGCTCCGCCCAGTGTACTACCAAAATAGTACACTGGGACACCCGGATCGTCAAGGGGCTGGGTGTGGGGCGAGCCTTGGGGTGCGGGCTGGTTCCTGAACCAAGGGATTATGGGTCAAGGGAAACGGCGAAGGGGGCAGGCAAACCCCAGGGAAAGCGGTTCCTTTCAGAGGACAAGGGAGATCTCTGGTTTCATCTCAGGATCGCCCTCGGTTTGCAGGTAGGGCACGGGGTTTGGACGAAGGGGCCGTCTCGGCATCGGAGCGGCCAGAACGCGGCACCCGAGGTTGGGACTTCCTCAGGATCCAAACCGAAGACTGCTGCCTAAGGAGGGATTAGCCGACCTTGATGAGCAACGGGACTGAGCCTTGGAGGCCCTTGGGTGCTGGGTGAAGCTCCGGAGAGCCACACCCTCGGAGCCAACGGGTCAACCGGGCTTTTCGCCAGGCGATGGCGCCTGTTGCAAAACCGGTTTCGGTGTACGCGTCCCCAAGGATGGTTTGTGGTACCAGAAGGCTGACCTCTGCTTTGTCAACCCATTTGTCAACAGGCGAAAAAACCGGCTTTGTCAACATCGTGCTGCAGCATTCACTGACAGCCTGGAGGTTTCCCTGCAGGGTTACCCACCCCCTCCTGCAAAAGCGGAGTGTGGGGCGATCAGGGTTCTTCGGGCTCCTCTTCCCAGCCCGTAAGCATGGCCTTGAAGTGGCTCCAAAAGGTGGGGCCCAGGCTGGCCAGATACACGTGGGCGATGATGAAGGCCGCAAACACATAGAAGAGCACCACGTGCACCGCATCCACCACCTTGAGCCCTCCCAAGGCCTGGATGATGCCCGAAAAGCGGTGGGTGTCCAAAAGCAGGATCCCGGTGATCGCCTGAAGGGGCACCAGGACAAACATGATGCCCAGGTAGGTGAGTTTCTGCAGGGCGTTGAACTTGTTTTCCGGAGTAGGGTGAAACGGGTTCTCCTCGCCTACAAAGATCCCGTACGCATAGTACCGCGCCTGCTTCCAAGCCCCTTGCAGGAGATCCACAGCCCGCGGCAGGTACACCCGGATCCGTCCACTGATCAGGTAATACCCCAACCAGAGCAGGAAATCCAGGGCCACAAGGACCCCGATCCACGCATGCACCACCACGGCGGTGCGGAAAGAGATCCAATGGAGTTGATCAGCAAACCGAAGTTGAAAGCCCGTGAGCACGAGGAGCAGAATGCCCAGGGCATGGATCCAATGCCAAAGGCGCACCGGCACCGGGTGGAGATAGACGCGTTTCATGATCCTTTCCTCCTTCTACGGATGGGGGCGGTGATGGCCCGCAGCAGGCCGTGGCCGAGGGCAAAGGCCAGGCCCAACACCAAGAACACCAAGCCGATCCGGTCCAACAAGGGGATCCGGGTAGCGTTCAGCAGGTAGAAGTTGGACACCTCGCGGGAGGTGAGCACCGCGGGGTCCACCTCGTAGAACTCTGCTTCGCCTGTGGGTTTGGAGACCACCAGCATCACCTGTTGCAGATTTGGGGCCTCGGGGCTGTGGCACGAGGCGCAGGTTTGCACCGCCCGGGCCTTGGTAACCTGGTGCACCTCTGGCGTGAGATCCACGGCCATCTCACCAAAGAACACCGCGTGGATCCCGTGCTGATGGAGATCTGCCTTGAGGGCCTCCAGTTCGGACACCTGCAGGATCCCGTCGCTGTTGGTATCGTAGGCATCCAACAACTCGTCTTCGCCGAGGCCCAGGGTTTTCAGGAGTTCCATGCCGGCCACAAAGCGATCGTTCCGCCGATCAAACACCCTCAGGTGCACCCGGGGGTTGACGCCCTCGGCGTGGCACACGGTGCACATCACGTGGCGAAAGTGGATGGCCTTTTGGGGAAGCCAGGCGTGATAGGCATAGGGGTCGTGGCACCGAAGGCAGAACTTGTTTTCCATATCCAGCACGTTGTCGGCGTAGAGATATGGGGTGTAGTGGTACTCATGGCATTGGGCACAGGAGGGAGCATCCTTCCCGGCTTCCCGAAGTTGGGCGTGGATGCTTTGAGCATAGGCCTCGGCCTCGGCGTCGTGGCACATGGAGCAGTCTACGGGTTCCAGGGGAACGGGGTGGGGGACCTCGGCATCGTAGTTCAGTTCATCAATGTCGCTATGGCAGTCGGTGCAGGAGAGTTCGTTCAGCCCGTGTACCGAGCGGGCGAACCGTTCTTCGTCCACGTAGAGGGACAGGGTGTCCCCCGAGGGCAACACCTTGACCAATTCTGGGTCACTGTGACAGGCCAGGCATTCGTCGTTTTCCACAGCGAACAACGGCAAAGCGTTGGCCCACAGGAGCAAGAGCCCGGCCAGCGCGAAACGCCCCATGGCAAAACCTCCTTTATCCAGGGATGAGATTGCAAAGTCGTTTCCAAAGGAAACGGGTGGGGGTGCGTCCCGCGGGACGCACCCCCACCCGGAGGCGTACCAAAGGGGCACCCTTACGGCATCCCCTTAAGGTTCTTGACCTTTTTCCAGCCCTCAGGCAGCGGAGCCACCTGGGCAGGGGTCAGGTTCGGGCCTCCCGAGCCCGGCACGTACACCGGGGTTCCATGGCCCTTTTCCTTGGCCTCTTCGGCCAGGCGCACCAGGTGCTGGTACGTTTTCTTCACGTCGTAGAACCCGTGCCACCACGCGTAGTCCGGGCCTGCCATAGCGGCTCCCATCCGAGCCCGACGGCCCTCGTGGTGCCACAGTTCGTAGAACACCCACTCAATCTCCTCATCAAACACCGGCCACTTGGTAAGGATCCCCTTGGCGTACAGGTCGTCCATGATCTTCTTGGCGGGCTTGAAGTAGTTGTCGTTGTAGTTCTGGATGGCCTGGTCGTAGCGGGCAAAGAAGCTCTCGGTCCAGGTGGGGGAGTGGCACTGCTGGCACACCTGTTCCATTTTCTTCCGTTCGGCGTTGCCATCGTGGTCTTTATTGAGCACAGACAGGGGCGACTGGGCTTCCCACTTCAGCCGTTCACCCACGTCGTGGGTGGTGCGGAGGTCGCCAAGGCCGGCCATATGGCAGGCGGCGCAGGTGGGGGTACGGAAGTCCACACCAGGCTCCCACGCATCGGGGGCCTTGTGCCAGTTCCACTCGTGGCCTTCGGCCAGGTAGATCTTGCCGTGTTTAGATTCAAAGTAGATCTCATCCTGGGGATGATCTGGGCCCATGTGGCACTGGCCGCAGGTCTCGGGTTTCCGGGCCTCGGCCACAGAGAATCGGTGAGCCGTATGGCAGGAAACGCAGGATCCTGCGCTGCCGTCTGGGTTCAGGCGGCCGATCCCCTCGTTGGGCCAGTTGACCGGGGTCAAGCGGCCATCGGAGATGTCGGAGCCGTGGCAGGCGTAGCATCCGGAGGCGCGTTCCACGTCGTTGTTCATCCCTCGGAGCCAGGGATCCTTGATCTTGTCGCGGATGATCTCCCAGGTGCGGGCGTGTTTGCTACGGGCAAACTCCTCGTACTCCCGAGGGTGGCATTGGGAGCAGTCCAGCGGGGTGACGATGGGGCTGATCTTGATGTTCCGGTACTTCTTGGTGCCAGGACAATCGCGGGCATCCTTATCGGTGGGCTTGGCCCCGTGGCAGTCCAAGCAGGTGACGTTGGCCCGGGCGTGGGGGCTATTGGCCCAATCGTGCACCTTTCCGGGCTCGTACTTGGAGTGGCACTCAATGCACTCCTTTTCAATGTTGCTCAGCCCCCGTTCAATCTTGATGGGCTGGGTGAGTTGACTCAGGGTTTGGTTCCCCTGGGCGTGGGCTGGGGCCGAGAGCACCAGGGGGAAAAGGGCAAGCCCTGCCATCACCAGGGCAAACCTCCAGGCACGCATGGCGTCCCTCCTTTTTCCCTTTATTCCAAAGGCCACACCTCTACGGTTTGGGCCTCCGGAGGTGTGAGCATTTCCCGAAAACGGCCGTGAAACTCCTCGGTATGGCAGTCCAAACAGCGCTTTTCGCCCTCCAGGCGAAGGTACTCCCGGTGGGCGATGAGTTGCTTGATGCTGGCTCCCTTGGGGGTGAGGTTCTCGTGGCACCGCAGGCAGGCCTCATCCTGGATTTTGGCCCGAGCGGTACGTGCCAGGTGATCCCAATCCATGAGGTTGGGATTGGGGTTGCCAAAGAAGTGGACCACCAGGTCCTTAAGGCCATCCCGTGTTTTGGTCCACAGGGTGGGGACTACGCCGGGGGGCACATGGCAATCGGTACATTGAGCCACCACCCCTTCGTCGTTCTGATAGTGGGGGGAGTGCATCCACCCCTGTTCCGCCACGAGCCGCATCTCGTGGCAGCTCATGCAAAACTCAGGCTCTGAGGTCACGTGGATGGCCTTAGCCGAGAGGCCCACCAGCACGATGCCCACGAGCACCCCAGCCACGAAGAGCCAGAACCCACGGGTCAGCAAGACGTTCCGCATGGCTGGAGCTCACCGGAGAGGCCGGCTCTCCGGAGTTTACACCTCCTGGGTGTGGGGTTCATGGCTTACTTGAAGGTGACGGTGGTCATGAGGTAGAACCAGGTGGCCGGATCCTCGCCCCGCTTCTCCTTAAAGATGTCGCCCGGCAGGAACACGGAAAAGCCTCCGGATACGCCCAGGTTCTCGCCGTACTTGTAGCTCAGGGTGAGGTCCACCTCATTGCCAAAGGCCCGGGTGGTGCTTCCATCCTGAAGGGTGTACTCCTGGGCCGCCTGGAACACGTGGGCCGTGGCCTTGGCGGTGAAGCCTGGCAGGGGCTTGGCGTGCAGGCTGGCATACAGGTCCTGGAGCCCCAACCCGTAGGTGTGCACCGGGATGTTCAGGAAGTAGTCCATGTACCCGTAGAACTTGTGATTGGTGGCATACAGGGTGTTGAAGACCTCAATCTTGTCGTCTGTGGGGTCGGCATCGCCACTGAGGAGATCCAAGCCCAAAGTGATGCCGGGCTTCATTGCGGCCTGTTGTAGGGTGTAGCCGAGTTTCACTGCGGCCAGGAAGGCCGAGATGTCCAGGCCTTGTTGGGTTCCGCCCTGATACGCCCCTTCCAGGGAGTAGGTCAAGCCAGCCAGGCCGCCGTGGACCCAGGCGTAGGCCGTAAACCGGTTCACCGCTTGGGAGTCGGGCAGGTTGTAGGTGTGTTCAAAGAGCAGAAGGGGTTCCACCCTGAGGCCGGGCAGGGTGAGGCCACCGTGGAAGCCGAAGAGGTCAAAGTCGCCCTCGTCCTTGGGGGCGCTGGTTTCGTTGGTGCGGAGGGTGAACAGACGCACGCCCAAGGGGCCCAGGTGGCTATGGAGGACGATACCGTCAAAGCTGCGGCCGATGTTATGCCAGCCCACGGCGCCCACCAGCCGCTGGTTGCCCAGGGCCACCTCTTGGCGACCGATCTTCAGGCACATCCGCAGGCCGAAGGGGTGACGGATTCGCAGGTACCCCTGGTGGAGGTCAAAGTTGTCGGCGCTGCCGTCGGTCAGCGTGCTGGTTTCTGTGCCGAAGGCCCGAGAGTCTTGGAACTGGAAGTAGGCGTAGATGGGATCGTTAGAAAACTGGATGCCCAGGCGGCTGCGGAGCAGGTGATAGGTGTTGGCGCCCTGGTCAGCATTAAAGGAGCGCTGGTCCCACTCAAAGCGGTGGCGGATCTGTCCGGAGAGGGTCCACTCTGCCTGGAGTGCCCCCACGGTGAGGGCCACCAGACCTACGACACTCCATACTCGCCTCATGATCACCTCCCTGGTTTGAACGGGTTTTGCAAGAAAAGTAAACGCTTACATTTGGGCTTTCAAGCCTTGGAAAACCCAAGTAGTTTGGCGATTTGGTCGGGTATTCCGGAGAGCGCAAGGGGTTCACCACAAGGAGAGAAAATGGGTGGGGGCGGCCATTCTGGCCGCCCCCACCCAAGGGAGTGCACTACTCTCTGGCTCAGCAGGTGGAACAAAAGGCCGTGGAGACCACCTCCTCGGCATCCACCGGTTCCAGATCATCCAGCCAACCCGCCGTGGGGTTCACCCGGCGGAAAAAGATCTTGCCGTAGTCTTCAGGGTTCTTGGCCTGATGGTACTTGAACACGAAGTAGTCGCCCACGATTCCCAGGATCTCCACCTTCCCGGTTCGGTGCGACATGGCGTACCGGAAGCGCTTGCTGTGGCCATTGAGCCGCTTTTTGGCCTCTTCCACAATCCAGTACCCTTCCACCAAGGGCACCTGGAAGTGGTGCTTCACGCGTTTCACGGGCCGGCACTGGAACACGTAGTACGGGTTCACGCCGATGGACACCAGGCGGTTCTGCAGCTCTGCCAACACCTCCGGGTTGTCGTTGATCCCCCGCAAGAGCACGGTTTGGTTGCTTACCACCACACCAGCATCAATCAGCCGAGCCACTGCGGCTGTGGATTCGGGTGTGATCTCCTTGGGATGGTTAAAGTGGGTAACCACAAAGAGCCGTTTCTCCGGCTTGGAGTACCGACGGAAGATGTCCAGGAGCTCGTCGTCCCAGAGGATTCGCATGGGGAAGGTTACGGGAACGCGGCTGCCAATGCGCACGAACCGCAAGTGGGGAATAGGGGTAAGGGTCTTAAGGAACCGTTCCAACAGGTCATTGGGCAGGGTGAGGGGGTCTCCTCCGGAGATCAGCACGTTGTTGATCTCCGGATGCTGCCATATGTACTCGGCCGCTGCCTCCAGTCGCCGGATTACCTCGCTGCTCTTCAAGCCCACCAGCCGCTTGCGGAAGCAGTAGCGGCAGTACATGGCGCAACGGGTGGTGGCCAGGATCAGGGCCGTTTGGGCATACTTGTGTTGCAGGCCTGGCAACTTCGTGTTCTCGTGCTCTCCACTGGTGTCGTACTCTCCTTCGGCGATGAGTTCCGCCGCAGAAGGCACGGCCATTTTCCGGATGGGGTCCTCTGGATCGTTGGGATCCATGAGCGAGAGGTAGTACCGGGGGATGCTCATGGGGTGCAGGTTCAAAACGCGGTGGAGAGCCTCTTCCTCCTCAGGGCTCAGGGGGAGGTAGGCTTTCAATTCTTCAAGGGTTGTGATGTTGTGTTTCAATTCTTTGAGCCAGTCCATTGGTACCTCCTTCTGGCTTCATTTTTGGGCCGGTTTTTTCAGTCTCGGCCCTCCATTACCCGATGTCCCAAAGGATGGAATTGAAAGAACTGACGACCGAGGTTGGCGAAAAACGCCCTTTCTTTTCCTACCCTACACGAGGAAAAGGGGAATGTCAAGTGTGGAAAACCGGGGCGGGCCTTTGGGCCCTCAGCCCCGAAGGCGTTGGTAAAGCTCCCGAGCCCGCCGCAAGGCCTGGGCCCGATCGCGGATGCGACCTGCCAGATGCTCCTCCTGAATGGCCTCCAGGATCTGACGGTACACCGGCCCCTGGGGAATCCCCAAGGCCTGAAGGTCGTAGCCCGTGATGAGCCGGCGCTGTGGGGCCTTCCGTTGCCGCTCCAGGATCGTTTGGATCCTTTGGGCCAACAGCAGGTGCCTCTGGATGCCGATGAGCTCAGGGGGCGAAGCCAGAGCATCGGCGATGGCCAGGAGCAGCAAAGGGAAAGCCCACTCGCCCATCCGACGAACGTACCGGGCCACAGCCCGGTCGGTCATGTGGGGATCCCAGGCCAGATGATGGGGATACATGTGGTACCGCACCAAGAAGGCCACGGTTTCCCACTCCCGTCGGGCAAACCGTAGGGCTTGGAGCCGACGTGCAGCCAAGCGTGCCCCCACCCGATCGTGGTTCAGGAAATGGGTGCGTCCATCGGCGTCTCGGCTCAGGGTTTGGGGTTTGCCGATGTCGTGCAGCAGGGCAGCCAAGAACAGAAGCGCACGGCGAGAGGGGGATTCCAGCACAGGGGCCAACTCAAACCGATAGGGGGCCAAGGGGGTGTCGTCCAGATGAAACACCCAGTGTTCCAAGTGCTCTACGGTGGCCAAGGTGTGGTCCAGCAGGTTCTGATCCGTTTGGTACCTCTGGAAGGTCAGGTCCATGGCTCGGAGTTCGGGAAACAGGTCAAAGAGCAGCTCTGTGCTCCGCAGGCCCCAGCAGGCCCGGGTGATCCACCGTCCTCCGAATAGGCGGAGCAGCTCTTCCCGGATCCGTTCGGGTGCCACGGTGTTGATCAGGGAGTGGAGACGCCGGATCCATCGGTCGGTACGGGGGTCCAGGTCAAACCCCAGGGTGCTTTGGAACCGGAAGGCCCGGAGCAGACGCAAGGGATCGTCTCGCAGGTTCCGCTGGCGGAAGGTGCGAAGCCGGCGCTGCTGCAGGTCTCGGAGCCCTTGGGTGGGGTCCAGGACCACCGTTAGGTCCAGGGATACGGCCACGGCGTTGACGGTAAAATCCCGGAGTTCCAAATCCTTCCAGAGGTTCTCTGCCCGCAGACCCGAGAGGTCCACCCAGAAGTCGGGGCCCAGCACGATCCGGTACTCGTCCAGTTCGGGCTTCAAGGGCACCACCCGCCCTGGAAATCGGTGATGACGAAGCAGCCGCCGGGCCCGGCCCACATACACCAGGTCGGCATCCTGGGGGGATTGGCCCAGGGCACAATCGCGAACCGTACCCCCCACGAAGTACAGCAAACGCTCCTGGAGCAGGGAACGGGGCAAACGTTCCCGCAATCGTTTCAAGCAGTGTTTCATGGGATCAGGATGATCTTTTGGTTCTCCACCTCGTTGCCCCGACGGCACACCACCAAGTACTGGCCCGGGGGCAAGTGCTCCAGCTGGGCGGTGATCTCATAGCGGCCTGGATCCCGCACCGTGCGATCCAACACTTGGAGCACCTGGCCGTCGGTGCGGCAGAGCAACACCTCCACCAAGGCCGGCTCGGTCACCAGGTACTCAATTCGGAGGTTCCGATGGGTGGGGTTGGGCCACACCCACAGGCCCGTGGGCTCGGGTTCCTGGGTTTCTGGAGCAGGTTCCAAGGGGGCCAGGGAACCGAAGCCGGGCAGGCGCAGGGGGACCGGGCCCGAAGGGGTGAACCAGAGGGCCGAGTCCACGTCGGCCACAGCCACAAAGGGCAGGGCCGAGGGGATCCATCGCCGATACCACACTCCCACGTACCGGCTTCGGAACCAAAGGGACAGGGCCCCGCCTGGAGGGCTCCGCCAGCCCCTTAAAGGGGCCACAGGGGAAAATCCCAGCACCACGGCTGAATCGTGTCCGAAGACCACGAAGACCGGAGCCGGGCTCTCCGGTGCAGCGATGGGGTAAACCACCTCGCCCAGGCTGTCCAATCGCAGGAGTTCCCACTGGAGCACTGAGGGGCGAAACCGAACCAAGGCCGGTTGCCCTGCCGCTGTGGTACCCCATCCCCATAGGCCTTCGCTCCACACGGGCAGAAAACGAAACGTGCCCTTGGGTGCCCCTACACCCTGGGCCACCACCCCGCCCTCGGCATCCAGCAGCCAGGTGGTGCCGGTGGTGTCCCAAGCCACGAGCAGACCCCTGGCGGCATCCGTAAGGGGAAGGGGACAAACCTGGTGGGGCAGAGGAGCCTGGGGGTGATCCTTAGGCCCCAGGAACCACCCCCGAGGAACGTGCACCAGCCACAGCTCTTGCCCAGTATCCGAGGCCAGCACGTGGAGTTCCCACACCGGGCCTGGCATCCCCCGGAAGGGGCCAACCTCCAGCCCCCCTAAGGTGTCCACCTCCACAGTCAGCACGCCGGTTTCCAAGGGAAGGAGCACCCTCAGGGAATCCCGCACCAGAGGCGAGCCGGAAAGACCAGCCGGGAGATCCACCGAGGCCCACTCCTCCAAGCCGTGGGGAGTAAGCCGATACAGATGAAACCGCTGGGGAGACAGGATATCCGTGCCCACCAGCCACGGAGAGGGCAAGGGCAAAGGCACCAAGGCCAAAAAGCCAGGGATCTCGGGAAGATCGGTGGTTTCCGTGATGTCCACAAAGGTCCCGGCCCCTTCGTTTTCCAGGAGCCGGGTGCCGCCGGGTAGAGAGGACACCAGCAGGAGATCCGGATCGCCGTCGTTCCCGTAATCCACCGGTACCACTTGGTCGGGCACCGACGGCACAGGGAAGGATCCCTGGCGGTACAACGGTCCGGAAACCAAGGAAAGCAACAGAACCGAGGCCCAAGGCACGGAAAACAGACGCATTACGCTAAATGTACACCGACCCTCAGGGCTCGGCAAGCGTTGGACAGCAACCCACCGGTGTAAGATAAGGGCTCTGTGGGATGTGGGCCCTGTATGCGTTGCTTTCCGCTTGGAGTTGGGCCACCAGCGACGCTGTGGCCAAACAGGCCATGCGGCAGGGGGCCAACGATCGCTTCATCCTGTTCTTTCGGTACCTGGTGACCGTTCCCGTGCTGTTGCCGCTGCTCCTCCACGGGGTGCCTCCCCTGGACCCCGTGTTCTGGTGGCTTCACCTCCCCTGGATCCCCCTGGAAACCGCGGCCCTGATACTCTACATCCAGGCCCTTCGGATCGCTCCCCTCTCCCTAACCCTGCCGTACCTGAGCTTCACCCCTCTCTTTCTGGTCCTAACCGGTTGGGTTTTCCTGGGCGAGCGGGTGAGTTGCCAGGGCTTTGCCGGGATCCTATTGGTGGTGTTGGGATCCTATGTGCTGAACCTGGACCGGCGGGATCAGGGCCCCTGGGCCCCTCTGCGGGCCCTCCTTCAGGAGCCCGGCAGCCGTCGCATGTTGGGGGCTGCCGCCCTGTACAGCCTCACCTCCTTGGTGGGGAAGCAATTGGTGCTCCACTCGTCTCCCACCTACTTCAGCGTGCACTATGCGGTGGTCATGACCCTGGTGTTGGCCCCGATCGGGCTTCGGCATTGGCCCACGCGGGCCAGCAAGGCTCCCTGGCCCCAACTGCTGGCCTCTGGGGTACTGTTCAGCGGTATGGTGGTGTTCCATATGCTGGCCATAGAACGGGCCATCGTGGCTTACATGATCGCCTTGAAGCGTTTTCAAGGGGTGTTTGGCGTGATCCTGGGGCGATGGGTGTTCCACGAAGAGGCCTTTGGCGTTCGGCTTCTGGGCAGCCTGCTCATGGTACTGGGAGGCCTGCTGATCCTGGGGGCATAGGCTGGAGGCAACGCCAAGACGCTAAGGAGATAAGGCGCTTTGGCGCAAACACGAACCAGGGGACTCTCCTGTACCCTTTGAGCCTCAACGGAGGTGACACCATGGCGGCACGTCCCTGGCATGTGGGGGTCTCGTACTTCGGAAACCGGGATCCCCGCCACGTGGACCGGGATCTGGCTGAAATGGCCCAAGCCGGCCTCACCTTTGTGGTCCACACCTTTTCGGAAAACGACCTTGCCTTCTATGCAGACACCATGGCGGAGATCGTGGCACGCTCGCACCACCACGGTCTGGAGGTGTTCCTGGATCCCTGGGGTGTGGGACGGATCTTTGGGGGCGAAGCCTTTTCCGATTTTGCCCTCCGCCATCGGAACGCCAATCAGGTGTCAGCCGAGGGAGATCCTCTACCGGCGGCATGTCCTACCCATCCGGAAACCCGCGAGTTCTTGCACCATTGGGTAGAAGCGGCTGCACGTACCGGGGCCGACGGGGTGTTCTTTGACGAACCCCACTTCTACCACCATGCCGATCAACACGGCTGCTGGTGCGAGGCGTGTCAACGGGCGTGGAGAGAGGAGCAGGGGCGTCCCTTGCCCCAGACCTTTACACCGGAGATGCGTCGCTTTCAGATGGATCGCCTGGTGGCGCTGATCCAGGAACTGGCCCGCCATGCCAAAGACCTGGGGTTGCGCACTGCCCTTTGCCTTCTGCCCCATCAAGAAGAAGAGGACTCCTGGCCCCGATTCTTCAGCCTCCCGGAGCTGGACATCGTGGGCACAGATCCCTACTGGCACAACCCCTGGCAACAGTTGACCGGAGAAGCCGTAGGCCGACACGTGAAGGCCTATGCCCGGAAGGTGGCAGCCTTGGCCCAGGCCCACGGCAAGGAACCACAGATCTGGATTCAGGCCTTCCGGATTCCCGCAGGGACCGAGGAGGATGTGGCCCGAGCGGTGCACGCCGCAGCCAAAGCGGGGGTTCGGAATCTGGCCGCCTGGAGCTTTCGGGGCACGGCCTTTATGTCGTCCATCCGATCGGAGCAGCCTGAAGTGGTGTGGAGAACCCTGATCCGGGCGTATCAGGAGGTGCGTCAAACGTAAAAATGGGCCGTGCAGGAATCGAACCTGCGACCCCCGGATTAAAAATCCGGTGCTCTACCTACTGAGCTAACGGCCCGTGGGCCTAAATTGTAAGGCCTGGTGGGAAAACACCAACCCCTGATCAGGATGCCCTCGGGCCTGCGACCCAGACCTCTGCAGGTTAAAATTAAAGGGACCGGTGCGGAGGGTTGCGCCGAATTGGTAAGGCAGCGGATTTGAAATCCGCCGGGGCGCAAGCCCCTTGGGGGTTCGAGTCCCTCACCCTCCGCCTTTTGCCTTTTGGAACCCACGTACCCGTTTCGCTTCTGCCCCTATTGCGGTTCCCGGCTGGAGCGCCGTCTCCATGACCACCGGGAACGCCCCTACTGCCCCCGATGCCACCGCTGGATCTACGAAAACCCCTTGCCCGCCGTAGCCGCCCTGGTGTACCGCCCCAGTCAAGGGGTGCTCCTGGTGCAGCGGGGCGTGCCCCCAAAGCAGGGGGAATGGGCTTTACCCTCCGGGTTCCTGGAACTGGATGAAGACCCTGAACAGGCGGTGCTTCGGGAACTGGCCGAGGAAACCGGCCTGAAGGGCACCCAGGTGCACCTGGTCGGTGTCGCTTCCCAACGGAGCCGATATTACGGCCGCGTGGTGGTGATCGGCTACGCCGTGGAGGCCCCCACAGGCACCCCCGTGGCCGGGGACGATGCCGCTGCTGTGGCCTTCTTCTCATCGCCTCCGCCCCTCGCCTTTGACGCCCATCAACGACTGTTGGACCTCTTCCTGGATCGTCTCCAACGGGCCCATGGAACCCTTTGACGTTCTGGTCATTGGCACCGGCATCGCCGGGGGCACGGCGGCGCTCAGGCTTGCCCAGGCCGGCTTTTCCGTGGGTGTCCTGACCAAGGCCGAGCGCCCCGATGACACAGCCACCGGCTTGGCGCAGGGCGGCATCGTGTTCCGGGGAAAGGGCGACCCCCAGGCCCTTGTGCAGGACATCCTCCAGGCAGGAGCCGGGGCCAGCCTGCCCGAGGCGGCCCAGATCTTGGCCACCGAAGGGCCCCGGCTACTCCAGGAGATCCTGATCCACACCCTGGGCATCTCCTTTGATCAAACCTCGGAAGGGTTCCACCTCACCCGGGAAGCGGCCCATTCCACCCCCCGAATCCTGCACGTGGGTGACGAAACCGGCCGCGCCATAGAGCGGGCCCTGCTGCGGCACCTGGAGCACCAAGAGAACCTTACCCTGCTTCCCGGCCACATCGCCATTGACCTGATCACCCCTGAGCATCACAGCACGAACCCCCTGGACCGGTACGCTCCGGATGAGGTGGTTGGGGTGTATGCCTATCGGCGAGAAGACCGGAGGGTGCACCGGTTCTTGGCCCGTGCTGTGGTCCTGGCCACTGGCGGGCTGGGCCAGATCTATTTGCACACCACCAACCCCCGAGGGGCCACCGGGGACGGGTTCGCCATGGCGTACCGAGCGGGTGCCCGCCTGATCAACATGGAGTACATCCAGTTCCATCCCACCGCGCTGTACAGCGAGGAGGAGCAGAATCTGCTGATCACCGAGGCCATGCGGGGGGAAGGGGCCGTGCTGAAAACCCCAGAGGGCGAGCCCTTTATGGAGCGCTACCATCCCAAGGGATCCCTGGCTCCCCGCGACGTGGTGGCCCGTGCCATCCACGAGGAGATGACCCTCCACGGATACCGGTACGTGCTCCTGGACATCGCCTCGTACCGTTCCCCTGATTTCATCCGTCAGCGGTTTCCCGGCCTATACCGACGGCTCCTGGAGCGGGGGATAGACATCACCCGCCAGCCGATTCCGGTGGTACCGGTGGTGCACTTCGCCTGCGGTGGGGTCAAAACCGATCTTTGGGGCCGCACGTTGCTCAAAGGCCTGTATGCCGTAGGGGAGGTGGCCTGCACCGGCCTCCACGGAGCCAATCGGCTGGCCTCCACTTCACTCCTGGAGGGGCTGGTCTTTGGTGACCGCGTGGCCCGAGCCGTACAGGAGGATTTCCCCCATCTTACGGATCCCCAACGGTACGCCATCCCCGAATGGGTGGACACGGGCACCGAAGACCCCGACCCCGCACTGATCCAACAGGACTGGACCACCCTGAAGCACATCATGTGGAACTACGTAGGGGTGGTGCGGACGCGGGAACGTCTCTCGCGGGCCGTGCGCGATCTCCGCCACCTCTGGCTGGAGGTGGAGAACTTCTACCGCAACACCCGTTTGTGCCCCCGGCTCATTGAACTTCGCAACGGGCTTCAAACGGCTCTGGTGGTGGCCCGGTCTGCGTTGCGCAACCCGGAGAGCCGGGGCACCCATTTCCGCCGCGACTGATCTGCGGCTCCCGGTTCCTCTCCCTTGCCCCCCTTTCGGACCAGGCGTAACATTGGAAATTCCGCAAGCCTGTGGCCTTGGCCGGCCACGCGCATGGGAGGTGAAGAATGGCACGCGAATTCGTCGTCACCTTTCCCGACGGCACTCAACGCACCTATACCGAAGGGGTCCGGCTCCTGGATATCCTGCAGGACGTTCGCCCGGAGACGGGCGAGTATCCCATTGTGGCCGCTCACGTGGACCACAAGCTGGTGAGCCTCCACTACAAACCCGTGGACGACATCCACCTGGAGTTCGTGGACCAATCCAGTTTGGATGGAATCCGTGTGTATGAACGCAGCGCAGCGTTCCTGCTCACCGCTGCCGCTGCACGGGTGTTCCCAGGCCAAAAGCTGTACGTGCTGCACCACTACAGCAATGGCCTGTATTGCGAATTTGAGAACCGACGGGAGCTCTCGGAAGAGGATCTCCTGCGGCTCAAGGAGACCATGAAGCAGATGGTGGAGGCAGACCTTCCCATCGTCCCCCAGGCCATTGACGAGGAGAGCGGGGTCAAGTTCTTTCGGCGAATCCGCAGCCGCGAAGACGCCGTGCTCCTCTTCAAATACATGCCTGAGCACCAGCGGATCTTCGTGTACCGCATGGAGAACTTCATAGACTACTCCTACCTGCCGTTGGTGCCCAGCACCGGGGTGCTGCGGAAGTTTGACCTGCTCCGGTATCCCCCGGGCCTGGTGCTGCTCCTGCCCGAACGTACCGACCCGCGGCTGCTGATGCCCCTGCGGGAGCGGCCCAAACTCTTCAACACCTTTGAGGAATCGGCCCGATGGGTGCGGATCCTGGGCGTACAGAACGCCGGTGCCCTCAACCAGTTGATCGCCCGGGGCAACGTTTCGGACTTCGTCAAGATCGCCGAGGCCCTCCACGAAAAACGCATTGCGGCCATCGCCGATGAGATCACCCGCATCCGCAGGGAACAGAACCTGCGATTCGTGTTCATCGCCGGCCCCTCCTCCTCAGGGAAAACCACCTTTACCAAGCGCCTGGCCATCCAACTGCGGGTCAACGAGCTCCAGCCGGTGGTGATCTCCTTGGATAACTACTTCGTAGACCGGGAAAAGACCCCCCGGGATGAGAACGGTGAGCCAGATTTTGATGCCCTGGAGGCCCTGGACCTGCCGCTTTTGGAAGACCATCTCCAGCGGCTTTGGCGGGGCGAAGAGGTGGAGATCCCAAAGTTCAACTTCAAAACCGGTCGGCGAAGCCCCAAGGGATGGCGGCTGCGGCTCTCTCCTTCCCAGATCGTGCTGATGGAAGGCATCCATGCCCTCAACCCCCGGATCTCCGGCATGGTGCCGGAGGAGGCCCGATATCGGATCTACGTGAGCGCCCTCACCCAGATCGGCATTGACGCCCACAACCGGATTTCCACCTCAGACACCCGGCTCATTCGGCGGATCGTGCGGGATCATCTGTTTCGGGGCCATTCGGCGTTAGACACCCTGCGCATGTGGGGCAACGTGCGGCGCAACGAGGAGCGGCAGATCTTCCCGTACCAGGAAAACGTGGACACCATGTTCAACTCGGCCCTCTTATACGAACTGGCCGTGCTCAAACTCTACGCTGAACCCCTGCTGGAAGAAATCAGCCCCGAGGTGCCCGAGTATGCGGACGCTGTGCGTTTGATCACCCTCTTGTCCCATTTCCTGGGGATGCTGCCCACAGAGGTGCCACCCACCTCCATCCTGCGGGAGTTCATCGGTGGCAGCAGCTTCCGCTACTGAGCAGCGTCGGGGACTGTTCGTCACCGTAGGCCTCACCTTTCTGGCAGCCCTCATCATCGGGTTGCTGGCCCCTATTCTGCCCGTGTTCGCCCGGGATCTGGGCGCCTCCGGTCTTTGGATCGGCCTCATCTTCTCCGGATCCGACATGGTGCGGATGTTCCTCGGGCCCTGGGTTGGCCAACTCTATGACCGAACCGGCAAGCCCCGGCTCCTGCTCCAACTCGCCTTCGGGTTTCACCTATTGGCCGCTTCGCTGTTTTGGTTCACCCGGGCGTATGTGGAACTCCTGTGGGGTCGGATCGCCCAGGGGCTGGCCTCGGGGTTCTTCAATCCCGTGGCCGGGAGCGTGATGGCCCAAGCGGCCCCAGCCCATCGGCTGTCTTCCTACCTGGGGCTTTACGCCTCGGTGTTCTTCTTGGGATTTGGCCTGGCACCCGTGCTGGGCGGATGGATCGCCGATCACTGGGGCATCCGGGCAGTGTTCCCCGTGGTGGGCACCCTCGCCCTGGTGGGCCTGGCCCTGGCCACGGCACTGCCCACCCGCATGGGCCCTGGAACCCAAAGCCGCAATCCCCGAACCCCTTTGCGGGAAACCCTGCGGAACCGGGTGATCCAATCCCTCCTGGTGTACCGTTTGGGATACGCCATGGCCCGGTCCACGCTCTTCTCCTTTTTCCCCATCCTGGCCGTGAACACCGGCCTCTCCAAAACCCAGGTGGGGTGGATCCTCTCAGTGCAGATCCTGCTGCTGTCGCTCCTGCAGTTTCCCGCCGGATGGCTCGTGGATCGCACCCGTCGCAAGGGCTACATCCTCCACTTTACGCTGTGGACCACCGGCTTCCTTCTGCTACTGATGCCTACCCTGCGGGGTTTCTGGGAATTCCTGGTACTGGGCCTATTCCTCTCCCTGGCGGGAGCACTGAGCGCTCCCGCAGCCCTGGGCATCGCAGCCCGCGAGGGGCAACGCACCGGCACCCTGGCCACCGCCATCAGCGTGAACCAGTCCTCCTTTGCCCTGGGGATGATCGTGGGGCCTGTGGTGTCGGGATGGGTGTTTGACACCCTGGGGCTGGCCACGGTGTTCTGGGCAGGAGCCCTGTACGTGGTACTGGATTCGCTGTTCCTGGTCCTTTGGTTCCGGCGGCCACCCGAGGCCGCTTAAACCAACGTCTCCACCGATTGGGTCCGCAGGATCTCTCGTACCGTGGCCAGATCGTCCTGGAGCACCCGATCCTCGTGCACAGGAGGGATCCGACGCCGCAGGGTTTCATGTAGGGCCCGCACGCGAGGGGCCAGGGTTTGGGCATCGGCGAAATCCAACGCCTGTAAGGCCGCCAGCAGCTCCATGCCCAATACCTCGCGGGTGTTGTCCAACACCTGCTGAGCCTTTAGAGCCGCCGTCATGCTCATGGACACGTAGTCCTCTTGATTGGCCGAGGTGGGCAGAGAATCCGCCGATGCAGGGTGGGAAAGGGCCTTGTTCTCAGACACCAATGCCGCTTGGGTCACCTGCAGCATCATGAACCCGGAGTTCACCCCTCCCGCCGGGGTGAGGAAGGCCGGCAACCCCGAGAGGTCCGGATCCATCAGGCGGAAGGTACGCCGTTCCGACAGGCCGGCCAGGGCCGTGAGCACCAAAGCCAGATGGTCAGCCGCAAAGGCCACAGGCTGGCCATGGAAGTTTCCGCAGGAGAGCACCTCGCCCTCCGGGAGCACCAGAGGGTTGTCGGTCACGGCGTTGATCTCCACTTCCAACACTTGACGCACGTAGGCCAGGGCATCGGCCACCGCACCGTGGATCTGGGGAATGCATCTCAGGGAGTAGGCATCCTGCACGGGGTGACGAGGGCGGTAAGTGCTGCCACGGAGCCATTCCCGCAAGGCCTGCCCTACGCGTTGGGCTCCGGGATGGGGGCGGAGATCAAACACCACGGGGTCAAAGGCGCGGGGGATCCCCCGCAAGGCCGACAGGGTGAGGGCGGCGATGGCGTTGGCCCAGGCCAAGAGCCGCTCTGCATCCCTTAGGGTCAGGGCAAGCACTGCGGTGCTCACCTGGGTCCCGTTGATGAGGGCCAGCCCCTCCTTGGACTCCAGGGTCAAGGGGGAAAGGCCTGCAGCCTTTAAGGCCTCAGGGGTGGGCATCCGAGTGCCCTGGTACACCACCCAGCCCTCGCCGATCAGGGCCAAGGCGATATGTGCCAGGGGAGCCAGATCGCCCGAGGCCCCCACCGAACCCCGCGACGGCACCACGGGCACGATGTCTTGGTTCAAAAAGGCCAACAGTTGGTCCAGTACCACGGGCCGCACCCCGGAGTAGCCCGAGGCCAGGCTCTGGGCCCGCAAGAGCATCGCGGCCCGCACCTGGTCCGGGGCCAGCTCCGGCCCCACGCCCACGGAGTGGCTCCGGACGATGTTCACTTGGAGCCGTCGGATCTCCTCCGGTGGGATCACCCGATCGGCCAGGCGGCCCACGCCCGTGTTGATACCGTAATAGGGACGATGGGGATCCAGGTTCTCCACCACCTGACGGCCCTGGGCCACCCGGCGGCGGGCTTCCTCAGCAAGACGCACAGGTTCCCGATGTCGGGCCACCTGCTCCAGCTGGGTCAACGTGAGGGAACGCCCTGTGAGTTCCACCATGCGTGCAGTGCCTCCTGAAGTGTGGACAGGTCCGGAAAGGATTGTAAACCCTGGAGCGGCGTGTGCCAGTGCAGGGCCCACACGGGTTTGCCCAGGGTCAGGGCCATGGTGGCCTCGCTCAGGGTACCCCGGCTCTCTCCCACCGCGATCACCAACTGGCCGGCGGAGACCACCAGATAGTTGCGGAAGTGGCCCAAACCCGTGGCGAGGGGCACGTGCACGTACGGATTGGCGTCTGCTGGGCTATCGCCGGGCAACAGCCCCACGGCCAACCCCCCGGTTTCCCGAAGGCCCCGGCTCACCGCCTCCATCACACCCCCCAGGCCCCCGGTGACCACAATGGCCCGGTGCTGACCCAAGAACCGGCCCAGGAGGTATGCATCGTGGGCCACCTCGGGCGAAGGGCGGCTGGGACCGATCACCGAGAGGATTCGCGGAGAGGGCATCGGAAAAGAAAAGTCGGGGCGAGTGGATTTGAACCACCGACCTCTTGGTCCCGAACCAAGCGCGCTAACCGGACTGCGCTACGCCCCGACCTTTGGATGCAATATTGTATGCGTCCCCTTTCGCTGCAGCAAGGGGCCTGTCTAACACAGGAAGTGCCAGGGCACCGCCACCACGGAAGCGCTCAAGGGCCGCACCTCGGTGCCTGGCGATCACCACCGCGGGGTACGCCTGCACCGCTGATTCTGAGCGTTGGGCCAGCCAGCGTCGCCGGTACTCCACGCCTAAAAGGTGCGGGGGTTTTTTCAACTTCTTTCAAGGCGTGAAAGAAGTTCTTTCATGAAGTGAAAGAATCCCGAAACCGGGCAGGGCTTACAGGTACCGGTCTATGCCCTTGACGAAGGTTTCCACCAGCCGCAGGGTGTGCTCAAAGTCGGACCGATGC